>CAWFSV010000026.1:0-97518 GCA_963818575.1 uncultured Chloroflexia bacterium | reverse complement strand
TCCTCCCGGGAGGGTGGGGGTTGGGCCAGATAATGCGAAGACAGGATGATGGCTGGCTCCCGGCCCCCCGGCGATCCACTCCTCAGGTGTGTCGGTGGCCACCTCCTTTCGCAGGTCGTCCCACGCGTGGCACCACCAGTCTGCGTGACGCGCGTCATCCCGAACACGATAAAGCCCGCAGCCCTCCGGAGGGGGCCTGCGGCGGGTCTGACCGGCTCTGGCTCAACCTACTGCCGCCGTACGAGCCGGTCAAGTGATGAGTGTCACAACGCCCGGGATCGCCGGCCCCTGGGCCGGCGCACGGGCTTTACGGCTGCCAGACCGACCCCGCCTGCGCCATCTCGGCCACAATGTCGAAGCTCGAGATCACTCCCAGCGGGACGCTGTCCGGCGCCTTCGGATCGATGACCACCAGTCGGTGGTGGTGCTTCTCGATCATCAGCGTGGCGGCCTGGCGCAGGCTGGCCGACGGGGAGATGGTCAGGGCATCGTGCATCGCCTGGACCACCGGAACGTTGTGGCAGCCTTCCTCGCTGCAGAAGGACAGCAGGTCGAGCCCGCTGGCCACACCGATCGGCTTGCCGCCGTCCTCCACCACGATCACCGAACGGAAGTGGGCGCTGGTCATCACCCGGGCCACGTCGACGATCGGGGTTTCCTGCCGGGTGATGAGCATGGCGCGCGACATCACATCCTCGACCGTGCCGCGCTTCACCGTCTGCGTCTCGGCCAGGTTGGCGACGAAATCGGAGATCGACACCACGCCGACCGGCTTGCCCTTCTCGGTGACCAGCAGGCGGCTGATGCCCTCATCGACCATGCGGTGGGCGGCGAGGTGCGCCGGGACGTCGGCCTCGACCATGTCGATCGGGGTGGTCATCAGGTCGCCGGCGGTCAGGGCGCGCATGGTCGCCAGGCTGGCCTCGTCGGTGGACAGCCATTCCCCGGCCAGCAGGTCGAAGTCGCTGATCACGCCCACCGGCCGGCCGTCACGGTCGGTGACGATCAGGGCGTGCACGTGGTGTTCGGTCAACAGCGTGGCCACCTGGCCCAGCGTGGTGGTGGTCTTGCAGGTGATCAGGCCCCGGTGCATCAAGTCGCGCGACGGTCTTCTTCATCGCAGGCCTCCCCGGCCTGGCGCCGGTCGCAGGGCGCCTACATGACTTCGTCGACGTCCTTGTACCATTTCACCCGATCCCCGACCCGGGCGCGCATGCGCCAGGCCATCGACTTGGGCGAGGCTTCGAGATGCGCCAGCGCCCCATCGATCTGGATCGCCACGTCATTCTTCTGTTGTTCGGTGAGTTGGGGGTAGCCGGCGGCCAGCTGGCGCACTTTCTTCAGGTTCATCGTCACCGTGCGCCACAGCCCCCATTCGTCCGAGCAAAGCTTGGCGACGCGGTTCATGTTGATCGTTTCGCGGTCGTGATCTCCCAGGGGATGCTCGAGCAGGAGCATGATCGTGTCGATCACGTCCTTCTCGTTGATCTGCACGATCTGCATCTTCTCCAGGAGCATCTCGGCCAGCGGCAGCGTGGGCGAGTCCATCTCCAGGCGTCCGGCCCAGGGGATGACGTGGCTGAAATCCAGCTTCTCGTAGAACACGTCGACGTGCAGCTTGAGCCCGGGATGGTTGAAGATCGCCCGGCTGCCTTCGGAGACCACCCACACTTCCTTGTCTTCCGAGTAGCCCAGGCCGGCCATCAGGGCGCGGACGTTCTTGGATTCCCGCCCGTAGCCGGCGAAGTCGATATCGGTGTAGGCGCGGCCCATCTTCTCTTGCAGCGATCCCATGGCCGGGCAGTGGAATTGGAAGGCGAGGGACCCGAGCAGGCGCAAGGTGACCCCGGCTGCCGTTCCGGCCTCGACGATGCGGCGCACCTCGTTCTCAAAGCGCTCGCGTTCTGCCCGGTCCTGCTGCCCCATCCCGACGGCGGATTCTGGCATCGCGTTGACCCTTGGAGGAAGGTGACCTGCAAACGGTTGCGAACGCCGTCATTATAGCCGAAAGCGCAGGCTGGCACAAACCCTTCCAAAATCAGTCATCAGCCTTCACCCGCGGCGATCACCGGGCCGTTCCCCCAAACGCCTGCCGCTCAAAGCTTCGGTATTGTGGTCCTACGCAGACCTGCGTGTTGTAACCCCTCCGGGCGGTCCAGGCCTCAAGATTGACCGGCTTTCGGACGCTGCTTGCAAATCTCGTCAGAATCCCTCATAATGGGCCTGCACCCGTCCGTCGGTCGAAGTCTGTCCTGCATGCGTCTCTGTAATCGTTTACAGGGAAACGATGTCCAAGACGCTGATTCCGGCCCAACGCCACCGGATGATCCGGGAGTACCTGGAGATCCACCAGATCGTGCGATCGTCGGTGCTCTCCGAAATGCTCGGCGCCTCCGAAGCGACCATCCGCCGCGACCTGGAATGGCTCGAACGGCAGGGGGTTGTCGAGCGCGCCTACGGCGGTGCGATCCTCAGCCAACGCATGCCCCTCGAGCCGGCCTACTCCCACTCGGCCCTGGCCCACCCGGACGAGAAGCGATGGATCGGCCGGGCGGCCGCGGCCCTGGTCAAGGACGGCGACACCGTCCTGCTCAACTCCGGCACGACCACCACGGAAGTCCTGCGAGCTCTGCGCGCCCGGACCGACCTGAGCAACTTGATCCTGGTCACCAACAACATCACGGCCGCCACCGACGCGCGCGAGACCCCCTTCGAGGTCATCCTGCTCGGCGGCTCCTTCCGTCCCCGGGCGGTGTCGACCGTCGGCCGCTTTGCCAACGACCAGCTGCGGCAGTTCTGCGCCGGCCTGACGTTCATCGGCGTGGACGGCATCAGCCTGAAGTTTGGCTGCACCACGCCGTCGAGCGTCGAGGCCGAGATCGCCCAGACGATGGTCGACCGCACCCGCGGGCCGGTGGTGATTGTCGCCGACCACAGCAAGTGGGGCGTGGTCTCCAATTTCGAGATCGCCTCGCTCGACCAGGTCCACACCCTGGTGGTCGACACCGGGCTGTCCCCCGAATCGCGCGCCGAGCTCAAGGCGCGCTCGGTCAACGTCGTGCTGGCAGGGCCCGAAGCAGGCGACAACGGCCACGAGACTTCGGAACCGTAACCCCAGGAGACGGGAATGCCCCTCATCGGCAAGAAGGACTCCGGCAAGGCCACCCGCCTGTTTTTCGCCACCGACGTGCACGGTTCGGAGCGCACCTACCGCAAGTTCCTGAACGCCGGCAAGTTCTACGACGCCCAGGTGCTGGTGATGGGCGGGGACATCATCGGCAAGGTCGCCGTCCCGATCATCCGCGAAGGCGCCGGCCGCTACCGCGCCACGCTGCAAGGCACGACCGAGTCGATCGAGTCCGAGGAAGCACTCCAGGGGTTGATGGAGCGACTCGGCATGCTCGGCTTCTACGCCAAGATCATGACCGAGGAGGAGTTCCGCAGCCTCTCGGCCGACCCGGCGGCGGTCGATGCCCTCTTCCACACGCTGGCGCGCCAGCGCCTGGAGGCGTGGATCGAGCTGGCCGAGTCGCGGCTGGCCGGGACGGGCATCAAGTGCTACGTGACCGGCGGCAATGACGATTACCCGGACGTGCTGGAGGCGATCAAGGCCTCCGGCGCTCAGTCGTTCATCGACTGCGAAGGCATCGTCGTCCCGATCGACGATCGGCACGCGATGATCAGCGTCGGCAACAGCACCCCCACGCCGTGGAAGACACCCCGCGAGGTCTCCGACGACGAGCTGGGGCGGATCATCGACGGCATGATCGCCCAGGTGACCGACATGCGGAACTGCGTGTTCAACTTCCACGATCCCCCCAAGGACTTCGACCCTCGACACGTGTCCCGAGCTGGACTGGAACACCGATCCGCCGGCGCCGATCGTCAAGGCCGGCCAGCTCGTCATGCACGGCGCCGGCAGTCAGTCGGTGCGCAAGGCGATCGAGACCCACCAGCCTGTCCTCGGCCTGCACGGCCACATCCATGAATCCGCCGCCGCGGCTCGCATCGGCCGCACGCTGTGTGTGAACCCCGGGAGTGAGTACGGCGAGGGCCGTCTCCGGGGCGTCCTGATTAATCTTTCGGATGGAAAGGTCGACGGCTACCAGATGACATCCGGGTAGACCCTCGCCTGCCCGCTGTGCCAAGGAGGTGCGTCAGAGAGCTCAACGCTGCGTGTGCACGTCGGTTTCGTGGAATCGTCTGATCCTTTGGAGGAGATGCAATGGCAACTGCGACCGCAATCCCTGAGGTCTTTACCCGCAAAGCCTCCGGCCTCGTGCGGGTCATGTCTCCGTACTCTGCCTTCGTCTATAACATCCTGACCATGGGCCTGATCTTCCCCTGGACCTACCTGTGGGCGCCCGGTGCGCTGCCGGGCGGCAGGCTGGTCTGGGGCATCCTGCTCGCCATGCTGATCGAGATCCCGATCGCCTTCGCCTACGTGTGGCTCTCGACGGCCCTGCCCCGCTCCGGCGGTGACTACGTGTTCGAGAGCCGCGTGTTCGGCGGCGGCACGGCCTTCACCGTGGTGATGTCCGGCTACGTGATCTGGATCCTGCAGTGGGTAGCCCTGTCCGGCTGGCTGCTCTCCTACCTGGGCTTCGCCCCGCTGTTCCTGGGGCTGGGGGCGACGTTGCAGAGCCCCGGCCTCTCCAACCTCGGCGTGTGGTTCACCCAGTCGACCGGGATCATCATCACCAGCATCATCAATGCCTTCGTTGCCCTGGTGATCCTGTGCTCCGGCTTCAAGAACTACGTCCGTCTGCAGTGGGTGATGTGGTATGTCGTACTGATCGCCTTTGGCGTGATGTTCGCCGTGCTGTTCTTCACCCCGCCGGCGCAGTTCGTCGAACGGCTGAACGCCTTCGCCGTCGCGTCCGGTGGCGGCGCCAATTTCTACCAGACGGCGGTCGACGCCGTCGCTGCCGCCGGGATCGACCTTAACCCGCCGCCCTCCTTACTCGCCACGCTGCTCGTGGCCCCCATCGCCTGGACCTCGCTGCAGTGGGCCACGTACTCGGCCCAGCAGAACGGCGAGATCAAGGATGCCCGCTCGTTCAAGAACCAGTCGATCATCATCGTCGGTTCGCTGATCGTCACCGGCATCCTGCTGGCCCTGATCGCCGCCGGGCTGGAGCGCCTGGCCGGGCCGCAGTTCTTGTATGTAGCCGGCGCCGGGTACTGGTCGCTGATCCCCGAGGCGACGGTGGGCGGCTTCTACCTGTGGCCGAACATCATCGCCGTGGCCGTCACCGCCAGCCCGATCGTCGTCCTGCTCATCGGCCTGGGCTACATCCTCAACTCGCACCAGATCGTGCACAACTGCTACATCGGCATGACACGCGTGATGGTGGCCATGAGCCTCGACCGGCTGCTGCCCGAGTGGGTCAGCAAGGTCAACGAGCGCTACCACACGCCGGTCAACGCCCACGTGGCCTACTTCCTGGCCAGCATCCCGATCATCTTCGCCTACAACCTGGTGCCGGGCTGGGTCGGGCTGACGCTGGGTGTCACCTTCGGCTGCGGCTACGTCTTCGTCATCACCTGCCTGGCCGGCGCTCTGCTGCCGTACCGCGCCAAGGACGTCTACCAAGCATCGCCTGGCTCCAAGTACACGGTCAATGGTCTGGTCGCCCTGCTCTTTACCCTGCTCGGCGTGGCGGCCTTCATCTGGACCGCGTGGGTGCTCGCTCCGCAGGCGTTTGCCGGCGCGATCCTCGTCTGGCTCGTGCGCCTCGGCGCCATCGCCGCGGTGGTGGTGTTCCTGTACCCGATGCGCACGCACCTCGGCGGCTGGATGCGCGGGGATAAGGCGCCCTGGCTCTCGGCGCTGGGCATGATCGGCGGCGGCTTCGGCATGGCCATGGTCGTCGCCTTCCTGCTCGCCCCGGCCTTGGGCGTGCTCGGCAACTGGAACTTCGCCGACTTCCCGAAGGGCTTGTGGGCGCAGATCATCGCCTTCGGGATCATCGTCCTGTCCGCCGTCTGGTACCTGATCGTCAAGAACCAGCAGAAGACGCGCGGCATCAACGTCGACTTCGCCTTCAAGGAGATCCCGCCCGAGTAAGCTGCTCACGCATCACCGGAGGGCCGGCTCGCCGGCCCTCCGGCCTCTGCGATACCCCGCCGCCTTCGCCAGCGACGGGGTGCCGCAGGGGTGTTCCCGGATGCGTCCGCCACAAACTTCTTCCGTCTGGAGGTCGGCATGAAGGATCAAGCCAGGGTCGTCGTGATTGGCGGCGGCATCATGGGCGTCAGCGTTGCGTATCATCTGGCCAAGCTGGGGTGGAAAGACGTGATGCTGCTGGAGAAGGGCGAGATCGCCAGCGGCGAATCGGGCTGGGCCGCCGGCCTGGTCACGCAGTTCCACACCTCGCCCACGTTGATGCAGATCCGCAAGTACAGCATCGACCTCTTCAGCGAACTCGGGCTGATCCAGCACGTCGGCAGCCTGCGCCTGGCCTCGAGCGAGGCGCAGCTGAAGGAGCTGCAGCGCAACATCAGCCAGGCCAAGGCCATCGGCCTCGAGTGCGAGGTCATCTCCCCCGACGAGACCCTCAAGCTGTTCCCCTCCCTCTCCAGGGACAGCCTGTACGGTGCCATCTACCTGCCGCGCGACGGCCACCTCGATCCGTATCTGACCACGACCGACCTCGCCCGCCGCGTGCGCGAGATGGGCGTGTCGGTCCACACCGACACGCGCGTGACCGGCTTCGAGATCTCGCCGCAGGGCGAACTGCGCAAGGTGCGCACGACTCAGGGCGACGTTCGAACCGAGATCGTGGTGAATGCCGCCGGGCTGTGGGGACCGCAGGTGGCGGCGATGGCCGGCCTGCACATTCCCACCACGCCGGTCGATCACCAGCACATTGCCCTCAAGGCCGTCCCGGGCAAGGAGCTCCCGCATCAGACGCCGTGCGTACGCGATCCCGACAACCTGGTGTATCTGCGCGAGGAGTCGGGCGGAATCGTCGTCGGGGGCTACGAGCTCAACCCGATCGCGCGCTGGGTGGACGGCGTGCCCTGGGAGCACGGCGGCAAGGCCCTGCCGGGCGATTACGATCAGTTCGAGCCTCTGCTCGAGGGCACCATTCGGCGCCTCCCGTTCCTCGATCAGGCCGAGATTGTCACCATCGTCCGGCACCCTGGAGCGTACACGCCGGACAGCCGGCCGCTCCTGGGACCGCTGCCGGGCGTGCGCGGTTTCTGGTGCGCGGCGGGCCTGTCCCTCAATGGCTACGGCGGCGCAGGCGGGATGGGCAAAGTCCTGGCCGAGTGGATCGTCGACGGCGAGCCGTCGCTGGACGTCTTCGGCTTCCACGCCTGGCGCTTCGGCCGCTACTACTCCGACCCATCGTATGCCGCCGAGCGCACGCGCGAGGGCGTCAAGTACTACTACCTGCTGCGCTACCCGAACGACGAGAACGAATGGGCCCGCCCGCGCCGCGTCAGCCCGGTCCATGGCCGGCTGCAGGAACTCGGGGCGGTTTTCGGCGAGAAGAACGGCTGGGAGCGGGTGAACTACTTCCAGCCCGGCAAGCCGACGCGGCGCATGGGCGCCGATCAACGCGAGTGGGGCTGGACACGGCCGCCGTACTTCGAGCGCCTCCGACAGGAGCACACCGCCTGCCGCGAGCGCGTGGCGATCTTCGATATGTCCTCGTTCGGCAAGATCGACCTGCGCGGTCCCGGCGCCCTGCCCCTGCTGCAGCGGCTGGCCGACAGCCAGATGGATGTTCCGGTCGGACGGGCGGTCTACACCCAGTTCCTCAATACCAGGGGCAACGTCGAGGCCGACGTGACCATCACCCGGTTGGCGGCGGATCACTTCCGCCTGGTCACCGGCTCCAACTTCATCGGTAACGACCTGGGCTTCGTGCGCATGGGCGTACGCCCCGACGATCCGCCGGTGGAGATCCGCGACGTCACCGAGGAACTGGCGACGATCGGGCTGTGGGGGCCGAAGGCGCGTGACGTGCTGCAGGTGGTCTCCAAGAGCGATGTCTCCAATCAGGCGATTCCCTACATGAGCTCGGCCGTCATTGACGTCCTGGGCGTCCCGGTGCTTGCCCAGCGCGTCACGTACGTCGGCGAGCTCGGCTGGGAGTTCTATGTACCCATCGAGCGCGCGCTGCACGTCTGGGACGCTCTGTACGCCGCCGGCGAGAAGTTCGGCATCGAGCCGGGAGGCTACAAGGTCCTGGACGCCCTTCGGCTCGAGAAGGGGTATCGCTACTACAGCATGGACGTGACCATGACCGAGAACCCCTACAGCGCCGGGCTGGGGTTCTGCGTGCGGATGAACAAGGGCGAGTTCGTCGGGCGCTCCGCCCTGGCGAAGATCAAGGAACAGGGGATCACGCAGCGACTGTGCACTCTGCTGATCGGTGGCGAGGACTACCTGACGATCTACGGCGGCGAGGCGGTCCTGCTGGGCTCCGAGGTGGTTGGCCGGCTGCGCAGCTCCGGTTATGGTTTCACGGTCAAGCGCAACATCGCCTATGCCTACCTGCCCATGGCACAGGCCAAGGCCGGCACGAAACTCGAGGTGGAGGTCTTCGGAAAGCGCATCGCGGCGGAAGTGGCCGACGACGTGCAGTACGATCCGAAGGGCGATCGCCTGCGGCTGTAGGCGGGCCTGCCGGTCGCGGCATCCAACGCAGGGGCGACCCATGGGTCGCCCCTGCCGGTCCAGCAGACACCCTGGGTCCAGGAGTTGGGTATGACCATCAGCATCGATGAGGTCATCGCACGGATTCCTGCCTGGAAGGGGCGGGGCGTATCGGCCCAGCCGCTTTCGGGGGGCCTGACCAACACCAACTTCCGCGTGGAGGTCGACGGCACGCCGTACTTCGTCCGCATCCCGGGCGCCAGCACCGAGCTGCTGGCCGTCGATCGCAAGAACGAATACCACAACACGCGCGCATCCGCCGAGGCGGGCGTTGGTCCCCGGGTGATTCATTACCTGGCGGACCAGGATGTGATGGTCCTCGAGTTCATCCCGGGCAAGACGATGTCGAATGAAAGCCTGCAGGCGCCCGGGATGCCGACCCGCATCGCCCGTTCTTTGCTGCGCCTGCACGCCGGCCCGCGCTTTCTGAAAGACTTCAACATGTTTCGCCTGATCGAGTTCTATCTGCAGATGGTGGGCGAGCATGAAGTGCGCATCCCGGCAACCTACCTCGAACGCCTGCCCACGGTGGCGCGCATCGAGCAGGCCGTCGGCGCCCGGGCGCTGCCGACCGTCCCCTGCAACAACGACCTGCTGGCCGAGAACTACATCGACGACGGGGCGATCCTGCGGCTGATCGACTTCGAGTACAGCGGGAACAACGACCCGTGCTTCGAGCTCGGCAATACCTGCCAGGAGATCCAGTACGACGAGGCGCGCTACGCCGAGTTGTGCCAGGCCTACTTCGGGCAGCCGGCCCGTCACCTGCTGGCGCGCATGCGCCTGTACGCGCTGATGTCCGACGTCGGCTGGACGCTGTGGGGCGCTATTCAGGCCAAGGTCTCGAAGCTGGACTACGACTTCTGGGGCTATGCCAGCGGGCGGTGGGAGCGGGCGGAGGGCATCCTGGCGTCGGCCGATTTCTCGCGCTGGCTGGAGGACGCCGTCCGTCCCGATTGAGGAGCATGGCAGGCGCACGCGACACCGCCCGACCGATCGGCCGGGCGGTTCTCGTTTCCGTGCGCGGTTAGCCCGCCGCTTCGCCTCGTCGCCGTTCCCGGCGTGAAGCGCGCTCGGCCTCCGCACCGCCCTCGGCTTTGGCTGCCTGGCGCGCCGCCTTCAGCCAGCGCATGCAGTTCTCATCGTGACCCATCATCACGTTGGCCGCCAGGATCTGTTTGCGGATGCTTTCCTCCAGCGGATTGGTGATGGCGCTGGTCAGGCCGCTGGCCATGGCCATCGCCAGGAAGGCGCCGTTGAGAGTCACGCGATCGGGCAACCCAAAGGAAACGTTCGACGCCCCGCAGACGGTGTTGACGCCCAACTCGTCGCGCAGCCGGCGCAGCAGCCGAAAGACCGCCGCCCCGGCCGTTCCCACCGCACCGACCGGCAGAACCAGCGGATCAATCAACACGTCCTGACGCGGGATGCCGAGCTTCTCGGCTCGCTCCACGATTCGACGCGCCACCTCGAAGCGCACGTCCGGATCCTGTGAGATCCCGGTCTCGTCGTTCGACACGCCGATGATCGCCGCCCCGTAGCGCTTGGCCAGCGGCAGGACGGCCTCCAGGCGCTCCTCCTCCCCCGTCACGGAGTTGATCAGCGCCTTGCCCTTCACCGCCGCCAGGCCGGATTCCAGGGCCTTGATGATCGACGAATCGATGCTGATCGGGACGTCGGTCACCTCCTGCACGACGCGGATGGCCTCGGCCAGGATGGCGGGCTCATCGGCCATCGGGATGCCGGCGTTCACGTCGAGCACCTGGGCCCCGGCCTGCACCTGGGCGAGCGCATCCGCCCGCACGCGGTCGTAGTTGCCGGCGGCCATCTCGACCGCCAGCTTCGAGCGGCCGGTGGGGTTGATCCGTTCGCCGATGATCACGAAGGGATGGTCCGGGCCGATGAGCACTTCCTTGGTGGGCGAGCGCAGGATGGTATCCATCAGATGGGTTTCTCCTCGGGTCCTTGCGGGCTGAAGTTGCCGGCCGAAGGCACGCCCCTGGGCAGCAAGCCGGCGGCCTCGATGATCTCTGCGACCAACTCTTCCTGGCGATAGGCCATCACGTGCACGCCGCACACGCCGGGCACGTCACGGACCTGCCGAATGATCTCCACACACAGGTCGCGTCCCTCGCGGCCCTGGCGGTCGGCCGGGACGCCGGCCAAACGCCGCACGACCTCGTCGGGGATGTGGACGCCGGGGACGTGTGTCCGCATCCACTCCGCGGCTCTGGCCGAGCGCAGCGGCCCCACGCCCACCAGGACGCACACCTTTCCATGCAATCCCAGGTCTTCGACCTGGGCCATGAACGCGCGCAGGCGCGGCAGATCGAAGCAGTACTGGGTCTGGATGAATTGCGCCCCGGCGCTGACCTTCTTGGACATCTGAACGGCGCGCACGTCATACGGGGGAGCAAACGGATTGGCGGCCGCCCCCAGGAAGAACTGCGGCCGGGCATCGAGCTTGCGCCCGCTCAGGAAGCGGCCCTGATCGCGCAGCATGCGCGCCGTTCGCAACAGCGAGGTCGAGTCCAGGTCGAAGACCGGCTTGGCCTCCGGTTGATCGCCGGCCTGGACGCCGTCCCCGGTCAGGCACAGCACGTTGCGCACGCCCATGGCGGCTGCGCCCAGCAGATCGCCCTGGATGGCGATCCGGTTCCGGTCGCGGCACGACACCTGGAGCACCGGTTCGTATCCGGCGCGCGTGAGCAGGGCGCACACACCGACGCTCGACATGTGCACGTTGGCGCCGGAGGCGTCGGTGGCGTTGATGGCATCGCACACCGTCGCCAACACCAGGGCCCGGTCGTAGACCGCCATGGGGTCCGCACTGTCCGGCGGGTTGAGCTCGGCGGTCACCGCGAACCGTCCCGAACGCAGGACGCGCTCCAGGCGCGATGGCTCGCTCATGCCCCCCATCCCGGAGGCATCCGCGCACCCTCGCCGGTGGCCTCATTGATCCAGGCTGAGGTGCCCTCCAACCGGCGATCGACCGGCGGCTGGAGAAGGAGGATCTCGTCCCCGAAGGCCGGCATCCGTTTCGAGCGCTCCCAGGCCTGGAGCCAGACGCAGGGCATCTCGGGCCTGACCTCGCAGTTCCCGTCGAGCCGCACGCCGCCGCAGGGTCCGTTGCGCATCGTCTTGGGGCAGGTCATCGGGCAGGTCATGCCGGTACTGTGCAGGATGCACTGCCCGCACATCCGGCAATCGAAGATCGGGCCTTTGGTGGCTATCTCGCCGACGATGAACAGGCGCTCGATCGCGCCGCCGCGGCGCAGCCAGCGACGGAACGGCTGCAACGCTGCTTGCGCGCGGCTGTAGGCAACCTCGAGGACGTGCGGGTGATTCTGGATCCAGGACATGACCCTCACCCCGACCCTCTCCCGTTCAGGGAGAGGGGGTGGGCCTAGCCCTCCGCGCCGCCGTTGTTGGCGAGATTCGAAAGGCGCTCAGGCGTGTACGTGCGTTCCAGTTCAGCGGCCAGAATCTCGGCCGCCGGTTCAGGCGGCTCTTCGCGATCAGGCGCCGGGCGTGATTTCCACTCCGCCAGATAGTCGTCGGTCCCGCTCATCCCGGAGCGCATCGCGGCCACATCGATCGCCTGCTGGAATCGTTCGCTGAGCTGCCGTGCGGCGCGCTGTCGCCCCGCCCTGGTCTTCACCTGCGCCGGGATGTCGCGCCAGTACAGAATCTCGCACGTGGTTGTCATCGTTCCATCACCTCCACCAGCCTCGACTCAAGCGCACCGTATCCGACCTGTTCCACCGTCAACGGCAATCCCAGCCGATCGGCCGCCGCCCGAGCGGCGGCGCGCAGCCCCGGCTCATCGCGCTGGGCCAGGTACACCACGCGGGTGTAGTTGGCGAAGTAGTCCTGGGCCAAGCTCCGGATGCCGATCGAGGCCCAGGCGCTTGATGACCAGTGGTTCGAACGACCCCACCAGGTAGTCGGTGAGGAAGAACGTGCCGAGCGCTTCGGTCATCAGCCGCTCGAACCGCCCGTTGGCGAACATCTCGTAGCAGTGCGGCCCGGCGATGCGTTCGACGCCCTCGGCCTGCAACAGGCGATCGAGCTGGCCGCCGGTTCCACAGTCGCCGTAGACGACGATCACCCGAGCGTAGCGTTCCCGGGCCTGTCGGATCCGCGCCTGCACAGCCGCCGGGATTCGGTCGGGGTGGTTGTGCAGCAGCGAAGGCACCGCCAGGACATCGGCGCGCCAGCCGTGTTTCTGGCGCAGGGCCAGGACCTCACGCGCCAGCGCACCGCACGCGATCAGTGCGGTCCGGGCCTCGCCGTCCGGTGCAGGTGTGGTCAGGATGCCAGCCTCCCCTTCAGGGCGGCCGCCATGGCCTCGAGGTGCCGGGGTGTGCTGCCGCAGCATGCCCCGATGATCCGGGCGCCGGCATCGGCGACGGCCGTGGCATAGCGCGCCATCTCCTCCGGCCCCGCGCCGTACACGGCGCGCCCCTTCTCCAACTTGGGTACGCCGGCATTCGCCTTGGCCACCAGCGCGGCCTGCGGAGCGGCGGCGTGCATCTTGGTGATGACCGCCAGGATCTCATCGGGGCCGTTGCCGCAGTTGGCGCCGAATGTGGCGAGCCCCCAGGACGAGAGCTCCTGCACGGCCTGCTCCGGCGTGACACCCATCATCGTCCGGCCGCGCGTATCGAACGTCATCGTCGCCACGATCGGGATGTCGCGCGACGCCTGCCGCGCGCCATCCACCGCCGCTCGCATCTCCTCCAGGCTGGAGAGGGTTTCGATCCACAGGACGTCCACCCCGCCCTGGATCAGGCCGCCGGCTTGCTCGGCGAATGCCTCCACCGCCTGCGCCGGCTCCAATTCACCCAGGGGCGCCAGGATGCCGCCGCTGGGACCGATATCGCCGGCCACGACCGCCGAACCTCCCGCCGCCTCGACTTCCTGGCGCACCAACCCGGCCGCGGCCCGGTTGAGCTCTACGACGCGGTCCTGCAAGTTGTGCAGGCCAAGCCGCAGGCGATTGCCGCCAAAGGTGTTCGTCAGCACGATGCGCGACCCGGCCTGGAGGTACCCGCGGTGCACCTGCCGCACCCGATCCGGGTGCTCCACGTTCCACAGTTCGGGCGACGCGCCGAACTGGAGCCCGAGCTCCATCAGCATCGTCCCCATCCCCCCGTCGGCCAGGATCAGTCCCGGCCGGGCGAGCAGCGTCTCCCAGACTCCCATCGGACACCCCTCCCGCTAACTGCGTCGGATGGCGATCAGCTTCTTGGCCGTCTCGACGGCGACGGCCGCGTCGCGGCAGTAGGCATCGGCCTCGATTTCCTCGGCGAATGCCGCGTTCAGCGGCGCGCCCCCCACCAGGACGATGATGTCCTTGCGCACCCCGGCCTCCTGCATCGCCTTGATCACGACGGCCATGTAGGGCATGGTCGTCGTCAGCAAGGCGCTCATGCCCACGATGGCCGGCTTGTGCTCGCGGATCGCGGCCAGGAAGGCATCGGCGTCGACATTGATCCCGAGGTTGACCACCTGGAATCCGGCGCCTTCCATCATCATGCCCACCAGATTCTTGCCGATGTCGTGGATGTCGCCCTTGACCGTACCGATGACCATCGTGCCGATCTGCGGCGCGCCGGTCTCGGCCAGTTTCGGGCGCAGGATTTCCATCCCGGCCTTCATCGACTTGGCCGCCATCAGCACTTCGGGGACGAACAGCACGCCGTCGCGGAAATCCACGCCCACGACGTCCATCCCGGCCACCAGCACCTTGGTCAGCACGTCATAGGGCGTCATATTCCGCCGCAGCAGTTCATGGACCCCGGCGACGACCTGATCGGCCAGGCCGTCGTACAGGTCGTCCTTCATCTGGTCCATCAGCTCCGGCGTTTCCAGTTTGGTCACATCCAGTTCGTCGCTCATGGTCTCCCTCAAGAGAGTGATCTCGATGATCGGCGGCGGCGGGTCCGCCCGCGCCGGCCGTCGGGCTGCTCGGCAGTCTGGAGGGCAGGACTCCCTCCAGATGTGGGAACTCGTCGCTGGCATGGGGGAAGGCGATGGCCCCCACGAACTCTTCCTGGAAGTTGGGCTCGGTGGCCGTCTGGACGTGCTGCACCCAGCCCGCCAGGCGTGCCGCCTCGGCGCGTTGCCCCACATTCAGCAGGGCGATCCGGGCGCCATCTCCGGCGGCATTGCCGACGGCCTGCACCCGCTCCAGCGGGCAGTCCGGGATCATGCCCAGGATCATGGCATGCTGCGGGTCGATGTACGAGCCGAACGCGCCGGCGAGCGTGATGGCGTCGACGCGTGCGATGCCCTGATGCTGCATCAGCAGCTTGATGCCGGCGTACAGCGCCGCCTTGGCCAGCTGGATGGCGCGCACATCACTCTGCGTCACGACGATCGGCGTTCCGCCGGCCGTGTGCCCCGCCTCGGCCAGAAGGTACTCGCCCGAGCGGCCGGCGAAGCGCACGCGCGGCGAACGCTCGGCCGCCGTCTCCTCGAACCGCCCGTCGGGGCGCACGACGCCCGCCAGGAACAGTTCCGCCACCACTTCGATGATGCCGCTGCCGCAGATGCCCGTCGCCTTGGCCGAGTCCGGAAGATCCGCATCCGGCCCGCCCTCGATCCACGCCTCGTGCCCGATCACGCGCGTGCGGGGCTCCAGGCTCACCGGATCGATGCGCACGCGTTCGATCGCCCCCGGCGCGGCGCGCTGCCCGTGCGTGATCTGCGCACCCTCGAATGCCGGGCCGGTCGGGCTCGAGGCGCACAGCACTTTCTCCCGCCCGCCCAGGGACATCTCAGCGTTCGTCCCGACGTCGATCACCAGCCTCTGTTCGTCCTGCTGGTGCGGCGCCTCAGCCAGCAGCACCGCCACGTGGTCGGCTCCGACGTGCCCGGCGATGCAGGGCAGGATATGGACCCGCGCAGCCGGGTGGAATTCCAGCCCCAGGTCGCGCGCCGCACAGTCAACCGGATCGGAGGTCGCCAGCGCAAAGGGCGTCCCGCCGAGCTCGATGGGGTCGATTCCCAGCAGCAGGTGCTGCATGACGGTGTTGCCCACCAGCACGGCGTCCAGGATCGCCGCCGGCGTGAGCCCGGCACGGCGCGTCGCCTTTTCGGCCAACTCGTTCACGGCGCGCACGATCGCCCGGTGCATGCGTTCAACGCCCTGCGGCTCGGACATGCCGTAGCTCACCCGGCTCATCAGGTCCTCGCCGTAGCGTACCTGCGGGTTCATCATCGACTCGGTCGCCAGCACAGCCCCGGTGCGCAGGTCGCACAGGTGCGCCACGACGGTCGTCGAGCCGACGTCGACCGCCAGGCCGTGGATGCCCTCCACGTACCCGGGTTCGACGCGCTGGACGAGGCGATCCTGCCACAGCGTGACCGTCACGGCCCAGCGCCCCTTGCGCAGCGCGCGCTGCAGGTTGCGCAGCGGCTCCATCTCGATGCGCAGGTCGGTCAGCTTCCACTGATCGGCGAGCGCCGTCTGCAGCCGCTGCCAGTCGCCGCGCGGATCGTCGATCTGCGCCGGCGCCACCTCGACGTAGACCTGCCGGACGGCGGGATCGACCGTGATCACCCGGTCGGTGGCGGCCTTGGCGATGATCTGCTTGCGCGCCTGGCTCTCCTCCGGCACGCTGATCAGCAGATCGCCGGTCACCTGCGCCGCACAGGCCAGCCGTCGGCCGCGGATCCCGTGCGCCTCACAGTACTCGCGCTCGACCTCCCCGACGGCGGAGAGATGGTCCTCGCTCGAGTCGATCCCGTGCTTGGCGAAGCGGCCGCTCTCGACGACCACCTGGCACTTGCCGCAGGTCTGTCGGCCGCCGCAGATCGACTCGATCTCGACCCCCAGTCCGCGTGCCGCCTCCAGCAGGCTGGCGCCGGTTGGAACCCGGCCGCGTCTGCCGGACGGCATCAACACCAACTGCGGGTCGTCGTGCTCGAAGCCCATGATCCCTTAGACCTTCTTCATCGCTGCGCGTGCGCCGAGTGCGGCGTTGATCGGACCCCGCCCGGTCATCCCAGTAACCCGATGGTGGCGATGCCCGCCGCCACCAGCCCCGCGCCCAGCAAGCGCATCGGACCGCTGCTTTCCTTCAACACCAGCACGCCGTAGGCCGCACCCAGGACGACGCTGAACTCGCGGATCGCGCCGGCATACGATGCCGGTGTCCCCTGCGCCATGGCGAACAACACCAGCGCGTAGGCGCTCAGCGAGGTGAAGCCGGCCAGCACGGTCCAGCCCCGGGAATAGAGCCATTCGGCGCGCAGCCCGCTCCACCCCACCTCGCGCAGCGTGAACGGCGTGAGCATCACCACGCTCCACCACAGCGCCAGGTAGGTGTAGAGCAACGGCTCGACGTAGCCGATGCCGACCTTGTCGATGATCGTGTAGAACGAGATGCACGCGCCGGCCGCCAGCGCCCAGCGCGACGACGGCAGGCGCAGGGAGCGCAGCGGCTCCTTCCAGCCGCCCAGATGCGGCAGGTTGACGACGTACAGACCCAGGACGATCGTCAGCACCCCCAGCGCTCCGCCCCAGGTGAGCGGCTCGCGCAGCAGCAGCACCGACCAGACCAGCAGCAGCGCCGGGCCGGCGCCGCGTGACAGCGGGTAGACGATCGACAGGTCGGCGCCGTGGTAGGCCTTGGCGATGGCATAGAAGTAGCCGGCCTCGAACACGGCGCTGGCGATGAGCAGCGCCCAGCCCTGCCACGCGAACGGCTGCCAGGCGAAGAGCAGCACCGGCGCGAACAACACGCCGCTGAACACCAGCATCCACCAGACGAAGGCCGTCCGGTCGCGGCTGCGCTTGAGCGCGATGTGGGTCACGACGTGAATGAACGCCGAGCCCAACAGGATCAGCAGGCCGGCGAGCGTCATGCGTCATTCGCCTCACATCCCAGCCGCCGCCGGGCTTCGAAAAGCAGCCTCACGCCTCGCCCTCCGCCACTCGGCGCCGGCGCTCGCCGCGCTCTCGCCGCCCGGCAGCCGGCGCGGGGCGCGTCCAACCTGCCGGCGGCACCGAGTCGCCGCGGACCAGGCCGGGGAAGGCGGCGTGCACGCGGGCATCCACCTCGGGCGAGAAGACGGCCGGATTGTCCTGGGTCAGCAGATCGCGAGCGCGCCGCATGGCGTGCGCCTGCGAATCCAGGCTGCCCTTCTCGATCCACTGCTGCCGTCCTTCGCGGTCGGCGACGTCCGGCAGGAAGGCGGCGGTCTTCATCCGCTCGAGTGTATGCGGATCATCCATGAACATCCCGCCCGGCCCTACCTTGGCGATCAGGTCGAGGGCCATGTTGGCCTCGCTGAACTCCAGGCCGCGCTGGATGCGCTTGAGCATCAGTGCGATCTCGTCGTCGATCACCGCCTTGGCGAAGTCGAACGCCATCAGCGAGTTGAGCAGCCCGGTGATGTTGAACATCTGCACTCCGCCGAGCAGCCCGGCCACGGCCGACATCCCCGTCTCGTATCCCGACTGGGCGTCGTTGACCTTGGCGTTGGTCAGGCCGATATAGCCTCCGTTGGGGACGTTGTAGTACATCGCCATCTGGGCGAAGGCGATGAACAGGATGCCGGTCTCGATCGCACCGGGGGCGTAGGCCCCGGTGCGCATGTCGCCGATCGTCGGCAGGGTGGCGTAGATCGTCGGCTTGCCGCGGCGGACCATCTGCTCCAACACGGCCGCCGCCAGGAACTCGGCATTACCCTGCGCCAGCGTCCCGGCCAGCGTGATCGGCGAGGTCAGCCCGGCGTTGGGAACGATCGTCGGGTAGCACGGCAGGTCGCGCTCGGTGTAGAAGATCAGCGCCGCCACCGAGTCGAAGTCCATCGTCAACGGCGAGACCACCGGGCAGTAGTGATGGGTCACAAACGGCTGCTGGCGGTAGGCGGCCTCGCCCCCGGCGATGGTGAAGAGCAGCTTGAGGATCCGTTCGAAGTCCTCCGGCGGCCCGCTGCCCCGCACCGGCTTGACGGTGTTCTTCAGCGCGGCGTAGAAGCGCGTGACGCTGAACAGTCCCGGCGGGGCATCTTCGGCCAGCGTCGAGATCGAGAAGACGTCGTGGCCGGGGAGGGAGTTCACCAGGTGGGCGATGCGCGCCAGGTCTTCGGACGTCGCCCGCCGCTCCTGCCCGTTCAACGGGTCGAGGATGTTGGGCGCCGAACTGCCGGTGACGATCACCGGCGTGTCCCCCGGCAGCGTCTTGTCGAGCTTCGGATCGCGGGCGTAGAAGGTGAAGGTCGGAGGGATCGAGGCTCGGAAGTCCTCCACCACGTCGCGCGGGAAACGGACGTTCAGCGTCGCCTCGTCCACGGCGCAGCCGTTGCGGGCCAGGATCTGGCGCGCCTGCGGGTTACGCACCAGCAGCCCCACCTTCTCGAGGATCTCCAGCGACGCCTGATGCACGCGGATCACCTGCTCCGGGGTGAGGACGGTTGCAAAGTTGTGCATGGTTCGACCTCGTGCGAAGGTGTCGGGCCCCTGAGCGTGCCGTGCGCGCCGCCGGGCCCCGCGGCCGCGGCGCAACCTGCTGCCCCTCAGGCTTCGAGGGGCGCGATTTCCGTCACGAAGCGAAACCGGTCGCCGCGATACAGATCACGCCCGTGTTCCACCGGCTGGTCGTCCTGGTCGTATGCCAGTCGGCGCTCCAGCATCAGCGGTGCTCCGGGGTCGACGCCCAACAGCTCGGCCTCGAATTCACTCGCAATCACCGGTTCGAGCGATTGCCTCGCCCGGCGGATGCTCACGCCATACTCGGTTTCCATCACCTCGTACATCGAGCGGTGCTCCAGGTCGAACCGGCGCAGATCTGGAAACCGGCGCACCGACATCACGTAATGCTCCAGCATCACCGGGATGTCGTTCAGCAGACGCAGGCGCAGCAGGTCGTACACCGGCGCCTGGAGCGGCAGATGCAGCACCGCGGCCAGCGAGGCCTCCACCGGACGCTCGTCGGCCCGCACGAGGCGCGCACCCGGTGAGAAGCCGCGGCGCTCCATGCCCCGGGTGAACGAGATCAACCGTCCCGCCTGGCGCTCGATTTTCGGATCGGCCACGAATGTCCCGCTGCCCTGACGCCGGATCAACAGCCCCTGCGACTCGAGCACGCGCAGCGCGCGGCGCAGCGTCAGCCGGTTGACGCCCAGCCCTTCGCTCAGTTCACGCTCGGGGGGCAGGCGGTCTCCGGACTGCAAACGGCCGGACTCGATCCGATCGAGCAGGCTCTCGGCGATTTGAACGTAGAGGGGGACGTCCGTCGTCTGCCGGTCGACGGGTCGGTCGATCGGCAGCTCAGCGAGGCGTTCGGAGGAGACACTCATACGGCAAGCTCTGGCTTAGGCACGAATGGTGTATACCATTAGTATACCACGCGTCCGGCGTGGCCAGTCAAACGCGCCGAAGCAAGGGGGTTCGCGGGAAAATGAGCGGCGCTGGCTGGGTTATTGGGGCGACCAAGCACGGCCGGGCGATTGGGTCATGCAGGCTGAAGCCTGCGGTTACAGGCGTCTGAGGCGGGCATCGCGCCAATTGCGGGCGCGCTCGACGCGGCAGGTGCCGCAGCCTTAGGCTGCGTCCTGCCACGCGGCGAGGTCTACCTTGCGCTGCCGGATCACGCAGGCTGAAGCCTGCGGCTACCGGCGTCTGAGGCGGGCATCCCTCACGTACGCATCGGGCACCGACGCAGCAGGTAGCCGCAGCCTTTAGGCTGCGTCCCTCCTCGGCCGAGGTCCACCTTGCGTCCGGATCACGCAGGCTGAAGCCTGCGCGGCTACGGGCGTCTGAGGCGGTCGCCGCGAAGCGAGCCCCGGCGCGCCGGGCGGCCGCCGCCGCAGTCCACACGGCAGGTAGCCGCAGCCTTTAGGCTGCGTCCCTCCTCGGCCGAGATCCACCTTGCGTCCGGATCACGCAGGCTGAAGCCTGCGGCTACCGGCATCTGAGGCGGTCCCCAGGCACGGACGTGCGGGAGGCCGCCGCGACCAACCCTTCACGTCTCATCGTAGGCGATGAACTCGGTCTCGATCGACCCATCGGCGAAGAAGTCCACCATCACATACGACGGCGGGCAGTTCAGGTAGGTCCCGTACCACCAGTTGCCGGACACCGCGCCGTTGCACGAATAGCGCACGCCCAGGTAGTCCACCCGGTCATGCTGATGAGCGTGCCCACTCAGACAGGCGCGCACGTTCGGGTGCGCCAGGAACAACTCGCGCAGCCGCCCGGCATCGATGTGCATCCAGGCACCCGGGACGATCCAGTTGCCGGTCGTGGCCAGATCGCCGTCGAAGAACTCACAGGCGCACAGGATCGGGATGTGCGAGGCGATGCACACCGGGGTCGTCGCCGGCGTCGCCGCCAGGTCGGCGATCAACCATTCGGCCTGCACCTCGTCGAGCTTGCCGGTGTAGGGCATCTCCGACTCGATCTCACGCGGATGCGTGCTGTCGAGCACGATGAAATGCCAGCCGGCCCGGTCGAAGGAGTAGTAGCGCTCCTCGAGTCCGAGCGCCTGCAGCGCCATGTTCTTTCCCCACAGCGGGTCGCCGCTCAGCTGCTCCCGCTCCGGCTCAGGAAGCCCCCAGCCGAAGACATCGTGGTTGCCGATGGCGTGGAAGACCGGAAGCGAACACTCCTGCTTCAGGATGGCGTTGAACAGGTCCCAGCGCGAGAGCGAGTACTCGCGCGGCGTCGCCAGGCTATCCATGATCGAATCCCCGGTGTTCAGGATGAAGTCCGGCGGGTCGGAATGCGACTGGGCGTGAACCAGGGCCTTGGCCATCCCCACACGTGCGTCGGCCCGGTGCTCGATGTGGATATCCGTCAGGTGGGCGACGCGCAGCACGCGCCGCCGGTCGTCAGCCGGGGTGGTGCGGCAGCCGGCGATGGCGGTGGCCGACCACACGCCGGCGGCCGCCAGGAACCCGCGACGCGAAAGCGAACGTTGTGCCATGGCATTCCCTCCCGGGCTCAAGGTCTCGAGGCGGCGCGGACCATCCCGCCGCTGGCCTGATGCCCGTGCCCAACGACGACGAAGGCCGACCGATCGGTCTCGGTCACCATCGACCGCAGCGCATTCACGTCCGGCCGGCCCACGGTGCAGAACAGCACGGCATGCTGTGCCCCGGTAAACTCGCCCCGGGCCGGCCAGGCGGTCACGCCGATCCCCAGGCCCTGAAGCACGGCTCGCGAGACCGCCTCGGGTTCATCGGTCACGATAAACACCGTGCGGATCGTGCTCGGTCCTTCCAGAATGTAGTCGGTGGCCAGGCCCCACACGAACAGCGTGAGCAGCGCGTAGAGCGCCTTCTCCCAGCCGAACACGATGCCGGCCAGGACGATGATCGCCCCATCGGTGATCAGGTAGACCTGGCTGATCGGGATCCCCGTGCGCAGCTGCAGGATACGGCTGACCACGCCCGTCCCGGCCGAAGTCCCTCGCCCGCGAAATACCAGCCCGGTTCCGAGCCCGCCAACGATGCCGCCGAAGAGGGCGTTCAGCAGCAGGTCCTGCGTCACGCCCTGCGGCGGCAGCCAGCGGGCAAGCAGATCGACGCCGAGGTTGTAGAGCAGGACGACGAACGCGGTGCGAATCAGAAACCGAAAGCGGCCGAGCCGCAGGTAGCCGAGGGCGAGCATCGGCAGGTTGAGGACCAACATCGTCACGCCGACCGGGCTGCCGATCAGCCGGCGCAGGATGATCGCCAGCCCCGAGACACCACCGGGCGCCAGGTCGGCCGGAACGAGGAAGAGATCGACGCTGAGCGCCAGCAGGACGGCGCCCGCGGCCAGCAGCGCCGCCTGGCGCAGCCCATCCAGGGCCAGGCGTGCCCTCCCGGCTCCTGCGGGACGTCCTTTATGCACCTCGTTGATGCTCATGTCCTCTCCCTCACAAATCACATCCCCGCCGCCGGTATCCGGCGGCGGGGACGGTGAAATGTCACAACACCCTCGACTCAGGAACGCGGCGGTCAGCCCATGACCCAGCAGCCGTGCGGGGGGAATGATACGGTCAGGTTCTCCCCCACCTTGGGCAGGACCAGCTTGCGCTCGTTGAGCGCATCGAGCGTCACCACCGAGTTCGCCCAGCTTGAGGTGGACGCGGACGACCGATCCCAGGAAGGCGACCGACTCGACCTTGCCGGTCAGGCTATTGTCGCCCTCGCGGACCCCCATGTGCAACTCTTCCGGCCGCAGCATGACCAGCACATCGGTCGCCCCGGCCTTGACCAGCGCGCTGGTCCTGAACTGCTGGTCGCCCAGCGCCAGCTTGCCGGCGCCGGCATCCACCACCCGGCACCGCATCTGGTTGAGGGTCCCGACGAATGAAGCGACGAAGGCCGTCGTTGGGTAGTTGTAGATGTCGAACGGCGTGCCGATCTGCTCGATGTGCCCGGCGCTCATCACCACCACGCGGTCGGAGAGCGTCAGCGCCTCCTCCTGATCGTGGGTGACGTAGATCGTGGTGATCTTGAGCTTCTGCTGGATGCGCCGGATCTCGTAGCGCAGCTCGACGCGGATCTTGGCGTCCAGCGCCGAGAGCGGCTCGTCGAGCAGCAGCACCTGCGGCGCGATGGCCAGCGCCCGGGCCAGGGCGACGCGCTGCTGCTGGCCGCCGGAGAGCTGGTACGGATAGCGGTCGCCGAGCTCCGGCATCCGGATCAGCCCGAGCATCTCCTTGACGCGCCCGGCGATCTCTTCCTTGGGTTTCTTGGCGATCTTCAGGCCAAAGCCGATGTTGTCCCCGACGGTCATGTTGGGGAACAGGGCATAGGCCTGGAAGACCATCCCCACGTCGCGCTGGCTGGGCGCCTTGTTGGTGATGTCCTGCCCGTTCAGCACGATCGTGCCCGTCGGTGGGCACCTCGAAGCCAGCCACCATGCGCAGCGTGGTCGTCTTGCCGCAGCCGCTGGGGCCCAGGAAGGAGACCAGCTCGCCCTTCTCGATGTGCAGGTCGAAGTCCTCGACGGCCGCTGCGTCCGCAAAGGTCTTGCTTGCGTGGTTGATATCCAGGAATGCCATCGTTGCCTCGTTGTCCTAGCGTGCGCCGCCGACCTGGACTTGCTGCCGCGGGCGCCGCGGCCGACCCACTGGATCAGCATGATCGAGCCCCAGGTGATCAGGAAGCTCATCACCGACACCGCCTGCGGCGTGTAGGCCCGCATGGCGCCGATCTCCTCGATGTACGGGCCGAAGGCCGGCCAGGACAGCAGGCGAGGCGAAGGTGAACTCGCCCATCACGATGGCGAAGGTCAGGAAGATGCCGCTCAGCAGCGCGACGCGCAGGTTGGGGAAGATCACGTCCTTGAGGATCGTCCCCCAGCCGGCGCCCAGGCTCTGCGCCGCCTCGGTCAGCGTGCGGATGTCGACGGCGCGCAGGCCGCTGTCGACCGACCGGTACATGTAGGGCAGCGACAGCACCACGTAGCCGACGATCAGGCGCACGCCGGCGTGGTGGTCAGCGATCAGGGGCGGCCGCCCGTACAGGCGGATCAGACCGAAGATCAGCACGACGGCCGGCACGACGAACGGCATCAGCGTGACGAACTCAACGTACGGCCGCAACTTCGGGAGCTTGAGCTGGACCCAGTAGGCTGTCGGCACCACGAGCAGCAGGCTGATGACGATCGTGACCACCGCCCACAGCAGCGAGTAGCCGAAGACTGGATAGAACCGCGGATCCTGGAAGGCGACCCGGTAGGCCTCAAAGGTGTAGCGGCCCTTGATCATCCGCAGGCTGAACTCGAAGGTCGAGACCAGCGGGATGAAGAAATAGAGCATCGCCCAGGATGAACCAGAACCAGGACCAGACCGGGAAGCGTTTCATCGCACCCACCTCGCTGCCCGTCGCTGCGACCAGATGTAGATCGAGCATGACCAGCGACATGATGACGATCATGCCCAGCGCCATGGCATTGCCCAGGCCGGGGTTGTAGAGCACGTCGCCCTGGATCTGGGCGCCGATGACGATCGTGACCAGGTTGAGGAAGCGAGCCGGTGAAGGCGTAGGCCGTGGCGTAGGCGCCGAAGGCGTTGCCAAAGAGCAGAATGGTCGTGCCCAGCAGCGTCGGCACCAGGATCGGCAGGGCGACATAGCGCCAGTAGTGGCACGTGCTGCCGCCCAGGTTCTCGCACGCCTCGCGCCACTCGCGCCGCAGCCCGTCCAGGGCCGGGGCCATGATCAGCACCATCAGCGGGAACTGGAAGTACATGTAGACGATGCTCAGTCCCCAGAAGTTGTAGATGGTGAAGCCCGCCGGCGTGGATGTCGAAGCCCATCACGCTCTCAATGATGCGCGTGACCAGGCCGGCGTTGCCCATGGTGGCCACGAAGGCAAAGGCCAGCGGCACGCCGGCGAAATTGGAGGCCACGCCCGAGAAGGTCAGCATGAAGTTGCGCACGGCCCTGGGCAGCCCGCCGATGGTTACGGCGTAGGCCAGCAGGAAGCCGAAGAAGGCCCCGCCGAGGGCCGTCGTGGCGCTGACCTGCAGGCTGAGCTTGTAGGCGTTGCGGATATCGCTCTTCTGGAAGATGTCGAGGAAGTTCTGGAAGCGTGAACGTGGTGGTCGAGGCTCTCGAAGCTCCGGATGAAGATGGAGACCGAGGGCAGGAACAGGAACAGGAAGGCAAACAGGAAGAAGGGCGCAACCCCGACCCATGTCCACGAGAAGGGTTTACGAGGGGGACGCGCCGATGGCGCGTCCCCCTGGTCCTGTCGTGGGCCTGCGTCGGCGCGTGGGGAGCGCTCGACAGCCACGATACAGTTCTCCTTAGCCTACTCGCCGTACACGACCTTGCGCCAGTTCTCGGTGATGTAGGTCTTGACGGCGGCCTGATGATTTCCAGGTCAGGAAGACGGCGTTGGCCACAGCCCTCAGCCGGCGGCAGCTTGGCGGCCAGGTCGGCCGGGATCACGCCGCGGGCAGCCATGTCGTTGTAGCGGATCGGGTAGGCATAGCCCTTGAGGTACAGGAGCTGGCCCTCATCGCTCATCACGAACTCCCACCACAGGTGGGCGGCATTCGGATGCGGCGCGTAGGCGCTGATGGCGCCGGCGTACGGGCCGGCGATCACGCCGGTCTTCGGCACCACGATCTCGAGCTCGGGGTTGCCCGCCAGCGCATCGCGGTTGGCCAGCGACAGGTAGTCCCACTCCATGGTCACGGGCGTCTCGCCGGCGGCGATCTTGCCCTGGTCGGCGATGACCGGGAGGAAGTTGCCGGCGTCGTTCATTTCCTTCCAGAACTCCAGGCCGAGCTCGGCGGCCTGCATGGCCTCGACCGTGTCGTCGGGATCCTCGCCCGGCGCGCGAGATGCCGGAGGCGAAGACCGTCATGCACGGACTCGTTCGACTTGAGCACATCGCCGGCCATGGCGACCTTGCCCTTGTACTCCGGCTTGAGCAGGTCTTCCCAGTCGGCCGGGGTCGGCACGGCGCCCTTGATGACCTCGAAGATCAGGAAGCCGTAGTACTCGGCCCACCAGTAGCCGTCCGGGTCCTTCAGGGGGATGGTGTCCCAGGTGGCCACCTTGTACTTGGCGATCAGGCCGTCGGCCTTGGCCGTGCGGTCCATAGGCGACGCCGACGTCGACGACGTCCGGCGCCTGCGGGCCCTTGCTGTCCTTGTTGGCGCGGATGGCCTCGAGCTCGTCGGCCGAGCCGGCGTCCGGGTTGAGCTCGTTGACCTTCATGCCGTACTTGGTCTTGAAGGTCTCGATCATCTCGCCGTAGTTCGCCCAGTCGTGCGGCAGGGCGATGGTCGTCAGCTGGCCTTCGGTCTTGGCCGCCGCGATCAGGGCGTCCATCGGGATGGCTTCACCCGTGGTCAGGTCGGGCAGGGCGGCTCCGCCGCCGCCACCACCACCTCCGCAGGATGCCAGCACGGCGCTGGCGCTGGCGGCGGCGCTGACCTTGAGGAAGTCTCGGCGATTCAACTTGGACATGTTCTTTCTCCTCCCAGTGAGATGTGCGTTGGATCTAGACTGGCTCGGGGGCCCTGAGGACGCCGCAGTCGCCGTCATTCAGGACCTGGAATAGGGGATTCCGTGGCTCGGCTCAGGTGTCGGTGACCTCCTCTCGCCGCATCGATGGGGTTGTGGCCCCGACGCGGCCCACCGGGTAGTTCCTTTGGTTGTAGCACGTCCCGCGCAGGAGTCAATGCCCGTCGAACGCATACGGCGTGGTTGACATGCGGCGCTTGACGGAAGTTCCCTGGGCGGCTTGCGCCGCCCAGGGAAACACAGCCACGTACCGGGGTCTACTCGACCGGGATTTCCTTGTAGACCTTGTCGACGTCGATGCCCTGGCGCTTGCGGTAGGAGCTGAAGCCCAGGAAGATGACCGCCGCCAGCGCGTACATGATGATCATGAACAGCATCGAGGTGCTGTTCTGCCAGCCGATGCCGTACAGGTAGCCTGGATCGAAGAACCACTCGATCAGCAGCCAGTCCAGGAAGCCGAAGAAGAGCAGCCCGGACAGCGTCACCAGCGGCATTTCGGCGCTCCCCATCATCTTGCGGATGATGAAGTACGCCACCCAGGCCAGCAGGCCGATGTTCACCACGCCCAGCACGATCACGACCACGATCATCAGCTGGGTGAGCAGAGTTCTGGTCCGCCCACTGAGCGAAGATG
The DNA here is from genome assembly GCA_963818575.1 of uncultured Chloroflexia bacterium. Lineage (GTDB taxonomy): Bacteria > Chloroflexota > Anaerolineae > Anaerolineales > E44-bin32 > DYJB01. The sequence continues at coordinate 70,216 of CAWFSV010000026.1, read as the reverse complement.
GCCATGCCGTACTTGTAGGTCAGGTAGGCGAAGAAGACGGCCGCCGCCACGTAGGCCAGCGTCACCAGCCAGCCCAGCCAGCCGGGCACCTTGTACTTGGCGATGGGCGATCCGTCGTAGATGCTCTTCTGCCGCCAGGGGAAGACGATGCCCGCCACCGCCGTGCCGAAGAAGGTGATGGCGATGACCAGCGTGGCATCGAGCACGATGGATTGCATCTTCACGATGTTGAAGGCGTACATGACCGAGATGATCACCGACGGGATGACCATCAGCAGCAGGGCGTTGATCGGGGTCTTGGTGCGCGTCTCGATCTTCGACACCCACTCCGGCAGCATGCGGTCGAGGGCGGCGGCGAAGATCACGCGGGTCGAGGACAGGAAGACCGTCCCGGACCAGCCGATCCACCAGAAGGCTACGGCGGAGATGACTAGGAACTGAACCAGCCGGCTTCCGCTCAGGAAGGTGGCCAGCTGCACCGGGTAGGGCCAGACCGGAATGGCGACTTCCGTGCCGTAGAAGATGCTGCTCCAGAAGGCGCCGTTGGCGTTCATGTAGAACTCCCAGCCGATCGTCTTGTTGATCAGCAGGAAGAACACGATCGCCAGGCCGGCCGTGACGAGGATGGCCGACGCCATGCCCCAGAAGTTGCGCTTGTAGTCCGAGGCCCCGCGCACCTCACCGTAGAGCGTCGAGCCCCAGTTCGGCCACAGGCTTTGGAAGACCAGCATCGGCACCAGGGCGAAGCTGGCGCCGAACGCGAGGACACCCAGGGAGCCGTAGGTCGTGCCGGCTGCCGTCCCCAGGTCAATCGTCGCCTGGTAGTAGTCCACCCCCGCGGGCACACCATACAGCGCCGGCAGGTTGGCATTCAGCCCGGCGATGAACGACTCACGCGAGCCGAAGAGCAGCAGGCCGAAGATGACCAGCAGTCCGGCCATGCCGACGTAGAAGCTGAACTTCTGCACGCGGGCGTACCACTTCATGCCGATGCCGATGTAGATGAAGACCAGGGCGCAGACGATCAGCATGCTGGTCAGCGGCCCCCACGGGTAGGTGGTGAACCACAGCGCCGCCTGCTGCAGGCCCAGGGTGGCGGCCAGCGGCGTCAGCACTTCGTAGGCCAGCATCTGACCGTAGAGCGGCACCCACAGCCACAGGATGAACCACCAGCCCGTGACCGTCAGCAAGAAGCCGATGCCGCGTCCGAGGATGCGGCTTTGCCAGACGTAGTCGCCGCCGGCGCGCGGCATGGCCGAGATCATGCTGGCATACAGGATGACCTCGAAGATGGTGAACACGGCGCCGATGATCACAGCCGTGATTATGTTGCCGCCGAAATACCAGCAGTAAGAGAAGATGAATAGACCGAGGGTGATCAGGTTGATCGAAAACGTCGCATAGATGAAGGCATCGAGGACGGACCACGAACGCACCAGGCCGCTTGCTCGACGTACGAAGAGTGTTGCTTCAGACATCGAGAATTCCTCCTCCGTGGTTGTACTCGCCGGCCCGGGAACTCCCAGGGCCGACGACCTGCGCCGGAACCGCGAGCGTCTTAGTTCCAGCTGCACATCCTTCTATGACGTGGACCCTCTTCGTTCCCCTCCTTTCCGGCACTCAGGGAGACAGCCGCCCGTTCGCCCGATCCGCGCGGATCGGCGGCCTCACCCGGTGGTCAGGACGTAGTTGCCGACCTTCTTGAGCTCCAGGTCGACCAGTGCGCCGTGCAGGATGCCCTGCTCATACATGCTGCCCGGGTTGATGCACAGCGTGCGCCCGTACTTGCGCGTGCCCTTGCCCTCGTGGATGTGACCGTGCAGCCCGAGCAGGGGCTTGTGCTTCTCGATGACCTCTGCCACGGCCTTGCTTCCCACCGGGATCAGGGAGCGGCCGGCATACGCCGGGCGCATGTCCTTAGTCAGCTCCGGCGCCTCGTCCAGCCCGCTGCCGTACGGCGGCGCGTGCAAGTTGAAGACGGCGTTGGGCATGTCCTGGATCAGCGGCAGCATCGGGGCGATGCGCTGCCGCAGCGCCTCCTCCGGCTCCTCGCGGTGGGTCTTCCAGGGCGTCGGATTGGACCAGCCGGTGCTGAGCATCTCATGGTGTTCGTCGAGCCGGATCACCTGACCCTCGACGGTGTGGACATGCTTGGAGGCGGCGATCGCCTGGTCGATCTCGAACATGTCGTCGTTGCCCGGGCAGACGTAGCACGTCATGCCGGACCCCTCGAGCCTGGCGTCGGCATACTGCATCCAGCGGTCGATGGTGCTCAGGACCTTGTCGAGGAAGATGACGTCCGAGCGTCCCGGTGTGGCCGAGATCTCGGCCACTTCGTCCGGGTCGGTCACGTACGGGTAGTATCCCCGGTCCTGGATCGTGGCGGCCATCTTGTCGACGGCGGCCTGTCCGTCCAGGATGCTTTCCTGGTCCAGCAGGGTCACCTTGTACTTGCCGCCGCCCTGGGCGATGATCGGGATGATGGCCTTGCCCGTCATGTCGCCGCCCAGGATCAGGATCGTCGCCTCGTAGAACTTGCCGGCATTGATGAACTTCTTCCAGCAGATCTCCGAGCCATGGACATCGGTGGCGAAGAACAGTCGCGTCACGGACCCTCCTGGGGCACGAGAGCTGTCTGCATCGGGGGTGTAGGGCGCGCCCCGGCCGGGGAAAACAAAACGCGCCCAAGCAGGCGCGCGAGATGAACGTTAGGAACTGGGTACCACAGCCAGCGAGCGAGGGAGCCGTTGCTTGTCATGATGAGGTCGAGCAGGATACCGCTGCCGTCCTCACGGGGCTGTCGTCCAGCCGCCGTCTGGGCTGTCATCGTGTCGGAGGGACCACGACAGGCCTTCAGGTGGGATGCGCAACGCGGCCATCGGGCCCGCGTTCCCTGGTCGTACGCCCGGGTACGGGCGTCCTGTGCGGAAAAGTCACCGCCGCCAGGGTCCTACTCACTCGCATGGTGAGTATAGCAGGGTTCCCTCAAAGGTCAAACGGGTTCAGGATTGCACAAACATCGTCAAAACTCCCCTGTCTGCATGGCGGCTTTCTTTCAACTTCCATTCCCGCCGGGAGTTCGGCCCCCTTGCTATAATGCTATTGTGAAGTCGCTTCGCCCGCGCGCGCTGGCCGTGCACCGCCGGCTGCTGGGAGCCTACGGCGAACCGCGCTGGCGGCGCCCCCTCCCCCCGGTCGACGAGTTGATCTCCACCATCCTGTCGCAGAACACCAACGACCTGAACCGCGACCGGGCGTTCGAGGCGCTCCGGGCAGCCTTCCCCACCTGGGAGGCCGTGCGCGACGCCCCCACCCGGGCGGTCGTCCAGGCGATCCGTCCTGCCGGGCTGGCCAACCAGAAGGGGCCGCGCATCCGAGCCGTGCTCCAGGCCATCACGGAGGAGAAGGGAAGCCTCAACCTGCGCTTCCTGCGCCGCATGCCTCCGGAACAAGCTATGGCGTGGCTGATGCGCTTCAAAGGTGTCGGGCGCAAGACGGCCTCGATCGTCCTGCTCTTCTCGCTGGGCATGCCGGCCTTCCCGGTTGACACACACATCTACCGCCTGAGCGGGAGACTGGGCCTGCGTCCGGAGCGAGCCAGCCTCGACCAGGCCCACGCTCTGCTTGCTCGCACCTTTCCGCCCGAGACCTACTACGCCGCCCACCTCAACCTGATCCGGCATGGGCGTGAGGTTTGCCACGCCCGGAATCCCGCCTGCCCGGAGTGCGTCCTTCGGCGCCTGTGTCCGTACGGCCGCCTTCGGCTCCGCGCGCGCCAGGTAGCCCATGGTTGACCCTTCGGCCGCTCTGCGGGCTGCCGGCAACGGCGAGCAGGAGCGATTGTCGGCCCTGTACCACGTCTCCAGCGTCCTGGGTTCGTCGCTGCAGCTCGCCGAAGTCCTCAACCAGGTCATGGATGCGGTCATCCAGCTCACCGGCGCGGAGCGCGGCTTCCTGATTCTCGGCGACGGCGCCGGTGGCGAGCTGCGGCTGCAGGCCGCCCGCAATCTGGAGGGCAAGTCGCTCGAACAGGACGACATGCAGATCAGCCGCACCTTGGTCCAGCAGGTGCTTCGAACCGGCGAGGGCGTGGTGACCACCAACGCCCAGAGCGACTCGCGCTTCTCGAACCAGCAGTCGGTCATGCTCTACGCCCTGCGCTCGATCCTGTGCGTGCCTCTGCGGGCCCGGGGACAGGTGACCGGCGCGATCTACGTCGACAACAAGATCAAGGCCGGCGTGTTCAACGATCAGGATCTCGAGATGATGGCGGCCTTCGCCGCGCAGGCGGCGGTGGCGATCGAGAACGCCCGCCTGTACACACAGACCGATGCCGCCCTGGCCGAACGCGTCGCCGAACTGGAAACGCTGCAGCGGATCGATCAGCAGCTCAATACCGGGCTCGACCTGGATCGCGTCCTCGACCTGACCCTCGACTGGGGACTGCGCGGCACCCAGGCCGAGTCGGGTTGGATCGCCCTGCGCGCCGACGATCGGTCTCCGCTGGTCATCGTCGCCGGCGACGGCAAGGGCGTCAGCCTCAATCCGGACTCGCCGGATATCGCCCCGGCCGTCCTGGAAGGCAAGTTTGTGACGCGGCGTGCCGGCCCGGACGGTCGGCCGCATCAGCTGATTGCCCCTCTGCGCCGGGAGACGCAGACGATCGCCCTGATCGGCGTCCAGCGGCGATCCCAGCCTTTCGCACCCGAAGCCGAAGCTTTCCTGCTGCGCCTGGCGGAGCATTCCTCCCTGGCCATCGAGAACACTCGTCTGTACCAGGCGGTCCAGTCGGCCAACCTGGCCAAGTCCCAGTTCGTCTCGCTGGTGTCTCACGAGCTCAAGAGCCCGATGACGTCGATCCGCGGTTTCGCCGATCTGATCCGCCAGGGAATGACCGGCGCGGTCAGCGCTCAGGCACGCGAATTCCTCGACACCATCGTCGACAACGTCGACCAGATGGCGGCGCTGGTGTCGGACCTGTCCGACATCTCACGCATCGAGACCGGCCGCCTGCGGCTTCAGTTGGCCGCCATCCCGCTGGCTCGCTATGTCCAGGAAACGGTCACCGCCATGCGGCCGCAGATCGACGCCCGCCGCCACGCCCTGACCCTGGACCTGCCTCCGGACTTGCCCGACGCCTATGCCGACCGCACGCGCCTGGTCCAGATCGTCACCAACCTGCTCAGCAACGCCTGCAAGTACACGCCGGAAGGCGGACGCGTTTCGATCGCCGCCCGCTCCGAGCGGGCCCGAATTCGCGTGGCGGTCAGCGACAGCGGGATTGGCATGAGCCAGGAGGACCTGGCGCGCCTGTTCACGCAGTTCTTCCGATCGGAGAACCCTGCGGTGCGCGAGCAGCCCGGATGGGGGCTCGGATTGAACGTGACGCGCAGGCTGGTCGAACTGCAGGGGGGAGAGATGGGCGTGTCGAGTGAGCCGGGCCGCGGCAGCACGTTCTGGTTCACGCTGCCGACGTCGCCGCAAGAGCATGCCTAGCATGGACGCCGGCGACCGTTTCCCGCTGCTCCTCTATCACCGCGCCGTGGCGCCGCACCGGCGCGCCTCCGCCGCCCTGGCCGTCTTGCTGCTGGGGCTGTGGTACCCGGTGAGCATGCAAATGATTGCCTGGCCGCAGCCGCCAGCCGACCGCTGGCTGCTGGCGGGCGGGGTGGTCTCTCTGGCCTTCACTTTGTTCACGACGTTCTCCCCACGCTTCGCCTACGTGCAGCCCATGCGCGATCATCTGCGTCTGTCCACGCCGATCCTCCGGCTGGCCATCTCCTACCGACGGATCGAATCGACCCGCCCGGTGGATGTCGCCCGGGCGTTCCCGCGCGCCGTCCTGCGAACCGGCGAGCGGCGTTTGCTGGCGCCCTTCGCCGGTCGAACGGCGCTGGGGGTCGACCTGTACGCACTTCCGATCCGACCGTTCGTCGTCCGCCTGTTCTTCCACCGCCTGATGCTCAGCCCGGACAAGACCGGGTTCATCCTCATCGTCTCCGACTGGATCGAACTCAGCCGCCAGCTTTCCAGCCGGCTGGATGCCTGGCGCGGCAGCCAGCAATCGCGCCCGCGCCAGCCCGGCCTCGGCGCCTCCGACATCCTGCGCGAAGACCCTGGCGACTTCCGAAGCTCCTAGAGACTTCGTCGGTCACTGGTCCTGCCCTATACTGGACTCAGCCCATGCTCCCGGAGGCTTCCATGGCCACGACGCTCACCTGGCTTGGGCATGCGGCGTTTGCCCTCGAGGTTGCCGGCCTGCACGTGTTGGTCGATCCCTTTCTGGCCGACAATCCCCAGGCAACGGTGAAACCCGGCGCGCTGCCGGCCGATTTCATCCTGGTGTCCCACGGGCACGGCGATCACGTCGGCGACGCGCTGGCGATCGCCAGGCGTACGGGCGCCACATTGATCAGCAACGCCGAGATCGCCGGCTGGTTCTCCAAACAAGGCGTCCAAACGCATGCCCAGCACCTGGGCGGCGGCCACCAACACCCCTTCGGGTATCTCAAGCTCACCCTCGCCTTGCATGGTTCGGGGCTGCCGGACGGCTCGTACGGCGGCAACCCGGCCGGATTTCTGCTCACGCTGCCGGAGGGAAAGCGCATCTACCTGGCGGGCGACACCGGCTTGTTCGGCGATATGGCGTTGATCGGCGAAGAAGGGGTCGAGGTCGCCGCGCTGCCGATCGGGGACAACTTCACCATGGGGCCGGACGATGCGCTGCGTGCCGTCAAGCTCCTGCGGCCGGTGCGCGTCATCCCGATCCACTACAACACCTGGGGATTGATCGCACAGGATCCGGAAGCCTGGGCGGCACGCGTCCGGGCCGAGACCTCGACGACACCGATTGTCCTCAAGCCCGGGGAGAGCCTGACGATCTGATCCTGGCCGGGTCGGCGGCGCATGCGCCGGACTGCGGCCGCAGCGGATCCTGCCTGGCAGGCTCCGGCCCGCTCACCGCCGCGAGGGCATCGGGAGACTTCCATGCAAGTCCGGCCCACCGCACATCTCCCCTGGTATCGGCTCGCCGCAGTGACGCTGTTCTCGCTTGCCCTCGGTGTCGTGTCGAACACGCTCGAGCCGGCGGTGCTGGGCCACAAAGTGCTCGAGCTCGTCCCCGGCCAGAAGAACACCGCCCTTGGGTTTACGACCTTCGCTGGGCTGATCGTTGCCGTCGCCTGGCAGCCGATCATCGGCGCGTGGTCCGACCGAACGCGTAGTCCCTGGGGACGACGGGCGCCCTATTTCATCGCCGGCACCTTCCTGGTCGCCGGCTGCTTGTATGCCATCGCCCTGGCGCCCGCGTTTGGCGTCGTCGTTGCCGGCGTGTTGCTCCTTCAGCTGGCGTCCAACACGGTGCAGGGCCCATGGCAGGCTTTGATCCCGGATCAGGTTCCGGCCGGGCAGCGTGGCGCGGCCTCCGGGCTGAAGGCGGCATTCGATATCCTGGCGTTTGTCCTGGGACGGCAGATCTCGGGCCGGCTGGTGGCCGCCGGGAGCGTCCTCGGCGCGGTGACCGCCGCCTCCGGGTTGTTTGTCGTCGCACTCGTGCTCACGCTGGCGGCCGCACGCGAGCGGCCGGCCGGCCTGCCACCCGCCCCGCCTCAGCCGGCCGTCGGCACTCTGGCGCGCAGTTTCTCGGTCGACTGGAAGGCGCATCCGGCATTCGCCTGGTGGTTTGTCAACCGGTTCCTGTTTTGGGGCGGCTTCATCGCTCTGAATACCTTCCTGCTCTTCTATATGATCGACGTCGTCCAGATGGGCGAGGCGGAAGCGCAGCGATTCGTCGGCAACATGTCGACGGTGATCGGCCTGGTGCTGTTGGTGGTCACGCTGCCATCCGGTTGGCTTGCCGATCGCGTGGGGCGCAGGCCTCTGGTGGCCCTGGCCGGGCTGATCGCGGCGGCCGGGACCGGGATGGTGCTTGTCGTTCGCACCCCCGGGCTGATCACCGCCGCCGGGGCGATCATCGGCCTGGGGGTGGGCATCTTCCTGAGTGCCAATTGGGCACTGGTCACGGACCTGGTTCCGGAAGCCGAGGCGGCGCGCTATCTCGGGATCGCCAACATCGCCACCGCCGGGGGCAGCGGCTTCGCCCGGCTGCTGGGCGGTGCATTGATCGATCCGATCAACCGCATGCTGGGGAGTACGTCCGCCGGTTATCTCAGCCTGTACGGGCTGACGATGGTGGCGTTTCTCCTGGGGACGGTCGCCATTCTGCGCCTGCCGTCGAGGGCGGCGGAGGCGGTCAATCCAGAGGGATCGCCAGGGTAAACGTGGTCCCGCCGCCGACGCCGGGCGATTCGGCCCATGCCCGGCCGTGATGCGCCTCGGCAATGCCGCGCACGATCGGCAGCCCCAGGCCGAGCCCCTCATGCCGGCGCGTCATGTGGTCTTCCACCTGGTAGAACGGATCGAAAACGCGCTCCAACTCGTCGGCCGCCAGCCCGACGCCCTGATCACGCACCCGGAACCAGGCCTCGTGACCGCGGCGGACCAGTTCGGCCTCGATGCGCGCCTGCGGCGCATTGAAGCGAATGGCATTGCTCAGAAGGTTGGCCAGCGCCAGCTCGAGGCGCTGCGCATCCACCGACGCCGGAATGGGTTCGTCCGGCAGCCGGAGGTCCAGGGCGGATTCGCTCGCCGTCAGCATCTCGCCGACCGAGGCGCAGGCGCGCTCGAGCACGTTCCTCAGGTCCGACTTCTCCAACGTCAGGCTGTCGGTCGCCACGCCCATCAGGTGCAGATGGGTCATGTCCTCGATCAGCGCTCGAAGCCGCAGGGCAGAGTTGAGCACCGCCTCGGCGTGGTCCGAGCTCGCCCCTCCCGCCTCCTCGCGCAGGATGCCGGCATATCCCAGGATCACCCCCAGAGGTGTGCGCAGTTCGTGGGAGGCGACGGCGATGAAATCGCTCTTGAGTTTGTCCAGACGGCCGAGCTCGAGGTTGGCCTGCTGCAGGTCGTGCAGCAGGCGGGCGTTGTGGATCGCCACGGCCGCCTGGGAGGCGACGATGGCCAGCGTGCGCGCGTCGGCCTCATCGAAGTCACCGCCGCGTTTGTTGACCACTTCCAGGACGCCGACGGCCTCGTCCCGGCTGTATACCGGAACGGCCAGCAGGCTGCGCACGGCTTCCCGGGCGAGTTCCGGCATCCGACCGAGGGCACCCTGCCCTGCCTCCACCTCGTTCAGGATGATCGCTCGCCGCTCGCGCAGGACCGTCCCGGCGATCGAGCCTTCCTGCGGAAGGATGGTTCCCGTCTCCGGTCGAGGACGGACCCGCCGAGGCGCCAGCCGAGGCGCTGGCCGAGGCCACGACCTGCAATGCCCGCGTGTTGGGGTCCACGAGCAGGATCACCGCCGTCTCCGCCTCCAACACATCCGAGGCGGAGAGGGCGATGAAGCGCAGCAAGCCTTCCTGATCGACGGTGGAGTTCAGCGTGACGCTGATTTCCACCAGCCGGGAAAGCTGCACCACCATGCGCCGCAGATCGGCCGTCTCATACTGCGTGCCGCTCATGCTTCAAGTGTAGCCCAGACGGCCTCCGCGGCGCGGCCTCACGACGGGTGGCGCGCGCCGGCTCGCTTCCTGCAGTCACGCGACCGGCATGCCTGCGCTTCTCCTTCCGTTGTATACTTCGACTATCGACTCTCACCGAGGACTTTCCTGATGAAAGTCTCCTGTCTGCAAGAGAATCTCGCACGCGGCCTGAGCCTGGTCGCCCGTGCGGTGGCCACCCGCAGCACCCTGCCCGTCCTGGGCAATGTCCTGCTGGCCACCGATCACGGCCGTCTGCGGCTTTCGGCCACCAACCTGGAGCTGGGAATCTCGTGCTGGATCGGCGCCAAGGTCGACGATGACGGCGCCATCACCGTCCCGGCGCGCACCTTCGTCGACCTGGTCAACACGCTGCCCAATGACACGGTCAGCATGGACCTGGCCGTGCGCACCCTGACCCTCAACGTGCGCTGCGGCGCGTTCAACAACGACATCAAGTGCATCGACGCACAGGAATTCCCGCCGTTCCCCAGCGTGGAGGCCGATTCAGGGCTGACGCTCAATGTCGAAGACCTGCGGCAGATGATCGGCCAGGTGGTGCTGGCGGCGTCGACCGACGACGCCCGCCCGGTGCTGACCGGTGTCCTGATCGAGATCACGGGGGACACGATGACTCTGGCGGCGGCCGACGGGTTCCGCCTGTCGGTGCGTAGCGCCCAGCTGGGCGAGAAGGTCTCCGGCACGACCAAAGCCATCATCCCGGCCCGGGCCCTGGCCGAGTTGGGACGGATCCTGTCCGACGGCGAGGAGACCGTGACCATGACGCTGCCGCCCAATCGCGGCCAGGTCATCTTCCGCTCCAAGAACGTCGAGCTGGTCTCGCAGCTGATCGACGGCACGTTCCCCGACTATCGCAGCATCATCCCGACCAGCTACACCACGCGCAGCGTCATGTCGACCAACGCCCTGCTCAAGGCCTGCAAGGCGGCCGACATCTTCGCCCGCGAGGCGGCGCATTCCGCCCGGCTGCACATCAGCCCCGGCACGCAGCTCGAGCCCGGCAAGGTCGAGATCACCGCCACCGCTGCGGAGACCGGATCGAACGAGACCGTCGTCGACGCCACGGTCGACGGCGGGGCGGTCGAGATCGCCTTCAATGTGCGCTTCCTGGTCGAGGTGCTCAACGTGATCGACACGCCGAACGTGGCGCTCGAAACCAGCAGCACCTCATCGCCCGGGGTGATCAAGCCGGTCGGCCGGGAGGACTTCCTGCACGTCGTCATGCCGATGCATCTCGGCCGTTAGCGATTCCAACCGAGCCGAAACCAACGCGCCGCTCGATCGAGCGGCGCGTTTCGCTTCCCTCTGCCCGGCGGCCGGCGGACTAGACGCCGAAGGTCCATCCCTCGCCGGCCGCCGACGCCTCGTTCCATCCCTGTTCCCCGATCAGCGGCACGAAGGCCACCGGTGCGATCCGCTCGCGGTGGAAGTCATCCCCGCCGCGCGTCCAGCGTTCGAGCATCTGCCCGTCGCGCGACCCGACCGGAAGCACCAGCCGGCCCCCCTCGGCCAGCTGTTGGCGCAGAGGATCGGGGACGCGCGGCGCGCCGGCGGTCACCAGGATCCCGGCGTACGGCGCTTCGTCCGGGTAGCCGCAGGTGCCGTCGCCTTCGACGACCTCGACGTTGCTCACCCCGAGCTCGGCCAGGATCCGCCGGGCTTCGGCCGCCAGTTCCGGAATGCGCTCGACCGAGATCACCTGCCGCACGAGCCGCGCCAGGATGGCCGCCTGGTACCCCGACCCGGTGCCGATCTCGAGAACTTGATCATCCGGCTCGGGCTCGAGCCACTGGGTCATCAGGGCGACGATGTACGGCTGGGAAATGGTCTGGCGCATTCCGATCGGCAGCGGGGCATCGGCGTAGGCCAGGTGCCGGTCTGCAGGCCGGACGAAGCGATGGCGGGGAACCTGGCGCATGGCGTCCAACACGCGCCGGTCGGTGATGTCCCGCCGGCGCAGTTGATCGTCCAGCATGCGATCGCGCTCGAGGGCGTGGTCGTCCATCCGGGTCTCGATTCGATTATAGGCTGGCAACGCGCCGGGCGCGCAACCGCCTGCCCCGTGGGCAGGCGGTTTCCATCGCCATTGTTGCTGTCGCGGCTACCAGCCGCCGGTCGTGCGCTGTTCCTTCCAGATATCGGCCTCGTTGTGGTAGCCCGCTTGTTCCCAGAACCCCAGACGGTCGTTGGCCATGAACTCCAGCCCGCGCACCCACTTGCCGCCCTTCCACAGGTACGGCGTCATCAGATCGGCGCGCCCCGGGAGGTTGCCCACCACGCCGCGCAGCGGGAAACCGTGGTCGGGGGAAAGCGGCTCGCCGTCGAAGTGCGTCGCCAGCAGGAAGTTGTCGGCCAGCGCCACCTCGAGCGGCAGGTTGACGGTGAAACCGAACTCGCAGTGCTGCATCAGGAACCGAGCGCCGGGCTTGGGCTGAAGAATCCCCTCCCGCACCAATTGCCCGAGAGAGACGCCCTCCCAGAGCGTGTCGAACTTGCTCCAGCGCGTCACACAGTGGATGTCCATCTGGATGCGGGCGCGCGGCAGGCGCTGGAACTCGTCCCACGTCCAGCGCAGCTTCGCGTTCCACTTCGCCCCACACGCGCAGGTCCCAGCGGGCCGGATCAAACCCCGGGACGGGCCCGTAGTGCAGCACGGGGAATTTCTGCGTCAGCGACTGGCCCGGCGGCAGGCGCCCCTCCTGACGCACGCGTTCCTCGTCGTTCCGGCGTCCGAAGATCCCTGGTGACATCACCTGCCTCCAATTCGGAGCGATTATATCAGGTCGACTTTCGGAGGCTTCCGCCGTGCGGAACCGTTGGCCGGGTGTCGGCGTCTCTTCCGTAGACCTGTCGTGCGGAGGACGTGATGAGCACCTGGCTTTCGACCCACCTGCGCAAACTGTTGCTCCTGGCGGCGCCCTTGATCGTCTTATCGGTGGCCTGCAGCGGATTGGGGACCGTCGCCCCAACGCCCACCCCGTCCGCCGAGGCGGCCTCTCCCGGTGTGGCCCTGACGGTGTACAACCAGGGAACGGCGCTGGTGCGCGACCGGCGGCAGTTCACGCTGACCGAGGGGCTGAACGAGATCGCCTTCAGCGACGTGGCGGCCTCGATCGACCCGACCAGCGTGCTCTTCCGCTCGATCAGCCATCCGCAGGGCACCAGCGTTCTGGAGCAGAACTTCGAATTCGACCTGGTCGGCGCCCAGGCTCTGCTGGAGAAGTACCTCGACCAGGAGATCAACGTCCTGACCAAGGATGGGCATGAGTACCGCGGCACGCTGCTCAGCGGCCGGGGCGACATCATCCTGCAGGACGCCGCCGGCGGCGTGGTCGTGGTTAAGATCGAGAACGTGCAGGACTTCTCGTTCCCCGAACTGCCGGAGGGCCTGCGCACACGCCCGACGCTCGTCTGGCAGCTGCAGACCGATCAGACCGGCGCGCAGGACGTCGAGGTCACCTACCTGACCGGCGGCATGGCCTGGCAGGCCGACTACGTCCTGCTGCTCTCGCCGGACGAGGCGCACCTCGACCTCGACGGCTGGATCACGCTCAGCAACACCAGCGGTGCATCGTTCCGCGATGCTCACCTGAAGCTCGTGGCCGGCGACCTGAACCGGATCGCCGAAGCCGGCTTCGCGGCGGACAAGATCGCGATGGAGCAGGCCGCCGCCCCCACGGCGACGCCGGTGCAGCAGCGCGAGTTCTTCGAGTACCACCTGTACGACGTGCCGCGGCCGGTGACGGTGCGCGACAACGAGACCAAGCAGATCGAGTTCGTATCCGCCGCCGACGTCGCCGCCGCCAAGTTCTTCGTCTACGACGGCGCGCAGTGCTACTCCAACCCGTGGTACTGCGGCTTCTACGGCTACCCGCAGACCGACCCGTCCTACGGCATCGCCTCCAACCCGAAGGTGATGGTCATGATCGAATTCGATACCGAGGATGTGGACGCCGACCTGCCGAAGGGCCGGGTGCGGGTCTACCAGCAGGACATCGATGAGGCCGCCCTGCTGATCGGGGAGAACAGCATCGACCATACGCCCAAGGGCGAGCAGGTGCGGCTGTACGTCGGCGACGCCTTCGACATCGTCGGCGAGCGGATCCAGACCGACTTCCGCACGCCCAACGACCACACGCTCGAGGAGACCTTCAAGATCACGCTGCGCAACCACAAGGACGAAGCGGTCGACGTGCGCGTCGTCGAGCACCTGTTCCGCTGGAGCGAATGGCGCATCCTCGAGTCGAACGCCGACTACACCAAGATGGACTCGTCGACGATCGAGTTCCGGGCACGCGTGGCGGCCAATGGGGAGAAGACCCTGACCTACACCGTGCGCTACACCTGGCCGTAGGCCTTCGGTGCAGAGAGAGATCCGGGCCTCCCCGCTTCAGTCGGTGGAGGCCCGGTCTGTTTTCAGGCGGCCGATGCGCCGGACGCAGGGATGGCCCCAGACCTCCACCCCGTGCGGTGCTTCGGCGAATTCCTGCGTCAGCTCCTGGCCGGGGAAGTGCTGGCCCTCGTGCAGCCCGCTGCGCCAGCGAGCACACTGGCTGACGTCGTAGACGATGCCGTCCACCGCCACCCACATCGGCGCGCCGCGCTCGCCCGTGCTGCGGCGCAGCTCGTGCATGCTCACCCAGCGTTCGGGTTCCATGCGCTGCGGGTCAGGACTTGAACAGCGGCAGGTGACCCAGGGCGGTGATGTGGGTCCACTCTGCCGGATCGCCCTCGGTGAAGACCGCCGCCTGCGCCACGATCTGTGCGCCGGCCAGCTCCATCACCTTGCGCATCCCCTCCAGCGTCGAACCGGTGCTGATGACGTCGTCCACCAGGGCGACGCGCTTGCCGCGTACGGCGACGCGATCTTTCTCGTCCAGGTACAGCGTCTGCGGCTTGCCGGTGGTGATCGACAGCGTCTCGGCCTGCAGGGTCTCGCCCATATAGGGCTTGTAGGCCTTGCGCAGGACGATGTACGGCTTGGCCATGACGACCGACAGGGCATGGGCCAGCGGTATGCTCTTGGCCTCCGCCGTCACGATCAGATCGAAGGCCTCGGACCGCAGTCTCTCGCCGAGCGCCGCGGCGCAGGCCTGAACCAATTCGGTGTCACCGAGGATGTTGAGCACGGCGATGCGCAGGCCCGGTGCTACCTGGAACAGGGGCAGCTGGCGCTTGAGTCCGGCGATCTCGACTGCGTGGGTTTCGCGCTGTGGGAGCATGGAAGCCCTCTGTCGTTGATCGAGCCGGCCGTGGCGGCCGACGCCGATCCGGAGCGGTCATTCCCGGCCGGGCCGGGTCGCAGGCATTATAGCCGAGGGCCGGGGTCAGGCCGGCGATTCGCGGAAGTCGTAGATGCCGTCGCGGAGCGGCCAGATGCGATGGCAACTTGCGCATGCCAGCCCGTCCAACTGGTCGTGCAGTTCGAGGCCGGCGCACGCCGGGCAGCGCCAGAGGGCGCCGGAGGGCGCCGGCTCATCGGCGCCGGTGGCGCGGGCGCGCACGAACACACTGGGCGTCAGCTGCCACAGTTCACCGGTCCACTGCGCCAACGAGTTCGAGCCCCACCAGGGCCGAAAGCGGCAGCAGCCGTTTGAACAGCGGCAGCCGGAAATGCGACACGCTCAGCCGCCGTTCGAGGCGGAAGTCGGCGGCTCCGCAGCCAGTCCGCCACGGCCTGGGGATGGAAATCGAAGTTGAGCTTGGCGAATTCCACCGGCGACCGATCGAACGGGCTCCACGTCTGGCGGCGGAGCAGCCAGCGGGCGATCGACTTGAGGTTGCGCTTGTTGGCGAACTCGAGGACGAAGGTTCCGCCTGTGGCCAGACCTCGGCGCACCTGACGCAGCGCGGCCTGAGGATCGGCCATGTGGTGCAGCGTGCGGATCATGGTGGCGGCGGGGAAGGCCGACGGCGCAAAGGGCAGGCGGTAGATATCGGCGGCGACGTATGTGTAGCGCCGGCCGGTGCCCAGCCGCTGCTGCGCCTGCTCGAGCTGCGTTCGTGAGTAGTCGACCAGCACGATGTGCTCGAAGCCGGCGTAGCGCGGCGTATTGCGCCCTGCCCCGGCGCCCAACTCGAGCAAACGCCTCCCGCTCGCCGGGAGCAGCCGACGCAGTGCAATGGCCTCCACCCGGTCTTCGTAGGCGCGGTCGCCCTGATCCCAGAATCGCTCCTGGTAGTCGGAGCCCTCATACGAGCAGACGGGCGGCGTGGTCATGCAGGATGGATTGTACTCGGGGGCGACGGTCAGCTTCTAGCTTCTAGCTGCTAGCTGAGCTAGCTGCTAGTTGCTAGTTGCTAGTTGCTAGTCGCTAGTTGCAGCCCTACGCTCATTCCTCGTACCGCGAGTCGTCCAGCAGCTCCTTGAGATGATCCTGTTCGCTCTGCGGTTGGAGTTCGCCGCGCTGGCGGTCTTCCTGCCAGCGCGCTTCCGCCTGCCGCAGCGAAGGGGCGGAAGCGGCGGCGACGATCGCCAGCTTGCCGCAGTGAGGGCAGCGCTCCAGCTTTCCCAAGACCAGGTTGGGCGACATCGCATGCCGCGAGAACGGCATGCCGCACCGTGAGCACACCGCCCCACCGGACATGCCGTACTCGCCCAGGCGGAAGGGGGTCTTGCGGCCCAGCAGCATGGGCACCGCCGTGCCGAGGATGGCGATGGCCAGGACAACGGCCAGGATCGGCAGCGCGATCTTGCCCGCCATCTGCCAGCCGGCCTCCGCCGAGACGAACTCGAGCGTACGGCTCGCCGAACGGATCTCGATGCCCGCCGTCGTGGTCCCCACAGCCGACAAGGTATGCTGACCCAACGGGTGATCGCCGGTGTTGAAGCTGATCTTGAACGGTGGGGCCTCGGCGCGGCCGAGCAGTTGGTCATCCAGGTAGTAGTCGACCCGCACCAGGTCGTCCGGCCCGGCCGCGGTCAGCGAGAACGCGCCCTGGATCTCTCCGCCGGCGGCATAACCGAAATCGCGGTTGAGGTGCGAGCGTCAGCGTCTCGTCTGCTTGCTGGGCGACCGCCGGGAGGGTGGTCAACAGCAGTAGAAGCAGGAGACAGATCCCCGATGGCAGGAGACGTCGCGTCACACCGGCCTCACTTCCAACGCGTCAGGATGCTCTCGCGCTGGAACAACTGCACGGCGAAAGCCACCAACACGGCGTCCAACACCAGCAGCCCGAGGGCCATCCACAGCACCAGCGAAGAATTCAGCAGGATCAAGCCGGAGATCTGTCCGAAGAACAGCGCCAGGAGCGGAAGGACCACGAGCCCGGAGAGCTGCTCGGCGACGCGCGGCTCATTGACCCGCGACGAGATCATCACGGCGAAACTGACCGAGGCAATCGCCAGCAGCGGACCGACGAGGAAGATCGCCATCAGCCACATCGGGTCCGCAAGCTTGGCCAGCAGCCCTGCCCCGACGCCGAGCAGCCGCGCTCCGACGACGAAGACGCCAAAGGACAGCCAGGTGGCGGCGATCGCCGGCAGCGCGGCGGCCAGCCCCTTGCCCGCCAGCAGCTCGACGGTGGTGATCGGCGTCGCCAGGAGCGGCTCGAGGGTGCGCGTGCTCTTCTCGCCCACGATGCTGTAGGCGGCGATGGTGACCGGGATCATCAGCGGCATCATCATGTACAGCAGCAGGAACTCGGTCACGAAGAAGTACTGCGCACATTCGCTGCCGGTCAACCCCTCGCACAGCCGCGCAAACGACGCCGGCATGTCCGAGGTGCCCACTTCGCCCAGTCCACCTTCCGTGCCCATGACGCCCAGCAGCACCAACGGCAGCGCCGTCAGCATCAACGGCATGAAACCGACCGTGCCCAGCACGAGCCGGTTCTTGAAGACCTCCGACCACTCCTTGCGAACGATCACGCCGATCTTGTGCATGCTTCTTTCCTGCCCGCAGCAGCCCGGTCTGTCCGGGCTATCAGTTATGTCAACTTGGTTGGACGGCGTCCGACTGCTCCACCAGGCGCAGATACACATCTTCAAGCGTCCGCCGGAGCTCTCCAACAAACTGGATCTCTGCTCCGGCTTCGACCAGCGCCCGGATCAAGCGCGGGTTGTCCCGCTCCGGATCTTCGAGGCCGACCACCAGCCGGCGATCGACGGCCTCCACCTCTCGGACGACGGGAAGCGCCTTCAGGCACATCAGATGAGCCGGCGAGACCTCCCGCAGGTGGAAGACCACCGAGCGGCCGAACAACTGGCGGCGCAGCGCGGCGGGAGTATCGAGCGCCAGGACACGCGTCCGGAACACCGCGATCCGGTCGCACAGCCGGTCGGCCTCGTCCAGATTGTGGGTGCACAGCACGATCGCCCGGCCTTCGGCCCTGAGTTCGCCGATGAACTCGCGCACCAATCGAGCCGCCTCGGGATCCAGTGCGCTGGTCGGTTCGTCGAGGAACACGACCTGCGGTTCGTGCAGAATCGCTCGGGCGATGGCCAGTTTCTGGCGCATGCCCTTCGAGAATCCTCCCACGGGCTCGTGCCGCCGATCCCACAGACCCAGCAGCCGCAGGTAGCGTTCCACCTGCCCGGCGATGTCGGACACCTCGTACAGATCGGCAAAGAACCCGAGGTTGCGCTCTGCGCTCAGCCGGTCATACAGCCCGGGCGACTCGGTCAGGATGCCGACCTTGCGCCGCAGGTCGCCGTCCTGCTTGCCGACCTCACATCCGGCGACCCACGCCTTGCCCGACGTCGGGCCGATCAGGCCGCTGAGCATGCGCACCGTCGTCGTCTTGCCGGCGCCGTTCGGGCCGAGGAATCCGAAGACCTCTCCCGCCTCGACGCGCAGGTCGAGATCCTGCACCGCCTGCAGCTTTCCAAAGCTCTTGCTCAATCGCTCGGTGACGATCATGGTCCCTCGTGCCCGGGCGGGCCGTGGCCCAGTCTACTCCACCCGGCCGGTGAAACGACTGTCGTCCAACTGGTCTTGCCTCGGCCGTTCGTCCTGACGAACCGGGAGCGGCAATCGTTCTGCCGGTGGACCTCCCGGCAGGTCACCGCCTGGAACCGCCTTCGGCCTCAGGGCAAACAGGATCCCCAGGCTGAGGACGGCCATGACACCCATCAGAGCTTCGGCCCAGTACGGGCCGAAACGCTGGGCGGCGACCAGGACCGCACCGTCGACCAGCGCGTGCCAGCCGATGGCCAACGGCAGCCAGAACCACTGCCGCCGGGTGAAGCACTGCAGCACCAACACGCTCAGTGACAGGTGCAGGCAGATGGCGAAGGCGCGTTCGACCGCCCCGAGCAGTGACGCGTACCAGGGGGTAGCCCAGTAGGCTTCGACCTGCAGGCGTGCGATTTCCACCTGATCTGCCGGCAGGACGGTCGCCAGGTCCACGCCGCGCAGGGCCAGCACCTGAAGCAGCGCGTACCCGGCGAGCAGCCCGAGCAAGATCGCCTCGATCCCGCCGTGGCCGGCCCCGATCATCAGTGCCTCCTCCCACGTGCGCGCCTTCTTCGCCCAGAAGCGATACATCAGGTAGCGGGCGCCCTCCTCGAAAACGCCTGCCGACAATCCCAACAACGCAGCTACCCCCAACAGCGTTGCGGTGGAGGTCGCGTCGGTCCATCCCAGCCGGACAAAGAGTGCGTTCAGCACGAGTGAATTGAATGGGATGTGTCCAACCTGTGACAGGACGAAGGTCGCCGCGCCGATTCCGAACAGCCCCCAGGACATCTTCCGTCGACGGGCCAACCATGTCCCGAGCGCCAGGCCGAGGGCGATCATCAGAGCGGCGTTCAGGGCGCGAATTGCAGAATCCACGGCTCCTCCTTCGAGTTCTTGCTCAGAGCTCCTGCTGGCGCAGCGCGCCCCAGCCCGCCAGCAGCAAGCCTGGGATCAGCAGCAGTGTGGCGGCGATTGCCTTCCAGGGTGTCTCCGCGGCCAGCCCGATGGCGGCCGCCCGTCCCCAGCCGGTCAGGCCGGCCGGCAGGTAGGCACCGACCGCCGGGATCGTGCCCAGCAAGCCGAGGATCAGCGTCAGCCCGAAGGCCAGTCCGGCGGCGGCGAGCTGCGACCGCATCAACGTGCTGGCCAGCAGCGAGAGCGAGCCGTAGAACAGCAGGTAGAGCAGCAGCCCGAGACCCAGGACGATGAACCCGCCCGGCGGGAGCCAGGTGAACAGCATGCCGGTGTAGGCGTATCCCGCGCCCAACCCGATCCCGACGCCGACGGCGAAGGTCACCAGCAGCGCCAGGAGCTTGGCCAGCAGGAATGCCGAAGCGCGAGACCGGCTTGCTGAGGGTCAATGCCGGCGGTGCCGCTGTGCTTCTCACCGACCACCGACGGCCATCGGGATCAGGAGCGCCAGAATGAGGCCGAACTGCGCCAGATTCTCCGTCAGCTCGGCCACGGCCAGATCCACGGTAGGCTCGGGCAGTACGGCCTCCAGGCCCTCGGGCGTGCCCGGGATACTGGCCATCATCTCATTCATATAGCGCGCCGTCAGCGGTCCCAGGATGCCCATCACCCCCAGGACGGCCGCCACGGCCAGCATCCGGTAGCTCCTCCACTGCTCGAGCAGCTCTTTCCACAAGAGGACCTTCATCACCGCACCTCCCCGCCCGTGTCCCACCAGGCGAAGAAACACATCCTCCAGCGTCGGCCGGGCATGTTGGAAGGACTCGATCGGCATTCCTGACGCCACCGCCAGGGCGAGCAACTTCTGATCGCCGTCGTCAGCCCCTTCGAGTCGGACGCGCACCCTGCCCTCGCTGGTGGTGACGTCGGACACGCCGGAACCCGGGCGCAGCGTCTCCGCCCAGGCCTTCACCCTGGCCGCCTCCGACCGGAACTGGATCTCCAGCCAGGGCGTGGCGTAGCGGTCGAGCAGCGCCTGTCGCTCTTCGAGTGCCACCATCCGCCCGTGATCGATGATCCCGACCCGATCGCAGATGCGCTCGACGTCATCCAGGATGTGTGTGCTCATCAGCACGGCAGCCTTCGAACGCAGCGCTTCGATCAGCAGCAGCATGTCCCGCCGCCCGGCCGGGTCGAGCGCGCTGACCGGCTCGTCCAGCAGCAGCACCCGCGGCTCGTTCATCAGCGCCTGAGCCAGCCCGAGACGCTGCCGCATTCCCCGGCTGAACCCGGCGATCCGGCGCCGGGCGACGTCCTTCAGGCCGACCAACTCGAGCAGCTCGGCGGTCCGCTGGCGCGCCTTGGAAGCCGGGATCCCGAACAACCCGGCGATGTAGTCCCGCAGGAATTCGGTGGCGGTCATCCAGGGATAGAAGCGCGGCTCCTCGGGCAGGTAGCCGAGGGCCTGGCGGGCGGGGCTTTCCGGCCCTACCGAATGCCCCTCCACCCAGGCTTGTCCCGCACTGGGTCGGGCCAGCCCGGCCAGGATGCGGAGCGTCGTCGTCTTCCCGGCGCCGTTGGGGCCGAGGAATCCGAAGACCGTCCCGGAGGCCACCTCGAACGACAGACCGTCCAGGGCCACAACCTGGCGGAAGGTCTTGCGCAGCCCGTCGACGCGGATGGCCGTCATTCCTCCCCCCTGCCGAAGATGAAGTAGGCCAGCGGGCCCAGGATCGAGACCGCCACGATCGCGATCCCCCACGCCCACTTGGGCCCGCGGGTGCTCTGTCGGCGAATCAGGTCGACCAGGGCGGCCACCATCAGGCCCAGCTGAACGACGATCAGCGGGGCGATCAGCGGCAGCAGGCGTGCCAGTTCTTCGGTCTCCATCTGGCTCCACCTTTCCTGTCGCCCACTTCCTGGGCGTCGACGGCTGTCCCCCGGCTCAGCCAGGGACTGTTTCACGTGAAACACGGCGGGCTACGTAGCGGCCAAGTCTAGACTCCCTTCCGGCAACCCGGAAGCCTCGCTGGCCCACTCTGCCGGCGGTTCCGGCATCCCAGGCGGGTCGAACCCCCGGGGCGTCTGGGCGTCACACGGGGGCGACGGTTCGTCGCCCCCGTTCACTAGCCGGTGGTTGCGGCAAGCGCAGGGTCGTGTATCCGTTTCGCCTGAGTTCAGGCCTCCCGGGTCCAGGCGGCCTCCCGCCGCGTGCGCTGCTGTGGACGGACGCCGCAAGCACCAGCCACAGCGCATTGCTGTTCTCTTGCGGCACCATGTGCGTCAGCTCCCAGCCGTCCGCCGGCTGCCCGATTGAGGACCTCGGTCAGCTGCTCCGGTTTGGCCCCCTTCAGGATGCCCCCGATCGAGTGCACTCTGTACTCCCAGGCCGCGCCCGTCATGCTAGCCTCCGCTCTCCGGCTTGTCGACCATCTTGCCCGCCGTCTGGCTGAGGGCGACCATGCCGCTCAGGCCGCCCAGGTTCATCGTATCGACGGCGCTCGAAGGCACGATCACCAGGGCGCCCTTCTCCTTCAGGCCCTCGAAGAGCATGTTCATCGCCCGCAGGTGCAGAGCCGTCGGGTTGTCGCGGTAGGCAACCGAGGCATCGGCGAACGACTGGGCGATCTGCCGCTCGGATTCGCCCAGGATGACGCGCGCCTGGCGTTCACGCTCGGCCTGAGCCTGACGGCTCATGGCGTCCTCCAGGTCCGGCGGGATGACCACGTCGCGGATCTCGACCGACTGGACGGTCACCCCCCACGGTGTGGTGCGGGCATCGATGATCTTCTGCAGGTCCTGGTCCATGCGCGCCCGGCCGACCAGGATATCGGCCAGCGTCATCTGGCCGATGACCTCCCGCAGCGCCGTCTGCGCCGCCCAGCCGATGGCCGAGCGGTAGTCCTCGACCTCCAGGGCAGCCTTCTCGGCGTCCCATACCAGCCAGAACAGCACGGCGTCGACGTCCACCGGCACGGTGTCCTTGGTAAGCGTCTTCTCGGCGTTGAACGGCGTCACCATCACGCGGTGGTCGATCCACATCGGGATGCGATCGACGACGGGCACGATCCAGAAGATGCCCGGCCCGCGCAGTCCCCGAAATCGGCCGACGCGCAGCACAACGGCCTTCTCCCACTGGTCGGCGACCTTGAGCCCCATAAGGACATAGGTCCCGAGAAGCGTCCAGACGACGACGGCCAACCCGGAAACCCACTCCGCGGCCCCGAGGCTTTCCAGCGCCAGTGCCGTACCGACGGCCAGCACCAGGATCACGAAGAAGAGCCCGTAGGCGACGGGCGAGATGCGCTCGGTCCCGGCAGCCTTCACTTCCTGCTTGCGCGCGCTCTTCAACGACTTGAGATCAATGCTCACGATGCACCTCCTGGGAGATCGGTCGGGTCACTCGGCCTCGGCCGGTGGGTCGCCGGCTCGGCGCCAGCGCTCGATCTGGATCCGGGCTTCGCTTTCCACATCGTCCGGACGAAATGCCATGCGTGCGGCGCCAACCAGGAACGAACGCACCAGGCCCTCAAGCGCCGCCTGCCGAAGTTCCTCGGCCTGGCCGATCGACAGGCCCTCGAGCACGTACGTCCCGCGTCCTTGCTGTGTGGAGATCACTCCCGCCTCGTCCAACAATCGGTAGGCCCGCGCCACGGTGTTGAAATTGACCCGCAGGTCGGTGGCCAACTGGCGCACGGTTGGGAGCTGGTCACCCGGGCGCAGGACGCCGGTCGCCACCAGATGGCCCACACGCTCGACGATCTGGATGTAGATCGGGACGTGGCTGCGCAGGTCAACTTCAATCGCCAGGGTCACACGCGCACCAAGTGTAGCATTGTCTGATTGTCTCTTTGTATCTTTGTAATAATTGTACAGCGGAAGACGGGTGAAGTCAAGAGGCCGGGGTGGGGGGCCTTCGGCCGGCGAGCCGGCTTGCGCCTGCGTGATAGAATGAGCGTGCAAGCCTCTCAGCACGGCCGCGGTCGGGCCGGCGCTCCCCGGATTTCCCTCCGACCCGCGGATCTCAGGAGGATCGAGTGGAGAAGGAAGTCGGCACCTTCGCCCTGAAGAAGGGCCTGGCGCAGATGCTCAAGGGCGGGGTCATCATGGACGTCGTCACGCCCGAGCACGCGCGCATCGCCGAGCAAGCCGGGGCCGTGGCGGTCATGGCCCTCGAACGCGTCCCGGCCGATATCCGCATCGCCGGCGGCGTGGCCCGCATGAGCGACCCGTCGATGATCCTGGAGATCATGGACTCCGTCAGCATCCCGGTGATGGCCAAGTGCCGCATCGGCCACTTCGTCGAGGCTCAGGTGCTCGAGGCGCTGGGCGTTGACTACATCGACGAGTCGGAGGTCCTCACCCCGGCCGACGAGGCACACCACATCCTCAAACACCCGTTCAAGGTGCCGTTCGTTTGCGGCTGCCGCAATCTGGGTGAGGCGCTGCGCCGGATCGGAGAAGGCGCGGCGATGATGCGCACCAAGGGCGAGGCCGGCACCGGCGACGTGGTCGAGGCGGTCCGGCATGCCCGCGCCGTCCTGGGCGATATCCGCCGTCTGCAGACCATGGCCGAGGAAGAGCTGATGGCCTACGCCAAGGAGATCGGCGCACCGTATGAACTGGTGCGTGAAACCCGCGAGCTCGGCCGGCTGCCGGTGGTCAACTTCGCCGCCGGCGGCATTGCCACCCCGGCCGACGCCGCCCTGATGATGCAGCTCGGCGTCGACGGCGTGTTCGTCGGCTCGGGGATCTTCAAGTCCGGCGATCCCGCCCGCCGCGCCAAGGCGATCGTCGAAGCCACGACCCACTTCACCGACGCAAAGATCATCGCCGAAGTCAGCAAGGGGCTGGGGGAAGCGATGGTCGGGATTGGCGTGACCCAGTTGGCGGAGGGAGAGCGGCTGGCCGTGCGCGGCTGGTAGGCTGGGGCACTCACCGTCCATGACCGCTGACGAACTGACCAACTTGCGGCGCGCCGACCGCGCCATGCCGGACGAGGCCGCGCTGCGGGCCCTGCTCGAGCGCTCCGCTTTCGGTTTCACCGCCACCGCCGTCGACGGGCAGCCCTTCCAACACACCAGCCTGTTCTGGTTCGACGCCGCCTCCCATCGCATCTACTTCCACGGCGCCCGGCAGGGCCGGATGCACGCCAATGTCCTGGCCAATCCGCGCGTGTGCTTCACCGTCGCCGAACTCGGACGGCTGCTCCCGGCCGACACCGCCATGGAGTTCAGCAACGAATACGCCAGCGTGGTCGTCTTCGGGCGGGCGCACCTGGTGGAAAACGAGGACGAGAAGCGCCGCGCCCTCCAGGCATTGCTGGATAAGTACTTCCCGGACTTGCGGCCCGAGCGCGATTATCGGCCGATGACCGAGGCCGAGGTCGGCGCCACGGCGGTGTACGCCATCGAGATCGAAACCTGGAGCGGCAAGCAGAAGGTGGCCCCGCGGTGAGAATCGGCGTCCTGGCACTGCAGGGAGATTTCGCCGAGCATCAGGTCGATCCTGCGGCGCATCGGGGTCGAGGCCAGCCAGGTTCGGCTGCCGGCCCAGCTCGACGGTCTCGACGGCCTGATCATCCCCGGCGGCGAGTCGACCACCATCGGCAAACTGGCGGTGACCTTCGGGTTGATCGACCCGTTGCGGCGTTTCGCCGGCACCCGCCCGGTATGGGGAACCTGCGCCGGCGCGATCTTCCTTTCACGGGACGCCCGCCGCGAGCAGCCCCTGCTCGGCGTCATGGACATCACCGTCGAGCGCAATGCCTTCGGCCGACAGGTGGACAGCTTCGCAATCGATCTCTCGGTCCCGGCCCTGGCCGACCCGCAGCGTCCATTCCCTGCCGTGTTCATCCGCGCTCCGCTGATCGAAAGCACCGGCCAGGGCGTCGAGATTCTCGCCCGGCTGCCCGACGGAGGGGCGGGGCGCGTCGTCGCTGCCCGGCAGGGGCGCTGGCTGGCAACCTCGTTTCACCCCGAGCTGACCGGGGACGAGCGCTTCCACCGCTATTTCCTGTCGCTGGTGGGAGGCTGAGTCGCACGTGATCCGGTCCTTCGACTGGCGCGACCTGCCCCTGCTGCATCGCCTTCGTCACCGTGGGCTGTGCCTCGATTCGCAGCTGGCTTACACCCGCGGCCCGAACGTGCTGCAGTTCGCATTGCTCGACATGCTCAATCCCGGCCGCAGCGCCCACACTCTCGTCTTCCGCCCCAGCGGCCAGGCGGCCATCGGCCAGGTCGTGCTCCCGCAGGGCCGCAGCGGGGCGCACATCGCCTTCCTCAGCCCGGCCGAGATCCTGGAGGACGGTCATGGTGCGGAGATGCTGGAGGCGATGGCCCGCACCGGCGCCGAGCACGGTGCGCACAGCCTGATCGCCGAGGTGGATGAGCATTCGCCGGCTTTCGAATGCCTGCGGCGCTTCGGCTTCGCCATCTACTCTCGCCAGCGGATCTGGGGCCTGGCGTCCGACGCCATCCCCGCCGCACCGGTGAACGAGCTCCAGGCCGAAGACGCGGCTGCCTTGTGGCGGCCGGCCGCCCCGGCCGACGAGCTGGCCATCTCCAGCCTGTACCTTAACCTGGTGCCGGGGCTGGTTCAGCAGGTCGAACCTCCACCGACTCGACACGGGCGCGACCTGGTGCACTGGCGCCAGGGCGAGTTGCTCGGATACTTGAGCTTCAGCGGGGGGCCACGCGGCGTGTGGGTCCAGCCGTACTTCCACCCGGGAGCGGAAGATCCCGACCAACTGCTGGGCGCCTTCCTCTCCCATCTGGATGACCAGCGACAGCGACCCCTGTACGTTTGTGTGCGGTCCTACCAGAGTTGGATGACGGCGCCGCTGCGCGCGCTTGGATTTGAGGCGCTCGCCGACCAGGCCGTGATGGTCAAGCGGCTTGTGGTCAGCCTGCGCCAGCCCCAACCGGCCGTCCTCCCGGCGCTGGAAGGCACGCTCCCCAAGCCGACGGCTCCCTTCACCCGGATCGAGGCCGAGGCCATCCCCGAAGCCGAAGGGCGTCCATGACCGTTCAGAAGCGCATCACCGACAACCTGGATGTGATGCTCAGTGCCCTGCCGACGGCCATCGTCCAGCGGCTCACGGAGATCGATCGCTTCGACGAGCTGATGGAGGTGATCCTCGACATCGGCCGTGTGCCCACGGCGCGCTACGTCGACGGCGAACAGCATGCTGCACGAACGCGAGGTTGCCCGCGAGGACATCGAGTTTGTCGTGGCGCGCATCGGCGAGTTCGACGCCGACAACCGCGCCGGCATCGAGCGCACGCTGCACCGCATCTCGGCGATCCGCAACCGCCACGCGCCGCATCGTCGGGCTGACCTGCCGCGTCGGCCGGGCGGTGTACGGCACGATCGACATCGTCCAGGACATCGTCACCAGCGGCAAGAGCGTGCTGCTGCTCGGCCGGCCGGGCGTCGGCAAGACCACCATGCTGCGCGAGGCGGCGCGCATCCTGGCCGAGACCAAGCGCGTGGTGATCGTCGACACCTCCAACGAGATCGCCGGCGACGGCGACGTTCCCCATCCGGCCATCGGCCGCGCCCGGCGCATGCAGGTGCGCGAGCCGGTGCTGCAGCACGAGGTGATGATCGAGGCGGTCGAGAACCACAACCCCGAAGTGATCGTCATCGACGAGATCGGTCGCGAGCTCGAGGCCGTCGCCGCCCGCACGATCGCCGAGCGCGGCGTGCAGCTGATCGGCACCGCCCACGGCAACTCGCTCGAGAACCTGCTGCTCAACCCGACGCTCTCCGACCTGGTGGGCGGGATCGAGTCGGTGACTCTGTCCGACGAGGAGGCCCGCCGGCGAGGGACGCAGAAGACCGTCCTCGAACGGCGCGCCGCGCCGACGTTCGACGTGCTGGTCGAGATCCAGGACCGCTGGGTGCTGGCCGTGCACCACGACGTGGCGTCGGCCGTGGATGCCATGCTGCGCGGGCGGCCGCAGCCGCCGGAGGTGCGCAGCCTGGACGAGGCGGGCGAGGTGCGCGTCGACGTGGCCGCCCCACCGCCCATCCCGCCGTCGGCTCGCAGCGGTGAGGCCGGTTATCGTCGACAGGCGGCCGTGCCAAGCCTGAGCCAGGTTCCCGAGAGCGAGCTGCCCTATTCGCCGACACCACCGCACATCCCCGGCATGCCGCTCCAGCCGGTGCGCGTCTACGCCTACGGCGTGGCGCGCAACCGCCTGCGCCAGGCCGCTCGCCGGCTGCGCGTCCCCGCCACACTGGTCGATGAAGCCGAGCGAGGCCGGCGTGATCGTCACGCTGCGCGCCTACTACCGGCGGCACCAGAAGTTGATCGCCGATGCCGAGGCGCGCCGCGTTCCGGTGTACGTGCTGCGCGCCAACACCGTCGGCCAGATGGAGTCGTTCCTGACCGACCTGTTCAACCTGGAGGCCGCGCCGGTGCAGGATCCGGGGCTGGAGGGCGCGCTGCAGGAGACGCAGCAGGCGATCCAAAACGTGCTCAACGGGGCGCGCTCAACCGACCTGGCGCCGGCCTCGGCCTACATCCGCCGTCTGCAGCACCAGCTCGCCCGTCAGGCCAACCTGGTGTCGCATTCGTACGGCAAGGAACCGCACCGCCGGGTGCGCATCTTCCGCGAATGAGCCTGTTCATCAGCCTCGAAGGACCGGACGGGGGCGGCAAGTCGACGCAGGCGCGCCGGCTGGTCGACCACCTGCAGTCCCGCGGACTGAACGTGCTGCTCACGCGTGAGCCGGGCGGCACACCCATCGGCGATCAAATCCGACGCACGCTGATGGACCTGGGCAACACCGGCATGCACCCGCGGACCGAGATCCTGCTCTTCTCGGCTTCGCGCGCCCAGATCGTCCACCAGGTCATCCGTCCGCAGCTCGAGTCCGGCGGGATCGTGGTGTGCGACCGGTTCTATGACTCTACGCTGGCCTATCAGGGCTACGGCCACGGCCTCGACCTCGCTGCCCTGCGAGCGATCACCGAGTTTGCCACCGGAGGACTACGTCCGGACCTGACGCTGTTGCTCGACCTGCCGGCAGAAGCCGGCCTGCAGCGCCGAAAGAGCGGGGGGCAGTGGAACCGGCTTGACGCTTACGACCTCGCCTTCCATCAGCGCGTGCGCCAGGGATACTTCGAGCTGGCGGCGGCCGAGCCGGCGCGCTGGGTTAAGGTCGACGCCACACAGCCATTCGACGCCGTCCAGGCGGAGCTGCGCACGATCGTCGATCAGCGCCTGAAGTAGTCCGTCCGCCATCATCGACCCGGACAACGAAACGACACGCGGCTTTGCCGCGTGTCGTTTCGTGTGAGTTGGATTCGTGCGCCGTAAACCAGATTGAATGACGATAGCCTGCGCAGGATGCATCGGACCGCCGCGCCGGACGCCCGGTCAGGCAGCGTTGCCACCGGCCAGGCCGGGTCGGTCTACGGAAGTCCCGAGGCGCGGGCCGCGTCGAGAAAGGTCTGCCACGCCTCTTTGGGCGTCCCGTCCGCCTGCCGCAAACCGAGACTGCACAGGAAGGACTCGAAGCCGGCGTCGCGCAGGCTGTAATAGTCCTGCAATTGGCTGCACATCTCGGCCGTCAGGTCATGCAACAAGAAGTAGTTCAGAAACGGGATGTGCTCAGCCTCGGACTGCCATGCCAGGAAGGCCTGTTCGACGAATTCCGCCTGGGCGCGCTCGGAACTCCCCAGAGCCTCGGAGGATGGGTAGCCGACCTCCTGCAGGATGACCGGGCGGCCGCCCCCCATCTCGACCATGCGCGGGAAATCCGCATGCGGCGCGTCCGGCGCCCGGGCGCGGAATCCGGCCTCCAGTGGGTAGTAGGTGAAGATCAGGATCTCGCGATCGCTGGTGAGGGCTTCCACCTGCGCGGCGTTGATGCCGGTTGCCCCGCCATAGGTGATCGTGGTGCCGATCTGGATCCACGGGGCAATGGAGTGGATGTAGGCTGAAGCGTCGTCGAGGAAGGCGCCGTAGGCATCCCATTCGTCGGGGTGCTCGCCAAGGTAGACGTCGACCTCGTTGCCGATCGAAAGGTAGCGCACGTGCCGGTCCAGGAGCGGCGCCAGCGCGTCGATCAGACGGTGGAAGCGCACCTGCATCTCGGGCGAGTCGAAGGGCTCTTCGAGCAGATCGGCCGGCAGCTCACGCTCCGTTGTATTGAGCAGCTGCAGCCCGATCAGCAGCGTGAGATCCTGCGAGCGCCCGAGGAAGTCGAGATCCTCTTGCGGCTCGCTCAGGTTGAACACCCCCGACTCGCTTTCCAGGCTGCTCCAGCGCCAGTCGGCGAAGGCGCCGCGGGCGCCGGCCTCGAAGGCCATCCCGGTTGCCTCCAGCCACTCCCGCACCGTCGGCTCGGGGATCAGGCGCGGTGAGGCGGAGATCGAAAGCACACGTGTCGATGGCGCCTCGGGTGAAGGGGTGGGGGGCTCAACTGACGGGGCGGCAGGCGCCTGCCCGCAAGCCAGGCTGGCCGCCAGCAGGGCATAGACCGAAAGCGGAAAGAATGCGCGCGATCTCACCGGACAGGCTCCGCTGCTGCGCTGTGGGGAAAGGTGCCGTGACCCCGGAGGAGTTCCGTCATGACTGACAAGGGATACAAGGCCGGCCGGCGGCGAGTTGCAGGCCGATCCTGGGTTGGGCTCGCCGGGGTTCAGTCCTCAAAGTCATCCGTCCCGCCGCCGCCGCCCAGATCGGGGATGTCCTTCTCGATCTCCTCCGGGCTCTCGCCGGCCTCCAACCGATCCACGACCTGGTCAAACTCGGCCGGCATGTCCTCGCCCATCTCGCTTCCCATGCGGCGCATCATCCGGGCGACCGAGCGGGGGTCGTTCTCGTCGACGTCGCCCCAGTCACTGGGATCGGAGAGTGTGTCGAGCCGGGACTCCTCGGAGCGGGCGACGCGCACCCGACCGATGCGGCGCTCGAGCCGGGCGCTGCCGCAGTGCGGGCAGGCGACCGGCACACGGCCGTAGTCCGCGTAGCTCTGGTAGATCGCCGCACGCTTGCGGCAATCGAGACAGCGGTACTCGTACGTCGGCATGTCCGTCTCCCGGCCCTGGATTATACTGAGACCTCGCGAGGCGCCGGCCGTGGCTCACCCGATGATTCACCCCGTGCATTCACCGCTGCTGATCGTGATCTCCGGACCGTCCGGCGTGGGCAAGGACTCCGTGCTCGAGCGGATGAAGGAACGCGGGCTCCCGTTTCACTTCGTGGTCACCGCCACCACCCGCCCGCGGCGAGCGGGCGAGGTGGACGGCAAGGACTATTTCTTCCTGACCCACGATCAGTTCGCCGAGATGATCGAGCACAACGAGCTGCTCGAGCACGCCATCGTCTACAACGACTACAAGGGCATCCCCAAACGGCAGGTGCGCGAAGCGTTGTCCAGCGGTCAGGACGTCGTCATGCGCATCGACGTGCAAGGGGCGGAGACCATCCGCAGCCTGTGTCCCGACGCGCTGCTCATCTTCCTGTCCACGGGCACCGAAGAGGAGCTGGTCGAACGGCTGTCGCAGCGCAAGACCGAGACGCCCGAAGGATTGAAGCTGCGCATTGCCACGGCGCGGCAGGAGCTCAGGCGGATCGAGCTGTTCGACTATTTCGTCGTCAATGCCGACCTGCAGCTCGACGCGGCGGTCGACTCGATCCTGGCGATCATCGAGGCCGAGCACCACCGCACACGGCCGCGGCGGGTGACGCTGTGACCTATCCGCCTCCGTCCCCGGCGGGGCTCCCGGGCGCTCCTGCCAGCGCTCCGCCCGCACCGCCGTCCCCGTCGATCATGCAACGCGTGCGGCGATTCCCCGCCACCATCGGATTGATCGGCGTGACCGTCCTGGTCTTCGCCGCCCAGTGGCTGGGGGAAGCGCTCGTGGGCGCCGACGTGGTCTTGTACTACGGGGCGAAGATCAATGAAGAACTGGCGGCCGGCCAGGCCTGGCGGCTGATTACGCCGGTGTTCCTGCACGCAAGCCTGCTGCACATCGGCGTGAACATGTACTCCCTGTGGGCGCTCGGCCCTGCCGTGGAGCGTTTCTTCGGGCATGGGCGGTTCCTGGCTGTCTACTTGCTGGCCGGAATCAGCGGCGTCCTGCTCAGCCTGGTGATGAGCCCCAACCCATCGGTGGGCGCCTCGGGGGCGATCTTCGGGCTGCTGGGGGCACTGGCTGCATTCCTGTATCTGCACCGGGCGACCTTCGGCCAGTTTGGCGCCATGCAGCTGCGCCAGCTCCTGTTCGTGGCCCTGATCAATCTGGGGCTGGGACTCTCCCCGGGGATCGACAACTGGGGGCATGTAGGCGGGCTGCTGGCCGGGGCAGGGCTGGCGTGGTTTCTCGGACCGCGATTTGCCACGACCCTGCTGCCCGACGGCCGGCCGCGCCTTGTGGATCAGCGCCCGCGGGAGCAACTGACCGTGCGCCTGGCGCTGGCCATGGCGGCGGTCCTGATCCTGTCGATTGTGGCGATGATGAACGCCAAGGGCACGTAGCCGACCCTCCTGCCGCCACGCGGAGCGGGGAAGGCACAGCTACTTTAGAACCGCACGGCTTGCGGTTTCGATTACCACCAGGCCTCACTCAAACTCAAGACGGTATCCCCCGCGCGGGTGATGGGCCTGGATGCGTCGACATCCCCGCGCTTGACCCTCGCACCCTGAAGAACCCTGTTAACTCGGAGCGCTCTTTCGACAATAGTAGAAGCGCTGACGGGTCACGGGGGGATAGTCATGACCCATGCGGTGCGATTCTCGCGCCCGGCCGGAGGGCTTCTGGCCGCCGGGCTCCTCGTTCCACTGCTCTTCTTCCCTGCTTCCGGGCCGGCCTTCGACGATCCAATCCCGCCCGTGACGGCCGCTCCGGCTGACGCCGATCTGCCGGCGACCGACAATCCCTTCCTGTCCGAAACACATTCACCGGCAGACGCTGATCCGACGGCGACCGAAGATCTGATCCTGTCCGACACGTACTCGCCGGCAGCCGCTGATCCGACGGCGACCGAAGACCTGATCCTGTCCGATACGTACTCGCCGGCAGGCGATGATCCGACGGCGACCGAAACCGCCGTCCCGTCCGAAGTGCCCTCGCCCACAGACGTTGATCTCCTCACGCCCCTCCCGACCGCGACCTCCACGGACGACATGGCAATGGCATCACCCACTCCAACGGCCGTCCCACCGACAAGTGTCGAGACCTTCACGCCGACCGTCGAGGCATCCTCGACGCCGACCCCTACGCCGGAGCCGATCAGCCCGAGCCTCACCCCGGCAGAGTCTCCGACCGCCACCTCGACGCACACGCCGACCGCGACCCTGACCGTCGGCCCTGAACCCACTCCCTTCGGGCCGATGGCCGTGATGATCAACGAGGTTGCCTGGCCCGGAACGGCCGCCTCGTCGAACGACGAGTGGATCGAGTTGTTCAACCCCGGTCCGATCCTCGATCGACTTGCGCGGTTGGCGATTGACCGACGGCGACGACGTGCATGTCGACCTCCAGGGCTCCATCCCCGGGCTACGGGTCTGTTCCTTCTCGAGCGTACGGACGACACGACCATCCTCGACCTCGCCGCCGACCAGATCTACACCGGTGCGTTGAGCAACAGCGGCGAGAGCCTGGAGTTGGTCGATCCCTCGGGGAGAGTGATCGACACGGCGAACGCCGATGGCGGAGGCTGGCCCGCCGGCAGCGTCGCCTCCCACGCCAGCATGGAGCGCCTCGCCGGAGAGGATGGCCCCGGGGCCTGGCGGACCTTCACCGGATGCTGGAGCACCGGCGTCGATGCCGCGGGCGCGCCGGTGGCCGGCACGCCGCGCAGCCCCAACTCGATGCTGTGCCCCTCGCCCACGGAATCACCCACGCCTCTTGCAGCCTCGGCCTCGCCCACTTCATCTGCCACGCCCACCCTCACCCCGTCACCACAACCTACGCCCGCCGCCTTGCTCTCCCTTCTGATCAATGAGGTCGCCTGGAGTGGAACGATCGCCGACTCGAGCGACGAATGGATCGAACTGCACAACCCGGGCCCTGATCCCATCGACCTGCACGGCTGGCGCTTGACGGATGAGGGCGATCTGTCACGTCGCCCTGCAGGGATCGATTCCATCGTACGGGTTCTTTCTGCTCGAACGCACAGACGATCATCCGGTGGCGGACGTGGCCGCCGATCAGATCTACACCGGCGGGCTGAACAACGACGGCGAGTCGCTTTGGCTGTTGGACCCGGCCGGCGTTGTGATCGATTCGGCCAACGGGGACGGCGGCGGGTGGCCGGCGGGGAATGGGGCCGCCCGGCTAAGCATGGAGCGCCGCGGCGGAGACGATCGTTCCGGCAACTGGGGGAGTTTTCCCGGATATGGCGGTGTGGGCCACGATTCGTCCGGAAACCGAATCGGCGGGACGCCGCGTTACCCTAACGCCGTCAACTTGCCGGCGCCCGCTCCTACCCACATCCCCAGCCGCGTGGTGATCAACGAAGTCCTCATCCGCCCACATTACGACTGGGAGGGCACCGGCGGTGTATCGCCAAGTGACGAGTTCATCGAGCTGTACAACGCCGGGGACCTGCCCGTTCACCTGCTCGGTTGGATCCTTGACGATTCCGAGGGCGCCGGCTCGAAACCGTTCGTCATCGCCGACACCGTCCTCCAGGCGCATGCCTTCCTGGCCTTCTTCCGCAGCCGCACACATGTTGCCCTCAATGACACCGGCGACACCGTCCGCCTGCTTGAGCCCGGCGGGCGCGTCGTCGACCAGATCGCATACCTCAAGGTCCGCGCCTACAACCTGTCCTACGGCCGCCTGCCCGACGGCGGCCATCATCTCTTCTACGGCCTGTGGCCGACGGCCGGACTCCCCAACGTCCTCTTCGTCGAGCCCAAGCTGCCTCTGCCGATCCTGGACACCTTCGCCTGCCCGGCGGGCCACCTGCATCCCCTCCTCGTTCGATTCCCATCCCATCCCCTGGCAAGGCTCCACGCGACGGTTCCTCTCCTGATTTGCCCCTGATTCTCATTGTGTGGTCTTTCACATGCCTTTCATACAAACCGGGCCCATTTGTATTCGCCTTTCACTCTCGGAGGCGTAGGCTGAAGTCAGAAGCTGGAGCCGCGTGGACAAGTGAAGGAGGCTGCGATGACCACACCAATTCTGACCCCCGACCGAGAAGAGCGACGGTTCAAGACGAAGTCATCCGCACCGGTGGTCCGGGCGACGCCCAACCGCGTCGTCGAGGCCTTGCAGGCCGCCGCCCGCGAGGTGGGCAGTCGGATGGCGGAAACCGCCGGCACGACACGCGATCGAGCCATCGAGCACGTGCGCCGGCTCGGGCCGGAGACGTGGCGCGAGGCCCCGCTCGCCAAGCTCACCCACGAGCCCGGGTTTATGACCCCGTTCAAACTGGGCCTGGCGGCGGAGTGCGCCCGCGTTCTCGCCGCCAGCGAACCGCGGGTCCTCTCGGCCTTCACCTACGACCTGGCCGATCACACGATCCATCTGCTCTTGCTGGTCGACGAGACGTCTGACGGGCTGGAGGGCTTCGCCCGAGAGTTCGACCGGGTGCTCTCGGCCTCCATCGACGAGTTGCGTTTGCCGGATTGCTTCGAGTGCACCTCGGTGCTCGATGTGCATCAGGTGACCCCGCGCGACGTCCGGCTCGGCATCGGTCTCGCCGGCCTGCTCTCATCGGTCGCCAATGCCCCGCTGCGGGTGTGGAACCGCCACGGGCCGATGGAACATCCGACGCCGATCGTCTGGCATCTGTCCGAAGTAGCCGAGACGGTCTGCCTGGAGGCCGTCAACCTGGTCCGCCAATACGTCCCGGCGCTGGCCCCGATCGGCCATCTCGAGACGCTGGTCCGTCGTCCGGACTTCATCGGCCCGTTCAAGTGCGGGCTGGCAGTCTGCCTGGGGAAGGTGCTGGGCGCCAACGATGATCGCGTGCAATCCGTATTCCATGCGGACCCGACCGAGACGACTCTGCACCTGCTGGTCCTTGTCAACAAGCCAACCGCGGCGCTGGCGGCATTCATCGCCGCCCTCGACCGGGCACTCACGATCGAGCTGCACAACCTGCATGTCCCGGAATTCGCCGGACAGGACAGGGTGCTCGACGTCCATCTGATCACGCCCCAGGAGGTTCGCCTCGGCCTGGGCGATGCCGCGCAGGCTGGCAGCCGTGTATTCGGCGCCGACGCGCATCTGGAGCCGCTAGAGCGGCGGCACAGAACGTGGACCGGGCCCCCGGCAAGTTGCCGGGGGGCCCGGCGTTTTCATGAGTTTTTCATGCCGGAGGGTCGGATTTGCATGCGTCTTTCATCGACCGGATGCTAGGCTGGATGTAGCCCGGCGGATTCCACCGGGTGGGCCACGTCAACCCGCTGCTGGGCGATCGTGGTGTGAGCTTCTCTCCTTGGTGACGAGAGGCGAGGGCGCCATCCCCCGCCTCTCGCCGTCTTTTCCCCCGGCCGCGTTGACCTGCCTTTCGAGGGGTGTAGACTCGCTGCAGAGGCCGCCGTGACCAACGCCCCGGATGTCATTCTTGAGCGACACCCCTTCGAGCTCCGCGTCCTGACGGAGGTCGCCAAGACGCTGACGGCCCGCCTTCCGCTGGCAGACGTGCTGTCCCAGGCGATGGAGCGGCTCAACGCCAGCCTGAGTCCGGCCGACGTGGGCATCCTGTATCTCTGGGATGACCGGTCGGAGCTCTTTCATGCGGCCGCCTCCTTCGGATGCGACCCTGATGCGCTAGCCGAGATCGCGCTGCAGCGCGGCGAGTCGGTGACGGGCAAGATGTTTACCGAGGGCCAGCCCAGGCTGTACACCACCGCCGAGTCGATCGCCGCAGCGATGGGCAACCTCTCGCCCGGAAATCGGCGCGGGCTGGCACGCGCCCTGGGCACCGAGTCGCTGCCGCGCAACGTCCTGGCCGCTCCGCTGCGCGTGGCCGATGAGGCTTTCGGCGTTCTGCTGCTCTACACGCAGCACAGCGCCAACACCTTCACCGCCGCCGACCTGCCTTTCATCCAGACGCTGGCCGACCTGATGGCTCTGGCGATCGACCGCGGCCGCCTGGAAGAGGCCGACGAAGTCATCCGCGAGGTCCGCCGCTCCGAACGGCTGCGCTCCGAGATCATGGCCACGCTGTCGCACGAACTGCGCACGCCCCTGGCCGCCATCCGCGGCTACGCCACCGCCATGCTGATGGAAGAGATCCGCTGGCCGAAGTGGAAGCGCAACCAGTTCCTGCGCCAGATCGACGAGGAATGCGAGAACCTGCAGGCGATGATCGGCGAGATCCTCGACTCGTCGCTGATCGACATCGGCCAGTTGACCATCGAGCCGCAGCCGCTCCGCCTGCCGCATCTGCTGACCGAGGTCGCCGCCGAGATGCAGCGCCGGACCCGCGTCCATCGGCTCCTGGTCGACACCCCGCCGGATTTTCCGATCCTGGACGCCGATCCGCATCGCGTCAAGCAGGTGGTGCGCAACATCCTGGACAACGCCGTCAAGTACTCGCCCACCGGCGGCCTGGTCGTCATCCGGGCCGAAGCCGACGAGCGCGAGGCGACCGTCAGCATCTCCGATGAGGGCGTGGGCATCGCCCCCCAGGACATGATCCCGCTGTTCGACAAGTACTTCCGCGCCAAATCCCCCACGGGGTACCACGTCGCCGGTACCGGCCTGGGGCTGCCCGTGGCGCGCGCCATTGTCGAGGCTCACGGCGGGAGGATCTGGGCGGAGAGCAAAGTCGGCCAGGGCACGACGCTGCACTTCACGCTGCCGCGCACTGGCTTGAGCTCGGACAACCATGACCAATAATCGACCGCAAGGCCTGTTCCGCGGGCGCTGGCGCTTGCCCCGCAAGCCGCGCGCCCTGGTGGTGGACGACGAGCCGAAACTGGTGCGCCTGGTGCGCGAGGTGCTCTCGAGCATCGGCTTCGAGGTGATGTCGACCGCCAGCGGCGAGAGCGCCGTCGAGATGGCGGCCGTCGAGCAGCCCGACCTGATCGTGCTCGACATCGTGTTGCGCGATGACACCGACGGCTACGCCGTCGCCCGCCGGGTGCGCGAGTTTTCGGATGTTCCGATCTTGATGCTCACGGCCAAGTCGCGCGAGGCCGATCTGCTGCGCGGCTTCGAGGTCGGCGCCGACGACTATCTGACCAAGCCGTTCAGTTCCCGGGAGCTCGTGGCGCGCGCCCGGTCGCTGCTCAAGCGCTCGCGCCAGGCCGACGGGACGGCGGACACCAGCCAGATCGACGTCGGCGATCTGCACGTCGACCTGGTGCGCCGCCGCGTGACCGTCGGCGGGCGGGACGTGCGCCTGACGCCGACCGAATACAAGCTGCTCTACGAACTGGCCATCCATCCCGGCCAGGTGATGCTTCACGAGCAGCTGCTGTCGGCCATCTGGGGCGAGCAGTACCGGGATGACCTGGAGTACCTTCGCGCCTATGTCCGCTACTTGCGCCAGAAGCTCGAGGCCGATCCGGCGCATCCACTGCTGATTGTGACCGTCCCCGGCGTCGGATACATGCTGGCCGGGCCCCAGGAGCAGAAGCCTCCGGCTTGATCGCCAGCCCCTCGCCGGGACCGCGCCGAGTTGTCCCGGCTGCCGTACGCCCGATGCGGCGGACGTCGAACCCGGTCTGCGGATGTACCTGGGAATCGAAGCCGACGCAGACCGCCTGATGATTGCCCGATGCCGAACGCGGCTGCACACCCCCTGTCGCCTGACGTATTCAGCTAAGCCCCCGAAAGCTGCGGCCCGACGCCCGGTCCGGAGAGCGAGGCCGGTGGCATCCCCGCGGCCGCGACCTTTTGGCCCGGGCTGCGTAGACCGGTTTGAAGGAATTGAGATACGGAGGTTACGATGACGACGGAAACGCGACGCCTGTATCGGTCTCTTCGACAACGCATGATTGGCGGCGTATGCGGCGGTCTGGGCGAGTACCTGGCGATCGACCCGACGCTGATTCGCGTGTTGTTCGTCCTGGCAGCCATCTTCGGCGGCCACGGCGTCCTGCTCTACCTGATCCTGCTGCTCCTGGTGCCGATCGAGCCGGAGATCACGGCCCCGATTCAGACGCCGCCGACAGCCTGACGTCGCTTGGGGTGCAAGGGATGAACGGAGGGCGCCGCCCGCGCCCTCCGTTCGCGCCGATGCCGCGCGGCGGCATGTTAGAATCCCCTTCGGCCGCCGGATTCTGTCGATGCCCGCATCTCCCGCCGTCCGCCTCGTTCCCTACCAGCAGGATGCCGAGCCGCCGCACCGAGCGGCGATCGTGCGAGTGGAGACGGCGTTGGACGGGCTCTCGGACGACGAACTGCAGGTCCTCGGTCACCTGATCGAGGCCGCCGACCTGATCAACCCCGTCTACCGCCACCAGTGCGACGCCCGCACCTCCGGCCTCAGGCGGCTGGTCTTGCAGCTGATCGAGACCGCCGAGGGCCCGGTTCTGCAGAAACTGGAAGACTACCGGGCCATCCTTGAATTGCAGAACGCGCCCTTCGCATCGATCCCTCCCAAGAATCATCTGCTGGAAGTCTCGCCGGATGACCTGCGCCTGCTGGCGCGCCTGGCGGGCCCGTCCGCGGAACACGACCTGCAGACGTACCTCGACCTGCTCACCCGCGGTGAGACCCCATCGGACAAAGTCAACTTCTACCCGCCGGACCTGACCGATGCCGAGTTCGACGCCCTGGGCGCAGGCCGCAGCACGCCGAACTCGTCCGTGGTCCGCGACTCCGACGGAACCCCGCATGTCGTCCTGAACGAAGAGCGCTACCGGGCCGCCCTGCTGCCGGTGCTGGCCCACTTGCGGGCGGCGCGTGACCTGACCGCCGACGCGGGGTTCCGCATCTACCTGGACGCCAAGATCGTCGAGCTGGAGAGCGGCAGCGAAGAGGCGCGGCGGGTGGCCGACCACGCCTGGGTGAGCCATACCTCGCCGATCGACATCGTGATCTCGACCGGGCTGGAGGTCTATCTTGACGGCTACCGCAACGCGCGCGGCGCCGCCACGGGCGGTGTCTACCTGCGCAATCGCAGCGCCGATGCGCTGCTGAAGACGATCGTGGCGCAGGTTCCGCACCTGGAGGCCACGGCGCCCTGGACGCATCGCAGGACCGACGTCGATCTCTCGACCCTCCCCAAGCTCAAGTTCGTCGACGTGCTCGCCTGGGCCGGGAGACTACGTCGGCGGGCCGATGACCACCCTGGCCCAGAGCCTGCCCAACGATGAGTGGATCGTGCAGACCTACGGTGCGGTCAACATGGTCTACGTGAACACAAGCCAGCTGGTGCTGGTCCACAGCGGCCGTCTGGCGGCAGAGCGTTTCCTCACTCGTGCCGCCGGCCGCTCGCCCGGTGCAGGCGCTGTTCGACGCCTACACGATGCACACTGCACTGCACGAGATCGGCCACTCCACCGGCCGGATGGACCCGGCCCACACCGAGGGTCAGCCGCGTGACTACCTGCAGGAGGAGTACTCCTGGCTGGAGGAGACGCGCGCCGAACTCTTCGGGTTATGGGCGCTGCGGCCGCTGACCGAGGCCGGGGTTTTCGACCCGGCGGTCGAGCAGGCCGGGTACGACGGTATGCTGCTGACGATGCTGGGCGCGCTGAAGTATGAGCCCCTGCAGGCGCACGTTCGCGCCCGCAATGCCATCTTCCATTACGCCGAAACTCAAGGCGCCCTGCGGCGCGTGACCGAAGACAACCAGCTGCGCTTCGAGGTTGTGCCGGAGAAGATGCGCCTGACCGTGATCGAGATGCTGCGCACGATCGCCGACCTGCGCGCCGCGGGAGACAAGCCCGGCGCGATTCGGTTCCGCGAGCAGTACGTGTACACGGATCCGCTGAAACCTGAGATCGAGGTCCCGGACGGCTGATTTACCGCAGGGCACCGGCCTGGTGTTCCCCCGCCTGAAGAACGTCGACGGCCGCTATCTCCGCCAATGGGTCTACCCGGACCGCTTCGAAGATCAGCCCAAGTTCGCCTTCGAGCTGCCGCCCGAAGTGATCTAGCCGGGACGCCGGAGCGTCTCCATGCCCGGCCCCAACTTGTCATAATTACCGACGCTCGCCTAGGCAATCCTGGATTGTCCCCCGCTTTTGCCGCTTTACCCTCTTTGTCGGCTTTAACGACCGGCTTACCTTGGCATGCTATATATGGAAGCGTAGGGCGCCTGTAAGGGAGATCTGGCGGGTTTCGGCCCTAGGATGGTGACGAGGGAAGAATGGATCATGTTGAAGTTGACCTCGAGTGGTACCTGGTGGAGCCCGACGAGCCGGAGGACGAGACGCCGTACGTCGAGCCGGATGGGATGGTGTTCACGGCACTCCACGAGCTCGGGGCCCGACTGGTGGCGATCGAGCCGCAGCTGCCGGAATTGTCCTAGCTGCTCAATCCCGCACGTTGAACAGGGCAGGGGCGAGCCATCTCGCCCCTGTTCGTTTTCCGCCCACCGCTCGAGCAAAGGGACCGCTTTGCTATAATGCCGACCATGGCCCTGACGCGCGACGAAGTTCGCCATATCGCCCAACTTGCCCGCCTGAGACTGACGGCTGACGAAGAGGCCCGCTATCAGGTGCAACTCTCCGCCATCCTCGACTATGCCGCCCGGCTGCGCGAGGTCGACACGTCTTCCATCCCTCCCACGGCCAGTGTGCTGCCTCTCGACGCTCCGCTGCGCCAGGATGTGGCCCGCACCTCCAACGCCGCTCCCCAATTGATGGCCAATGCCCCGGAGGCGGCCGAAGGCATGTTCCGCGTTCCGCCTGTGTTCGAGTAGCGGCGGGCTCTCCCTGCCATCCCGACCATGACCGATCTCTCCTCGCTCTCGCTGCTCGAAGCCACGACGCGACTTCGTTCCGGCGAGGTCCGCTCCCTCGATCTGACGCGCGCCTGCCTCGAGCGCATCCAGCGCTATGACGCGGCGGTGTGTTCCTTCCTGTACGTCGCCCCCGACCAGGCGCTCGATCAGGCGCGCCGCGCCGACCGCGCGCTGGCCCGCTGGCGCATCGACCATGGATTTCCCCTTCCGCCTCTGACCGGCATCCCCATGGCGGTCAAAGATGTGCTGTGCCTGGAAGGGATGCCCGTCACCGCCGGCTCGCGGATCCTGGAGGGTTTCTACCCTCCGTACACGGCGACCAGCGTCCAGCGGCTGATCGAGGCCGGGGCGATCGTCCTGGGCAAGACCAACACCGACGAGTTCGCCATGGGATCGTCGACCGAAAACTCGTCCTATGGCGTGACCCACAATCCGTGGGACCTGCGCCGCGTGCCCGGCGGGTCGTCGGGTGGATCGGCGGCGGCGGTCGCGGCGGGAATGTGCTACGCCGCGCTGGGCAGCGACACCGGCGGCTCGATCCGCCAGCCGGCCGCCTTCTGCGGCCTGACCGGGTTGAAGACCTCCTACGGGCGCGTCTCGCGCTATGGCTTGATCGCCTATGGATCGTCGCTGGACACCGTCGGTGGATTCGCCCGCTCGGCGGCCGATCTGCTCCCGGTCTTTCAGGCAATCGCCGGCCACGACCCGTTGGATTCGACCAGCCTGCCGGCGCCCGTCCCCGCCGTGGAATGGGAGAGCCAGGGGCTGCGCGGCGTGCGCGTCGGCGTGCCGCGAGAGTACTTCATCGACGGCATGCAGCCGGCGGTCGAACGCGGCGTTCGTCAGGCGGTGGAGGTGCTGCGCTCGCTGGGCGCATCCATCCATGAAATCCGTCTGCCGCACACCGATCTGGCGCTGCCGGTCTACTACCTGATCGCCCCGGCGGAGGCGTCGGCCAATCTCGCCCGCTACGACGGCGTGCGTTTCGGCCCCCGCCGCAGCGGCGAAGGCTTGCTCGACCAGTATCTCGAGACGCGCGGCGCCCTGTTTGGCCCGGAGGTCAAGCGGCGCATCATGCTCGGCACCTACGCCCTGTCGGCGGGCTACTACGATGCCTACTACGGCCAGGCTCAGAAGGTGCGCACGCTGATCAAGCAGGACTTCGACGATGCCTTCCGCCGGGTGGACCTGATCGCCTGTCCCGTGACGCCGACGACCGCCTTCGGCATCGGCCAGCACGGCGACGATCCGCTGTCGATGTACCTGGAAGACGTGTTCACGCTGCCGGCCAACCTGGCCGGCGTGCCGGGAATTGCATTCCCGGTCGGGTTCGACGAGGATGGGCTGCCGATCGGCATGCAGCTCAACGCGCCGTCGCTCGGCGAAGCGGCCCTCTTTCACGCCGCAGACGCCTATCAAACCGTGACCGCCTGGCACAAGGAGCGCCCTGCGACTATGAAGATCGTCATTCCCATGGCCGGGTATGGAACGCGCCTCCGCCCGCACACGTGGTCGAAGCCCAAGCCCCTGGTCACCGTCGCCGGTAAGCCGGTGCTCGGGCACGTGCTGGACATGTTCGCCTCCCTGGCGTCCATCGACGAGGTGATCTTCATCGTCGGCTACCTCGGCACCCAGGTCCAGGACTACGTCGGGCGTGCCTACCCCGGGTTGAAGGCGCGCTACGTCGAGCAGACGGAGATGTTGGGTCAATCGCACGCCGTCTGGCTGGCACGCGAAGGACTCAACGGCCCGATGCTGTTGGTGTTCGTGGACACACTGATCGATGCCGACCTGAGCGGCCTGGCATCCGATCCGGCGGAGGCGATCGCCTGGGTCAAGGCCGTTCCTGACCCGCGCCGGTTCGGCGTCGCCGAACTCGGGCCCGGACGGACTCGTGCGCCGGCTGGTCGAGAAGCCCCAGGATGTCACCAACAACCTGGCCGTGGTCGGCATGTACTACCTGCGCCAGGCCGAGCGGCTGATCTCGGCCATTGAAACCCAGATGGCCAGCCAGCAGCGTGCTGCACGGCGAGTTCTTCCTGGCCGACGCCCTGACGATCCTGCTTCAGCAGGGGTTGAAGATGCGCGTGCAGCCGGTGGAGGTCTGGCACGACTGCGGCAAGCCCGATACGCTGCTCGAGACCAACCGCTATCTGCTTGATCACGGCCGCGACAACTCGGCCGTCGCCGCGCAGCGCCCGGGGTCGTCGTCATCCCTCCGGTCTACATCGATCCGACGGCCGTGGTCACCGAAGCGGTGATCGGCCCCCACGTTTCGATCAGCGCCGGCTGCGAGGTGCGCCGTTCGCTGGTGCAGGACTCGATCATCGATGACGGTTCGCTGATCCTGGATACTGCCCTGGCCGCCTCGCTGATCGGGCGCGAGGCGCGGGTCATCGGGCGCTACCGATCCCTGAACGTCGGCGACTCGTCCGAGATCGGCTTCGCCTAGGCGCCGATGGCCCCCCCTGCACTTGCGTTCACCGAGAGTGGTCCGGGTGATGCCCCCACGGTCGTCCTGCTGCATGGCGGCGGGGCGGCCGGCTGGACGTGGCGTCCAGCGGTCGAGCGCCTGCCGGAGTTCCACTGTCTGGTCCCCGATCTCCCGGACCACGCCGGCAGCATCTCGTCCGCCGGCCCGTTCAGCATGCCAACGGCGGTCGACGCGGTGATCGATCTGATCCGTCGCCGCGCTCACGCCGGCCGGGCCCACGTGGCCGGCTTGTCGCTTGGAGCACAAACCGTCGTGGCCCTGCTGGCACACACGCCAGAAGTTGTCGACCGGGCGCTGGTATCCGGAGCGCTCGTCCACCCGCTTCCAGGAGCTCGGTGGTGGTACGGCCTGCTCGACCTGACGGTGCGAGCCTACATGCCCTTCCGCAACCTCGATGCGCTCGTGCGAGCCAATGCCTGGAGTTACGGGATCCCCTCCGCGTATCTCGAAGCGTTCCGGGAGGACACTCGCCGGCTGACCGCCAATTCCTTCCTTCGGATCATGAACTGCGAACCTTTCGTTCCGGCTTCCCGGGAACCTATCAGCAGTTATCCACGCCGACGCTGGTGTTGGCCGGCCAGCGCGAGTACGGCGTGATGCGCCGCTCGGCTCGCGATCTGGCGGCTGCGCTGCCCCGGGGTCAGGCTGCGATCGTTCAAGGCGCCGGTCACAACTGGCCGCTGGAGCGGCCCGATCTGTTCGCCGAGGTGCTGCGCGCCTGGGTTCGCTCCGCTCCCTTGCCGGGACAGTTGATCGACATCGACTCGGTCCGGCGAGCCTGACCGATGTCCTCCGAGATCGTCGAATGCCATTCCGGCTATACTTACGGCGAGCGGCCCATCGCCCTGCATTGGCAGGGCGAACGCCTGATCGTTCAGGCGATCGAGGCCCGCTGGCGCATCCCGGGCGGAACCTGCTTCCGGGTCCGCACCGAGGACGGCCGAGTCTTTGAGCTGTTCTACGGCGAACTATACGACGAGTGGCGGGTCCACCTCCCCTGATCCCCGGGCGGCGGGCCCTCAGGAGCACGCCTGGATGCGCGACTT
Source organism: uncultured Chloroflexia bacterium (assembly GCA_963818575.1). Lineage (GTDB taxonomy): Bacteria > Chloroflexota > Anaerolineae > Anaerolineales > E44-bin32 > DYJB01. The sequence goes on along the minus strand of CAWFSV010000026.1, from coordinate 25,459 downwards.
CGTTGCCCGCCGGATTGCCGACATCCCGCCGTCCGGAATCCGACGCTTCTTCGACATCGCCGCCACGATGCAGGATGTGATCTCGCTCGGCATCGGCGAGCCTGATTTCACCACGCCCGCCCCGATCTTGCAGGCCGGCATCCTCTCGCTGCAAGACGGCCAGACGCACTACACCTCCAACTCCGGCATCCTCGAGCTGCGGCAGGCGATCGCCGAACAGATCCAGGGACTGTACGGCGTGGCGTACGAAGCCCGCAGCGAGATCCTGGTCACCGTCGGCGTATCGGAGGCGTTGTATCTGGCGCTGGTGGCGACGCTCGATCCGGGCGACGAGGTCATCGTCCCCACGCCGTGTTTCGTCGCCTATCAGCCGGAGGTCCTCCTGGCCGGCGGGACGCCGGTGCCGCTGCCCACGACCGTCGAGGATGCATTCCAGGTGGCTGCCTCCGCCGTCGAGGCGCTGATCACGCCGCGCACCAAGGCGCTGCTTCTGGGCTACCCCAACAATCCCACCGGCGCCGTCATGTCCCGCCAGCGACTGGCGGAGCTGGCACGCGTGGCCGAGGCGCACGACCTGCTGGTGATCTCGGATGAGATCTATGACCGGCTGGTGTATGGCGGGCACCAGCACGTGTGCTTCGCCGGCCTGCCGGGGATGCGCGAGCGAACGATCACGCTGGGCGGGTTCTCCAAGGCCTATGCCATGACCGGCTGGCGCATCGGCTATGCCGCCGCCCCGGCGCCGATCCTTTCCGAAATGCGCAAGGTTCATCAGTACACGATCATGTCCGCCCCCACGACGGCGCAGATCGCGGCGCTGGAGGCGATCCAGACCGGCGAGCCGCACGTGCAGGCCATGGTCGAGGAGTATGACCGGCGGCGCCGGTTGATCGTCGGCGGGTTGAACGACCTCGGGCTTCCGACCTTCGAGCCCAAGGGCGCCTTCTATGCCTACCCGTCGATCGCGGCCACCGGGTTGACCGACGAGGCATTCGCCGAGGCGCTTCTCAACGAGGAGCGTGTGGCGGTCGTCCCGGGCAACGCCTTCGGCGGGGACGCCAACTTCGTCCGCTGTTCCTATGCCACGGCCTATGAGAAGATCGAACAAGCCCTGGAGCGCATTCAGAGGTTCATGCGCCGACACGGGTGAGCGTGTGGTTGAACGCGCGCCCGTGTGAAGCGCCTGATCGTCGGCCCGGCGCTCGACCCGGGGTCGCGCCTCCCGTCCCCGGGTAGAATGACCCCGCTCAAGCCTGCAGGCAATCCGAAACTCTTGGAGGGGTAGATGGCCCGTCGGTCGTTCGCTCTGGTGTGTGGCGTCACGATGCTCGCCCTGACGGCGCTTGCGTGTTCGCTGCCTGGACGCTTGGTGGATGACGCCACGGGCGGAGCGGCCTCGACGCTGCAGGCCCTGCAGTCTGAAATGGAATCCATGCTGGCGACGCTGCCGGCTGAGCTGCCCTCCGAACTTCCGCAGGGCTGCCCGACGAGCTGCCGGGCTTGCTTCCCCCTAGGGGCGACCAACGATGGGCCTCCGATCCTGGACCTCGGTTCGGCGATCACCGGTCATCTGTCCTACCCGTCCGAGGGCATCCCGCCCCTCAAGGTCGTCGCATTCGACGTGATCACGCAGGCCCCGGTCGCCAGCGTCGAGACCGAAGCCGGCCAGTCCACCTACAGCCTCTCCGTTCCCGGTGGCATCTACTATGTCGTCGCCTACACGCTGGACGGGCAGCTTGCCGGAGGCTACACGGTCGCGGTGCAGTGCGGGTTGAGCGTCGATTGCACCGATCACACGCTCCTGCCGGTGCCGACGGCGAACGGCATGGCCGCCGGCGAGATCGATCCAGCCGACTGGTATGCACCGGCGGGCGCCTTCCCTCCCGCCCCCTAGAACGGTCGCAGGACGGCCCATGGTGGAGTACGAGCCGGTCATCGGCCTCGAGGTGCATGCCGAACTGCAGACGCAGTCGAAGATGTTCTGCGCCTGCCCGGTCGTCGATTCGACCTCGGCCGCCCCGAATTCGGCGACGTGCGAGATCTGCACCGGAATGCCCGGCACGCTTCCGGTCATCAATGCCCGGGCGGTCGAATATGCCCTGCGTGTCGCCCTGGCGCTCCACGCCACCCCGGCGGAGCACAGCTCCTTCGCCCGCAAGAACTACTTCTATCCGGATCTGCCCAAGGGCTACCAGATCTCCCAGTACGAACTGCCGCTGGCCGAAGGCGGCTGGCTGGAGATCGAACTTCCCGGCGGGGCGCGCCGTGTTCGCATCCGCCGCGTCCACCTCGAGGAGGACACGGGCAAGCTGTTCCATCGCCAGGGCTACTCGCTGATCGACTACAACCGTTCCGGTGTGGCGCTGCTCGAGATCGTCTCCGAGCCCGACCTGCACTCCCTCGAGGAAGTCAAGGCCTACGCCACCGAACTGCGCTCGGTCCTGCGCACGCTGGGTGTCAACAGCGGCGACATGGAGAAGGGCGTGATCCGGTTTGAGGCCAATATTTCGATGCGCCCGGCCGGCACATCGCACCTTGGGACGCGCACCGAGATCAAGAACCTGAACTCGTTCCGCTCGATGCTCCGGGCGGTGGCATTCGAGATGGGCCGCCAGACCGGCTTGCTGCGCACCGGGCATCCGGTGCAGCAGGAGACGCTCGGCTGGAACGAAGCGACCGGCGAGACATTCTCGCAGCGCGGCAAGGAAGAGGCACACGACTATCGCTACTTCGCCGAGCCGGACCTTCCCCCGCTGCGCATCGAGGCCTCCCTGGTCGAGAGCGTACGGGCGTCCTTGCCCGAGCTGCCCTCCGAGCGACGGTCCCGCTGGCAGCGCGAGTACGGACTGACGCCTTCGGCGGCCGCCGTCCTCGGCGCCGAGCCGGCCGAGGCGGCCTTCTTCGATGCCGCCGTACGGTCGGCGCCGCGGTGCCTCGCCGCAGCATCTCGCTCACTGGATGGTCGGCGAACTGTACGGCCTGCTGCACGCCTCCGGGCTGAGCATTGAGGCTTGCCCCGTCACGCCCGCCCGCGCTGGCTGAACTGGTCGCGCTGGTGGATTCCGGAACGGTGACGGTCGCCAGCGGGAAGGCCGTCCTGGCCGAGATGTTTGCCACCGGCGATTCGGCGGCCGCGGTCGTCGAGCGCCGCGGGGTGCAGGTCGTCGATGATGCCGACCAGGTCGCACGCCTCGTCCGGCAGGTGCTTGACTCGCACCCGGAACAACTGGATCAATACCTGGCCGGCAAGACCTCGATCGGGCAGTGGTTCTTTGGGCAGGTGATGCGCCTGGCCGGCGGCCAGGCCAATCCTGCCCGGGTGCAACAGTGCCCTGCAGGATGCCCTGCGGTCGGCGGAGAACCATCACGCTGGTTTGTGAGAGACGTAACTTGACCCCGCTTGAACCGGAGCGGTACAGTCCAATCAGAAGCCCGCTCGTCCGCCGGCGGCATCTGCCGGTGGGGCATTGCGCGCCCGGTTTCGAGACCTTTCGGCGCTCTCCTGGCGGAGAGCCCAAGCATCCAAGGAGGAAGCTGACTGTGAACGCATTTGAGATGGCCCAGGCCCAGTTCGACGCTGTGGCCGCCAAGATGAAGCTCGGTAAGGGCGAGAGCGAACTGATGCGCTGGCCCCTGCGTGAGTTCAAGTTCTCCGTCCCGGTGCGCATGGACGATGGCAGCCTGCGCGTCTTCACCGGGTTCCGCGTCCAGCACAACGATGCCCGCGGCCCCAACAAGGGCGGCATTCGCTTTGCCGCCGACGAGACCATCGACACCGTGCGCGCCCTGGCGATGTGGATGACCTGGAAGTGCGCCGTGGCCGATATCCCGCTGGGCGGCGGCAAGGGCGGCGTGATCGTCGACCCGTCGACGCTGAGCGTGGGCGAGAAGGAACGCCTGTGCCGCGGCTGGATGCAGGTGATGTGGAAGAACCTGGGCCCGCGCCAGGACGTCCCGGCGCCGGACGTCGGCACCACCCCGCAGATGATGGCCTGGATGATGGACGAGTACTCCAAGCTCGTCGGCCACTACACGCCCGGCATGATCACCGGCAAGCCGCTCGGCGCCGGCGGATCGCTCGGCCGCACCGAGGCCACCGGCTACGGCGTGACCTACACCATCCGCGAGGCGATGAAGCACCTCAAGCTGGATCCCAAGGCCTGCACCGCCTCGATCCAGGGCTTCGGCAATGTCTCGCAGTACGCCACGATCGGTTTCACCGAGATCCTGGGCGGCAAGGTCCTGTGCGTCTCGTGCTGGGATCTGAAGGACAAGAAGGCCTACACCTACTCCAAGAAGGACGGCGTCGACGGCCGCTTCCTGCTCTCGATCGTCGATCAGTACGGCTCCATCGATAAGGAAGCCGCCAGGAAGGCGGGCTATGAGATCGAGGACGCCGATGCCTGGCTGTCCAAGGACGTCGACGTGCTGATCCCGGCCGCCAAGGAAGGCCAGATCACGGGCGAGAACGTCGGCAAGATCAGCAAGAAGGTCAAGATCATCGCCGAAGGCGCCAATGGCCCGGTCACCATCGAGGCCGACAAGGAGATCCAGAAGCGCGGCATCCTGGACATCCCCGACTTCCTGTGCAACTCCGGCGGCGTGACCGTCTCCTACTTCGAGTTGGTCCAGAACGACATGAACTTCTACTGGTCGACCGACGAGGTCCTCAAGCGGCTGGACGAGAAGATCAGCACCGCTTTCCACGCCGTGCTGGATACCTCCCTCAAGCAGAACGTCTACATGCGCGACGCCGCTTACCTGGTGTGCCATCGAGCGCGTCGTCAAGGCGATGCAGTTCCGCGGCTGGATCTAGGCCCGCAGCGCATCCGAACCGTATCTCACGACCGGGGGCCAAGCGGCCCCCGGTCTGCTGTTTTTAGGCTTGAGAGATCTCTCTCTTCCCTTTCATCAGATGATGATATCTCGTAGTCGTCGTAGGGGCTGTGGATGTGTGGAGAATCTTGATCGAGCGGCCCCAGGAGCCGAAGATGTCGGCCGCTGCGCACGAGCGCTACGTCAGGTGTGGCACAGTCGGGGTCTCCGTTCGTGAACAGGGACTCAGGGGATAGCATGTGAACAGCGAGCTCTCTGAGTCTGCCCCAGCCAGCGAGTACCCCAGATATGGCCGAGTCGGTGCGTCCGGCGGCACAGATGCCGTCGACCGTTGCCGTGGCCGGTTCAGACAATCCGGGGTTCTCCCCAAAGGAGGCCCGTTCTCCACAGAAAGAAGCCAGTTATCCACAGAACGAGCCGGCTGGGAGCCCACGCGTCAGCCTGGGCTCGAGCAGGGTTCGGTCGCTGGGCTACAATGGCGCCATGACGGAACGAAACACGCTCTCGGAGTTCGTTGGACGCCAGGCGGACGAAATTCGCCAGGCCTGGACCTCGCTCCCGTCAAGCAGCCAGTCGGACCTGGGCAAGGCGCTCGGCCTGCTGCCCACCGACATGAAGCGCTGGCGCGGCCTGATCGGCGAGGCGATCGAGCACCTGCGCGTCGCCGCGGGTGACAAGCACCGGGTGGTGATTGTCGGCCCGGCGAACAGCGGGAAGTCGACGCTGTACAACACGCTGATCCGTTCCGGGAAGGACCGAGCCGAGGTGAGCGCCCTGCCGGGGACGACGCGCCAGGCACAGGTGGCCGACGCAGGGCTGTTTTCGATCGTCGATACGCCGGGAGCCGATTCCCCGGGCGCCGCCGGTGAGCAGGAGCGCGGGCGGGCGCTGGCGGCAGCGGAGGCCGGGGATCTGCTGCTCGTGCTGTTCGATGCCGAACACGGGATCCGTCCCCCGGAACAGGCTTTGTTCACCGATCTGGCCGGGTTGGGCAGACCCATGGTTGCGGCGCTGAACAAGATCGACCTGGTGGGGCGGGAGCGGGCTGCCGTCCTCGGCCGCGCGGCTGCGGCGCTTGGGATCGATGTATCCCAACTGATCCCGGTGAGCGCCAAACAGGGGCTGGGAATCGACCGCCTGCTGGTGGCCGTGGCGAAATCCGAGCCGGGTATCGTCGCCGCGCTAGGAGCAGCGCTGCCGGCCTATCGGGGAAAACTGTCCCAGGCGGTCGTGGCCCGAGCCGCATCGACGGCCGGGGCAATTGCCCTGACGCCGTTGCCCTTCGCCAGCTTCCTGCCTCTGGTCGTGGTGCAGAGCGCCATGGTGATGAGCATCGCCCGGATCTACGCCTACCGGATGACGCTGAGCCGGGCACGCGAGCTGGTGGCAACGTTCGGCGTGGGGCTGCTGGCGCGCAGCCTGTTCTACGAACTGACCAAGTTCGGCGGGCCTCCCGGGTGGCTGGTGGCGGCGGCCGTGGCGGGCGGGACGACCGTGGCGATGGGCCGCGCGGCAACAGTCTGGTTCGAGCGTGGTGAGAAGCTCTCGGGGCAGACGCTGCAGCGACTGTCGCGATCGACCACCGAGGGACTGATGGGACGGCTTGGCCGGCGCGGCCGGCGGGCGCCCAGCCGCAAAATGCTGCAGGACGACGTTCGTCAGGCGCTGGCCGAGATGGAGCCCGAAGCGGGGTCGCCGGACTTGGCGATCGACGGCACGGAATCCTGAGGTGACCTGGCCGGGCCGATAGGAAGGTGCGGTGTCCGACGGTGCGCACGACCTGCTTGTTCGCGGGATCGCAGCGGCGAAGGCCGGCGAGCGGGCCGAGGCGCGCCACTACCTGGAATGGGCCCTGCGGCAGCAGCCGTCTTCCGACGAACAACTCGAGGCGTGGCTTTGGCTGAGTGATGTGGCCGAGGTGCGCGACGACGCTCGCCGCTGGCTGGAAGAAGTCCTGGCCAACGACCCCCACAACCCGCGCGCACTCCGACGACTGGCGGTGCTCGACGGGCGCCTGCTGCGTGGAGACATGATCGACCCGGATCAGCCTCTCCCGGCGCCCGTTCCGCAAGACAACCCCGTGGACATTGAGCGATTCGCCTGTCCCACCTGCGGTGGGCCACTGGCTTACGCGCCGGACGGCGAGGGACTGCAGTGTGACCACTGCGGGCGACGGACGGCGATCGCCGGTGGCGAGCGGATCATCGATCCCGCCGCGGAGAACGATTTCGTGCTGGCCTTGGCGACCGCTCGCGGGCATGCCCGGCCTCAGGCAAGCCCGACCTTCGCCTGTGCGGCGTGTGGGGCACGCTTCCTTCTGGCACCGGAGACGCTCGCGCTCACCTGCCCATACTGCGATGCTACCTATGCCGTCGAGGCGGGCGACGAGCGCATGCTGATCGCACCCGACACGCTTGTGCCCCTGATGGTTGCGGCGGAGGAGGCCCGGGCCAGCCTGGAGGTGTGGTCGCGAAAGACCGGCGGGATCGAGCAAGTCGTTCGTCATCGATCGCCTGGCGGCGGTGTATCTGCCGGTCTGGCTGTTCGAGATGGGCGGGGTGATCGATTGGACTGCGGCACCTGGGGAAAGCAGATGGGCGATGGAGGCTGGACCGCTGAGCGGCACGGAGCCTCCGGTGAGCCCGATCGCCGTTCTGGCAAAGTCGCAACCACAGCCAGGTCAGGCAGAGTGCGTGGAGAACATCTCGCCGGATCTGTTCGTTTCCTATGACAGCAAGTATCTGGCCGCCTGGCCGGCGGAGACCTACAGTCTGTCCCTGGCAGACGCCGCCCTGCGGGCGCGCGAGCGCTCGCTGGACGCGACCGCGACACGACTGAGTGCGGCAGCCCGGGGTCTGCGACCCGCGGTCCGATCCGCGCGCATGGTCGTCGAGTCCTTCCGCCTCGCGCTGGTGCCGGTCTGGATGGCGGACGCCCGCGTCGGGCGTGCGCATCTCGGGCTGATCGTGAGCGGCGTGACCGCCGCCGTGTATCGCGGGGCGCGGCAAGACAACAAGCCGGCAGGCTGAGTCCGCAACCCCCCATCACGACAGACGAGCAGTCGGGGACAGGTCCGGGCCGAGAGTGCCTCGGCCTGCTTGCGTGTTGCGGCCGGCGAACTCAGTGAAGGGGGAAGCCCGAGGCCTTGCGGAGTGCGGCGGCAGTCGCCGACGTCCGGCGCTTCAATCCACAGAGTCTGATCGTTGCCGACATCAAGGACGATCACGCCGTTCTGCGTTGTCCAGGTCAGGGAGGTACCCGCGCGCCGGGAAGGCCCAAAGCAATTCTCCCCGTACGTCCGGAAGGCGCCGGAGAACTCGTGGGCGTCCCGGACGGTGTCCCAGCGCGTCAGCAGAACCAGAGCCGTCCGGGCACCTTCGGGGCTGGAGAGCAGCGCATATCGATCTCCGTCCCAACCGGAGGCGGCCAGCACGGCCTCCTCGGTGTCGAGGAAGGACTCGAGCACCAGGAGCGTACGCCACTCGCCCAATACGCCGGTGTCATCGGTCGTCCACCCCGGGCCCAGGGCGGGGGCCAGGTCCGGGAGATCGGGATTGCGCGGCGTATCCTTTGGGTAACGCTCCGGGTGAAGGATCTGCTCGGTGGAAACAGGCGGGTCGGCGTAGGCCTGATCGACGCCGGCCCAGCCCGCCTTCAGATACAGCCCGCGGGCGAATCCGACGCCCTGCTGGATTGGGAAAGTGAGGACCCGCACCAGACCTGAGGCGCCAGATCCGATCACGGACGGCGAAGCAGAACACCCGGCAGGTGCGTCATCCGGGGGACGAGGCGAAGATCCGAATGTGCGCTGCCACTGCTCGGCAAGCAGGGCGGCGTCGCCCTGAACGAGGGCGCGCGTTGCCAGACACGCGTCGGCGTCAGCCGTGCAGGCCTCCGCCGCAAGCCCGGTGGCCAGGCCGGGCATCGATCCCACAGAGAAGCCGGCGATCATACGCGCACGCGAGCTGTGCCATGTCCTCATCCGCCTCGCGCAGGTCGGAGCTGATCACCAGGCCGTTATCCGGCGCCTCCGATACCACGGCAGCATCAAGCCCGAGCGCGGCGATGAGCGCCTCCAAATCGAGATCCGCCTCGGCCAGTCCGAAGCGCTGCAACAGATGGGCGTCTCGCTCAAGGGATGGAAGGGGCCACGCGGCGAGAAGGGCCGCCCGGGCTAACCGGTCGATCTCCGCTTGCGGAACCACGTTGGTCACCTGCATCGGCCGCGTCTCGAGGCCGCGCAGCCGTTCCACCTGGAGGAAGATCCGCTGCGGCAGTCCGGACTCTGCGGACGGAGGCGCCAGGAGGGGTTCCGCCACGCGGGTCGGGGCAGGCGTGGCGGTGGGCGGGGGCGGGGAGGCCGGTGGCGGTCGCAGCCGGAAACGGAAGCGGTGCGCATGCGGCGCACAGCGAGAGGAGAAGAAGGAAGTGGACCGGGCGGTTCCAGCGTTGCATGACGGCCGACCGGCCAAGCATATCATGCGGGCACAATGACCACGCGGCAGGGCAACAGGTCGCGCCGGGTGTGATCGCCTTCCCTATGCCATCACCGTGCGTGGAACTGCGAATGCTGTCGTAGAGCGGACGCAGCCGGTCGTACATGCGCAGGTACACCTGCCGGTACAGGTCGTCGTACGTGCGGTGGGATCGCGGGTCCGGCTCGAACGTTCGCCCGAGGTGCGTCATTTCGCGCAGAGCGGTCGGAAAATCGGAGTGCAGGCCCAGGCCGACGGCGGCGTCCATGGCGGCGCCCAATCCGGAGGCCTCGTAGACATGCGGGCGGGAGGCCGGGAGGCCGAAGACATCGGCGGTGAGCTGTAGGGCGGCATCGCTCTGGCTTCCGCCGCCGGCGACGCGCAGCTCGGTGATGGGAACACCGCTGCGTTTCGAGGTGCGCTCGGCGCCCTCCCGAAGCGCATACGCCAGGCCTTCGAGGATGGCGCGGTACAGGTGGGCTCGCGTGTGTCCGGCACCGAATCCGATTACGGCACCGCGCGCTTCCGGGCCGGGGTGCTTCAGGCCGGGCGACCAATACGGTTGGAGCACCAGGCCGTCGGAACCGGGCGGCACGGCGCGCACCAGCTCGTCGAACAACGCCTCCGGCGCCACCCCGCGCTCGTCGGCGATGCGCTGTTCGCGCAGCCCGAACTCGTGCTTGAACCAGCTCACCATCCAGTAGCCGCGGTAGATCTGGACCTCCAGGCTGTACGCACCCGGCACGGCGGAAGGGTAGGGCGGGAGAAGCGGGATCACCTCCAGGTAGCGTGCGGTGGGTCGTATTGATCGTCGCCGCCGTTCCGTAGCTGAGGCATCCGATGTGCGGCTCGAGAGCGCCGGCGCCGATGACCTCGCACGCCTTATCGGCCGCAGCGGCGATCAAGGGAAGCCCGACCGGGATGCCGGTGGCTTCGGCAGCGGCTGGCGTAATCTCGCCCAACGGCTGGGTCGGGACGACCAGATCCGGCAGCAGCGCGGCATCCATCGGCAACGCTTGCCACTTCCAGTCCCAGCGCTTGGACCAGTGCAGACCCTTGTAGTCGAAGGGGATGTACCCGACCTGGCAGCCGACCGAGTCGACGAACCGGCCGGTCAGACGGTAGGTCAGATACCCGGAAAGCAGCAGGTACTTGTGGGTCTTGCTCCAGATCTCCGGCTGGTGGGTGCGAATCCAATTCGCTTCGGCTTCGGCCTGCAGGTAGGCGACGGTTCCCGACATGCCGGCCAGGCGGAAGAGGGCTCCCCACGCGCCACCGACAGGAGGCAAACCCTCGGTCCGACGCTGGTCCAGCCAGCTGATGGCCGGCCGCAGCGGGGAACCGTCCCGATCGATGTTGAGCACAGTCGAGCGCTGCGTGGTGAGCGCCACCCCGGCGATCCGGTCCTTCGAGACACCGGGCTCGGACCATAACGACTGGCACGCCCGGCACACGGCGTCCCAGAACACGTGCGCGTGCTGCTCGGCCAAGCCCGGTGCGTCGGAGAAGTAGGGTTCGATCGGTGCGCGGGCCTTGGCCACCAGGTTGCCGCGCAGGTCGAAGACCAGCGCGCGAGCGCTCTGTGTCCCCTGGTCGATGGCGAGCAAATGATCACCGGACATGCGCGACTCCTGCGGGAATCCCCGCCGCGAAACGGAATGGCCCGTGACGGGCCGCGAACCGCCCTCTCGTCTCTAGCTGCGTCCCCAGCCCAGGCCACCCAGTCGGCGACAAGAAGCTTCCAAGGACAAAGCATCGCACGCGCGCAAGGAGGAATTGGAGGCGGCGGGGGTGCGCGCAGGCGTCCCGTCTCCTTGGCTGGCTAAACCGGGGGCGAGTATCCGTCCCGCCATAGCTCTTGGTAGCGCTGGACTTCCTGAACCCAACGCTCGTCATCCCAGCCCAGCTCGCGCTGGGCGACAGTGCGAATGCGGTCGAGCACGGCCAGGCCGCCTTGCGGCAGTGTCAATCCGAGTCGGACGCGGCGCAGCAGTAAGTCGTCGAGATGCACCACGCCCTCCTCGCGCGCCGCCCAGCGGAGCTCGGCCCAGGTGACACAAGGTGCCGTCGATCGGCTGCAGGTCCCCGGGTTCGGAGGCCTCGACCAGCGCCGGCGTCTCCACGCCGTGGCGGCCGAGCAGCCGCAGGCAGAGCGCGGGATCGACGAGTCCCTCGAGGCAACGTTCCGGCGGCAGTGGATCGAGGACGGGAAGGCGGGCGTCGAGCGTCACGCGACGCGGCAGCCGCGCTTGCGCCGCGCGCAGCGCGCTGTGGGCCATGCGGCGGAAGGTGGTCAGCTTGCCGCCGGTGACCGTCAGCAGGCCGCGCTCGTCCCACAGGACATACTCGCGCAATTCCTTCGACGGGTCCGAACGCCCGGTGTTGATGACGGCCCGGACACCCGCCTGCGTCGCCATGACGTCCTGCATCCCGAGTTCGAGCGACGGGAAGGCGAAAGTGGCCATTGCCAGCAGGAAGCCGGCCTCGGCCGAATCGATGGCCGGCTCACGCGCCATGTCGTCGGCATGGTCGACATCGGTCGTTCCAATCAGCGTCACGCCTTCCCACGGAACGGCGAACGCCGGTCGGCCGGTGGCGGGGTGCAGCACGCTGACGGCGCGGGTGAGCGGCAAGCGCGAGGAGGGGAAGATCAGGTGGCTCCCCCGCAGGCGTCGCAGGCGCTGACGGCCCCCGACCTGCATGCGCAAATCATCGGCCCAGGCGCCGGTGGCACTGATGACGATCGGCGCCTTCACCTCGGCGGTCCGGCCGGAGCCGGGTGCCTGATCGCGCACCACGACGCCGCATACCTGCCCTGTGCGGCGGGTCAACAGGCTCTCGACGCGCGCGTAGTTGAGGGCCAGCGATCCGCCGCGGACGGCCTCGCGCATCACGCGCAGGACCAGCCGGGCGTCGTCGGTGGTGGCGTCGATGAAGCGATAACCGCCGAGCAGGCCCTGCGAGGCCAGCACCGGGCACAGGTCCAGCAGTCCGCGGGCGTCGTAGTGACGGTGGCCCCACTTCCATGCCAGCAAGTCGTAGATCACGAGACCGAGGCCGAACACCCAGCCGGGCGTCCGGTCGCCGCGGAAGCTCGGCATCAGGAAGCCCAGCGGCGAGACCAGCCCGCGCCCTTCGCGCAGCAGGCGTTCGCGTTCGGAGACCGACTCCATGGTCAGCCGGACCTGTGCGTTCTTGAGGTAGCGCAGGCCGCCGTGGACGAGCTTGGAGGAGCGACTGGAGGTGCCGGAGCCGAAATCGCCGCCCTCGAGCAGCAGAGCGCGCAGACCGGCGCGGGCCGCCTCACGCAGGATTCCTGCGCCGGTGATTCCGCCGCCGATGACGATCAGATCCCAGTTGGTGTCCAGTTGGGACCAGGCTTTGTCGCGCCAACCGCGTGACCACATGGTGGTCGCCTCGTTCGTCGGAGCCGAGGCCTAGGGCGTGTGGGCCTTCAGCCACTGGACCATGAAGGCCAGTACCTCGCCCTGCTGGGGCTCGTTATGCGTCTCGTGATACAGCCCGTCCCAGATCTTGAGGCTGCAATCGCCCGGGACTTTGGCGGCGAACTCGCGGCAGGCCTCGGCCGACGTCAGACGGTCTTCGCCGCCGTTGTAGATCAGAACCGGCAGGGTCAACTCGGAGGCGTGATGGAGCAGCCACTGCCCGACGTCGATCAGCCCGATACCGAGCTTCGGGGTGACACGGTCGTGGACCAACGGATCCTCGGCGTAGGCGCGGACCACGGCAGGATCGTGCGACAGGGCGGCGCGCTCCAGGCCGGAAGGCATGCTGAAGGACGGCCAGGCGTTGAACAGCAGCCGGCCCAGTGTCGTCTTCCATGCCGGCGGTTGGAAAGCCAGCCTCAACTGCGGACTGCTGGCGACCACGCCGCAGAGTGCCGGCCGGCGGCGGATGGCGTGGTAGAGCACCAGATTGCCCCCCAGGCTGTGGCCGTAGAAGAAGAGCGGCGAAGACGGAAAACGGCGGCCGGCCTCCTCCAGCAGCACATCGAGGTCGTCGAGGAAGGTGTCGTAACTCGGCGTGAAGCCCCGCTGACCGGCCGATCGGCCATGGCCGCGCAGGTCGAGACCGAGGACCGCGTAGCCTGCCCGGTCGAGCGCCGCGGCGACGTGCGCGTAGCGACCGGTATGCTCGCCGAGGCCGTGGACCAGACACACCACGCCGCGCGCCTGCGCCGGCCGGTGTCCACTGCCGACCCACCAGAGTGAGCCCGTCCTTGCTCTTGAGGGTCAACTCGGTGTCGGTCATACCTGCGACTCCTTGGGGCTAGACGATGGTCATTCCACCGTCGGCCACGAGTGCGTGGCCAGTGACGAAGGATGAAGCATCCGAGCACAGCCACGCGGCCGCCTCGGCGATCTCCTCCGGCCGGCCGCTGCGGCCCATCGGCTGCATCATCTTGAGCGACAACTGGCTAAGACCGGGAAGACGGACGACGACGTCGGCCCAGAAGCGGGTGGCGGGCGTGTGAAAAGCGCCCGGCATCATGGCGCTCAGGCGCATGGCCTTGAGCTCACGGTCGACCATCGGGGTGCGTATGGCGCCCGGGCAGACGGCGTTGATGCGGATCCCGGCGCCGGCGTACTCGGCGGCCGCCGTGCGCGTCAACTGGATCACGCCGCCCTTTGCGGCGGCGTAGGCGGCGTGCCCGCGTTCGGCCACAATGCCGGCGACGGAGGCGGTGTTGACGATCGAGCCCCCGCGCCCCTGGCGCAGCATCTGACGCAGCTCGGCGCGCAGGCACAGCCACACGCCCTTCAGGTTGACCTCCAGCGTGCGATCCCAGTTGGCCTCGCTGCAGTCGACGGTGGATGCGTGCTCGCCTTCCATGCCCGCGTTGTTGAAGGCGGCGTCGAGGCGGCCGTAGGTCTGGACGGCGGCTTCCACCAGCGCCTCGACCTGCGCTCTGACGGTTACATCGCAGGGAACGAAGACCGCCTCGCCGCCCTCGCGGAAGACGGCGGCCGCCGTGGCTTCGCCGCCCCGGACATCCATATCGCCCAGGACCACATGCGCGCCGGCAGCGGCCATGCACCTCGCCGCGGCGCGCCCGATGCCGGAGGCACCGCCCGTGACGATGACGACCTTGTCGGCAAGTTCCGCGGTCATAGAGGCTCCAAGTGAGCGGCCCTTCGGGCGGGGCCTGGCGAACTGTCTCGGCGGCCCGTGGTCGGGTTGCCGCGCTGCAGATGCATTGGCTGCCCGCACGACGCTGCCCGGTGTGTGCCGTAGGCACGGCCGCCAGTATAGCCCCGTCACAGGGGCCGGGAAACAGGTGCGTTGGAGTTGAGTGTCCTGCCGGCCTTTCGAGGAATGTCGTTCGAGTTGCTTGAGGATTGTGCGGCCGGGTGCACACTCCTACGGCTGAATCAGTTTCCCCGGATTGAGCATGCCTTCGGGGTCGAATGTCCGGAAGGCAGCGCGCAGTGCGGCGACGCCGGCGGGCCCTTTCTCGGCCTCCAGGAACGGTGCGTGGTCGAGACCGACCCCGTGCTGATGGCTGATGGTTCCCCCGAGTCTGACGATGGCCAGACTCACGGCGAGCTTGGCGGCGCGCCAGGTGGCGACGGTTTCATCGGGATCGTCGGCGCGCGGGAAGAGGTAGGTGGTGTATACGCTGGCGCCATCGGTGTAGATGTGCGACAGGTGGGTGAAGACCAGGAGCCGCCGGCCTCGCGCGGCGAACGAGTCGCGCAGCGTCTGCTGGATCGTCCGGGCCGCGGCGAGCGCTCCGGCCCACGGCAAGGCGGTCTCGACCGTGTCGAGCGCATAGCCGCGTTCCCACAACGTATTGCGCAGGTAGGGCGACAGGAAGCGGCTCTTCTGCCACAGGCGTCCAATCATGGCGATCGGGAAGAGGCCGCCGTGTCTTCGGCACACACCGGCGGCGTGGCGCAACGTTTGGCCGGCGCGCCGACGATCACCGGTGAGCCCGAGGATCAACAGGCTGCGCTCGCCCCGGTAACCCGCCACGCGCAGACCACGATCGGCCCAGCGCGTCAGGTCCGGCTTACCGGCCAGCATCAGCGTAGTCTCCGTCTCCTGTGCATCGCTCAGGCGCATCATCGACACCGGCAACCCGGACTGTGCCATCTCCCGAACGGCCTCGGCGCCGGCGGCCCAGTCGGCGAAGAACACGCCGTAGAAAGTCTCGGTCTCGGGACGGCGTCGGACGCGCACCTGCGCCCGGGTGATCACCCCCATACGGCCCTCGGAACCGAGAACCAGCTGACGCAGGTCCGGGCCGGCGGCGCTGGCCGGCAGAGGGGGAAGGTCGAAGGATCCCGCCGGTGTTTCGACGTGCCCTGCGCAGAACAAGTCCTCGATCCTTCCGTAGTAATACGATTGCTGGCCGCAAGACCGCGTGGCGATCCAGCCCCCCAGCGTCGAGAGCTCGAAGGATTGGGGGAAATGCCCAAGGGTGTATCCGCGTACGGCAAGTTGATCCTCGAGGTCCGGGCCGCGGACGCCGGCCTCGAAGGTCGCCAGCTGATTGGTCTCTTCCAGTGCCAGCAACCGCCGCAGGGGCGAGAGGTCGAGCGTGACCGTTGGCGCTCCGTCGGGGAGGGGATTGACGTGGCCGACGACGCTCGTCCCTCCGCCATAGGGGATCAACGCCGCGCCGAGTCGGCGGCAGAGGGCGAACGCCGAACGAACGTCCTCCTCGCTCCGGGCGTAGGCCACCGCGTCGGGGAAGGCCGGCAGCCGGCCCGTGCGCAGAGCGACCCAGTCGGGCAGGGAATGGCCGCACGCGTGCCGCAGGCGATCGGATGCTTCCAGGCTGAGGAGGGGATGCTCTGGCAGGCGTGAAGCCGGCACGCTGCTCAGTACCTGCTCCAGCCGCGCGTCGGGCGCCGTGGAGCCGGAGCCGACCACGCCGGCGAGATACTCGAGGGCCGGCTCGGGCAGGGGATAGTCTGTCGTCTCGTAGTCCCCAACCATTCCAGCGCTGCATCGTCGCGTCCTCCGGCAGCCGAATCGCGTACTGCCCGCAGGACAGAACGCGAGACCGACGACCCGCCTCCGCTGGCGGTCAGCGGGACGAAATCGTCGACGTGTCGCTCACGCCGAGCCAGGCACGAGCCACAGGTCGGTCTGTGGAGTGCTCAACCACTCGATGCCCGAATCGGTGACCAGGACATCTTCTTCGAGGCAGACCCATCCGTAACCCGGGACTTCGGCGCCGAGCTCGATGGCGAACACATTGCCCGCCTCGACGATCCCATCGGGCGTGGTCCCATAGCGTTCCCAACGCGGGCCGAGGATCGTGGCTCCATCGTGCGTGGCGCGGCCCAGGTGATGGCCGAAGGCATGCTTATACTCGGGCAGGCCCCCGGCGACGATCGTGGAGCGGGCGGCCTGATCGACCTCCCAGCCACGGGTTCCCGGCCGCAGCGCGGCCGCGCCGGCGAGCAGTGCCTGGCGAACGACCTGCCAGGTGTGCCTCACAGCCTGCGGTGGCTCCGTCTCTCCTGGGCGAAGCACATACCACATGCGCTGCAGATCGGCGCAGAACCCGTCGCGGCGGACGCCGAAGTCGATGTGCACCAGATGGCCCGGGGAGATGATCCAATCGCTCGGGCCGGCGTGGCCGATCTCCGATTCGGGCCCGGTGTTGACCGCCGGGTCGGTCTCCCAATCCCAGGAAGGCTGTAAGCCGAGGTCTCGCATCCGCGCGTGCAAGAAGTCCGCTAACTGACGCTCCGTGCGTCCGATGCGCACGTGCGGTGTGAGCTCGTCGATCAAGGCCTCGCTGGACGTCACGGCGGCGCGCAGGCGTTCGACCTCGCGGGGCGTCTTCCGACCGCGCAGGCTTCCCAGAAAAGCTTCGGCGGAGACGACCTGGTTCGGCAGGACACCGGCCTCCTCCAGGATCTCATCCAGCACGAGCTTGAGGCCATACGTCAGTCCGGAAGAGGCCGGATCGCTGCGCGAGAAGTTGAGCGCCACGGTGGCGGGCCGCCAGGTGCGCAGCTGGCCCACCATGGCCGGGCGGACAGACTGGTCGTAACTCAGGACGCGGGTGTACGCCTGCAGGCGCTCGAGGTTGGCGGCATCGTACCGCCCGACGATGGCGACGCTTTCTCCGCTGCGGTGCAGCATGAGCGCCGAGTGCCAGGTGAGATCGAACGGGCAGATCAAGTCGAGGGCCGGGTCGCGGACCAGGCTCGTCTCGTGGACGAACGTCAGCCATACATCAAGGTTGAAGTGTTGGAGCAGGCCGATGGCCTGGGCGATCTTCTCGCCGGCGAGGGGTGAGTCAGTCGGGGGCAAGGGCATCTTCCCTCCGGGAGGTCGGAGAGAGTGTAGCACTCGTCGCCTCGTCGGCCAACGCGCGCCCGGCTTTCAGGCGGCCGGCGGTGGAGCGGGCATGCCGCGGATCAATCCCCCCGGCTGGCACGTGCGGCAGAAATTGGTGATGCGCTGATTGGCGGTGATGGCCGAGACCGGCGTCCCGCAGCGCGGGCAGGGCTCGCCGGGACGCATGTGCACGGCGAAGAAGTCGCGCGGCTTGAGGTGAATCGCCTCGCCCATCTCCTGACGCACACGCCCCGTCGCCTCGCGCAGCGTCGAGCCGACCGCCTGGTACAGCCGATCGATCTCCACCGGGCTCAGGCCGGTCCGCTTGCGGTACGGGTGCAGGCGGGCGTTCCACAGGATCTCGTCGGCGTAGGCATTGCCGATCCCGGCGATGAATGCGGCGCGAACCAGGATGCCCTTGATCTCGCCCCGGAAGCCGCGCAGCCGGGTGCGGAATTCGTCCTGCGTGATCGAGACCGCGTCGGGCCCCATCTCGTCAAAGGTGGGGATCTTGGCCAGCGTCTCGGTCAGATAGACCTGCCCCATGGTCTTCGAGTCGACGTAGCGCAGTTCGGCGGGGGGGCCGTCGAAATGCAGCGTCAGGTGCAGTGGGCCGGCCTTCTTCTCGCCCGGCGGACACAACTGCAGCCGCCCCGTGAGCTTGGGGTTGATCGCCAGAAAGAGCCCGGAGGGTTGAAGGGTGAAAACGATGAACTTGCCACGCCGCTCAACGCTGGCCGGAGCCTGGCCGGTCAACGTGACGACGAAACCGCGCCGCGTCAGATCGCGCACCACCAGCGGTCCGCCCTTGGGCGCCAGGGTGACCTGCCGAATGGTCCGGCCCACAATGCGCCGTTCGAGGACCTCGCGAACGATTTCGAGTTCAGGCAACTCAGGCATGAACGATCAGCCCATGCAGAGCATGGACCTCGAGCCCGATCTGCGAGCCGGGTCATGGGAGCGCCAGCACGTGCACGGCGTAATGTGCGTCCCGATAGACCTCACGGGACTGGGGACAGGTCAGGTCGAGCAGATCCTGCATCCAATACGACGTGCGTGACGCCGTATTGCCCGGCCAGCTCGTCGAGCAATCCGCAATTGACATTCGCCGGACGCTCGCGATAGAACCGGTCGACCAATCGCAATCGCTCGCTCCACTCGAGCACGTCGACATCCAGGTATGGGATGGACTTGAAGTCGACCAGGGCGGGGGCGCCGGTTGCCAGGCGGAACTCCTGCAAACCGGCAGGAATCAGATAGGTATCGCCGGGGCGTGCCTGTTCGCCCACGAAGCGCATCATGTCCGCCGCCGGATCGACCGAGCGTTCGCCTTCCTGGAGCATGAAGCCGGCCACGCCGGCTGCGGCAAGCAGCCCGATGATCGCGACCGAGGCAATCGGCACGATCGTCTCCCATTTCGCCCCTCCGGCGTGCGCGCCGATCGCAGACCGACAGGCGATCCAGGCGCACAGCACGCCGACCGAGGCCGGGACCAGGACGGCCGAGATTCGCCAGGGGAACAGCAAGGCCAGCAGGTCGCTGCCGGTGACGATCTGTGCTGCCGTCAGCGCCAACCCGGTTGCGGTGGCGAAAGCCAGAACCCAGGCGAGGCGTGTGCCGCGGACCGCGACGATCGCCAGCGCCAGCAGGGCGAGCTTGACGACGACGGTGGCATCGAACCAAACACCCGGCAGTGCGTGATGCGGCACGCGCACGTGGACGAGGATCTGCTGTGCCTGTGCCATCCGGTCGGGGGAGGTGGGTCCCAGGGCGAGGATCACGTACAAGGCGATGGGCGTCACCAGCGCCAGGGCGAAGACGCCCAGCAACAGAGGCTGCCGCAGGCTGCGCCCTTCGCGCCACAGGACCATGCAGTAGGCGAGCACCAGGATGCCCGCCGGGAGCAGATAGGTTGGATGAACCGCGGCGGCCAGCGCGGCGGCGACGACCGACCAGGCCGGCTTGCCGCGCACGAACAGCCCCAGGGACAGTAGAAGGAAGACGCCGAACGTGCTGGGCTGAAGCACCGGGCCGAGCAGCCGTTGGCCGGCGACGCCTCCATCCCACAGATACTGCCAGGTTTCGCCGAGCAGGCGGCCCTGGATCAGGCGCAGCGCCGCCGAGTGCAAGACGACGACGATAACCAGGAACAGAATCGTCCGCCTGCCGGAACTGCGCAGCCCGAAGGCGGCGTCCGCCAGCAGCCACAGCCCGGCGAGATAAACGCCGAAGAGCAGCAAGGACTCGAGGTGAAACGCCGCCGGAGACAAGAGCCGAAAGGTCCACTCGACGAGCCCGGAGAAGAGCGGCGTGGGATCGGCGGTATTGGCCAGCCAGTCCCGGGCCAGGAAGCCAATGCCGGCGCGCGCTGCGCCGTGCAGGAAATACTGGTTCTGGTTGGAGGAGAAGAGCGGGGACTGACCATAGGCCAGGCCCAGGGCGAGGGCGGCCAATGCCCAGGCGCCGAGACGCAAGGACCGATTCGGTCGCGTGGGCTCCGGACCGCCGGAGGTCTGCCCGACGGGCGCCGACGGGGGCCGGGGATTGGGGGAGCGCGATGACATGTTGTGCGTGATGCTTTCCACCGCCGGTCCACGGCGACGCCGTGGGGCCGGGAGATCGCGTTGGCTGGCCACTATTCTCGCGCGGTGCCGCATGGCCGGTCAGCCTTGCCGCGGGCGCACGGGTTGGTCAACAACACGGCCTCCACCGGGCCGGAGGCGAAGTGCTCGACGATCGCCAGGGCGGCATTGCGGTGCTCAGGGGTAGGATACGCCGCTTGCCAGGGCACGAGTCATCTCTCCAGGTGTCGGCCGTCGGCGGACAGACCGTCCGTTTTCCCTGCGCCGCGGCAGGCCGGGCGGGCCGAGATTATACCCGCGGGGAGCGCCGGTGAATCCGCCGCGCGGAGGCGTGAAGAATGTGGGCCGAAGGTGGAAAAAGGCCGTGCGCAGAATGGCAAGCGGTGATATAACCACCTATGGACGCAGCCCGGAGGGGTCGGACACCCCCGCGCCGGGCAAACCGATGGACGACAACGCAGATACCGATTCGAGTGACCAGCCCAGCGGGGCCGAGTTGATCTCGGCCCCCGAATACAGGGTCTTCCCCCCGATCGCCTGACAGCGGCGCGCCTGCTGTGAGGGCGGTCGAGCAGGATCGACCCTCCGGCAGGCAGGAAGCGCCCGCAGTCGGCAGCCCCTTTCCGACTACGACCTCCTGCACAGCCTCGGCCGCCTCGCCACGCGGGGCGTGCCGGCTTTGGCGGCTGCACCCGACGGGCCTGCAGAACGGAGGCGCCATGATCACCGTCTTCCGCAGCACGCCGCAGGGTGTGGCGCAGATCAGCGATCCGATCGACGGCAGCTGGATCCACCTGATCAACCCGGATCTGGAGGAGCTCGAGCAGATCCAGCGCGCCTACAACATCCCCCCGGAGTTCCTGACCTACCCCCTCGACCAGGATGAAATGGCGCGCACCGAGCGGGATGAAGGCGTGACGCTGGTCATCCTGCGCGTCCCGCGCTACCAGGGCGAAACCTCGGATATCCCCTACACGACGGTGCCGCTGGGTATCATCCAGACCGACCGTGTGGTCGTGACCGTCTGTTCCTTCGAGAGCGAGCTGATCCGGGGGCTGACCAACGGCCGGGTTCGCAACCTGAGCACCTCGAAGCGCAACCGCTTCCTGCTGCACATCTTCCTGGTCGCCGCCCAGCAGTACCTGACCTACCTGCGGGCGATCAACAAGACCGTCGACATCCTGGAGGACAAGCTGCAGCTCTCCTTGCGCAATCGGGAGGTGCTGGAGCTGCTCAAGTATCAGAAGAGCCTGACCTACTTCACGACTGCGCTGAAGGCCAACGAGCTGATGATGGCGCGGCTGCAGAAGAGCCAGCTGTTCCGCATGTACCCGGACGATGAGGAGCTGCTCGAGGACGCGCTGACCGAGATCGGCCAGGCGATCGAGATGACCAACATCTCCTCCGGCATCCTGAGCGCCATGATGGACGCCTTCGCCTCGATCATCTCGAACAACCTGAACGTGGTGATGAAGTTCCTGGCGTCGGTGACGATCATCCTGGCGCTGCCGACGCTGGTGGCCAGCATCTACGGCATGAACGTCGACCTGCCGCTGGACACCCACCCGTTTGCCTTCTGGTACGTGCTGGGATCGGCGCTGATCGTCTCCATCGGCGTGATCGTGGTGTTCATCCGCAAGGACTGGCTGTAGACGGGGCTACTCTCCGGGGTAGCGCAGCCCCCACTGCGCCCGGATCGCATCCAGCGTCTCCATCACAACCAAGCTCTCGCCGAGGGGCATCGTTTCACATTCCAGCCGCCCCTGACGCAGGCTTTCCATCACTGCAATCGCCTGGTAGTGCAGCCCGTTGCCGGTCCGCGGATGATGGATGTGCCGGTCCGGCTCCTCGGGAAGACATCAACGTCAGATCGTCGGTGCGGTAGAAGTGGGAATGCAGGCGCAGCCGGCCCTGTGTGCCGATGATGGCCGCCTCGGTCGGCGTGGCCGCGCCCATGGCGGTGTGGAGGACGGCGATCTGTCCTCCGGAATAGCGGAACACGATCCCGGATTGATCATCGACGCCGGTGGGGCCCATGGTTGCCAGGCTGACGATCGTTACCGGACGTCCGAGGACCATGAGCGCCAGCGACACGGGGTAGACGCCCAGATCGAGCAGCGCACCGCCCCCCAGCTCGGGCGCGAACAGCCGGCCCTGCGGGTCGAAGGTGAAGCGCAGCCCGAAGTCGGCCGACAGCATACGCACCTCGCCCAGCGTCCCTTCGGTTAGGATGCGGCGGGCGTCGACGATGGCCGGCAGGAAGCGCATCCACATGGCCTCCATCAGGAATAGGCGGCGCTCTCGCGCCAGGGCGATCAGGTCGGCCGCCTGCCGGGCGTTCAGCGTGAAGGGCTTCTCGCACAGCACGTGCTTGTCGGCCTCGAGCGCCAGACGGGCGTGCTCGGCGTGCAGGGCGGGAGGGGTGGCCACGTACACCACGTCGACGTCGGGGTCGTGGACCAGGTCGGCGTAGCTGGCGTGGCGCCGGGGAATGAGGAAGCGATCCCCGAAGGCCTCCGCCGCCTCGGCCGTGCGCGAACCGACGGCGGTCAGCGCCGCCCCGGGCACATGCTGCAGATCCTCGGCGAACTTGACGGCGATCTTCCCCGTTCCAAGGATTCCCCAGCCGACGCGCTCAGCCATCCGTGACCTCCACCGTGCGCATGTTGCCTGCCGCCCGAGGATTCCCTCGGAGCGAGTTGCTCCTACTATAATCCTCGCCATGCCCGTCGTGGATGCTCTCGAGCGCTTGCGCCGCGAGCCCGGCTTCATGGCACATGTCCGCGCCTGGGAGCGGTTGCCGGCCAGGCCGGCACGTTATGCCGATTTCCCTGCCGGCCTGTCGCCTCGGTTGATCGCCGCCCTGCGCCAGAACGGCACGGCGCCACTCTACACGCATCAAGCCGCCGCCGTCGACGCGGCACTGGCCGGTGAGAATGTCGTCGTCGTCACCGGCACCGCCTCGGGCAAGACGCTGTGCTACAACCTGCCGGTGCTGCAGGCGCTGCTCGACGAGCCCGAAGCGCGCGCCGTCTACCTGTTCCCGACCAAAGCCCTGACCCAGGATCAGGCCGCCGTCCTCGGCGACCTGCTGGGCACGCTCAACGCCGCCGACCAGATCCCCGTGCGCACCTACGACGGCGACACACCCGCCGCCCAACGACGAGCGATCCGCGACGAGGCCCGCCTGCTGCTGACCAATCCGGACATGCTGCACGCCGGGATCCTGCCCCACCACCCGCGCTGGGCGGCGCTGTTCGAGAACCTGCGCTGGATCGTGATCGACGAGCTGCACGTCTACCGCGGCGTCTTCGGCTCGAACGTCGCCAACCTCCTTCGGCGGCTGCGCCGCCTGTGCCGATTCTACGGATCGGACCCGCGCGTCATCCTGACCTCGGCCACCATCGCCAACCCGCGGGAATTGGCAGAGCAGCTGATCGAGGCGCCGGTGCGGCTGATCCCGCCCGATCTGGACGGCTCACCCCGCGCCGAGAAGCACATCGTGATCTACAACCCGCCGGTGCTTGATCCGGCTCTGGGCATCCGCCGCGCCTACACCCTCGAGGCGACGCGCATCGCCACCGTGTTCCTCGAGACCGACGTGCAGACCGTCGTCTTCGCCCGCGCCCGGCGCACAACCGAGATCCTTCTCGGGTACCTGCGCGATTCGCTCCAGCAGGCCGGCGGGGACCCGGCCCGGATCCGTGGGTACCGTGGCGGCTATCTGCCACTGGAGCGACGCGAGATCGAACGCGGGCTGCGCGACGGCTCGGTCCTGGGGGTCGTGGCGACCAACGCCCTCGAATTGGGAGTCGACATCGGCCAGATGGGTGCGGCAGTCGTCGCCGGCTACCCGGGCACGATCGCCAGCCTGTGGCAGCAGGCCGGGCGTGCCGGCCGGAGATCGGAGGTCTCGGCGGCCATCCTGGTCGCCTCGGCCGCGCCGCTCGACCAGTTTGTGGCGGCGCACCCCGCCTACGTTTTCGAGCGCTCGCCGGAGATGGGGTTGATCAACCCGGACAACCTGGCGATCCTCGCCCGCCACCTGCGCTGTGCCGCATTCGAGCTGCCGTTCGGCGCGGCGGATACGTTCGGGGGGTACGCGGATCTGCCTGCGCTTCTGCAAGCCATGGCCGAGGAGGGCGATCTGCATCAGTCCCAGGGCGCCTATCGCTGGGTGGCGGATACCTATCCGGCAGAAGGGGTTTCCCTGCGAGCCGGGAGCGACGACACGATCGTCATCCAGGACGTTGGCCAGGGCAGGCCCGTGGTCATCGGCCAAGTCGACCGGGCCGCCGCTCCGGTCCTGGTCCATGAGGGCGCCGTCTACATTCACGAAGGACGCACCTTCCTCGTCACGCGTTTGGACTGGGAGGGCGCGCTGGCCGAAGTGCAGCCGGCGGAGGTCGACTACTACACCGATGCCGGCGAGGCCGTGGACCTGGAGATCCAGGAGGTCTTCGACGCCGACGAACACGCCGAAGTGCGGCGGGCCCACGGTCGGATCCGGGTCACGGCGCAAGCGACCTCGTTCCGCAAGATCAAGCGCTACACGCATGAGACGCTCGGATACGGGACGATCGACCTGCCGCCGCGGGAGTTCGAGACGACGGCCTACTGGTTGTGGCTTGATCCGGGGCTGGTCGAGCGGTTGGAGGCGGAGGGCGTGCTGCTGCCGCCCAACGACTACGGGCCGGATTGGCCGTCGGCGCGGCGGGCAGCCGTGGCCCGCGATAGCCACCGCTGCCGACAATGCAACGCGCCGGAACGGGAGGGGCGCGGGCACGAGGTCCATCATCTCAGGCCCTTCCGCGAATTCGGCTACACACCGGGCGAGAACCGCAATGATCGCCTGGCCAATACGCTCGACAACCTGATCACGCTCTGCCCGGCCTGCCATCAGAGGGCGGAGGCGGCGCGCGGCACGCGCAGCGCGCTGGGCGGCCTGGCCTACGCCCTGGGCAACATCGCCCCGCTGTACCTGATGTGCGACCCGAGAGACGTGGGGGTGGAGTCCGAGACGCGGGCCAAATCCACCCGGGCGCCGACGATCACCTTCTATGACCGGGTGGCCGAAGGATTGGGGCTGGCCGAGCGGCTGTACGAACTGCACGACGAGCTGTTGTCGGGCGCGCTCGAGCTGGTCGAGAGCTGCGGCTGCCAGGAGGGGTGTCCGGCGTGCGTCGGGCCGTCGGGCGTCGGAGGGGGCGAGATCAAGCTGCTCACCGTGCGGCTGCTCAA
>CAWFSV010000025.1:0-104338 GCA_963818575.1 uncultured Chloroflexia bacterium | reverse complement strand
TGGCATTATACCAGCCGCCCCGGGAGGTGACAGGTTCCGCCCAAGCGCCCCGGGCCGGGCAAGAGGCGATTGCCCCGGGTTACAATTCCCCCTGGCGTACTCGACGCGGCTGGCCAACGGGCTGCCGGCGCGGGCCCGAGGCTCCCTTGCAGGGTAGGCCTTTGTGGGCTCGCAGCCATATCCTGCGACAACCGGGCTCCTGATGCGCTTAACCCTGGTCAACCAGTTCTATGCACCCGACCTCAGCCCGACCGCCCAGCTGGCTGCTTCGCTGGCTGAAAGCCGCGCCCGGCGCGGCGACCAGGTGACAGTCGTAGCCGGCACTGGCGGCTACACCGCCCGGGCGGACGCGGGTCGATCCCCTTCAGCGGCCAATCTGCGCATCGATCGACTGTGGACGCCCTCCCTCGGGCGAGGCACGGCCTTCAGGCGGTCGCTGGACTACGCCGTCTTCTTCGTTCAGGCGTGCTGTCGTCTGCTCACCCTGCCCCCGCAAGATGCCATTCTTCTGATGACCACTCCGCCCTTCCTGGCGGTTGCCGGCCTCGTGCACAGGCTGCGCAACCGCGGCGTCCGATTGATCGTGTGGAGCATGGACTGCTACCCGGAAACACTCGAGCAGGCCGGGATGATCCGGGTTGGCGGGCGGATCGCCGCGGCGATGCGCGCTCTCAATCGCTGGCTCTACCGCCGGCTCGACAGCGTCGTTTGCCTCGACGACGCCATGCGGCGGATGCTGGAACACGCCTACGCGCCCGGCGGGCACCCCAGGCTGGTCGTCATCCCGAACTGGGAGCCCGCGGCACGCTTCCCTGCCGGAGGCCGGCCACCCGACTGGGAGGGAGTGGACCGGCTCGGATTGAGGGGCAAGCTGGTCGTGCTGTACCTTGGGAACGCCGGCGCAGGGCATCGCTTCGATACTGTGATTCAGGCGGCACAGCGGCTGCCCGCAGCGGAGCACGCTTTCGTGTTCGTCGGGGGCGGATCGGCCTGGCCCGATCTGCGAGCCGCCCGCGACTCCGGGCGCCCGGCCAACCTATGCCTGGAGGGGTATGTCCCCCACGACATCCTGCCTTCGGTGTTGGCGAGCGCGGACGTGGCGCTGATCACGCTGCGCGACGAGATGCTCGGCGTGATGAGCCCGAGCAAACTGCACAGCGCGCTCGGCGGCGGGGCTGCCGATCCTGTACATCGGCCCGCCCGGCGGGAATGTCCACGAAGCCATCGAACGATTCGGCTGCGGGATCAGCCTGCGGCACGGTGACATCGATGGCGTCGTGGATTTCCTGTCTCGGCTGCGCAGCGACCCGGGGCGTGCGACAGGACTACGCGCTCCGTTCCCGCCAGGCATTCGAGGCGGCTTACACCGACCAAATCGGGCTGGCCCGTTTCGACTCGCTCCTCGACGGCTGACCGACCCCGGCTCCAAGGTGACGTAGTGAAACCCGAGTTGCTGCGTGACTCGAACGCGGTCCGAGGGCCACGGCGCGCCCCGGGAGTAGCCGGCTTCATCTTGCGTTGGTCAGGTGGATGCGTTGCGAGCGCCAGAGGGCACCCAGGGCGGCGGTCAGACGCTCGCGTTGGGTCTGAGGCAGGGCGGCCAGCAAGGAGCCGCGCCTGGCGCTCCATCCCGGGCAGGTCGTGCTCAATACCCTCCAGGAGGAACCGGGTCGTCTCGGCCGGGCTCCGCTTCGCCAGCGCCGCCAGCAGGTCACCCAGCGCCTGTCGTGCCTCGCCTCGTACGGGGTGCGCCAGGCGGGCAAGCGCCTGGAATGCTCGATGCAGGTCCTCCAGTTCGGGCATCTCAAGCCCGGCCAGAAGCGCCCTCAAGCCAAGGGCATGGAGCACGGTGTGGGACGCGCCGAGCCATCGCTCCATCTGCTCGATGTAGGCCTTTCCCGATGACCGCCTCCAGCCGAGCAGCGCTCGCTCGACGACGGCAGTCAGCACGGCCGGATCCTCCAAGTCGGCGCCGCGAAGCTCCATCCACCTGGCCACGGCCGGATCGTTGAGCCCCGAGAGAACCCAGCAGGCGAGGACGCGCGTCTCGCGCAGGTCCGCATCCCAAAGCGCCTGCGCGACCGGCCAGCAGTCGTCCGGCTGCATCCCCGCCTGGGTCTGCAGGCCTGTGCCAATGGCACGTAGGACAGGCGCAGGGACGTCGAGGCTGCGGCCCCGGTCCTCGGGTGCGGGGACGGCCGACGGGCGGCGAGCACGTTCGGCGTAGAAATCGAGTACGTCCACGGCGCCGCGGACGACATCGCCCGGCGAAGCGAAGGCGCTGCGCAGGCGATCGACTTCACGCGACAGTCGGCTGAGGTCAATGGCGGGCATGCAGTGCACCCTTCCCCAGGAACGCAGGCGGGGCGAACCTATCCCGAGGAGTGGATCGCTCCGCGGGTCGCTCCAACCGGGCCGATCATGCCGGGCTGCTGCCCGACACCGGATTCCTCCAGCATCGCCAGGGACGCCTCGCACCGGACCGGCGAACGACGCCTGCGCAGCGGACCCTGGCGATCAGCGCGTGAACCGGCCTTCCGATATGCGGGACCGGCTAATACGACCGGGCGAAGATCGCCCGCCGAGTGGCCGGCTCCCCGCAGCGGATGCAGGCGCCCTTGCCGCCTGGTTGATCGAGAGGGATGCATCGAGTTGTCGCGCGCGTATCTTCCTTGATCTGCGCCTCGCAGGCGGCTTGCTCGCACCACCACGCGTCGGCCCAGCCATTCTGGACGACCTGCTTGAGTTCCTCATAGTCGGCCGGTGAGTGGGTGTGCTCGCGCCGAAAACTCTCGGCACGGCGGTAGAGCGATGCGTGGATCTCGTCCAGCATCTGTTGCACCCGTGTCGCCAGCCCGGCGACGGGCGCCGGCTGCTTGCCGTCCCTGCCTGGAACGTCCCGGCGCGCCAGCATGACCTGCTGACGGGCGATGTCCTTCGGTCCCAGCTCGATTCGCAGCGGCACGCCGCGCATTTCCCAGTCATTGAACTTGAAGCCCGGGGTCAAGCCCTCGCGCCGGTCCACATGCACGCGCAGCCCGGGAAGCTCGGGCACGAGTCGATCGACGGCCTGCAGGACCTCGACACGTTCGGCGTCGCTCTTGTAGATCGGTACGATCACGACCTGATAGGGCGCCAGGCGGGGAGGAAGGATCAGCCCCTGGTCATCGCCGTGAACCATGATGACGGCGCCGATGAAGCGCGTCGACAGCCCCCAGGAGGTCGTCCAGCAGAACTGCTGCTGATTCTCGTGGTCGAGGTAGCGGATATCGAAAGCCCTGGCGAAGTTGTCCCCCAGGTTGTGCGAGGTGCCCGACTGGAGGGCGCGCGTATCGCCCATCATGGCCTCGATCGAGTACGAGCGCAGGGCGCCGGCGAACTTCTCACTCTCGCTCTTCTGCCCGCGCACGACAGGCACGGCGGCTTCGTTCTCGGCGAAGTCGGCGTAGGCGTCGAGCATCTGAAGCGCTCGCGCCTCGGCCTCCTCCGGCGCGGCGTGCGCCGTGTGACCCTCCTGCCAGTAGAACTCCATCGTACGCAGGAACAGTTTGGTGCGCATTTCCCAGCGCACGACACTGTTCCATTGATTGAGGAGCACCGGCAGATCGCGGTAGGACTTGATCCACTTGGACCACATGTGTCCGATGATCGTCTCGGACGTCGGCCGGACGACCAGCGGCTCTTCGAGCTTCTCGCCGCCGCCGATCGTGACGATCGCCAGCTCCGGCGCGAACCCCTCCACGTGCTGCTTCTCGCGCTCGAGGAAGGACATCGGGATCAGCAGCGGGAAGGCGGCATTCATCACGCCGGTCGCCTTGAAGCGGTGGTCGAGGGCGGCCTGCATGTTCTCCCACAATGCCCAGCCATACGGCCGCACCACCATGCAGCCGCGCACCGGCGCGTAGTCCGCCAGTTCGGCGCGAAGCACGAGCTGGTTGTACCACTCGGAGAAGTTGTCGGCGCGCGATGGTAGTCGTTCCTCAGCCATGAAGTCCTCTCCTCGTCGGGTTCATCATACCCTGCAGCGGCGTGGGCCGCATGCCTCTTGCACGCTTGTCTGACGGCACCACGCGGCGCCGGGAGCCGGACGGAACTCCGGATCACCCGGAGTCCGATTGCCAGGAGCCGGACGACGCCTTAGCCGTCTGTCAATCGAACGGCCACCGCCCGGGCAACCGGCTCGAGCCACTGGCGTTCGAGCGCCTGCGTGCTTGCCCCGAGCAGCGCATCGGGGGAAGCGGCCAGGACGTCGACCCACTCCTGGAGGAAGCGCCACATGCGCGCATGATCCCAGATGGCATCCCAGGCGGCCTGCGTCCAGCGCTCACCGGTCCGTCCCGCGAGCTCGGCGCGGTAGCGTTCGATGATCTCGCCTTCGTCCATCGGAAGTTCGCCGAAGGACCACCGGCTCTTGGCGACGAAGTTGAATAGATCGAGCACTCCCGGTCCGACGCTGGCCATCTGCCAGTCGTACACGACCTGGCGGCCGTCGCGAGTTACGGCGATGTTCCCCGGCCAATAGTCACCGTGCATCAGCGTCGCCGGGAGGTCGAGCAGCGGGCGGACAACTCGGTCCGCCTGGGAGGTCAACTGGGCAAGCATCGCCACGCGCTCCGGACGCGACGCCAGCGCCTCCGGGCTTCCGGAGGTCACGATGTGTTCGATCGCCTGCGCCGCGGCGGCGACGTGGACACCAAAATCAGCCTCCAGGGGGCGTCCCAGCCAGGGGAATGCGAACAGGTCCTCCTGCAGACCCGTGAACCGTTCATGCAAGGCGGCCAACTCGCGGATGGCTTTGGCGTAGTCGTCCGCCTTCCATCGCTCCGCCCGCCGCAGCGGTCGGACCGCTTCGAGCACCAGCCAGTCGCCGGTGGGCGCGGCGGCGATCAGCGCCGGAGTGCGCATGGGCAACTCGGTGGCCAGCGACAAGTACACACCGACCTCACGCCGACCGGCGCCGGCGAGCCCGGCCCGAGTCGTGCCACGCGGCTCTTTGACCACCAGAGAACACGAATCGAGATCGCCGTCGGCCCGGTATTCGGCCTGAAATCCACGCACACGCCCAATCGAAGGCCGCTGGTGTTGGATGGTGACCGGTTGAACGTCGGTCACCGTCAGGTCCGGGCGGCCCAGGTGCCGCCTCAGACCGGCCGTCAGCTCGGCTCGGGCGAAGGGCCAGGGCCAGTCGGGGTGGTCAGGCAAGGTCGTCAAGCTTCCCGTCCATCAGCCCCTCGATGAAGTCCTCGGCCGCCTGTTCGGGGCGGGCTGAGCCCATGCCCGGTCGTTCGCGGAGAAAATGCAGGTGGTCCATCACCCACAGGTAGACGTCGGTCGGCGTCCGTCCGGGGAGGTCATCCAGGATCCCCGAAGACTTCACCACCTCGATCACCGGCAGATAGAGCGAATCATACCAATGCGCCACCGCCTCGGTCTCCCCGACCGGCCGTTGCTCTTCGATCCCCCGGTAGTAGCGATGGACGGCCATGTGTTCGATCAGGCGTTCATATCCGCCGAGGATCGTGGTTTCCAGGTTCGCCCCTGGGCGTACCTCATCCAGCCGGGACCGTTCGAGGAATTCGACCCGATCGTGCAGGCGTACCAGATCGTCCGGGCGCAGGTCCTTCGTCACCGGGACGCGCGCGGCGCATTCGCGCACCTCGGCATCGATGAACTCCTGGCCGCGGCTGCGTGCCACCGAGACCCGGTGGTTGCCGTCGACCACGAAGTACACGTCGCCGACCTGGTAGAGCAGAACCGGCGGCAAGCTGACTTCCTGATACCAGGCGCGGTTGATGCGCTGCCAGCGGTCAGCCGTCCGCGACTGCGTCGGGAGGAAGATCCGATCGAAGTCACGGTAGCGGTCGACACTTCCGATGATCCGGTCGATGCGCACCGCCCGGACGCCGCGAAACACGGGCCCGCCGAGGTGCAGGCTTTCGCGAACGGCGTCGAAGGCCAGCAGAGCGCGCGAGTGCCCGGAGAGAGCGCCGATGACGCGCAGGAAGAAGGCGCGCGCTCGGGCGCCGCGGAAATCAGCATCCGACATCGAGTCCACGCTTGTCACGCGTTTGCCTCCAACTCCACCAGACGGTAGGGAAACACGTTGATCACCTGGGTGTCATACAGCGGCGTCAGGGTGGTCGTCAGATTGCGCACGACATGGGTGTGACCGTGAAGCATCAGGCGCGGTTTCCCGGTCCGCAGCAGGGTGTGGAACGCCCGGAATCCGGTGTGCACCATATCGGGAGCATCGTGGACGCCCCACGGCGCGGCATGCGCCACGAACACGTCGATGCGGCGGCCGGCCATGCGCGAGGTCAGGAGCAGCCGCGCCGCACGGCCGAACATCTCCTGTTCGGTGTACTGATGCTTGCCCACCGGCTTGTACCGCTGGCTTCCCCCCAGCCCGGCAACCGACACACCACTGACCTTCGTCCACCGGGCGTCGACGGATTGGCCACCCTGAACCGCGTAGTCATCGGGGTCGTGGTTGCCGGGGACGTAGACCAGGGGAACATTCAGCTGCGTGACGACATATTCCAGGTAGGCCACGGGCAGATCGCCACAACCGACGATCAGCCCGACGTCACCGAAGCGCTCGCGCACCGACGGACTGTAGATGAAAGGGACGACTTCGTCGCTCAGCGCCAGGATCTTCATCGTCTACCAGGATCGGTCGTAGTTCGCTTTGAGCTTGGCCAGTACGGCGGCTTCCAGGTCGATCCCGGCAACACTGGCGAGCTGCAATAGATAGAGCGTTACGTCGGCCAGTTCGGCGGCCAGTTCGTCCCCGGACGCTGGCTGGTCGGTCCACTGGAACAGTTCGAGCACCTCGGCCGACTCGATGGCCAGCGAGGCCGCCAGGTTGCGCGGCGTCTGGGGCCTGGGCTCTCCGGGCGATACCAGCCGCGTGATTCGACGAAACGATGCATCTCGGCCGTCAGCTGTTTCAGATCCATGTGATCCTCACGCTGCATGCAACAAGAAATCGGCTTCCCTGAACCGCCGGGAAGCCGACTGCACCTGCGGAGGCACGCGCCAGGCTCACCCCGGCCAACAGGCCGAGCCGACGGTCAATGGCGGGACCGGGGTGGAAACCTTCCGGCACGCATGGGGCGATTATACACCGCCGATTCTTCGGGGAGCGGACGGTGCTCACCGTGGCGGCAAACTCAGCCCCGGAGGTCGGGGGCCGCGGCTCTCGAGCCTTAGCCCGGATGGATCCAACGCGGCGGGCAGAATGCGCCCGCCGCTCGGTTTCTGGATTGGAGAGGGCCTCGAGCTACGCCGCTTGCGTCACGCCCGCCGCGGCCTTCAACGCTTCCAGCCGCGTCAGGTTCTCCCATGGCAGGTCGAGATCCAGACGGCCGAAATGTCCGTAGGCCGCCGTCTGACGATAGATCGGCCGACGCAGATCGAGGTCACGGATGATGGCGCCCGGCCGCAAATCGAACAGGTCGTTGACCAGCCGGGCGATTTCCTCATCCGGGAGCTTGCCGGTGCCGAAGGTTTCAATATTGACCGACAGCGGATGGGCAACACCGATAGCGTAGGCGACCTGAATCTCACAGCGGTCCGCCAGCCCGGCGGCCACGATGTGCTTGGCGACCCAGCGTGCAGCATAGGCACCCGATCGGTCGACCTTCGTTGGATCCTTGCCGCTGAAGCACCCGCCGCCGTGCCGCCCCATGCCGCCATAGGTGTCGACGATGATCTTCCGTCCGGTCAGCCCCGAATCGCCTAACGGGCCGCCGACCTCGAAGGACCCCGTCGGGTTGACGAAGATCTTCAGGTCCTTATCGACCAGCGCCGGTGGCAGCACCGGCTTGATGATGGTCTCGATCACGCCTTCCCGAAGCTCGGCCTGCGGGACGCCGGGCGCGTGCTGCGTGCTGACCAGCACGGTATCGATGCGCTTCGGTCGTCCGTACGCGTACTCGATTGTCACCTGTGACTTGCCGTCCGGTCGCAGCCAGGGCAGCTCATTCGCCTTGCGCGCCTGCGCCAACCGTCGCGCCAGGCGGTGCGACAGGTCGATCGGCATCGGCATCAGCGAGTCGGTCTCGTGACAGGCGTAGCCGAACATCATGCCCTGGTCGCCGGCGCCGAGGGTAGCGACTTCTTCCTCCGTGACCCCGTTGCGTGTCTCCAGGGCATGGTCGACGCCCTGGGCAATGTTGGGGCTCTGCCGGCCGATGGCGACCTGCACGGCGCAAGTGTTGCCGTCGAATCCCTTGGCGCTGTCATCGAATCCGATGTCGACGATCACCTTGCGCGCCAGTTCGTCGAAATTGATGTGCGCCCGAGTCGTGATCTCCCCCAGCAGTATCACGAACCCGGTCTTGGTCGCCGTCTCACAGGCGACGCGCGAACGTGGGTCCTGGTCCCAGGCAGGCGTCCAGGACGGCGTCGGAGATCTGGTCGCACAGCTTATCGGGGTGCCCCTCGGTCACCGATTCGGACGTGAAGTGCAGCCGCGGTGAACTCATGAAGGTCGTGCTCATGACAGCCTCCTCGAAAGAAATGCCCCTTCCTCGTGAGAAGGGGCAAAGGTGCTGGCATGGGCCACCCTCTCATCTTCCAAACTCGGTCTGCCGGAGTTGGCACCACATCCCGGAGGACAGGTTGCCGAGGCTTCACAGGGCCGGTCCCTCAGCCTCTCTGGATAAGAGTCTTGGGGCTATTCGGTTGTTGAGCGGTAGTTTATCATGCCGTCTTCGGGGTGTCAAACAGGGACCCCAGAAGGGGGATTAGGCGTCTGGTGCGGGCCCCTCACTGGCCCCGAGCTTGCATCCGAGAAGGGACTTAATTGCCTGTTCGCGCAGGGGGACCGAGGTGTCCTTGACAGAAGGGTGCTTTCCCGGATGATGGAAATCAGGGATTCACGCTCACCTGCGAGCGTCGGACCAAGGCGGCCAGGGCCTCTGTCTTGCCGCGCATTCCGCCCGGGTTGGCCGGGGTAGGTGGGCATGAAGCGTCTGAAACCAATTCGCATTTGGGCCGAGGATGGGCGCTTGAGTCTTGGAGCACTGGCGTTGCTGCTCATGAGCAGCCGCCCGGGTCCAGGCGCGAGCCGCCGCTTCCCTGCAGTCCACCCAGGCGGCCGTCCAGGGCACCGTGCTCGACTCAGCGACGGGGATGCCCGTTTCCAACGCGCTGGTCCGGGCACCGGACTTCGCGTTGGAAACGCTGACCGACGCAGCGGGCCGCTTCGCTTGGCCCGCCATCTCGCTGCCGGAGGCGGCTGTCCCCACAGCGGTGGAGGTCTTCGCCCCCGGCTATGGAACATGGCGAATCGAAGAAGTCCGCTTCCGCGCCGGCGACACGTTGATCCTCGACGTCTCTCTCGGCCCCGATCCGGTCACGCTTGTTGTCCCCGGCCCACGCCCCGCCGATGGCTGGCCCACCTTCCCCATGGGCGGCGCGGCCCTCGACACACCGCTTGACGATCAGTCTCAGCTGCCGCTGCCCGCCACGATTCGCGTGCGCGTCACCGGTTACCCCTACTGCGACACGGGGCGGGCGTATACCGTCCAGACGATCGACTTCAAGGAATACGTCAAGCACGTCCTGCCCAACGAATGGGTGCAGAGCTGGCCGACCGAATCCGTTCGAGCCGGGGCCATGGCGGCCAAGATGTACGCGTGGTCGTACATCGCCGTCGGCGGCAAATGGCCCGACGCCGACGTGTACGACAGCACCTGCGACCAGGTCTACAACCCGGCCGTCTCGTATGCCAGCACGAACAAAGCCGTCGACTTCACCTGGAACTGGCGCCTGCTGCGCAGCGACGGCCAGCACCTGTTCCGCACCTTCTACCGCGCGTATGCCAGTCAGTGCGCCGACGCCGGCCTGACCGGGTACTGCATGGGCCAGTACGAGACGCGCGATATGGCCTACGACCTGTTCACATGGGATGAGATGCTGGCCGTGTTCTATACCGGTAGCGCGTTGACGCCGGTCTACCTTCCCCCGGGCGGTTTCTCCCTTCGGTATTACGGCAACGGCTATGGCGATCTGGATCGGGTCAAGGTCGCGATCGATGACCCGGCCACGACGTCCGCCGGACCGCCGTCCGATGTCGGTGCGACGGACTTCACGCTCGAATGGTGGATGAAGGTGCCGGCAGGAGAGAATCCGCCGCGTTACCCGCTTGCGGGGCGGACGATTCGTGGCGGCGCGGCAATGTAGTCATCGATCGCGACCGCTTCAATCAGAACGGCGACTACGGCGTGTCGCTCGGCGCCGGGCGCATGGTGTTCGGCGTCACGGGGGCCGATGGCTCGCAGCGCACGCTGTGCGGCACGGCCTCGCTGGCCGACGGGATCTGGCATCATGTTGCGGTGCAGCGCCGGCTCTCAGATGGCTGGATGTCGATCTACATCGACGGGGCGCTTGATGCGGAAGCCGACGGCCCGGACGGCAACATCGCCTATCCGGATGACGCCACGCCGCTCAGCCTGTGCGGGACCGGCGGCACGTCCGCCTGCGCCAACGATCCGTACCTGGTGTTCGGCGCCGAGAAGCACGATCAGCTCCGGTCGACCTACCTGTCCTTCCACGGCTGGCTGGACGAGATCCGGCTGTCGAACGTCCTGCGCTACGCGTCATCCTTCACCCGTCCGGCGTCGCGCTTCTCGACCGACGCCAACACCGTGGGCCTGTGGCACTTCGACGAGGGCTACGGCAACGTGATCCGCGACAACTCGGTGCCCAACGGCCCGAGCCTCGGCGACCGCAACTACGGCGGCGTGACCAACGGCCCCGAGTGGACCGACGACACCGTCTGGTACGTCCCACCGCCGTCGCCGAGCCCCACACCGACCGCCAGCCCGACGGCGACGGCAACCGCCACGGTCACGCCGACTTCAACGGCGACTGCAACCGCGACGAACACCCCGACGCCGACGATTACCCCCACTCCGACGCCGTTCTCGGCGCCGACACCCAGCCCGATCCCGCCGCTGGTGTTCGCCGTCATCGGCGACTACGGCCTGGACAGCCAGCCCGAGGATGACGTCGCCACGCTGGTCCACAGCTGGTCGCCGGCCTTCATCGTCACCACCGGCGACAACAACTATCCGGACGGCGAGAGGTCGCTGATCGACGACAACGTCGGGAAGTACTACGCCGACTTCATCTACCCCTACACGGGCGTGCACGGACCCGGGGCGACCGAGAATCGGTTCTTCCCGTCCCTGGGGAACCATGACTGGAACTCCGAGGACGGCGCCCCCTACTTCGACTACTTCACGCTGCCGGGCAACGAGCGTTACTATTCGTTCGTTCGAGGAGCCGGTCGAGTTCTTCATCCTCGACAGCGACGCCCGCGATCCGGATGGGATCTCGAAGTCGTCGGTCCAGGCCGCCTGGCTGCAGAGCGGGCTGGCCGCATCGACGAGCCCGTGGCAGATCGTCGTCCTCCACGCCGCGCCCTACTCGTCCGGGACGCACGGATCGGGCAGCATGCGATGGCCGTTTGCCGCGTGGGGAGCAGACGCCGTCCTGGCCGGTCACGATCACGTCTACGAGCGGCTGGCGGTCGACGGGATCCCGTACATCGTCAACGGCCTGGGCGGTTCGGTGATCTACAACTTCGACACCCCGCTGACCGAGAGCCTGGTGCGCTACAACGGCGACTTCGGCGCGATGCGCGTCGAGGCCAGCCTGGGTGCGCTGGTGTTCGATTTCTACTCGCGTGAAGGGACGCTGCGGGACCGGCACGTCGTCCAGGCCACACCGTCCTTCGGGGACGTCCCGACGTCGCATTGGGCGTATCCGTATGTCGAGACGCTCTACCGGGAGGGCTACGTCGCCGGGTGCAGCACTTCGCCGCGGCTGTACTGCCCCGAGCGCGTCCTGGCCCGCGCCGAGAGCTCGGTGTTCATCCTGCGCGGCGCCTACGGCAACATCGCCTCTCCGCCGCACCCCACCCCGCCGTCGCCCACCTTCGCTGATGTGGCGACCAACTTCTGGGGATTCGGCTGGATCGAGAGCCTGTATGCCGACGGCTATACGGCCGGCTGCGGGACGAGTCCATTGATCTTCTGCCCGCTGCGCGATCACACCCGCGCCGAAGGCTCGGTCTTCTTCCTGCGCATCCGCCACGGCATCAGCTACACGCCGCCGGCGCCCAGCGGGGTCTTCGCCGATGTCGCCACGGGCGACGTGGTACGAAGGCTGGGTCGAGGCCGCTTACGCCGAAGGATTGCTGCCGGCGTGCAGCACCTCACCCCTCCGCTACTGCCCGGACGACATCCTGGATCGTTCCTGGGCTGCCTACATGATGGTGCAGGCCAAGGATCTGGTGATCCCGTGATCGGGACGCGTGGCAGGCCGTCAGTCGCGTTCTCCGGCCTGCCTTCCCTGCGCCTCGGTGCTATGCGTGGCAGCGCTCGTACTTCCGGCGCTGCTGGTCCTTACGCTCCCTGGTGCAGATCGCTCGACCATCAGCGATCCATCGGCTCCGGTCGGCGGCCGCGAGGCGTTCGGTCTTGGCAGCGGCGGACGACCAAGAACGGAGAGTGCCAACTCGCCCTCCCCTGCCGAACTGGGCTACGCCCTCAGTCACGGACTGACGCTGCGCACCGTCGTCTGGGCAGCCGAAATGCTGACCGGGTGGATACCCTTCGGACCTCCAATGGAGTCGCGCTGGGACGTTCGCCGGGTGAGCCAGACCGCCACCGAGCCGCTGATCACCGACGATCAGTTCGTATGGGGGCCGAACGTCGGGCCCTTCGACGCCGGTGCGTTCCTCGAATCGCGAGGCTCGAAGCTGGCCGAGTATGCCGGGGACCTCGAACTGTGGGCGTCCTATTCGAGCGTCAACCCCCAGGTGCTGTTAGCCGTCCTCGAGCTGCGCTACGGTCTGGTCGACCAGATGCCCGACGGCGCCGACCCGGCGCTGATCCGGGATCAGATCGAGACGACAGCGCTTGACCTGGCGACGGCGTTCTACGAGCACCTGTACACCTGGGGGGCCAGGCGCGATAGCTCCTCCCCGATCGCAGCATTGCCCTCGCTGGCGCTGGACGATGGGACGATCGTCGCACTCGATGCCGAGACGTCCTCCGGATCCTATGCCCTGCAGAATGTCCTGGCACAAGGAAGCACGATTTCCGATTGGCAGGCGCTCACCGCGCCGGCGACCGCAGGCGGGTTCGGTGCGACATTCGAAGCATTCTTCCCCACCACCGATCTGCTGGCGCAAGACAACCCGATCAACCCGGCCGATGTCCCGGCCGACACGCTGCTGCAGTTTCCCTTCCCTCTGGCGGATACGTGGGGGTTTTGGGGAGCGCACTCATGGAACGGAGGCAGCGCCCCGCCGCCGTTCTCTTCGCTCGACTTCTACGACGGCGGCGGCACGTGCGCTGCGCCGCCCGGACTGTACGCCGTCGCCAGTGCCGGCGGTTCGTCTATCCGTCGCGGTTCGTGCTGGATGGAGATCGACCACGGGTCGGGCTGGACGACGTCCTACTATCACCTGCAGAACCTGGGCAGCGCCGGGCCGCAGATACGCAACGCCCGCCTCGGATCGATCGCCTGCGAAGTGTGCGCCGGCGGGTTCGCCACCGGCCCGCACGTTCACTGGAGCCTGAAGTTCAACGGCGCCTACGCCAGCCTGGAGGGCGTTAAGCTCTCGGGCTGGACGGTGCATGTCGGCCCGACGGCGTACGACAGCGGCAGCTTCGAGCGCGCGGCGGCCTTCAAGTACCCGCCGACGACCGTGCTCAACGACTACCACTTGTTCTATCCGACGTACAACACCTCGCTGCGTTTCTACGGGAATGGGACGGGCGACATCGACCGGGTCAAGATCCCGGTGGACGACCCGCTGAACGCCTTCTCCGGCCCGCCGGCAGATGTGGGCGTGACGGACTTCACCCTCGAGTGGTGGATGAAGGCGCTCCCGGGCGACAATCCCGCACCGGCGGTGACGTGCGGCGCCAACACGAACTGGATCTACGGCAACATCCTGCTCGACCGAGACCGGTTCAATCAGGACCGCAAGTACGGCGTGTCGATCGCCGATGGAAGGATCGTCGTCGGCGTCAGCGGACAGGGGACGGGCGATCTGACGCTGTGCACGACGACCCGCATCGATGATGGTCAGTGGCATCACATCGCCGTGGTCCGCAATCGCTGGGACGGTCCGACGTCCGGATTGACCGACGGCGAGTTGTGGGTCTTCATCGATGGTCAGCTGGAGGCGCACGCGCTCGGGCCGCAGGGTGACATCTCGTACCCGGACGACGGTGTCCCGCTCAGCCTGTGCGGTCCATCCGGCAACCAGCCGTGCACCGCCAGTGATCCCTACCTGGTGATCGGCGCCGAGAAGCATGATCTCGATCCGGTGCTCCACCCGCCATTCCGCGGCTGGATCGATGAGCTGCGCATCTCCAACAGCCTGCGCTATCTGACGGCGTTCGCCCGCCCGACGGCGGATTTCACCGTCGACGCCAACACGATCGCCATGCTGCGCTTCAACGAGAACGCCGGCGCGGCGGCGTACGACACCTCGGGCGCTGCCGCCGGCCCAAGCAATGGCCTGCTGCGCATCGGCGGCTTGCCGTCGGGCCCGGAATGGTCGTACGACGTCCCGTTCCCTTCCGGCGGCCCGACGCCGACCGTCACTCCGACCGCGACCGCGACGGCCACGGCCACACCGACGCGCACGCCGACGGCCACGCAGACTCCGACGCACACGCCGACCGCCTCACCGCTACCGTCACGCCAACGGCGACAATCACCCAGACGCCAACGCCAACGCCGGTGTTCGAGGACGTCCCCTACGGACACTGGGCCAAGGATTACGTCGAGGCGTTGTACGACGCCGGCTACGTCGCCGGCTGCAGCACCTCGCCGCGCCTGTACTGTCCCGACCGTGTCCTCACCCGAGCCGAAGTCGGCCGTCTTCATCCTGCGCGGCGCCCACGGCGCCATCACCTCCCCGCCTACCACCCCGCCGCCGACACCATCTTTCGCCGACGTCGACCCCGCGTTCTGGGGTTTCGGCTGGATCGAGAGCCTGTTCGCCGAGGGCTACACCTCCGGCTGCGGCACCAATCCGCTTGTCTACTGTCCGCTGCCGCGACCACACGCCGCGCCGAAGGCTCGGTCTTCTTCCTGCACATCATGCACGGCGTGGACTTACGCACCTCCGACACCCAGCGGTGTGTTCACCGATGTCGATCCAGGCGCCTGGTATGCCGGCTGGGTCGAGGCCGCCTACGCCGAAGGGCTGCTCCCGGCCTGCAGCACCACCCCGCTCCAGTTCTGCCCCGAGGACCTGCTCGACCGCTCCTGGGCCGCCTACATGATGGTCCGGGCCAAGAACCTGCCGGTACCATCAGTCCTCCCCGCCGACTGCCACAACTGCCACTATTTAGGTAAACTTAGGGTAGTAGCCGGCGCGGAGCCTTCGAACCAGCCTGCTCGACCCGTGCCCGCCCTGAAGGACCCGGAATGCGCCGCTGGCGTCGCCTGCATCGCTCCCTGCTCCTCCTGGCCGTGACCATCGCCGGTGCATCTTCCGGCTCCTGCCGCTGCCGCAGCCGGCTGCCGACGTGGCGGCCCTCGCCCCCTATGTCGCACTGCAGCAGGTTGCCGCCGGGCTGCAGCAGCCGCTTTTCGCCACGCACGCCGGTGATGACAGTGGACGCATCTTCGTCGTGGAGAAGGCCGGGCGGATCCGCATCCTGGCCGGCGGATCGCTGCTGACCGCGACCTTCCTCGACATACGCACGAAGGTCGGATCGACCGGCGGCGAGCAAGGGCTGCTCGGCCTGGCGTTCCACCCGTCCTACGCCAGCAACGGCCGGTTCTACGTCAACTACACCAACTTGTCGGGCAACACGGTCGTCGCGCGCTACACGGTCTCGGCCGATCCGAATCTCGCCGATGCGGCGAGCGAATTGGTCGTGCTGACGTTCACTCAGCCGGCAGCCAACCACAACGGAGGCATGCTGGCTTTTGGGCCCGATGGCATGCTCTACGTCTCCAGCGGCGATGGCGGCGGGGCCGGCGATACGGCGAACAACGCGCAGTCGCTGACGACACTGCTCGGCAAGATCCTGCGCGTTGACGTCGACGCAGGCTCGCCGTACGCCGTGCCGGCGGATAATCCCTTCTACTCCTCGAGCAACCCCGCCGTGCGCAAGGAGATCTGGGCCTACGGGCTGCGCAACCCGTGGCGGATCTCTTTCGACCGGCAGACTGGCGACGTCTACATCGCCGACGTCGGTCAAGGCTCGCGCGAGGAGGTCGACTTCCAGCCGGCGGCGAGCACCGGCGGCGAGAACTACGGCTGGCGGATCATGGAGGGGTCTATATGCTACAACCCTTCATCCGGCTGCAGCCAAACCGGGCTGACGCTGCCGGTCGCCGAGTACGATCATGGGTCGACCGGAGGCTGCTCGATCACCGGCGGCTACGTCTACCGCGGGGCGGAGTTCCCTGAGTTGGACGGTGTGTACATCTACTCCGACTACTGCACGGGCCGGGTGTGGGGCCTGCAGCGCCAGACCGGGCGGCGCGTGGCAGTCGGCCCTGCTGCTCGACACGCCCTACAACATCTCGTCGTTCGGTGAAGACCAGGCCGGGGAGGTCTATCTCACCGATCTCAGCGGAGGGCGTCTCTTCCGCTTCGTCTCGCTCGCCTTTGCCGACGTGGCCTACTCCCATTGGGCACGGGCAGACATCGAGACGTTGTATGACGGCGGATATGTCGCCGGCTGCAGCACCTCGCCGCGCCTGTACTGTCCCGATCGGATCCTCAGTCGCGCCGAATCCGCGGTGTTCATCCTGCGCGGCGCCCACGGCGCCATCTCCTCCCCGCCTACCACCCCGCCGCCGACACCATCTTTCGCCGACGTCGACCCCGCGTTCTGGGGTTTCGGCTGGATCGAGAGCTTGTTCGCCGAGGGCTACACCTCCGGCTGCGGCACCAATCCACTTGTCTACTGTCCGCTGCGCGACCATACGCGCGCCGAAGGCTCGGTCTTCTTCCTGCGCATCAAGCACGGCGTGGCGTACGAACCTCCAACGCCCAGCGGCGTGTTCACGGACGTCGATCCCGCCGCATGGTACGCCGGGTGGGTCGAGGCCGCCTACGCCGAAGGCCTCCTCCCGGCATGCAGCACTACCCCGCTCCAGTTCTGCCCCGAGGGCCCGCTTGACCGCTCCTGGGCCGCTTACATGATGGTGCGGGCCAAGGGCCCTTAGGCGCGCGTTTACCGGGCCGGGGACGCCAAAGCCGACGATAATGAAGGGTGCGCCTCAGGCGCCGGTAGCCGCGGCCTCTGGGCTGCGTAACTCGTCGCGCCTCCGCGTGCACCGCATGCGGCACGGTACCACGACGCAGCCTGGCGCAGGTCATGACCTGCGGCTACCCGTCACGGTGGTCGTCGGACACTACAGCTGTCCGACCTGACGACGCAATTGACGCTGAATTCGTCAGGGCGAGCAAGTGCGCCGCAGGCGCCTCTAGCCGCAGCCTTTAGGATGCGTCCCTCACCGCCCTCCGCGTGCACCGCATGCGGCGCGTAAACGACATGAACGAACGCAGGTCATGACACGCGGCTACCTGCCGGGATCACCCCTTAACGGTACAGCGCACCCACCTGACCGCGTCGGCGGCACGGGACCGACCGGTGATTCGAGTTCGCCTCAAACGCCTGTAGCCGCAGCCTTTAGGCTGCGTCCCTCTTCGCCCTCTGCCTACACCGCATGCGGCGCGCAATCGAGAGGAACGAACGTAGGTCATGACCTGCGGCTACCTGCCGAGACGTCCCCTCGATGCCACGGCTTGTCCGACCTGACCACGTTGTTGATGCAGACATCGTCGGAGCGTTCGGGCGCCATAGACGCCTGTAGCCGCAGCCTTTAGGCTGCGTCCCTCACCGCCCTCCGCGTCCACCGCATCCGGCGCGCAATGTGCGGAACATGGCGCAGGTCATGACCTGCGGCTACCTGCCGCGATGGCTCAATGACGCTACGGCGGAGCCGACCTGACCGGTCGGTGAGCAAGGCAACTGGTGGAAGTGCAAGACGGGACGTACGGGAGTTGGACGCGTTACGGTCGGCCCGATTCGAAGACAAGCACGTCGGCGCGGGTCGAGCCTTCGAATG
The DNA here is from genome assembly GCA_963818575.1 of uncultured Chloroflexia bacterium. GTDB lineage: Bacteria > Chloroflexota > Anaerolineae > Anaerolineales > E44-bin32 > DYJB01. The sequence continues at coordinate 86,206 of CAWFSV010000025.1, read as the reverse complement.
AACGCTCGCTCACCAGCCGGCTGTGCTGGGCAAGCCAGGTGCGCTCGTCGTCATCGAGGTAGTCAGGCGCGGCGCTCGGAGGCCAGCAGCCAGATCCGTCCGTCGCCGGAGAGCAGGTCTCTCCAGCAATCGGACGGACATCCGGGTGCGGCGATGTCCGTCCATCCATTCCTGGGATCTCGAACGGCAGCGAATCCATCGGACGGGGATGCGACCACTCGTTCATCATCCGGAACCAGATCGGCGTGGCGTAGGCATCGATGACGACGGCATCTCCCACTCGCGCTTCCGCCTCGACCAACTGAATGGCATCACCCAGTTCCGCCAGGTCGGCGAACCAGGCTGGATCGTCCCCCAGGGAGTTGCCTGTGCCCCACAACAGGGCCAGGGATAGGAGCGGTGCGAGCAGGATTGTCATCCATGCCCGATCGCGCCGTAGACGGAGGAGCACGCCTCCGCATATCACGCCGAACGCACACAACACGACCGGGACGATCCAGGTCTGCGAGCTTGCTCGCGCCAGGCGCGTCCACACCGTCTCCCACACGTCCAGCCTCAGGAGCGCGGGCAGCTGGTGCAGCGGAAGCAAGCGGCGGATGTCCCACGCACCGGTGTAGGTGTAGGGCTCCAGCCCCAGAGTGCGGATCGACTCGAACGCCGCCTGCCACGGGACAAGGACGGCCGAGAGCTGTACGACACCCGAGGCCGCCGCTACCATGAATATCGCCCAGCGCCCGCGTGCTTCTACCCACAGCCGCTCGACGGCCGGAGCGGTGAGCAGCATCAGACCGGGCAGGACCGGCAGCATCGGCCGCGGTCCCCACCCGACCGCTCCGGCCCACTGCTGGCGGTAGAACAGCACCTGTGCGAGCGCCATGCCCGTCGCCGTAAGCAGGACGGCGCCGGCAACCGCCGGTTCTTCCCGCCACCAGCGACGCGGGACCGCCACCACCAGGAATAGCGGCGGGCAGAACAAGAACAGGCTTCTCGCCGGGCTCAAGAACGGACCTAGAGTTCCGGAGACCAGTGTCGCTACGTCCAGGCTGCCGAAAAAGTGACGCGCCAGGCTCGTGTAGTAACCCAGCGTGTAACGCGCCAGCGGCTCGGGCTTCGGGATGAGCAGCAGAAGGATCGCCAACAGGAGAAGGCCCGCCGCCCAGATCACCCAGCGCCTGTTCACCGGGCGTGCGGCGCGCTTGACCACCGTGGGCACCATCAGTCCAACCGCGGGAAGGAGCACCAGGCCGGCGTTCTTCGCCATCACGGCGATCATCACCCCGGCGGCGAGCACCAGCCATCCTCCGGGGCCCGCCAGCCCTCCGGGCCGTGTGATCCGTACCCAACCGAGGAACGCCAGTGCTGACCCGAACATCACCAGGGGGTCGCGAAAGTAGGTCGTGGCATAGGGCCAGGCAAACGTGCCCAGTCCAAAGAGCAGCCCAACAGCTAACCCCACTCCGGAGGAGAAACGCATCGCTCCGACGCACAGCACGAGCAGAGTGCCCGTGCCGGCCGTGAGGATAGCATTCTGAAAGAACAGCGTCTGCGCGCCGCCCCAGCCCAAGGCCATCGCCACGCGGTACAGCCCTGCGCCCGCCACGGCTTGTGCCGGCTCGATCTGCGTCGCCGCGGCGCCCATCGCCTGAAGCTCGCGCTCGCGCTCGATTCCCGAACGCTTGCGGCTGCTCGAGGCGCCCCCATTGCGCAAGACTCTGCGATCGAGCGGCGAGCAGGTGCTCGTCATCCACACGAAACGTGCCCTGGAAGGTCAGCAGGTAGGTGCTGAGCAGGATCAGGAAGACGCCTGCGGCGGCGGCGATAAGGTCGAGGCCGATCTTCTGCGAGTGCAGGTTCAGCCGGCATGGCCGGGCTCGCCCGCCGGCCGCGTGGGTGCATCCAGAGGCCGCGCCCGCGGCCAGGCCTCGTCCGTTCGCAGAGCGAGGGCAGCACTCCTGAGCCAGAGCAGGACATACAGCGGCCACATCAGCAGCGCCCTCAGCATGCGGTACGGTGCCGGCGACCACGCCAGCGCCAGCACCAGGCTGGCGACACCGACCATCGCCCACGCCCCTAAGAACAGCGCCGGTGGCAGGAACCACGGGGATTCCGCCGAGGCGCTCCAGAAGAGGACGGATGCCAGGGCGAACACAGGCAGTGTGAATACCTTTGGCCGGAGCAGGATGGAGGCGACCAGCGACCAGCCCGGGATCCCTTGCGCAAGCGTCCCGCGCAAGGCTTCCGACTGAGCCGTCACGAGCTGCAGCTGACCCTTCAGCCAGCGGGCGCGTTGCTTCGCCGCGAAGCGGGCACTGCCGGGTTTGGGGTCTTCGACCTTTGCCCCGGGGACCCATGTCGCACACAGGCCGCCAGCCGCCATGAGGAGCGTCAATTCTGCGTCCTCGATCGCGGTCGACAGCAGGGGCGCCAGCTGTTCGAGGACGGAACGCCGGAAGGCCATGCCCGTGCCACGAAGGCGCACAGGCCATGTCAGGCGCACCCGGATGGCGTCACCCACGTTCTGATCGGCGATCTCCGACAGGGCGGCCAGCAGTGCGGTCGGGGAGGTCGATGTCACGACCGGCACAATCTGGGCCTGGGCGGCCGCTACCCCCTGCTCCACCGCTCTGCGCAAGGCGTCCAAGCAGCCGGGGAGCGCCAGGCTGTCGGCATCGAGCACAATGATGATCTGATCCGCCGGCGCCGCGCCGTGCGTCCGCCTCAGCCACCACGCCAGTGCCGCGCCCTTCCCCTGCCGACCGCGGGCTGGTCGCTCATACACCCGGGCCCCGGCTCGCCGTGCAGTTTCGGCCGTGCTGTCGCGGCATCCGTCGGCTACGACGTGGACTTCATCCCCCCCACCCAACTGGAGCATGACGCGGCGCAGCGTCTCCGTCAGGACCTGCGCTTCATCCTTGGCCAGGATGACGACGGCCAGCGGAGAGTGCGTCTGCACCGGATCCGCCCTTGGATCGCGGGGGGCGGTCATGGCATTGTCCATGGCCCGGGCCTCATGGGCAGGGAGTCCCCGGGAAGCGCGCATTCCACTCCGAGCATGCCTGGGTCGCAGTCGCAGCGAAGTCCGGCGTTGCGGCCGGCGCCACGGTCCCCTCAGGTGTCTGCGTTGGCGTCACGGTGATGAAGCAGCCGGCTTCGTTCGTCGGGCACTCGGGCAGGAAGTAGATCGCCGTGGGTGGACAGTATGCCGGAGTGCCCGGCACCGTCACGCATCCGCCGAGATTGACCCAGCCGAAGGCGTACAGCCCGATGCCCAGGATGCCTGCGAGGACCATGCCGATCAGGATCCCGACGATCAGCACCAGCACGAATATGCGATCGGGCGATCCCGGCTTTGGGGCTCTCACCGTGGGATTAGGTTGGGTCGAGTTGTCGAATGCGGCTCCGCGTTCGAAAGTCACCTTGGCCTCTCCTTCCGGCATACCAGCTACGGTCCGGACGCCGTCCACGCCCCCGCAGGCGCGGCGCCGGGTTTCTCATTGGGCTTCAGGGCACGGCCGTCACCGTCGGCAGCGGCATGCCCTTGGCCTGCGTCATCATGTACGCCGCCCAGGCACGGTCGAGCGTATCGTCCGGGCAGAAGGCGTTGGTCGACGAATGGCACATCGGCAGCAGCCCCTTTTCGTAGGCGTCTTCGACCCAGGCCGCATACCAGGCCGTGGGCGCTACGTCGCTGAAGATGTAGTCCGGTGTCGGCGGCGTGTATCCCACGCCGTTCATGACCCGCAGAAAGAACACGCTGCCCTCGGCGCGGGTATGGTCGCGCAGCGGGCAGTAGATCAGCGGATCGGTCCCGCAGCCGGCAGTGTAGCCGTCCGTCCACAGGCTCTCGATCCAGCCGTAACCCCAGTAGGCCGGGTCGACGTCAGCGAACGACGGCGTCACCGGTGGGGTGTATGGCGGCACGGCGATGGCGCCGTGGGCGCCGCGGAGGATAAAGACGGCTGACTCGGCGCGGTTAAGGACGCGGTCCGGGCAATACTGGCGCGGCGTCGTGTAACACCCGACGACATACCCGCCCGTGTACAGCGCCTCGATGTACTCGTTGGCCCAGTGGGTGAACGGGACATCGTCGAAGATCGGCGTCGCCGTCGGGGTCAGCGTGACGGTCGGCGTGAGCGTCACTGTCGCAGTCGGCGTCGGCGTGAGGGTCGGCGTGAGGGTGGACGTCGTCGTCGGTGTCAGGGTCTGCGTCGCCGTCGGCGAGGGGGTCGGCGTCGACGTCTGCGTGGCGGTGGACGTGGTCGTCGCCGTGCCGGTCGAAGTCGGCGTCGGCCCCAGGGCGGTTAACGCGGCGTCGATCTGGATGCGCGGCACGGTCACGCCGTAGGCGGTGATCGGGACCCCGCCCAGGACCAACGCGCTGCGGAGCTGGGCGACGGTGGCGCCGGGGGAGTGGCTCTTGAGCACCGCCCAGGCGCCAGCGACGTGCGGGGCGGCCATCGACGTTCCGCCCCAGTACTCGTACGTCGTCCCTGGCACCGACGACTGGATCGAGACGCCCGGCGCCCAGAAGTCGAGGGTGTCATCGACATTCGAGAACCCCGCCACCGCGTCGGTCTTCGACGTGGCGCCGACGGTGATCGCCGACGAGATGCACCCCGGCCCGCTGACGCCGTCGGTGAAACCGTTGTTGCCGGCGGCGATGACGGTGGCGATGCCGGCCGAGATCAAGTTGTCGACGATCAGCTTGTAGCTGGCGTAGGTTGCGTCACAGTAGCTGGCGTAGTAGCCGCCGCCCAGGCTGAGGTTGGCGGAGGCGATCGTGTACGTGCTGCGCTGCTGGTAGAGCCAGTCGAGCGCCGCCATCTGGTCGCTGTTCCACGACAGGGCGCAAGGCGCCGTGCCGAGCCCCCCGCAATCAGAGTCGCTGTCGAAACGCGAGAAGACCTGGATGGCGATGACCGAGCCGTCCCGGGCGACACCGGAGAAGGTCGCATTCCGGCCGGCGGCGATGCCGGCGACATGTGTCCCGTGCTGGCACCCGTCGACCGCCAGATTACAGTTCACGCCCGACCCGGACCCGATCTGGGTCTCGAGACCATTGGGGCACATCGTCGCCGATCCAAAGGCGTTGGTGGTCGAGAAGCACGCCTCGGCGATGACCTTACCGGTCAGGAACGGGTGGGTCTTGTCGACGCCGGTGTCGAGGATGGCGACGGCCTGGCCGGCGCCGGCGTATCCCGCTGCCCAGGCGACATCGGCGCCGATCAGCGGGTTGCTTTGCACCAGCGATGGGGGAACGGCGAGGTCCTCTTCGATCGAAAGGACCTCGGGGTTGGCGGCGAGCGCCGCGAGCGATGCGGCATCGACCTCCATGACGACGACGGGCAGTGTCGTCAGCCGCCGGAGGGCTCTGGCAGCCGCCAGGCCGGGCCGCGCCAGGAGCCGGTCCTGAGCACGGGCGATGCGCTCGCGCTGGGCGGACACCTGCGAGCGAGGCAGCTTGGCCTCGGGGACGGTGCTCAGGTCGAGCTGGACGATGACCCGCTGCGTGCCGCCCTGCTGCAGGCGCGCCTGCAGCCCCTCGACCGTGGCGGCGGTGGCATGACGCACCGCCAGCCGCTCGGCAGCCGGGATCGAGGCAGCCGTGGCCCGGCCGCCCTGGCTGGCGGCCGCCGCCAGGACGGTCGCCAGACCGACGACCAGGCCGAAGATGCGTGTCCAGGAAGTGCGATTGCCCATTCAGCGCCCCACGGGACCGAGCTGTAGTTGCACGAGGCGTGCCTCGCCGGTCTAGCCCTCATTTTAACCGCCCCGCCCCGCTCTCCCGGCTAGGCCGTTGGGGGGAGGCGGAATGGCACCCGTTCGGGTGCCAGGCGGCTCACGAATTGTACGGAAGCTTCAGGGTTCTTGCCAGGCCGAAGCCGAGCACGCGTGCGATGGACTGCCGCTCCCACAAGGCCAATTGCCTGACCGGATGTCCCTCGATCCAATCGTCAATCCGCACAGCAGGCTCGGGGAAGCCGAAGGGCGGGAGCTCCAGGTTGAGGATCCGAAAGGAGCCGGTGGGGATGTCGGTGTTCTGTGTAGACAGAGGATGGGTCGTGGTCAGCATGTAGTGGATCTCACTCTGCAAAAAGTTCCGGAGAGTCGAGAAGATGTCCGCATACGAGAAATGGAACAGGCAATCGCGGCAGAGCCAGAGATCCGCCTGAGGCAGCTTGTCGGTGGTGATGTCGAGCACCTCGAACCGCGTGACGTGCGTCCCCGAACTCCCGCTGATTGGCCGAAACCAGGCTGGGGACGATATCCCCGCCGATGTAGGTCAGGTTGGGGTCACGCGCCATCAATCGAAACCAACCGAAGTCCCCGCACGGCGCATCGAGGAGCGAGTTGATTCCCAGTCGTCGGAACAACGCCGGGAGTTCGCTCCGGAGCCGCGCGGTGTATTCGGCGCTCGACCCGGGGCCCGGCCAGAAGCCGCTGGCGTAGTAGCTCGAGAACAGCGACGCCCGGTCGGTCGCATAGCCAGGTGCTTGATTTGGTGGCGACTGTCCGGGAGCAGGGAGACCGGTGGAGGCGGATGCGGCAGGTGGAGCCCCGGGGTCACGAATGACGGTGCCTGGCCCCCGGGTCCCGGAAGGAAGACTCGCAGTCCCATGGTCACTGAACTGCCCGGCCACCTGCGTAAGGGAACGTGCGAGGGAGTGGATCGCCGCCGCCGTTGCGTGCGAGCGCAAGATCGTCTCCCTAGCTTTGGCGCCCATCCTGTCCCGCATCGCGATGTCGGACAACAATTCCACGACGGTATCGGCGGCTTCGGCCTCTTTCCCGGGCCGGTAAAGGCGGCCTTCGATCCCGTCGGTGATGAATTCGGTGAATGGTCCGACCCGAGGGGCGACGACGGCGCAGCCTCTCGCCATGGCTTCGGCCACGGCCATGCCGAACGACTCGCCACGGCTGGTCGACATCACCACGCCGCCGCGGGCTCGTATCTCATCGTAGAGACGCGGCATCGTCGCATGAGGCTGGCCCCTGAGCCACCGGAGGCGTGCAACCACCCCGCTCCTGAGGCAGCGGCGCTCGAATGCGGCTTCCTCATCCGGGGCGCCACCCCCGGCGATCCAGAACTCGACCTCAGGCATCCGCCGCCCGACGCGCACGGCGATCTGAAGGAAGCTTCGCCAATTCTTGAGCCAATCGAGCCGGCCAACCCAGGCCACGGCGGGCGGTCCCGCATTCGGGGTGAGGTCGTCAAGTGGCGCCTCGAACGCCTCGCCGATCGGATTGGGCACGACGACGACATCCGGCGGCCGATGCATCTCCCGCAAGACGATCTGCTTCTGGTGCTCAGACGGAACAATGACGACATCGGCCAGGCCGATCAACGGGGAGCGCAAGTAGGCCCGGTTCTCCGGGTAGGGCGTGTGGACCTCAAGGACAACCTTCGGTCGATGAAGTAGGCCGACGACGGGCTCCAGGGCCTCCGGGGTGTCGATCACGGAGAGGACGTCGACATGACCGGAGCGCAAATGTTCGCCGAGGTCCGACAAGCCGCCGACGCGTACACTGTTCCCGGTCTCGGTGAACAGGCCGCGGCCTGGTCCGTCCGATAAGAACCATAGAGTCGGCTGGATGCCGTATGCCGGCAACGCATGCAGTCTCGAGCGCAGGACGACTTCGACGCCGCCGAGGGTCAGATAACGGTAGACAAAGGTGACGTTCACGCCGCCGCCTCGAACAGGCGGCGTTTGAAGGCGGCGCGCGGCTCGCCCGATTCCAACAGGCGCGTGATCTGGTCGACGCGGCGCTCCCACGTGTTGGCTGCCGCAAACGCACGCCGGCCGGAGGCGTGCTCCCTTCGCGCCGCCACCGCCGACTCGACGGCGCGCAAGAAACCGTCCACATCGCCGACAACTTGCACCAGGGGCTCCGCACCGAACGGGGCGCGAATGCCGGCGCCGACCACCGGCAAGTCGAGGGCCAGGTACTCGTAGGTCTTGATCGGATCGGCCGCTGCAGCCACCTCCCCAGCGCGGAAGGGGATGATGCCCACGTCCCACGATACGGCGTACGCCGCCAGTGCCGCCCGCGGGAGTTTGCCGATATAGCTCACGTTCGGCGGGAGGTGCGTTGTCCTCCATCCGCCGCCGTAGCCGATGAGCTGGATACGCCATTCGGGCCGTCGGCGCGCGCACTCGATCAATAGGTCCCAATCGAACCACGCCTCGGTCAGGTGCCCGAAGTAGCCGAGTGTGATCGATCCCCGATCGTTGGCCACCGGGGCGGCATCGTGCAGCAGGTCGGGCGACCATGCGTTCGGGGCCAGGTGTACCGTTCGACTGCAGCGCTCGCCGACCACATCGGCCAGCATGCGCGAGACGGCCAGCACGACATCGCACGATGCACCCAGGCCGCGCTCGAAGGGAGGCTCGTACCATGGTGCCTGCCCCGCAGCATGGAAGGCGCGCCAGTCATCCACCGCATCGTAGATCGTCATGTATCCCCGAGCGTTGGCCGTGGCCAGGAATCGGAAGGACGCCGGGACGGGGAATTCGAGGAAGAGCAGGCCAGCGCCGAGGCCACCGGCCTCAAGGCGCGCTCGGGGTCGACCAGGAGCACATCCAGCGGCAGCTCGAAGATGCCGGGCGCGTGTGCAGGCCGCGGGCGTTCATCGCCGATGTGCCAGCGCCAGTATCCGAAGACGACCTTCCACCCACGTCGGGCGAATTCCAGTGCCAAGTGGTACGAGCGCTGCCCTTCGCTGGCTTCGTAGCGGGTCGGCGCGATGAACACGATTGTCCCTTGGGCCGGTTGGCCGGGCGTCTCGTCCAAGAACCTCTCGAGCGCCCTGAGCCAGCCCTCATCGCCAGGTGCATGGTGGAGTTGACCGGCGGGCCACCGGGCGCCGGAGGCGAGTCGTCCGAGCCTCCCCTTTCCTGAGACCGCCCAACGCGTCGATGTGAGCACGTCGCCGAGCGCGCCTCTGGCCCGGAGGAGAAACTTGCGGGCGAGGCTTCCCTCAGGCGCCAACCGGCGCATCACACGCCAGTAACGATCGAGCAGTCGAACACCGGCGGTCGCCCGCAGCGCAGCATGCTGGGCTGAGACATCCGCGGCACGGGCAGTGCTCGGCATCAAGGCTTCAGCCTCAGAGCAGCCAGGTCACGTCGGGTGTCCGCAGGCGGTTTTCTGCTGCATCCTTTCCGGACAGTGCATCGTTGAGCTTCTCCCGGTCCCCGATCGCATCGATGCTCGCCTGCTCCAACGCGCCGCGCGCTTGATCCAACTCCCCTCGCACCTGCTCCAGCTCGCGTGCGGCCGAGCTCAATCGCCCGGCGGCGGTGTCGACGGCCGCCAGGCCGGCTTCGGCACGCGAGCCATAAGACGCCGGCAGGTCGAACCGCCGGCGGAGCGCAGCCTCGAGTGCGGCCAGGTGCGCCGATTGGCCGAGGACGAATTCGCCGAGCAGCGGCGGCGGACTCGCCTGCACGGGCACATTCGTCAGCTCGAGTGCGCGGTCGAGCCCGGCCTGCGCACGCACCCGCAGCGCCTCGATACGCTCCCGGTCGGACGGCCGTTCCATCGCCTCGGTCAGCAGCGCCGCCAGGCTTCCGGCGTCCAGCTCCTCCAACTTCAGCACCGCATCGCCGCTGCCGGCCTCGTCCATCAGGTGACGGACCTTCGGGTCGTAGGCCAGCCCGATGCACGGCACGCCGGCCGCCAGCGCCGCCAGCAGGGCGTGATAGCGCATGCCGAGCACGACGTCGGCCGAACTCAGGATCGCCAATCGTTCGGAGGGCGATGTCCCAACCGGGACCTGGCGGACGCGATCGGGCAGCCCGACCTGCGCGGCGACGCGCTCGGCGACGAGCCGGTCGTCTTCCAACGGCTGCGAGCTGTCGTGCAACGGGACGAAGACGACGTGCCCGCCGCTCGCCGTGCACCATTGTCCGAGCGCGGCGGCAGATGGCGGCTTCCCAACGCGCCGGGTCGCCGGCGAATGTCCACGGCCGCAGGGCGACGGCAAGAACCGGCCTCGGCGCGCCGAGGGCTGCAACTCCTTGCGCCGATGAGCGATCGGTCTCTGAAAGGAAGGCCAGGTCGGCGCCGAGATGGATGCGGTCTTCGGGGACGCCGCAGGCGATCAGCTCATCACGAGAAGCGGCGTCGCGGACCGAAACGAGCCCGGCCATCGCCGCCAGGTCCCGCACGGCGGCCCGGCTGGCAGGCTCCCGCAGCGGGCCAACGCCTGCGCCGAGCAGCGCGCTCGGGCGGCCGAGCAGGTGCGCCAGGATGATCGGCGTGCCGTATCCGGCGATGCCGCCTGGGCGGCCGCTGAGGATGTCCAGCGGATCGAAGCCCCAGTAGTCCTGCCACAGTCCGCCGCCGCCGGCAATGACCAATGACGACCAGCGCACCGCACCGGCGAGCGCATCGAGGTCGCCCCACCCGACGGCCTCGACGCCGTGCCGGCGGCGAGTCGCCGGCGGGTCGTACGACAGGACGCGGACCTCCGACTGCGGATCGCGGCGGCGCAGCGCGCCGATCAGCGCCTCGAGGATCCACTCGTCGCCGGCATTTCCGGCGCCGTAGTAGCCGGCGATCAGCGCCCTGAGCGTCATCGCTCCGCCTCGCCGAATGCCGGCGGGGTGAAGAGGCCGCAGACGGTGCAGTGATCGCCGTCAGCCAGCCGGTGCGCCAGCATGCCGCAGTGCGAGCAAGCGACGCGCACCGGCTCGAGCTTCCCCGAGCCGCGACTGCCAGTCCTGCACCCAGGCGCGCGCCAGCGTGTCCGTGTCGGGCGCGGCGGCACGGCCGCGGCGCACGAGGGCGAGGCGCGCATCCGGGTTTGGCGTGCAGCTTGAGGATCGCATCCGCGGCCGCACGCCGGACGGACGGCTCCCGATGGTCGCCCTGGCACGATCACGCCGTTCACGCCATCGGTGACCAGCTCCGGCAGTAGCGCCCACTGGACTGGCGACGACCACCAGCCGGCACGCATCGCTTCGATGACCGTCAGTCCGAAGGGCTCCTCCCGGTCCTGCATCTGCATGGCGTACGTCGATCGCAGCAGCAGCGGCGTGAGGGCACGCTGGCCGAGCAGGCCGTGATCGTGCACGCCGTCGGCCTGCACCGGCGCCGCATCTGCGCCGCCCCACAGCCGGGCGCCGCCGACGACCTCCAGGTGGAAGCGCGGCTCGCGGGCCCGAAGTTCGCGCAACACGGCCATCGCCGTCTCCAGCCCTTTCGACGGATGCGAGAAGTAGATCAGCTGGAACGGATCGCGCTCCGGCGCAGGCCGCCTCGGCGGCGGAGAAGTGCGCAGGTTCGTATCCGTTGTAGGTGACGTACAGCCTGGATGCGAGGGATGCCCCATTCCCTGACGACAATCCGGGCCGAGGAAGTTGGAGACGGAATAGATGCGCGTCGTATTGAAGCCGGTCAAGGCCGCCGGGCGGCTGCGTGCCGTGCACCCAGACGATGCGCAGCCGCGGCGGCGAGATCGAGATCGAGCGCCGGCGTGAGGTCGAGCGCTCCGCCGGAGGTGTTGAACACGGCGACGTCGGCCTGCAGCCTGCCCGGCATCGTCCAGCGGCCGATAGTCGACGCCGTCGATCGTCTCGCGCCGCGGGCAGTTGACGACCTGCGTGACGTAGTGACCCAGCCGCGCCAGCGCCCGCGCCATGCGCACGCGGGCGGTCACGCCGCCGCCGACGCCCATCTCATCCGGCGTACGGCCGTCGTAGGTCAGATGCCGGTCGGGGCAATACAGGACGACGCGCAGCGGCGAATCCATTCGAGTTCGCGCCTCAGCCGCGGGGCTCAGGCGTGCTGGTAGGCATCCAGCACCTGATCGACCGGGCCGACGGACGCCAGCCGGCCGTGGTCGAGCCATGCGGCGCGGTGGCAAACCTGGCGCACGGTGTCGGCCGAATGCGAGACGAAGGCCATCGCCGCGCCCTGGGCGCGGTAGGCGTCCATGCGCGCCAGGCACTTCTCCTGGAAGCGGGCATCGCCGACGGCCAGCACCTCGTCGACCAGCAGCACCTCGGCGAAGCGGCAGGTGGCGACGGCGAAGCCCAGGCGCGCCACCATCCCGGTCGAGTAGGAGCGCAGCGGCACGTCGATGAATGCTTCCATCTCGGCGAAGGCGACGACCTCGTCGAAGACAGCGTCGATCTCGGCACGCGTGTGGCCGAGGAGCGTGCCGTACAGGTAGACGTTCTCGCGCCCGGTCAGCTCGGCGTGGAACCCGGCGGCCAGGTCGAGCAGCGCCGCCACGCGGCCGCACACGACGACGCGCCCGGAGGTCGGGTGCAGCACGCGGGCGATGGTCTTGAGCAGCGTCGACTTGCCGGCGCCGTTGCGGCCGACGATGCCCAGGATCTCGCCCGGCCGCACCTCGAGGCTGACGCCCGAGAGCGCCCACAGGTCGACGTACTCGATGCGCCCCTGCGCCCAGCGGATGGCGAACTCCTTGATCCCCGAGACGCGCTCGCGCGGCAGGCGATAGCAGACCGAGACCTCGGACAGGCGGATGGCGGCCGGCGGCTCAGACACGGTAGGCGTACTCGCGCGCCTTGCGGGTGAAGATCCACCAGCCGAGCACCAACATCGCCAGCCCGATGCCGAAGGTGACGGCCAGCGTGACGGCGTCCGGCATCCGCCCGTCGTACAGCACCGAGCGGAACGACTGGACGAACCACAGCATCGGGTTCCAGCGCAGCCAGAGCTGAACCGATTCGGGGAGCAGCGCCGAGCGGGTAGATGACGGGCGTCAGGTACAGCCAGGCGGTCAGCAGCACCTCGTAGGTCGGCATGACGTCGGCGAAGTACACCGCCGCAGCGGACAGCGCCAGCGCGACGCCCAGTGCAAACAGGCCGACGGCCAGGACGGGGATGGGCAGCAGCAGCCACGACCACGTCGGCGGGACGCCAAGCACCAGGGAAATCACGGCATACGCCACGAGCGCCAGCAGCAGGTTGACCAGGCCGGTGCCGAGGGCGGCCAGGGCGAAGACCGACTTGGGCAGGAAGACGCGGGTGATCAGCCCCCCGCCCCACAGCAGGTCGCTCATCGCCGCCATCGTCGACTGGGCGAAGAAGTTCCACATCACCAGCCCGGAGAGGACGTACAGAGCGTAGTCGCGGGCGGGAGCGCGGAAGAGCTGCGAGAAGACCAGCGTCAGGACGGTCATCGTCAGCAGCGGATTGACCATCGTCCAGGCGACGCCCAGGAACGAGCGCTTGTAGCGCGCCTTGACCGAGCGCGAGACGAGCTGGACGATCAGATCGCGGTAGCGGACGAGCGCCTGACCCTCTTCGACGAAGGGCGTCGCCCGCGCCGCCGAGTTGTAGCACGGGCGTGCAGCCTCAGGCGCGGGGCGCAGGCCGTCCATGGCGAGGCAGTCTAGCACGATTCAGGCGGTCGCCTCAGTCGTCCTCGTGTGCAGCCGGGAGCAGCGTCTCGGCGCCGTCCAGCGTCGCCGCCAGTTTGCCCGGGTTGTGGATGAGCGTCGGGAAGCACTGACTGCAGATCCAGGCGGTGCTGCCGCGGAACCGGATGGAAAGCAGGACCGCTTGTGTATCGCTCCGCTTGCAGTTCAGGCATACCGGTTCGTTGCTCGAAGTCTCCATGCGCACCTCCACAGCGTGAGATCGGCCCGAGGGCCGGGCCCCGGGCCGATGCTAGGAGTTGAATTCAGTACGACTCGCGACGCTAGCCGCCAAACAGCAAGGCCCACCAGACCTGCAGACTCCCGGGCAGTTCGGGCCTCGGCGGCGCGGCTTGCGGCGTGGGGGTCACGACATCCGCCGCCGGCAGCGGGATGACAAGCATCTCGCCGTCCCGCACCATGCGCGCCTGATTGCGGGCCCACTCTTCCACCTGGGCGTCTGATCCGGCCCCGGCCAATCCGGCCTGGAGCTCCGCCTGCTGGGTCTCCAGCGCCGATGTCTCGGTCTGCAGGACGACCGTGTCGCGTTCCAGCCGGCGGGCGTCGGCCATGCGCCGGTTGAGATCACCCAGCAGCAGGATTCCGCCCACGGCTGCCAGCACGATCCACAGCCGGGAGAGGCCGAGCTTGGCGAAGGGTCCCTGACTCATCGCTGTTGCCATCTTACCCAAAGCTGCTGGTTGCAGCAAGCGTGCCCGAGCAGGGAAAGCAGAAAGGCCCCGACGGGGCCTTGGTGCCGAAGGAGGGATTTGAACCCTCACGAGCGCAATGCTCACTGAGCCCTGAACCCAGCGCGTCTGCCAATTCCGCCACTTCGGCTCGGGCGGTATTCTACCTCATGCCCGGGGCTTGTCAACGCCGAGGCTGCGTCTCCCTCTCCCGTAGGGCCGAGGTCCCCCGATCTTGGGGGGAAGAGGGCGGAGGTGAGGGGGCGAGAGACTCCCGTCCTCCAACCTCACTTCACGATGATCTTCTCGGCCTCGTCCAACCGCAGCGACAGCACCCGGCTGGCCGAGTCCGAGCCCATGGTGACTCCGTAGACCACCTCGGCGGTCTGCACGGTCTGCCGGTTGTGGGTGATGATGACGAACTGGGTGTGCTGGCTGAGTTCGCGCAGCATTTCGCAGAAGCGCCCGACGTTGGCTTCGTCGAGCATGGCATCCACCTCGTCGAGCACGCAGAACGGCGTGGGCGAGACTTTGAGGAGCGAGAAGACCAGCGCGCAGGCCGTCAGGCTCCGCTCCCCGCCGGAAAGCATCGCCAACCCGTGCTCTCTGCGGCCCGGAAGCCGCGCTTCGATGTCGATGCCGGTGTTGGTCAGGTCGTCGCTGTCGGTCAGAATCAATCGGGCCGACCCGCCGCCGAACAGACGGGTGAAGACCTGTCGGAAGGCAACCGCCACGGCGTCGAAGGTCTTTCGGAACTCACGCTCCATCAGCAGATCGAGCTCGGCGATCACTTCCTGGATCTGCGCCTCGGCCTTGCGCAGGTCATCCAGCTGCGTCGTCAGGAAGTCGGCGCGCTGGCGCACCTCCTCGTACTCGCGGCGCGCCTCGACGTTGACGGCGCCCATTCGGCGCAACTGCAGCCGCAGCCGCCCGACCTGCCCCTCGAGCTCGGGCGCGATCTGCTCGATATGCGGCAGGTGCTCGACCCAGCCGGTGAGTGGCAGTGGCTCGGGCCCGGTGACGGCCTCGTCATACTCGAAGGCCACCAGCCCGAAGTCGTCCTCGATGCGCTGCTGCAGCGAGGCCATCTCCTGCTCGCGGCGTGCCAGCTCGATCTGCGCCTGCGAATGGGCGCGCTCCGCTTCCTGCAAGTCGGCGCGGCTGCGCGCCTCGGCCGCCTCGTGCTCGGATCGTTCGGCCTCGCCCTGGGTCAGCTGCGCCTCGAGCGCATCCGCCTGGGCCTGAGTCTCGGCCAGCGAGGCCTCGATGATCCGCAGGCCGCTCTCGGCCTCGGTGTGATCCCGACGAGCCGTGGATTCCGAGGCGGCGCGCGCCTCGGCCCTCAGACGCCGATTCTCGAGGTCCGTCTGCAGGTTGGCGAGGCGGCTGTCGGCGTCGGACGCGCGCGAGGCGGCCTCCCCCGCCGCGCTGCGCGCCAGCTGGACATTCGCCTCCAGCTGCAGCAGCAGGGCCGCCCCCTCGCCCCCCGACAGGCGCAATCCGAGCGCGTCGACCTCGGCCTGCGCCTCGCGTTCTTCGGCCTGGAGTTCGAGACCCCGCTCCTCCGAAAGCCCGCGTGCCTCGTCGGCGCGCTCGACCTCCTGGGTCAATCGCAGGACGGCCGCCGACAGGTTCTCGAGCTGAGTCTCCTTGGCCCGGAGCTCAAATCCCACCTGTTCCACACGCAGCCGCGCCGTCTGGTCCAGCCCGGCGGCCTCTTCCGCCAGGCGGGAGGCCTCCGACAGCCTGCCGCGAGCAGTCTCCACGTCGGCGCGCATGGTCTGCGCGTTCGCCGTCTTCGCCTCGCGCGTCGCCTCCGCCGTCTGAAGCTCTGCCTCGACCTGAGCCAGCGCCTCCAAAGGCAGCCCTTCGTCCACGGCCCCGACGAGCACCTCGCCGGAAGCTGCGAAGACTTCCCCGTTTCGGGTGACGACGCGCGAACCTGCGGGCAGCCCAGCCGCCAACGCGGCGCGCCTGTTCACGCGTTTCGACGACCAGCGTCTGTCCGAGCAGGTGATCGACGGCCGCGCGCACCGCCTCATCCGGCCGGGCCAGATTCGCGGCGTTGCCAAGGCAGTCGGCGGCCGATAATCGATCCGCAGGTGTGCCGATCATGTCCTGCGGGAGCAGATCGACCCGCCCGGTGTGCGGCGCCTGCGCCAACCAGATCAGAGCTTCGTCCACCGACTGCTGATCGCGGAACACAAAACCCAGAACGGATTCGCCCAGCGCCGCCATGACCGCGGCCCGCAGCGACGGATCGGGATGCACATGTGCGCCCAGCCGGCCAATGGCACCGGAGAGCTCGCCGTCCTTCAGCGCCTGCTCGAGCCTGGCGGGCGCCCGGTGCTGTCGCGTCGCCTCGTCCGTCAGCGCCGATCGACGGGCGTCCAACGCGGCGGCCATCGACTCGACCTCGCGCAGCTCCTGCTCAGCGCCGGCCACTGCGACTTCCAGGTCGGCCAGCTGCTCGCGCGTTGCCCGCTCGGCGTCGCGTGCCGACCGCAACGCGCGCTGCGTCGCCTCGGCGGCGCGCTGTTCGCGTGCGACGCTTTCGCGCGAGGCGTCGGCCCCGGCCAGGGCTGCGTCGCGGCCGAGGCGCGTTTCGGCCGCCTGCGCGGACAGCGATTGCAGGCGCGCGTCGGCCTGCGCCAGTTCCGAACGCCAGGCGCTGCGGCGTTCGAGGGCGGCCTCGAGGCGCGAACGGGCAGCGGCCATTCGCTCCTGCAGCCCCTCGCGGTCGAGCTCCGCCAGATCGGCCGGTCCCTGCAGGCGGCGGAATTCTTCTTCGGCGGCGAACAAGGTCTGTTGTCGTCCGCTGGTTTCCTCGCGTGCCGCCGTCAGGCGCACGAGGAGTTCGTCGCGCTCGGCTTCCAGGGAGGCGGTCTCCGCCTTCGCCACGCCGTCCTGTTCGGCCAGGCCGCGCAGTCGTTCCTGTGCTACGGCCACGCGCCGCCCGAGCGTCTCGCGCTCGGCATAGCGCGCCGACATGCGCTGGGAGAATGCGTGCAGTTCGGCTCGCAGGGTTTCGATCCGCCCGCGCGACTGCAGCAGCAGCTGGTCCAGCCCTTCCTGCTCGGCACGCAGGTCGTCGCGCCGCTGGGCCTGCTGCCCGGCCTCCGCGTGCGCCTCGGTCACCTGCTTCTGCACGCGGAACCAATGGAACCCGTACCACGTCCGCAGCGCCGACTTCAAATCGTCACGAACCTGTTCGTACTCGTGCGCGCGCCGCGCCTGGCGTTCCAGGCTGCGCACGCGCGGCAGCAGCTCGGCCAGGATGTCCTGGACGCGTTCCAGGTTGTGCTGGGTCGACTCCAGCCGGCGCAGGGCTTCTTCGCGTCGGCTGCGGTACAGCCCGATCCCGGCGGCCTCCTCGAACAGGCGGCGGCGCTCCTCGGCCTTCAGCGCCAGCACGGCATCGACCAGACCCTGGCCGATGATGGTGTAGGTGCGCTGCCCCAGCCCGGTCTCGGACAGCAGCTCGAACACGTCGCGCAGCCGGACGCGCTGGCTGTTCAGGTAGTACTCGTTCTGCGCGTCGCGGTAGGCGCGCCGGCTGACGGTCACCTCGGAGAACTCGATCGGCAGCCAGCCGTCGCCGTTGTCGAAGGTGATGGTGGCCGACGCCATGCTGGCTCGCGGCCGCGTTTCCGAGCCGGCGAAGATCATGTCCTCGGTCTTCTTGCCGCGCAGCAGCCCGTAGGATTGCTCGCCGAGCACCCAGCGGATGGCGTCGGCGATGTTGGACTTGCCCGAGCCGTTGGGGCCGACGATGGCGGTGATGGTGCGACCGAACTGGAACTCGGCGCGCCCGGCAAAGGTCTTGTAGCCCTGCAGGTCGAGGGCTTTCAACCGAGGGGACTCGCGCGGCGGCTGTTCCATGCCGGTCAGCTTTCCATCCCGGAGGCAGGCTGGATGCGCGCCAGCGCGTCGGCGGCGGCCTGGTGAGCCGCCTCCTGCTTGCTCCGTCCTTCGCCCCGGCCCATGGCCTCGGTCCCGACGGTCACCTCGACGACGAATTCCCGGGCGTGGTCCGGCCCGCGGGCACCGACCGTCCGGTAGCGCGGCGTCTCTCCGCGTTCCGCCTGCGCCCAGATCTGGAGCAGGCTGCGCGGGTCGATCTGCGAGTCTTCATCCAGGAAGGCTTGCGACGCGGCCTTGATTCGCGGCTCGAGGAAGATCTCCACAGCCTGAATGCCCTGGTCGAGATACAGCGCGCCGAGCACGGCTTCGAACGCCCCGCACAGCAGCGCCGGCCGCGTCCGCCCTCCGGACGCCTCCTCCCCGCGCCCCAGGCGCAGGGCCTCGCCCAGCCCGAGCTCGCGGGCGAAGATCGCCAGCTGCTCCGTCCGCACCAGCGCCGAACGCAGTCGGGTCAGTTTGCCTTCATCCATCTCGGGGAATCGCCGATAGAGCCAGGCGGCGCTGAGGAAATCGAGCGCCGCGTCCCCCAGGAACTCGAGCCGCTCGTTGTCCTCCAGCGCGTCGGTGTGCTCGTTCAGGTAGGAACGGTGCGTCAGGGCGCGCCAAAGCAGCTCTGGGTCCCGGAAAGCCAGGCCTGCCCTCCGGGCGAACTCTTCCGGTGCCACGTTCGATTCTCCTGGAACTTGGGGGGCGCGGACAACCCAGCACGATCTGGGTTGTCGGCGTTCCCTCGGTTCGCATCCAGCCGTTGGAGTGATTCTAACCCGAGAACTCCCGGAGCACCAGCACGGCGTTGTGCCCGCCGAATCCGAAGGCGTTGCTGACGATGACGCGCAGACGGGCTTCGCGGGCGACATTCGGAACGTAGTCCAGATCGCATTCCGGATCCGGCGTGTGCAGGTTGCATCGTCGGCGGGATCAACCCGTCGCGCAGCGCCCGCACGCACAGCACGGCTTCCAGCGCGCCGGTGGCGCCCATCATGTGTCCGGTCATCGATTTGGTCGACGACACCGGGATGCTGCGGGCGGCGTCGCCCAGGGCCGCCTTGATCGCCCGCGTCTCGGCCAGATCGTTGAGCTGCGTGCCGGTGCCGTGGGCGTTGATGTAGTCGACCTGGTCCGGGCGCACGCCGGCCGAATCGAGCGCCTGTCGGATGGCGGCCGCGCCGCCGCCGCCGTCTTCGGCCGGTGCGGTGATGTGGTAGGCGTCGGCCGTGGCGGCGTAGCCGGCGATCTCGGCCAGGATCGTTGCGCGGCGAGCGCGCGCGTGCGCTTCGGTCTCCAGGATCAGGATCGCCGCCCCTTCGCTCATCACCAGCCCATCGCGATCCTTGTCGAACGGCGACGGGGTGACGTAGGGTAGATCGTTGCGGCGCGAGAGTGCCCCGAGGCGCTCGAAGGTGGACAGCCCCAGGCGAGTGATCGTCGATTCGCTGGCCCCGGCGATCACCACGTCGGCGATCCCGCTGCGCAGGTACATCCAGGCATGGCCGATGGCGTCATTGCCGGAGGCACACGCCGAGCCGATCGAGAAGGCCGGCCCGCGCGCCCCCAGGTCGATCGCCAGATGCCCGGCGGCACCGTTGGACATGATCATCGGGATGGTGAAGGGGCTGACGCGCCGCGGGCCGTCGTGCAGCAGGATTCCGACCGAGTCCTCGAGCGCCCGCAGCCCGCCGATGGCCGACGAGACGATGACCGCCACACGCCCGGCGTTGGCCTCGGTGATCTCGAAGCCCGACTCGGCCAGGGCCTGCGCGCACGCGGCGGTGGCCAGGATCTCGAACCGGTCACGTCGCCGTACCTCGCGTGCCTCGACGTAGCGTGCCGGATCGAACCCCTTCACCTCGCCGGCGATGTGTACGCCCAGATCGGACGAATCGACCAGCGTGATCGGGCCGACCCCCGAGTGTCCGTGCGTGACGGCATCCCACGACTCGTCGACCGTGTTGCCGACGGAGTTGAGGGTGCCCATACCGGTAACGACGACGCGTGGGAGCATCACCAACGCCTCCTAGCACGGCAAACCAGGGATGGCCGGCCTACCGAGGTTAACCCTTCAGAGCGCCGCGGGTTGTGGCGGCGTCTTGAAGCCCGAACCGGTCAGCAGGGCGACGGTGGGGTCCGGCAGGTCTTCGAGCAGCAGGCCGGCGGCGGTCCAGACGACGGCCGAAGTGGGTTCGACGTTCAACCCGGCGCGCGCCAGGAGGTCCCAGCCGCGAAGGAGCTCGTCTTCCGCAACGGCCACGATCGTCCCGCCGGTGGACTCAACCGCCGCCAGAGCGGCATCGCCGCGCACCGGGAACCGGACTCGGATTCCCTCGGCCCGTGTCTCGCCCTCCTGGACCAGCGAGAGCCCGGGGCCGCCGGAGGTGTAGACGGCCCAGACCGGCGCGCACGCCTGCGCCTGCACCCCGATCATGCGCGGCAGGGCCGAGATGACTCCGGCGTCCTGCAGCGCAACGAAGCCGCGATGGACGCTGACGAGCAGCCCGCCGTGCCCCACCGGGGCGATCACGGCACCGGGCACGCAACCGAGCTGTTCGACGAGTTCGTAGGCGATGGTGGCGACCCCCGCCATCCAGTGCGGCAGGTACGCGTGGCTGGCATAGACCGCCCCGGCGTCTGCCTCGCGACGCACGGCCTCCGCCGCTGACGACCGCGGGCCTTCGATTGCCATCAACTCCGCGCCGTAGGATTCGATCTGCGCACGCTTCGGACCGGAGGCCGACGCCGGCACAAAGACGCGAGCGCGTATGCCCGCCCGCGCCGCATAGGCGGCGAACGACGCCCCGGCATTGCCGGACGAGTCTTCCACCGCCTCCGTCACGCCGGCAGCCAGAAGCGCCGAGAGCAGGACGGCCGTGCCTCGATCCTTGTACGATCCGGTCGGGTTCAAGTGCTCGCACTTGAGGTGCAGTACGCGCTTTCCGACCTGGACCGGGAGGAGCGGCGTGCCGCCCTCGCCCAGACTGATCATCGGCGCCGAGGCAGACAGCGGAAACGTCGCCCGAAATCGTGCCAGGCCGCGTCGGGCCGGCGCGAGCGTTGGCGGTCGGTGGTAGACGAGCGGGATGGCGTAGTCGTAGACCCCGCCGCAGGCGGGGCATTGGTGAGGAAGGGCGTCGTCCGGGTACGGCCGACCGCAGCCGGTGCAGCGGAACGGCCAGGGCTCCGGCCGGCGGCCGGGGATCATGGCCGGCGATCCTCCGGCTGCGGCGTGTAATCGCCCTCGACCCAGACCTCGCCGTCGGGGCCGATTTCCTTCTTCCACACGGGCACGATCTGCTTCAGTCGATCGATGCCGTAGCGCGCCGCCTCGAAAACCCCGGTATCACGGTGCGCGGCCGTGCAGGCAATCAGCACGGTGGGTGTGCCCGGATCGAGCCGACCGAGGCGCTGCACGATGGCGATCCCCTCGACCGTCGGCCAGCGTTCGCGGATCTCCTCGGCCACCTGGCGCATCTTGGCCTCGGCCATCGGGCGGTAGGCCTCATACTCGAGCGCGGCCGTCGAATGCCCCTCCCCGCGACGCGTCTCGCCGCGCACCACACCGGTGAACACACACGCTGCCCCCGTCGTGGGGAGCGTCAGGTCGGCGAGCAGTTCGTTGAACTCGATCGGGTCCTGGGTGAGATGGAAGACGGTCGGCCCGGGTTCCGCGCCGCCGGAAACCGGCGGGAAGAGCGCCACTTCATCGCCGTCGGCGATGAGCGACTCGTCGAAGGCGAAGTCGTGGTTGACGGCCACGACGGACGACGGCAGGGCCTCGGCCAACGCCGGATGGCGTTCGGCCAGGAGCTGACGAAGCTGCGCCACACTGATCGGCTCGAGCAGGTCGAGGGTTTCGCGGGCAGATCCGGCGCGAGTTCGAAGCGTGGAGAAGTACAGCAGGGTGACGGCCATCGATCAGGGTTCGAGCACCAGATCGCCGCTGCGCCCGCCGTGCTTCTCGAGCAAGCGCACGTCGGTGATGCGCGCCCGGCGGTCGATGCCCTTGACCATGTCGTAGACGGTCAGGGCGGCGACGGTGACCGCCGTCATCGCCTCCATCTCCACCCCGGTGCGCCCCGTCGTTCGGGCCGTGGCAGTTACGCGGACACCCGGCAGATCGTCGTCGAAGGCGATCTCCACCTGCACCTGGGTGAGCGGGAGCGGATGGCAGAGTGGGATCAGATCGGCGGTGCGCTTGGCGGCCATCACCCCCGCCAACTCGGCCACGGCCCGCAGGTCGCCCTTCTTCAGGTCGCCGGCGCGCGCCAGCCGAAGCGTCTCGGGGGCAAGGACGACGTGGCCGCGCGCCACCGCCCAGCGCTCGGTTTCCGGCTTGCCGCTCACGTCGACCATGCGGGCCCGCCCGCTGGAGTCCAAATGGGAGAGGTTTTCCGCGGTCATTCGCGGATTATAACCCCCCGGACCGACTTCCGAAGTCCCTTGGACTTCGGAAGTCGGCAGGTGCCGGGTCGCCTTGACGCCTCTCCGCCGGACTGCTATAATGCTCGTTACGCCTGCCCCAGAGGCAGGCGCTTCCGTGAGCAGAACGAAGGAGTCGAATCGATGCCCCCGCTTCCGAAGCGTAAGCACTCCAAGGGGCGGCGCGACCGCCGTCGGGCCCATGATGCGCTGGACGCCCGCGAGCTGGTCACCTGCACCAACTGCGGAGAGCGGCACCAGGCGCATCACATGTGCCCCAGTTGCGGCCACTACGCCGGCCGCGAAGTCGTCGAGATCAAGAAAGACTGATCGCGACGGGGCCGTGCATCTGCACGGCCCCTTTGATTCACAATGCCGATCGATCCCCGCACGACCGCCTTCGTCTTTCCCGGCCAGGGTTCGCAATTCGTCGGAATGGGCAAGGCTCTGGCACAGGCGGAGCCCGCGGCGGCGGAAGTCTTCGCCCGGGCAGACTGAACTGCTGGGATTCCCGCTCAGCACGCTGTGCTGGGAGGGCCCGGTCGAAACCCTCAATGACACCGTCAACACCCAACCGGCGCTCCTGGTGCATTCGATCGCCGCGCTGCGGGTGCTGGAGCGGCACTTGCCCGGTTTCCGCCCGGCGCTGGTTGCCGGGCACTCGATGGGCGAATTCAGCGCGCTGGTGGCCGCCGAGGCGCTCGGGTTCGATCAGGCACTGGGGCTGGTGCTTGAACGCGGCCGCGCCATGCAGGCGGCCGGGGCCCAGCATCCAGGCGGGATGGCCGCCATCCTCGGCCTCGAGGTGCAGACGGTGGCCGAGGTCTGCGCGCGGGCCGCACTCGAGGCGGGAGCCATCGTCCAGGTCGCCAATGACAACTGCCCGGGACAGGTGGTGATCTCCGGTGACGGCGCGGCGCTCGACCGCGCCCTCGAGCTGCTCACGGCCGCCGGCGCCAAGAAGGCCGTTCGCCTGGCCGTCAGCATCGGCGCCCACTCGCCGCTGATGCAGCCGGCACAGGACCGCCTGACGCGTGCCCTCGCCGCAGCGGGGCTCGCGAACCCGCGGCTCCCGATCATCGGCAACGTCCAGGCCGCCCGGCTGGAGACCGCCGAGGCCATCCGTCTTGATCTGGAGGCTCAGCTGACCTCGAGGGTACGCTGGACCGAGTCGATCCAGGCCATGCGCGCCGCGGGTGTGACGACCTTCGTCGAGCTCGGGGCCGGCAACGTGCTGTGCGGCCTGATCCGCCGCATCGACCGTTCGGCGCGTCACCGTGGCGCTCGACGCCCCGGAGAGCTTCGCCTCCCTGTCGGCCTAGGATGCGCAAGTTCCTGATTGCAGTCCTCTTCCTGCTGGCGGTCTACTTCCTGCTCACGCGTTTCACCGAGGTCGAGCAGGTCGCGCTGACGCTGCAGCGCGGCGACATGAAGTGGATGGTGCTGGCCGTGGCGCTGCAGTTTGTCTGGCTGGTCAACGTGGCCGCCAGCTTCCGTGCCTGCTACCGGCTGCTGGGGATCGAAGAATCGATCGAGCGTCTGCTGCTGCTGGCCCTGGGGGCCAACTTCGTCAACGTCATTGCCCCGGCTGCCGGGGTGAGCGGCATCGCCGTCTTCCTGACCGACTGCCGGGCGCGGGGCAAACCTACCGGCCGGGTCACATCGGCCGTGGCGCTGTCGATCCTGTACGACTACCTGGCCTTCATCATCGTCCTCGGACTGGGGCTGACGGTGCTGATCCGGCGCGATCGGCTGGGAGCGGGAGAGATCACCGCCTCGGCCGTTCTTCTGACGATCGCCTCGGTCTTCGCCTTCCTGCTCTGGCTGGGGATGCGTTCCGGCGACCAGCTCGGGCACGCACTGGCCTGGATGGCGCGCACTGGTCAATCGCATCCTTCGCCCGTTGCGCCGCCGTGACTACCTCTCGGAGGACGCCGCTCGTGTGTTTGCGCGTGGAGGCCGCCGAAGGGCTGGGCATCGCCCGTCAGGCGCCGCGCGGCGCCATTCTGCTTCCGGCCGCCCTGGCACTCAGCAAGCAGGCGCTTCTGATCTCCATCCTGTTCATGGTCTTCATGGCATTCGGACAGGCCTTCTCCGTCGGAACGCTCGTGGCCGGCTATGCCATCGGCTACCTGTTCCTGATCGTCTCCCCCACCCCGTCCGGGATCGGGTTCGTCGAGGGCGCCATGACGCTGGCGCTGACGACGCTGCGGGTGCCGTTGGCGGCAGCCACGATCATCACGCTGGCCTACCGCGGCATCACGCTGTGGCTGACGCTGCTGTACGGGATGATCGCCATGCGTTGGATCGGCCAGCAGCCTTCGGCCCCCGGCTCCGTCCAACCGACCGCCTGACTACCGGCGCGCCGAACACACTCCCGTGCCCGGCGCGCTGATCGCAGCGTTCGCTGCAGCGCCGGACTGGCGTTGAGGGCCCGATGCTATAATCCTCGCGCCTGCCCTCACAGCGAGCGTCATGCCACCTGCGAAGGTCCTTCCCCTCCTCGCCTCACCCCTCGCAGGGGCTCCCTTCCACATCGCGCTGGCCCTGGTCCTCGGTCTGTTCGCCTCGCTGGCGCTGACCATCCGGCGCGCGGCTTCGGAGCGCGTCGGTGGGCGTTGGATGGCCGTGGCCGGCGCGCTGGTGTTCGCCCATGCCGTTCTGGCGCTGGCCACCACGCTGACGGGCATCGGCAGGGTGCCGGATGAGACCCTGCGCGTTCTCGAAGCCGGCGCGGCGATCGAGGGCGCCCTGCTCCTGGGTTGGGTGTCGGTGTTCCCGCGCCGCCGCCGGCTTCCGGACGTGGTGGTCGTATCCGTCGCCCTGCTCGTCGCGCTGACGACCGCAACCCTGGCCGCGCTGACGCTCGGCGCCGGCGTGGCCCTGCCTCCAGGCTGGCAGGCGGTCGCCAGCCTCCTGATCGCCGGCATCTCGCTCGGCGTGTTGATCCTGTTGTTCGTGCGACGGCCCGTCTCGTGGCCGTATTTCGCCGCCGGCTTTGGCGCCCTGCTGCTTGGCAGCGCAGCCGATGCGACCCTGGCGTGGTTCGGCGCCGCGTCCGGTGATCTCCTGCGCGTCGGCCAGCTCGTCGCCTACCCCGTCTTGGCCTACGGCGCGCTGCGCGATCTGCTGCGCGCCCGCCGGACCGCCGGCGCCGAGCCGTCGTCGCTGCTCCCCGGCCTGCCCACCGACGTTGCCCCGTCCGTCGCCTCCGTGGGTGACCTGACCGGGCTGCTGGTGACCGAGGACGTGGGCGACCTGGCCGAGCAGCTGGTGGAGGCGCTCGGCCGGACGCTGCGCATCGAGTTCTGCGCGCTGCTCACCCCGCCGGACGGCAGCGGACACTTCACGCTCGCCACGGGATTCGACCTGATCCAGGAACGCTCCATCCCGGGCGCGTCGATCGATGCGCAGCGCTGCCCGGCGATCGCCGCCGCGCTGGCGGCGCGCAAGCCGCTGGTGCTCGATCCCGATCGGGATGCCATCGATCTCAAGACCCTGCGCGACCTGCTTCACCTGGTGGCGATCGGCCCCGGGCTGCTGCTGCCGATGCACGCCGGAGGCGACCTTCATGGTGCGCTGTTGCTGCTTTCCCCGTATGCCCGGCGGGCATGGTCCCCTCTGGAACAGCAGGCGCTGCTGGCCGCTTCCGCCTCTCTGGCGCTGCGTTTCTCACGCATCAAGCTTCGGTCGGCCGACTATGCGCTGGCCAAGCAAGACACGATCGTGCGGCGCAGGCGGCCGCGGACCGCTCCCCCCTGGCGACCACAGACGTCGACCGCCGAGACGGACTCCGAAGGCGGGCCGCTTCCGGACATCGACCAACTGGCGGGCGAGCTGCAGCTCGCGCTGCAAGAACTGGCCGACACGCGCGCCAAGCTTGCGTCGATCGGCGCTGGGGCCGGCGGCCGCGGCAGCGAAATGGCGCCCGATGCCGACGCCATCACCTCCCTGGCCCAGGAACTTCGCCAGCCCTTATCCTCGATTCTGGGCTACACCGAGCTGCTGCTGGGCGACTCGGTCGGACGCCTCGGCACCACGCAGCGGCAGTTCATCGAACGCATCCGCACGGCCATCGACCGGATGCGCATGCTGCTGAGCGATCTGGTGCAGGTCACGGCGATGGAGATGGGCGAAATGACGCTGACTCCGGCGCCGATCGACCTGCTGCACTGCATCGAGGAAGCGGTGACGCACATCGGCAATACGCTTCGGGAAAAGGACCTCGGGCTGCGGCTCGATTTCCCCGACGAAGTGCCGGCGGTGATGGGCGAGCAAGGGGCGCTGGTGCAGATTCTGGTGCACCTGCTCTCGAATGCCGCCGGGGCATCGCCCGACGGCGCCGAGATCGGCGTGATCGCCCGGGTCCTCGACGCCGACCCGACCGGCTTCCTGCTGCTTTCGGTGAAGGACAAGGGCGAAGGGGTTTCCTCGATCGACCTGGGACGCGTGTTCGAGCCGCTGTACCGTGCCGAGAGCTCGCTGATCTCCGGCCTGGGCGAGAGCGGCGTCGGCCTATCGCTGGTCCGCGCGCTGTGCGAGGAGCTGAGCGGGCGCGTGTGGGTTGAATCCGAACCCGGCGAGGGCTCGACGTTGAGCGTGCTCCTGCCGTTGGCCGGATCACTCCCGGCGCTGCGCGAGGCGGTGGAAACGGCAGAGCGCCCCGCCTCGGAAGCCCCTTGATGCACGTGGCTGCCTGCCGGTTGATCTGACTCGCTCCTTGCAGGAAATCGCAACCGCACGTTGATCGGAAGCCGTGCGCCTCTCCCCGGCGCCATCCCTCCCATTCTCGAGGCCGTCATGCTCCGCATCGAAGCAGTCCAGACGGACAATCGGGCGCAGTTCATCCGCTACGCCGCCGAACACGGATCGGAACACGATGACTCCTACTTGCCCGGATCCGGGTTCGAGCCCTCTCCGGAGCACCCTGCGTACCTCCTGCTCCGCGAGGACGTCGTGATCGGCGCCGCCTCCTTGATGCGCACCCCCCGCTTTCTGCAAGCCGGGCGGAGCCGATTCTCGATCTTCCACTCGACCGATCCGTCGGTCCAGGCCTACTCGCTTCTGTTTGGCGCCATCCGCCGCCACTTCGATGGGCTGCGAAGTGTCTACCTGTTTCTGCCTGAATCCCGGGCGGCCGCCGCCGACGCGGTTCGTCGACTTGGCTTCTCGGTCGAGCGCTACTCTTACATCATGGTCCTCCGCGAGGTGAACCCGCAGGGCCTGACCGTGCCCGAAGGCTATGCCCTTCATGCCGATTCGGCCGACGGACGAGCACTGCTTTCCCGAGTTCGCCAACGAGATCAATGCCAACTTCGACACCCTGGCCGGGCACCTGCCGATGCCCGCCGATGGGTTGCGCGAGTGGTTCACGGATGAGACCTACCTGGAGGACGGGATCGTGCTGCTGCTGCACGGAGACACACCGGTTGGGACGGTGTGCGTGATGCACGAGGTATGAGGATCGCAAAGCAGCCGACATCTCCGCTTTGAGCGTCGCCAGCGGCCCACCGGCGTCAGGGACTGGGGCGCCTGCTGCTCAAACATGCGGTGTGCTTTGCCGCCTGGCGCGGGCTGCAGCCTGTCTTCCTGTCTCTGAACGCCGAGAATGATCGGGCACTCCAGCTGTACCGATCGGAGGGGTTCGTCGTCACCGACAAGGTCATCTGCTTCTCGAGAGACTGTGACCGTGCGTCCCCTGCGTCTCTGTAGGTCCGTGCACTTGGCAGGCGCCGGTATCGCTCGCCAGCGCGAGGATCCGCAACGGCGCCGGCGCGCTGCCCGGGACCTCCCGATCACATGACGAAAGGGACCGTCGTCCAGCTTGGCCGCGCAGGAATGCAGTAGATCCCACCGGACCCGGAGTGCAAGCATGACGGGAGTGTTGGAGTGGCCGTTGGCTGACGATTCTCGGTGAGGTCCCATGGGGCCGGAAGCGTTGCGCGGATTGCCTGGCGAGCGACCTCGGCCTCCGCAGACCACGGGCGCAGGCTGACGGTCTACGCGATTCCGGGCCCCGAGTGATCGGAATCTCCGGGAACCCGAGCCTGC
This sequence comes from uncultured Chloroflexia bacterium, assembly GCA_963818575.1. Lineage (GTDB taxonomy): Bacteria > Chloroflexota > Anaerolineae > Anaerolineales > E44-bin32 > DYJB01. Next base: position 57,732 of record CAWFSV010000025.1, on the reverse strand, counting down.
CGAATGCCGTTATGATGGATGGCCTGGTGTGAAACTTGCACCGGGCGGAGGACCATGAAGCGCTTCTCATCTGCCTTGATCCTGGTCCTGGCCGCCAGCCTGAGCGTGTGTTCCGGGCTGGCCGGGACTCTTCTCGGCCCCGGGTCTCCGCTCGTCACGGCCGACCCGAACGCGCCGGCGACGCCGACGGCGTTCCTGCCGCTTCTGCCCACCGAGACGCCCGTCCCGACACCGACGGCCACTGCCCGGCCCGACAGCCACCCCCACCCCCATCAACCCGTGGGGTTCCTACGCGGGCCCGGCCGAGCCTTCGGCGATCGAGATCGCTCCGCCCATGCCCCTGGTGCCCATGGGGAAGGGCACGGTCAACCTTGCCTTGCTGGGATCCGATATCCGGCCGAATGACGGCGGCTGGCGGACGGACACGATCCTGATCGTCTCGCTCGACCCGTCCGCCGGCCGGGCGCGGGTCGTGGCGATCCCGCGCGACCTCTACGTCTACATTCCGGGCTGGCGGGTCGATCGGATCAACGTCGCCGATGTGCATGGCGGGTTCGAAGTCCTGGCCCAGACGATCCTGTACAACTTCGGCATCCCGATCGACCACGTGATGCGCATTGACTTCTCCGGGCTTCCAGCGGGTGGTCGATTCGCTCGGCGGAATCGACGTCACATCGACCGGCTACCTGAACGACGAGTGCGGCCGACGGTACTGGTCCTACGGACCCGGCGTCTATCACATGGGCGGCTTCGAGGCGCTGTGTTACGTGCGCATGCGCAAGGCCTCCAGCGACTACGACCGGCTGCGGCGCGAGCAGGAAGTGCTGCTGGCCCTCTTCGACCGGGTGCTCAGCCTGGATGGTCTGGCGCGGGTGCCGGAGCTCTACGAACAGTTCCGCACCCTGGTCAAGACCGATCTGGAACTCAATGACGTGCTGCCGCTCGTCCCCTTGGCGACGACGCTGGCCGCCGACCGCACCCGCATGTCGCTTCACCGAGTCGACTCGTCGATCACAACCTCCTGGATTGTGCCGTACTCGGGCGCCAACGTCCTGCTCCCGGATCGGGATGCCATCCTGGCCATGCTGCAGGCGGCGTTCGCGCCGCCTGCCTGACCGATTGATCGGCCCTGGCTCCGGCGGCCGCCTTCGGGCGGCCGCTGGTTTGCGCCCCTCCCTGCCGGACGACTCGCCCCGAGTGTGTTGACATTTCCGCCGCTCGTGTCTATGCTCACGCCCGAAGTCCCTCGACCGGGGATCGCATGCCGGGCGCCAAAGAAGACCTACCGCTGTTCACTCGAACGAACGCCGACGCGGCCCCTCCGTCCAGCCGCGGCGCCCGCCTGCGCGCCGATGCCTCGCTCAGCGCTGCGCTGCGCACCTGGGAGGAGGCACTTCAGAAGGATGGCCGTTCGCCGCATACGGTCAAAGCATTCGCCGGTGACCTGCGCCTTCTGGGCAAGTTCCTCGGCTCGGGCGTGGCGCTCAACGCCATCGGGACGCATGACCTCAAGAACTTCCTCGAGTGGATGCTCCATCGGCGCGGCGTCCCGTGTTCCCCCAAAACCTACTCCCGCCGCGTGACATCGATCAAGGCGTTCTTCCGCTGGCTGGCGGAGGCTGGCATCCTCTCGGAAGACCCGGCCGCCAATGTCGCCCAGCAGAGCGTGCTCAGCCCGCTTTCCGACGTCCTGACCCCGGACGAGATGGACGCCGTCCTGCAAAGCGCCGAGTTCGAGTCGCCGCGGCACGAAACCCGACGCCCGGCCCTACACGTTGCTCAGCCTGCTTCTGCAGACCGGGATCAAGAAGTCGGAATGCCTGGCGCTCTACCTGCATCACATCGATCTGGGCGCCGCCGGCGGTCCGATCCTGTTCGTGCGATACCCCGACGTACGCAAGCGCTACCGTGAGCGGCGCTTGCCGTTGAGCCAGGCGTGGGTGACCGCCTTCCAGGAGTATGTGGCCCAGTACGCGCCGCGTGACCGCGTCTTCCCCTACTCGCCCCGCCGCCTGGAGTACCTGCTCGAGGATATCGGCAGCGCCGCCGGGCTGGAGAAGCACCTGTCGTTCAACATGTGCCGCTGGACCGCCGCGCTCAGCGATCTGCGCGCCGGGAAGGATAAGGACTACATCCGGCAGAAGCTCGGCTTGTCGAAGATCCAATGGCGCGAGGTCGGCACCAAGCTGGACCGGATGGCTGCGCAGCAGGAGTAAAGCGGTCAGCGGTCAGCGATCAGCTTTCAGCTTTCGGGGTTCAACGTTCTGCTGGAAGTCTGACAAGCGGCATCTCGGGTGTGACCCGGACAGAGAAGAGTGTGAACAAACGGCGAGCCGCCCAGGTGGGCGGCTCGCCGTCGCTTGCGGGTGTCTACAGCTCAGCCCGCCTCGGCTCATCGGCTTGTGGCCGGCCGCTGACAGCCAGTTAGCTGAGAGCTGATGGCTGACAGCTGTCTCGCTGCTCCTACATCTTCTTGACGACGATATCCGCAATCACATTCGCCGCCGCGTCACCGCGGTCGGCGGCGTTCGACAGGTGACGGTAGATCTCCCGCAGCTTGAGCATCTCGACCACGTGGTCGATGTCGCGCGGGGACTTGAACAGGTCGGCGATGGCGTCGCGGTAGACCGTTTCCATGCGGTTCTCGAGCGCCTTGGCCCGCACGGCATGGTCCGAGGCCACATGCGGGTGGTCTTCCAGCCGGGCGATGGCGTTGTACAGCTCTCGGGCGGCATCGGTCATCAGCGAAACCATCCGCTCGATGAACGCGTTCGGCCGCACCTCGAGCAGCGCCATCTCCTCGACCGTCGAATAGGCGTAGTCGAGCACGTCGTCGACCGTCAGGGACAGCGCGAAGATGTCCTCGCGATCGATGGGGGTCACGAAGGTGCGGTTGAGCTCATCGATCAGGATGCGCCGCACTTCATCGGCGTGGCCTTCCACCTCCGAGACTTTGCGCGCCAGGGCATCATCCGGGTTCTTGACGTACTGGAGCAGAAGCTGCATGCCCTCCAGCGCGTACTCTGCCTGCTTGAGCAGCAACTCGGTAAAGCGGTCGGTCTTTCTGCGCGTGAAGATGCTCATCTCGTCCTTTCGGTGCTGCACGATCCGTTTTCCGGCAGCCGCAGGGCTCGTCGATCGGCGTCCGCCTGGGCGCGCCCGATCGGGAGTCCACTCCATCGCCGATTATAGCCTGCCCGACACCTCGTCGCACAGGTCTCGTCCGCGCCTTCGAAAAGGGGGCACGGATGGCTCCTCTCCGGACGCCTGGGGGCTTTCCCGGCCATGGCGGCGGCACGGTCGCAGATGGTCCCTGGGCCTGGGACCCGTCTGATGGCCCAACCGGATGCGGCAGCGCAGAGTCTTCCTGCTCGACGAGCCGGCGTCCACCCGGGGGGCTCACGGCGCTTCAGGCGCCTTGACACCCTCTGTCCTTCCCCGGACAATACTCCTGATGAGTACCGCACAGCCGCCCTTTCGCTCCGGGTTCGTCGCCGTCGTCGGCCGTCCGAGCACCGGCAAGTCCTCGCTGATCAACACCGCGCTGGGGCAGCCGGTCGCACCGGTCTCCCCCCGCGCGCAAACGACCCGCCGCCGGCAGCTGGGGATCCTCACCCTTCCCCATGCGCAGGTCATCTTCGTCGACACTCCGGGCCTGCATGCGCCGCATGACCGCCTGGGCGAGCGGATGAACGCCGTGGCACGCGATGTCATCACCGACGCCGATGTCGTCCTGGTCGTCTTCGACCTGTCCTCACCCCCGGCAGCCGATGACGAGCGCGCCGCAGAACGCCTGCACTCGTTGCCCACCGGCAAGCCTGTCTTGCTGGCGCTCAACAAGGTCGATCTGGTGAAGCCGGCGGATCTCAGCCGGCAGGCGTCCGCGTACGGCGCTCTCTTCCCGGAGGCGGAGGCCTGGGCGGTCTCGGCCACCCGCGGCGATGCCTGTGCGAGCCTTTTCGAACGCCTCGTCGGCCTGCTGCCCGTCGGACCGCAGTTCTACCCGGCCGAGGAACTCACCCCGACCTATGAGCGCGATCTCGCCGGGGAGTTGATCCGTGCGGCAGCGATGAGCCTGCTCCACGGGGAGGTCCCCCACAGCCTGGCCGTGGTGGTCGAGGAGTACAAGGAGCGCTCGGACGAGCGCGCCTACATCTCCGCCGTCCTGTATGTCGAGCGCGAGTCGCAGAAGGCCATCGTCATCGGTCAGCACGGCCGGATGGTGCGGGACATCGGGTCGCTGGCGCGCCGGAAGATCGAGGAGATGTCCGGACGGCAGGTCTACCTCGACGTGCGCGTCAAGGTCTTGCGTGGCTGGCGACAATCCGAAGGCGCCCTGCGGGAGTTCGGCTACTTGAGCCATGACCGCTAAGGCGCCCCGTCCGAAGGTCGCCAGGCGCAAGCCCTCCCGGCGCACTTCGACCAGCGCCTTCGGTTCCCCGGGCCGCACCAGCCATAACTCATCGTCCTTCTATGCCGGGCGGCTGTACGCAGCCGCCTGCCGCCGGCCCCGATCCCGGCGCCGAGCAGCCTGTCCCTCCGACTCTCCTCGACCACATCGTCTGCCGGTCGTCGGAACGCATGGCCGCGCTTCCCGACCGCAGCATCCACCTGATGGTCACCTCGCCGCCGTACAACGCCGGCAAGGAGTACGACCAGGACCTGACCCTCGACGAGTACCGCGAGCTGCTGCGCCGGGTGTTCTCCGAGACCTACCGCGTCCTGGTCGCCGGCGGCCGGGCGTGCATCAACCTGGCCAACCTCGGGCGCAAGCCGTACATCCCGTTGCATGTCTTCATCGTGCAGGACCTGCTCGAGATCGGATTCCTGATGCGAGGCGAGATCATCTGGAACAAGGCGGGGAGCGCCAGTCCCTCGACGGCCTGGGGCTCATGGCGATCGGCCGCCAACCCGGTGCTGCGCGACATTCACGAGTACATCCTGGTATTCAGCAAGGAGTCCTTCGCCCGGAAAGGCAAAGGACGCGAGAACAGTCTGGGGCGGGACGAATTCCTCGAATGGACCAAGAGCGTGTGGACCTTCCCGGCCGTCTCCGCCCGACAGATCGGGCACCCGGCGCCGTTCCCGGAGGAGCTGCCCCGACGGCTGATCGAGCTGTACACATTCCGCGGGGATGTGGTGCTCGATCCCTTTTGCGGCTCAGGCACGACCTGCCTGGCGGCCAAGCGCCTCGGGCGTCACTACCTTGGCTTCGACATCGACAAGAACTACGCCGCCCTGGCGCGACGGCGCCTGGCGCAGGTTCGGCCGTGATGCCGGCCGGTGCAGAGGGTGCCATGTATCAGTCTCCGTTCTCCACTCGCTACGGGTCCGACGAGATGCGCGCCGTGTGGTCCGAGGCGGCCCGCCGCCGCACCTGGCGCCGCATCTGGCTGGCCGTGGCGGAGGTGCAAGCCTCCGCCGGTCTGATCACGCCGGCCCAGATCGAGGACCTTCGCGCACATCTGGACACCGTCGATGTCGAGCGCGCCGCGGTGCTGGAGGCGGAGATCGGGCACGATGTGATGGCGGAGCTGCGCGCCTTTGCCGAGCAATGCCCGGTGGGCGGCGGCGTTCTCCACTGGGGTTTGACGTCTGCCGATCTCCAGGACAACGCCGATGTGGCCCGGCAGCGAGCGGCGCTCGGCTTGCTCCTCGGCCGGCTGCGCGGGGTGCTTCTGGCGTTCGCGCAGAGGATCGACGCCACCGCCGATCTGGCGGTCCTCGGCTACACCCACCTGCAGCCTGCCGAACCGACGACGCTCGGGTATCGGCTGGCGATCACGGCCCAGGACCTGCTCGGCCACTTTGAGGCGCTGGCGCGCGGTACGGGTGCAGTTGCGCGGCAAGGGGATCCGCGGCGCGGTGGGGACCGGCGCCGCATTCGTCGAGATGCTCCAGGGCACCGGCGTGACCCCGGAGGCGCTCGAGGCGAGCGTCCTGCACGCCCTCGGTCTCGAGGCGTACCCGGTCGTCACGCAAACCTACCCACGCGTCCAGGATTACCAACTGCTGAGCGCGCTCTCGGCACTGGCCGCCTCGCTCCACAAGTTCGCCTTCGATCTCCGGCTGATGCAGTCTCCCGGACTGGGCGGGATCGCCTCCGAGCCATTTGGCGAGCGCCAGGTCGGCTCGACGGCCATGCCGTTCAAGCGCAACCCGGTGAAGGCCGAGCAGGTGTGCTCGCTCGCTCGGCTGGTGGCGTCGTACGCCGGGGTGGCGTGGCACAATGCCGCCGATGCGCTGCTCGAACGCACACTGGACAACTCGGCCAACCGGCGCAGCGTGATCCCGGAAGCCTTCCTGGCGGTCGAACAGATGCTGATCAATACGGAAGGCATTGTCTCCGGCCTGCAGGTCGACGAGGTGCGCGCGGCGGAGTTGCTCGAAGCCCATGGGCCATTCGCCGCCACGGAGCGGATCCTCTCGGCGCTGGTGCGCGCCGGCGCCGATCGTCAGGAGGTCCACGAACGACTCCGCCAACACTCGCGCGCCGCCTGGGAGGCGGTGCAGGACGGGAAGCCCAACCCGCTCCTCAACCAACTGACCACCGACACGGTCCTGCTGCGCTATGCACAGCCGGCGCGTATGCGAGATCTGCTGGATGTCCGCGGGTATGTCGGCCAGGCGCCCGAGCGCGCCCGCGCGCTGGCACGGACGCTGCGCCAGCGGTTGGGAGCCGCGGAGCCCGCATGAGCCGGCTGGGGCCCGCACGCTGGGCTTTTGCCGCGCTGACCGTGCTGATCGGCGCCGTCTGCATCCTGCTCGGACTCTGGCAGCTCGATCGACTGGAGGAGCGCCGGCAGCGCAATCGGGCAATCCAGACACAGCTGGATCAGCCGATCGTCGATCTGACCGCCGGGCTCGACCCCGCCCAGGATCTGACCTACCGCCGGCTGCGCGCTCGCGGCACGTTCGACGCGGCCCACGAGATCATGCTCTCCAACCGTTCGTACTCCGGGCAGGCGGGCGTGCACATGATCACGCCGCTCAAGATCGACGGCACCGATTTCGCCATCCTGGTCGACCGCGGCTGGATCCCGGCCAGCCAGGCCGGTGCGGGAGAGCGCCTTGCATTCCGGCTGGAGGGCACGCTTGAGGTGAGTGGAATTGGCCGCCCGTCCCAGACCGAGCCGTCGATCGCGCTGCTGGCCGACCCGACGGCCGGGCCGGATTCGGCTCCGCTCCTGCAATGGCGCTTTCTGAGTCTGCCTGCCATTCAGCAGCAGGTTCCCTACGAGCTGCTGCCGGTGGTCCTCGAAGCGACCGAGCCGATCGGCGGCCCAAACGCTCCCGAAACCACAGACCGAGATCGACCTCTCGGAGGGTTCGCACCTGAGCTACGCGATCCAGTGGTTCGCCTTCGCCGCCATCTCGTTGCTGGGGGGTGCCGCCTGGCTGGTGCGCGGCATTCGCTCGCCGGCGGCCGAACCCATGACCTGGGTTTCGATCTGGCCGGCCTTCGCCGCGCTCTCAGCCGTCGCCGATTGGATCGGCGTCTCCGCAAGCCGTCCTCGCGTTGAATACGTCGCCAAGCCCCTGACCATCCTGCTCTTGATCGCATGGCTTCTCATCGGGGTGGGGATGGAGAGCGCCCTGGCGCCGCCAGCGCTGCTGGTGTTGGTGGCATTGCTGTTCTCACTTGCAGGCGACATTCTGCTCATGCTGCCGGCGGCGCGCTTCCTGCCCGGCCTGGTGCTCTTCTTGATGGCGCACCTGAGCTACGTACTGGCCTTCACTTGGGAGATGCCCCGCCTGGCACCGGCCGAATGGCTGCTTGGCGCAGCCATCGCTTTCCTGCTGGCCTGTCTGCTGCCGCCCGTGCGTGCCGGGCTGCGTCGATCGGGGCGTCCCGAGTTGGTTGGACCCGTAGCCGCCTACGCGCTGATCCTGGGAGCCATGCTGTGGGCGTCGGTCGGGACGCTCCTTCGACCCTCCTGGCTGGCTGTGGGCGCACCGTGGATCGCGCTGGGCGGCCTGGCGTTCTTTGCCTCCGATGTCTCACTGGTGTGGGATCGCTTTGTCGCCCCCCTCCCCGGCCGGCGCGTCACGACCCACGCCCTCTATCACCTGGCGCAACTTGCGTTCACCGGTGGCGTCGTCAGCGTGGCGTCAAGCTGAGCGATGATGCGTACGAGATCCGTATCTGCCGTCTCCTCTCCTCCGAGCTGGTGGTGCGATCCTGGCGCCGGTCGTTCTCATCACATTCGCTACCTGGGCATGTGGTTCGTCGGAGGCCGCAACGCCGATCTCGCCTCCCAGCACGTCGCGGCTCGATGCCCTGCCCTCCGATGCCGTCAAGCGGACGCCGGCCGACGATGTCTACCCTCCCGTGCTGCACGCGGCCGAGTACGTTGAGCCGGTCCCGCTCCCCGGTCCGATCAACACCGCCGGACTGGAGGACTCGCCGTTCATCGCCCCGGACGGCCGGCTGTACTTCTTCTTCACGCCTTCGGCCGCCGTGCCACCCGAGCAGCAGTTGTTCGACGGCGTGACCGGAATCTATGTCGCCGCGCAGGCCGAAGCCGGCTGGCAGGAACCGCAGCGGGTCGTCCTTCAAGACCCGGGCAAGCTGGCGCTGGATGGCTGCGCCGACGTGCTGAACGACGTCCTGTGGTTCTGCTCAGCACGCGAGGGTTGGTCCGGCATCGGCTGGTTCACGGCCAGCCTGCGGGACGGCGAGTGGACCGACTGGCAGTCAGCCGCCCAGCACTTGCCCCCGGATGGGCCGGTGGGCGAGCTGCATTTCACCTCGGATGGGCAGACGCTGTACTTCCACTCCGACCGCGCAGGACGGCGCGGGCGGGCAGGACCTGTGGAGGAGCGACCGGGACGCCAGCGGCGCCTGGTCGCCGGCGGTCAATGTCGCCCAGGTCAACACCTCTGCCGATGAGGGTTGGCCCTACCTCACGCCCGATGGGGGCGAGCTGTGGTTCACGCGCCAGTACATGGGGTCACCGGCCATCTTCCGAGCCCTGCGCACACCGGACGGCTGGTCGGAACCGGAGATGATCGTCGAGCGCTTCGCCGGCGAGCCGACGCTCGACGCGCAGGGCAACCTGTACTTCGTCCACCACTACTTCCGCGACGGGGTGATGCTGGAAGCCGACCTGTACGTCGCTCGCCGGCGCTGACCAGCGGCAAGCGACAGATCGGCATGCAGCGCCGACATCTCGGGCGATCTGCTTCCCCTTGGGGTGTCGAACGGAAGAGCCCGCGGCCGATCAGGCGCTGACGAAGTGCTCGGCCTCGACCTGACGCCAGTCGGCCCCGTCCGGCAGGCGGAGCCACGAGGCGAGCAGCGGTGAGGCGCGGCGGATCTCGTCCGCCAGGCGCAGCGCCACACGCTGCATGGCGAAGTGGGCGTTGGCTGCCGAGCGCAATTCGATCAGGTGATAGGCCTGGCGAAGGTTGAAGGTCATCAGCACGCGGCGGTTGAATCCGTTCGGGACGACGTAGGCGGCCACATCCGGGTTCCAGGCCGCCAGCGCGCGGTAGGTCGCGGCCGCCGACTGCATGGCGGCGTGATACTCGGGTTCGAAGCCCGCCTGCGCAAACAGGCGCGGGACCGCATATCCAAGTTCGGCTGTGAGCCGCTGCGGCGTCTGCGTCATCAGGCGATGACGCTTGAGCTCGAAGTACGCTCCCTGATCCAGGACAACCTCTGCCGAGAACGTCTGATGCTCGAGCGCCCGCAGCGGCGTGTCGAAGCGACCCAGCTTGCCGAGCAGCGCTGTCGCAAGGCGCGCGACGATCGTTCGGCGTCCAATCCACCGACGTACGCTTCGAGGGCGTCGATCCCGGCCGGGCTGTGGGGATAGAGGGCCGCCGCCAGGACGCGCACCTCGCCCTGCGGGTCCTCGGCCGTCAGCTTGAGCCAATCCCCCGCATCGGACCCGGGAAGGGACGCCGCTGCCTCGATCAGATCACTCTCCGCCTCCTGCAGGTACGTCGACGGATTGGCGTGTTTGAGCAGCGTCGGCACCTCGCGCATGGCGACGGCCTTGACCTCGGCGCCCACGGCGCGCACCTCGGCCAGACGGCTCGAGAGCATCTTGTGCAGTGCATGCTCCAGCACCCTGGCGTTGGCGGTCATGCCGACGTTGGCCAGCGAGGCTGCGGGCAGCAGGTAGCGGCAAGCGTCGACGTAGCGCGACCGGATGCGGCTATCCCAGCGTTCGTCGCTTTCGGACTCGCGCCGCGGCGTCGACCGGCGCACCACGGCCGCCAATCGCTCCAGGGAGTCGCGGTAGACCGAGAACAACATCTCGCACGTCTGCCGGTAGGCGGACTCGTGCGGTGTGCCGGTCAGCTCCGACGGCACGTGGAAGCCTTCCGGATCCCACGTCTGATAGCGGGTGGATTTCTCGGTGTACGAAGCCAGCCGATTGGATTCGATCGTCTCGACCGCCAGGCGTGACAGATTCTCAAACGCCAGGTGCAGGACGGCATGCTCGGCCACGGAAGCATGCCCGTAGCCGACGACCCACTTCTCATGGAACTCGGCCGAAGCCTCGTCCGAGAGTTCGGCGGCGATCTGGCGGAACGACTGCGGGGAGCGCGAGGTCTTGGCGAAGGTGACGGCGATCGTCTCCGGGGAGAGCTGCCGCGCCGTCAGCAGGTAGACGTCGCGAGGAAAGCGCTCAGGCATGGCCCCCCTCCCCGGTCTCCAGCAGGCCGCGGGCGCGGGCGATGTCGCGATGGATCTGCTCGCGCAGCGCCTCCGGTCCATCAAAGCGGCGCTCGTCGCGCAGGCGTTCGACGAACACCAGCGTGATCTCACGGTCGTACAGGTCGATGTCTGCATCGAGCAGGTGGGCTTCGATCACCGGGAGCTGCGCGTCGGTCTCAAAGGTCGGGCGCAGCCCGATGTTGGTGACGGCCGGATAGCGATCGCCGTCCACGGCGACCCAGCACGCGTAGACCCCGACGCCGGGGTAGGCGCGCTCGTCCCAGAACTCCAGGTTGGCCGTCGGGATCCCCAGGCGGCGTCCGCGGCCGGCGCCGCGCACGACCTTCCCGGGGAGCGAAAACGGACGACCGAGATACGATGCGGCGCGAGCGACATCGCCGGAGCGAAGGGCTTCGCGCACGCGGGTCGAACTGACCGCCTCGCCGCCCATCAGGAACGGCGGGACGACGTGCAATTCGTAGCCGTACTCGCGGCTGGCCTTCTCCAGGAACAGCCGGTTGCCTTCGCGGCGATGACCCAGGGCAAAGTCCTCCCCCACCCACAGAGCGCGGAATCCCAGGTGCCGCTGGAGCAGGGAGAGAAACTCGCTCGCCGGGATGTGGGCCATCGCCTGATCGAAGTGCTGCGTGACGACGACATCGACACCCAGGGCGGCGAGTGCGGCGGCTTTCTCCTCCGGTGTCATGATGTAGAACGACGGCCGACGGCCGCGAAGCACCACCGACGGATGCGGGAAGAAGGTCAGCACGATGGCCGGATGACCAAGCCGGCGTGCGTCCTCGACCATCGCCCCGATCAACGCCTGATGCCCACGGTGCACGCCGTCAAACGACCCGATGGTCAACACGCTGGCCGGAAGGTGGAGCTCCTCGAGCGATGCGTGACGCGGAGTCAAGCGCCTACTCCAGAAAGACCTTGCGTGGGTGCCACTGCTGCCCGTCGGCGGTCGCCTCGAGGATGGCGATCAGCCTGCCCGCAGGATCCAGGGCGCAGGCCAGGCCCTCGGCGCCCGAGGGCGCGGGGACGCTGTGGCCGAGTCGGATTCTTTCCACCTGGTCCGCCTCCAGCTCGATCCGGCCAAACCCCGGCAGCGCATCGGTGGGCGGGAGGACGAATTCGGTCCAGGCTCCGTCGAGGAAGGATTGCTCCAGCCGGTCGAGCGTCACGGCCTGGGTGAGGAGGAACGGACCGGCCTTCGTCCGGCGCAGAGCCGCCAGGTACGCGCCGCAGCCAAGCTGTTCGCCCAGGTCATGGGCCAGGGACCGAATGTAGGTCCCCGCGGAGCACTCGACCTCCAGGGCCAGGTCGGGAGGTTGATACTCCCGTACGCGCAGCGCATGAGATGGTCACGGTGCGCGGGCCAAGGTCGACCTCTTTCCCGGAGCGGGCCAGGTCATAGGCGCGTTGGCCGGCAACCTTGACGGCGCTGAAGGGCGGCGGGACCTGCTGGATCGCTCCGGTGAAGGCCGGGAGCGCCGCCTCGACTTGCTCGCGTGACGGGATCTCCGTCGAGCGGCGCGTGACCTCGCCGTCGCTGTCGTAAGTCCGTGTTGCCGCGCCGAAGCGGATGACGGCCTCGTAGCACTTGGACGAGGTCGAGATGTACTCACTCAAACGGGTGGCCGCCCCCAGGCAAAGCACCAGCAGGCCGGAGGCGCGCGGGTCGAGCGTACCGGCATGCCCGACCTTGCGGATCCCCGTGCCCTGCCGGATCAGATGAACGACGCGGTGCGAGGTCGGCCCGATCGGCTTGTCGACCAGGATCAATCCGAAGTCCTTCATCAGCTTGCCGCCCCGAGGGCCGCCAGGGTGGCGGCCAGGACGGCCTGTTCCACCTGCGCCCGCTCTCCGGCGATCATGGCTCCGGCGGCGAGGTCGTGGCCGCCGCCTCCAAACTGCTCCGCCACGCGAGCCACGTTGAATCCCTCACGGCCACGCCAACTGACCTTGGTGCGACCGTCCGACTGTTCGACCAGAATGAGGGCGACTCGGGCGCCGTCGATCGTGCCCAGCAGGTTGATCAGATCAGCGTCGTCATTGCCTCGGTACTCGGCCTTCCGTCGGTCTTCGAGGCTCAGCGCGCACCAGACCAGGCCGGCTTTGGATTCAAGCCGAGCCAGCCCATGCGACCAGTAGCGCAAGGCGGCGAGACTGTGCTGGTTGAGCGCCCGATCGTAGACCTCGGTCAGCGCCGCGCCGCGGGTCATCAAGTCGGCGGCGACCTGCAGCACGCGCGGCGTGGTGCTCGCCGTGCGGAATCCGATGGTGTCGGTGACAATGCCGGCCAACAAGTTGGTGGCCACGTCGGCATCGATCGGCAGGCTCAGATGGGGCGCAAGGTCGAACAGCAGCTCGGCCGTGGCCGAGGCCTGCGGATCGATCAGGTTGATCTCGCCGAACAGGGTGTTGGTGGCGTGGTGGTCGATGTTGATCGACCGGCACGTCCCCGGCGGGTGGGCCCAGGCGGTCGAGGGTTGAGCAATCGACGGTCACCACCAGATCGACACCGGGGGGGATCTCACGACGAACGGAGGCGGCACCGGGGAGGAACCGATAGCGCCCCGGGAGTCCGTCCGAGAGGACCGCCTCGGCCGTTTTGCCGCTCAGCCGCAGGCTGAGGGCCATGGCCAGCACCGAGCCGACGGCGTCGCCGTCCGGGCGCTCATGCGAGACGACGGCTACGTGCTGCGCCGCCACCAACCGACGGCGAGCGCGGGTGACCTCAGCCTTCGGCAGCCCCGCCATCCGTCTTCCGTTCCTCGTCGTGCACCGATTTCAACAGGGCATCGATGCGCGTCCCCTGCTCGAAGGAGTCGTCCCAGCGGAATCGAAGTTGGGGGAACGACCGCAGGGGGATGCGCTGCGCCAGGGCGGTCCGCAGGAAGCCGGAGGCATGCCGCAGACCTTCGAGGATCTCCACGCGGCGCGGCTCCCCCTCCAACGCGGTAACGAAGATCGTGGCGAAAGCCAGCTCGCGGTCCACCTCGACGTCGGTGACCGTCAGCCCCTCCAGACGCGGGTCGGAGGCGCTGCGCTGGAGCACCTCGGCCAGGTCATTGCGGATGCGCTCCGCCACCCGTCGGACGCGTGTGTCGGTGGGCATGCGCGCCTCAGCTGGCGCTGACCTGTTCCTCGGCGTAGCACTCGAGCACGTCGCCGGGCAGGAATTCGGTGAAGCCCTTGATGCCGATGCCGCATTCGAAGCCGGCGTGGATCTCGCGTTCGTCTTCCTTCTCGTGCTTGAGCGAGGTGATCGGCCCGTCGTAGATCTCGGCGCCGGTGCGCAAGATCCGGCAGCGGGCGTTGCGCTTCATGTCGCCTTCCACCACCAGGCAGCCGGCGATGTTGCCCAGCCTGGGGATGCGGAACACGGCGCGCACCTCCGCCCGCCCGACGATCACCTTGCGCACTTCCGGCGCCAGCATCCCCTTGAGCGCCTTGTCGATGTCCTCGGTCAGGCGGTAGATGATGTCGTACGTCCGGATGTCGACGCCTTCGGCCTCCGCCAGGCGGCGCGCCGACGGGTCGGCCATGACACTGAAGCCGATCAGGATCGCTTCGGACGCCGCCGCCAGCATCACATCGTCATTGCCGATGTTGCCCGTGGCGGCGTGCAGGATGTTGACCTTGATGGCGCCGGCGGTCAGGCCGGAGAGCGAAGATACGATGGGCTCGAGCGAGCCCTGCACGTCGGCCTTGATGATCAACCGCAATTCCTGGGCCTTCCCCGACTGGATGGCGGCGAAGACCTGGTCGAGGGTCAGGGCAACGGACTTCTTCTCCGGCACCAGCGCACCGGCTTGCCGCTCGGCCACCTGCGCCCGCGCTTCCTTCTCGGTGGTGGCCAGCGTGAACAGTTCGCCGGCCGTCGGGACGTCCGACAGACCCGTCACCGCCACCGGCGTCGAGGGCAGCGCCTGCTGGATCGGCTTGCCCAGGTAGTCGAACATGGCGCGCACCTTGCCCAGCGCCTTGCCGGCGACGACGACGTCACCGACCCGCAAGGTGCCGTTCTGCACCAGCAGCGTGGCCACGGGCCCGCGGGTGCGGTCGAGCTCCGCCTCGATCACCGTCCCCAGAACCTTGCCCTTGGGGTTGGCCTTGATCTCGGTCGAGTCGGCCGTCAGCACGATGGCCTCCAGCAGGTCCGGCAAGCCGGTGCCCTGCTTGGCCGAGACGGGCACGACCATCGTCTCGCCGCCCCACTCGTCGGTCGTCAACCCGGCGTCGGACAATTCCTGCTTGACGCGTTCGGGGTTGGCGTTGGGCCGGTCGATCTTGTTCAGGGCGACCAGCACCGGGACGCGGGCCGCCTTGATGTGCGCCAGCGCCTCGCGGGTCTGCGGCATGACGCCGTCGTCGGCGGCCACGACCAGGATGGCGACGTCGGCCCCCTGTGCGCCACGGGCGCGCATGGCCGTGAAGGCGGCGTGTCCCGGGGTGTCCAGGAACGTGATCAGGCGCTCCTTGTGACGCACCTGATAGGCGCCGATGTGCTGTGTGATCCCGCCCGCCTCGCCTTCGGCGACGTTCGTCTTGCGGATCGCATCCAACAGCGACGTCTTGCCGTGGTCGACGTGACCGAGGATGGCGACGACCGGCGGACGGGTGACCAGCGATTGCGGGTCTTCGTCCCCGATCAGCCGCCGCCAGCCGGCGGTGGCCGATTGCTCTTCGCCGGCCTCGGGCTTGGGCGCCTCCATCGGATGCGCCTCGAATCCGAATTCCTCCATCACGATGGCGGCCGTGTCGTAGTCGATTTGCTGATTGATGTTGGCCATCACCCCGTTGAGCATCAACTTCTTGATGACGTCAATCGGGCTCGCCTTCAGGCGTTCGGCCAGGTCGCGCACCGTCAGGGTTGCGGGGACTTCCAGGACCTTGCGTTCTTGCTCGCTCATACCGACCTCCCAGTCCATCCGAGGCGGGCGGCGAGCCAAGGCCGGCGCGCGGTCTAACGCGGGGGTGCGCTCGGTGCCCTATCCACGAATGTCATCGCCCGATTCACGCCGCCTGCCCATCGTCAGGCAAGGCCTGCATGGCCGCCGCCAGAGCCTGGCGGTCGGCGTCGCTCAATTCGGTGCGCAGCGCCCGGGCGAGCGCGCCGCGCAAACCGGTTTCCCAGCACGACCGGCGGTCGTGCAGATAGGCCCCCCGCCCCGGAGCCTTGCCGGTCGCATCCACCCGTACGCTTTCGCCCGACCGGACGATCCGGATCAGGGCGCGCTTCGGGAGCACTTCTCGACAGCCCACACAAGTGCGGACTGGCATGTGCCGGACGGGCTGGGCACGCTTGGCAGCCATCAGGCCGTCTCAGGCCGACCGGAGCCGCGACTCGGGCTTAGATCTCGCCTTCGTCCCAACCACCGGCACGACCGGGTTTCCTCCGCTTCTGGACCACCATGCCTCCGGTGGCCTCGTCGAACACCACGGTGCGGGCGCCCTTCTTCTTCTTGCCCTTCTTCTTCTTGCCGCCGCCGGACTCGTCCAACTCTTCCTCTTCCTCCGCACCTTCGGCCGTCACGGCACTGATCTGTTCGGCAATCGCCTGGAAAGCCTTCTCCAGGCTGTCGGCGGGCGCCGCCTCGACGACGGCCTCGGCCTCGGCCGCAACGATCGGGGCGCCTTCGCCCTCGACCGCTTCGGCGATCGGCAGGGCGCCTTCGCCCTCGGCCGCGGCTTCGACCGCCACGACCTCTTCCTCGCCGCCGGGACTTCTTCCACCGGGGCGGGTTCCGGCTGCGGGTACGGATGCGACCGCAGGACGTCGCGCAGTTCCTCGACCACCTTCGGGCCGAAGCCTTCCAGCCCAAGGATCTTGTCCTCGTTCATGCCGAGCTGCTCGAGCACCTTGCCGCACGAGTCATAGCCGGCTTCCTTGAGCGCGGTGAACACGCGCTCCGGCAGGTCGGCCAGATCCAGCGGGGTATCGTAGGCGGTGGGCTCGATCTGGCTTCGCACCTGGGCAAGCTTCTCCAGATACGCCAGCCGCCGCGCCCCGCGCCGCGCTTCAACCTCACGCTGGACGCGTTCGACGAACGACGTCAGCGCCGTGTACTCCTCGGGCGTCACCGGCCGGCCCTCTTCCTTCTTGGCCAGGATCGCTTCGATGTGAGGCAGGCTTTCGGCAAACCGCTCGACCAGGTCGACGTACACCGGGTCGGTGCGCAGGCGGTTGAGCGACTCGGACGCCGCCTCGACCAGGCTCTTGATGTCGATGCGCCAGCCGGTCAGGCGCGCCGCCAGCCGGGCGTTGACGCCGGCGCGGCCGATCGCCAGACTGAGCTGGTCTTCGGGGACGACCACCAGGGCCGTCCGTCCGCGCTCGGGGTCCTCGTCCAGGTAGACGCCGGAGACGCGCGCCGGGCTGAGCGCCTTCTGGATGAACGTGGCCGAGTCGGAATTCCACTCGATGACGTCGATCTTCTCGTCGTTCAGGTCGCGGACGATCGACTGAATGCGGACGCCGCGCAGCCCGACGCACGCGCCGACGGGATCGATCCCGTCGCGCAGCGCCGCCACGGCGACCTTGGCGCGCTTGCCGGCTTCGCGGGCGATGGCCTTGATCTCCACCAGGCCGGTGTTGATCTCGGGCACCTCCATCTCGAGCAGGCGCCGCAGCATGTTCGGGTGCGTGCGCGTGACGACGATCACCGGGCCGCGCGACGACTTGCGCACTTCGAGCACGTACACCCGGATGCGGTCCCGCACCCGGAAGCCTTCGCCGGGGATCTGCTGGTTGCGCGGCAGGATGGCTTCGGCGCGCCCCAGTCCGACGGTGACCGCCTGGGGCGTGATCGAATGCACGGTCCCGTGCACCATATCGCCTTCGCGGTCGGCAAACTCCTCGTACTGGGCATCGCGTTCGGCTTCGCGCAGCCGCTGCAGGATCACCTGCTTGGCGGTTTGGGCCGCCACGCGGCCGAAGTCCTCCGGCGTCGAGTTCGACCATGACCATGTCGCCCAGGGCGGCCTCGGGCGTCACGCGCCGCGCCTGTTCGAGGCTCGCCTCGGTCTGCGGGCTCTGCACGCCGTCGACGATTTCCTTCTCGGCGAACATGCGCACTTCCCCGGTCTCGGGGTCGACGCGTGCCTCGACGCTCTGCGCCGTCGAGGCGTTGACCGAGCGGCGGTAGGCGGACACCATCGCCGCCTCCAGTGCCGCCATGACCGTCTCTCTCGACAGGCCAAAGCGCTCGGTGATCTCATTGAATGCCAGGGCGAACTCGCTCTTCATGCTCTTTCTTCCCTACACCTTCGTCGGTAGCGGGGCCTTACACGCAGAGAAGTGGGGGTCGCCCACTTCTCGAACAACCACCTCGAATACCTACATCTGGGATCTTACCACACTCCGCAGACGGCGGCAAGCCGTCTACGTCATGGCGGCCAGGAGGCAGCATCGGCGGCTGCTCAGATCCCCGTACTCGGTGGCAGATCGTTCGACACGCGCCGCCCGAGCACCACCACCAGCGATGCCGCCACAATCTCAACCAGAACTGAGATCAGTCGCATCAGGCTGGCACTGATCAGGATCGGCTCCAGCGGCAGCCACGGGATGACCAGGAAGGCAAAGGCGGCCTCGCGCACCCCGATGCCGCCTGGAGCGAAGGGCGCTGCCTGCCCGACCAGGCGGGCAATGGGGTACGCCGCGACACATGTGCAGCATCACCCCCGGATCCAGGGGAAGGCCCGGATACACCGCGAGCACCATGCACAGCATCGCCATCCCCTGGACCAGGTTGACCCCTGTGTAGAGCACAAACCCCACACCGCGGTCCACCCAGGTGAGCCTCGCAGTGGGGTCCTCCGGCGTCGCCACGCTTGACCAGGGCGCGGCCCCACAGCAGCAGTCGGTCGGGCACCGAGAAACACAGGACCCACCCGACCGCGACGGCCGTCATCAGGATTGGATACAACGACTGCCACCGGCCCAGAAGCCAGGGGGCGGGCTCGACGGCAAAGGCGACCCAGGCCAGGAACAACCCGCCTCCCATCAGGAACACGAGCTCGTAGAGCACACTCTCCAAACCCACCGAGAGCGACGAACCCTGACGTCGGAGCAGTTCCACCTTGCCCCCGATATTGACGATCGCGCCGGCGGGCAGATATCGGGTGAGGAATGACGTGAGGAACACCTTGTGCAACACGAGTGCCGGTAGCTGGGAGGCGCTCGGGCTCAGATGCCGCACCAGCCACTGCCAGTTCAGGCTGAGCCCGAAAGTGAAGAGCATCGCGAGAGCGCCGCCGGCGCCCACCCACGCCGGGTGGAGAGTGACCTGGAGGGCGCGCACTTCATCCCAACGGAGATAGGCAACCCGCACCACGATGGCCGCCAGCAGCACGACAAACCCGATCTGAAGTGGAAGCCTGCTCTTCGTCAGTAGTTCACGAACCATAGGAAGCTCCTGAGCAAGCCCAACCTTGCCTTGCGATAGAGGAGAAAGGCGAGATAGCGGGGTCGGAAGCGCACGTAGCGGTAGGTCTGCTGCACCATCCCGCCCACGCGGTCCCCGCGCCTCCGCCACTTCGTCGGCAGGCGACTCTCGCCCCGTGTCGTCCGGGCGTACCCAAGTTGGCCCATCCATTCGGCCGCCACGGATTCGATCAGTGCGACCTGCTGTTCGGTCAAGTCCTGTTCCCACCGATCGACGAATTCCGTCGTCGCCGGGCGATCGACGTTGGCGTGGATTTGCGAGTAGAAGTCGGAGTACTCGGCCCCGCGGTCCTGGGGTGAAGCCAGCATCGCCGGCTCGAACTCGAGGCCGCAGAACTCACACAGTCGACGCAATACATCCTCAGGACCAGCCACCAGGTCCTCGTAGGCCACCCGAAGGATCGCCTGAGGAGCGGCCTTCTCAAACGCCAGACCCTGTTCGACGTCGGTGCTCCATCGCCTGGCCGCGTAGTAGGCCGTGCTGCGGTGCACGTTGGAGCGGATCAAGGAAGCCGAGACTGCCCGTGGATCGCGGACCAGATGGATGAAGCGGCTGTCCGGGAAGTGGGCGTTCAGCAGCGGAAGATGCCGCACGAACCGGGGGGTCTTCTGGCCCCAGCGGACCTTGCCCAGGGGCGCCAGATACAGTTGGTGCAGACGGTCGATCGCCTGAGCGACCGTCGTGCAGTCTCGTAGATCGGCCCGGGTCGGATGCAGACCCCACTCCTTGAGCTCGGGTTCGCGCACGAGCATGGCCGTCATCCGATCGACAGATATCCGGGATGAAGCCTGGAGGTAGTCGACAATGAACAGCGACTCGAGCGGGATACCGACGTGCGAGTGCTGGCACAGGAATCGGCGCAGCAGGCTGGTTCCGCTTCGTCCACACCCCACAATGAAGATCGGCGCGTTGGTCATCCCACCCCTGGCCCGGTTGACTGGTGTTTGCGGGACTCATGCTTCGCGATCGCGGCGAGCCTCGACCCTGGGCAATCGGCACCACGCACCCTCGTACAACCTGCCTGCACGCTCGGCGTCGGTCTTGATGGCCTGCCGCAGATGGGCTTGCACGAAGAGAAGTGGGGTCCGCCCACCCCTCGAGAATATACCTCAAGTACCTGTGACGGGCATCTGACTACACCGTCGAGCCGGCGGCGAGGAGGACGCGGGCGGCACACTCCCTGGTCCGCCATTCAGAGCGGCACCGCGGGGCGACATGCGCCTCACCCGTCCATGCGATGATGGCGCGGCCCGCCGTGGCCATCACGGCCTCGACCTCAGACCGACATCGTTGCGTCCATCCTCGCCCATTCGTCGCCATCGCCATCCAAGTCCAGACGACCCTCTCCTTCTCGTCGCAACTCCGGGTGGAGAAACACCGCCCCGGCTCACTCCAGCGAGCCCAATCCAAGCGTGACGGCGCGCCGGCGCCTGGCAAACGGCCTCGAGCCAGCCGCACCCAGGGCTTCCACACCACGGGGTTGGTAAATCGGACTAATTTAGGCTACAATTGACTATCTCCATACTGTCCAAGTTCTAGCCAGCCGCCCTCTTCCAGGGCGGCCTTTCGGGAGCCCACATGCACAACCTGATGACGAACAGACCTTCTGCACTCGTGATACTGGGGCTGGCGATCGCCGCGATCGGCTGCACTCTCCCTGGCGCGGTCACGAACGCAACCCCGGCCCCCCAACGTCCGATCGCACTCGAGGCGCCGACCGTGACGGCTGCGCCCCCGACTGCCGAGCCCGCCACGCCCACGGCAGAACCGTCGACCACGCCTGCCCCGTCACCTGCAGCCGATGTGCATGTGACGGCAACCGGTGGGAACCTGACTCTCCGCCGTGGACCCGCCTCGGCCTACAACGTGCTCAACTACATGCTCGCCGGACAGACCGCCCTTGCCGTGGGCCGGAACCAGGCCGCCGACTGGCTGCTGGTTCAGGATCCCGCCGGCGGTGGCAAGACGGCGTGGATCACGGCCGCCTCACGCTACTCGGTGGTCGACGGCGGCGCGCAGGCCGTCCAGGCATTGCCGATCGAGACCGTCGACCCGGCCGTGCCGGCCTACATCCGCAACTGCACCTTCCACCCGATGCGCATCATGCCGGCGGACGTGATCCTCAAGGAGATGTTCGACGCCCCCAACAACATGCGCGCCTTCAATCCCGGCCAGTACGAGGCCTACGATCAGAACCAGGAAGGTTATCCGAAGGTCATGTCGGAGGAACTGAGCGAGGGCGAGACGATCGACATTGAAAAGGACGGTCTGGACAACACCTATCTCTGCCCGGCCTGAGCATTCGTCCGCCGCCCGTCTGCTGCCGACGCCCCCTCCGCGGGGCGTCGGTTCGTTTCGGCGATCTCCCGCGTCGCCCCGAATTGACGCCCCGCGTTCCAGCCGCTATGATTGCGGCGTTCGAGTGCATTTCGAGGTGACGAATGGAAGTCGGAATGGTGCGCCGCATCGACATCGATGCGGAGATGCAGCAATCGTATCTGGACTACGCCATGAGTGTCATCGTGGCGCGGGCGCTGCCGGATGCCCGCGATGGGCTCAAGCCTGTCCACCGCCGGATCCTGTACGCCATGCATGCCATGGGCATTCGGCCGGGAGTGGAGTTCAAGAAATCGGCCCGCATCGTCGGCGAGGTGCTGGGCAAGTTCCACCCGCACGGCGACATGGCGGTCTACGAGGCCATGGCGCGCATGGCGCAGCCGTTCTCGATGCGCTACCCGCTGGTGGACGGCCAGGGGAATTTCGGATCCATCGACGGTGATCCTCCGGCCGCCATGCGCTACACCGAGGCACGCCTCGAGCGGATGGCCATGGAGATGCTCGAGGGGATCGATAAGGACACGGTCGATTTCATCGACAACTTCGACGGCTCGTTGCGCGAGCCGACGGTCCTGCCCACTGCCGTCCCTAACCTGCTGGTCAACGGCGCCACCGGCATCGCCGTCGGCATGGCCACCAGCATCCCGCCCCATAACATGGGCGAAGTGTGCGACGCGCTCACTTTCCTGCTGGAGAACTGGTCGCGGTTGGAGAAGATCGGCGTCGAAGACCTGATGGCCTTCATCCACGGCCCCGACTTCCCCACCGGCGGCATCATCCTGCGGGACAAGGGCGACGCCGACGGTCTGGCCTCCGCCTACGGCAGCGGCCGCGGCAAGGTCACGCTGCAGGCGCGGGCCCATATCGAGGACATGGGCCGCGGGCGGTCACGCATCCTGGTGACCGAGCTTCCTTACCTGACCAACAAGTCGACGCTCGTCGAGCGCATCGCCGAGCTGGCGCGGAATGGCGACCTGGAAGGTCTGGCCGACCTGCGCGACGAGACCGACCGCCAGGGCCTGCGCATCGTCCTGGAGCTGAGCAAGACCGCCACACCGGAGAAGGTCCTGGCCGAGCTCTTCAGGCGCACGCCCATGCAGGTCAGCTTCGGGATCAACCTCCTGGCGCTGGTCGACGGAGAGCCGCGCCTGCTGACCCTCAAGCAGGCGCTGCGCGTCTATGTCGAGCACCGGTTGGAGATCGTGCGCCGCCGGTCCGCGTTCGAACTCACCCGGGCGCGCGAACGGGCGCACATCCTCGAGGGCCTCCACACGGCGCTGCTCCACCTGGACGAGGTCGTCCAGCTCATTCGCACTTCGACGGACGCCGAGCAAGCACACGAACGGCTGCGCAAACGCTACAAGCTGAGCGATGTGCAGGCCAAGGCGATCCTGGACATGCCGCTGCGCCGGTTGTCCAGCCTGGAGCGCAAGAAGATCGACCAGGAACACAAGGAGATGCTGGCGCGCATCAAGGAGCTCGAATCCCTGCTGGGCTCCGAGAAGAAGATGCGGGATCAACTGGTGGAAGAACTGGCGCTGGTGAAGAGCACCTATGGCGACCGGCGCCGCACGCTGATCGCCGAGGCGCGCAAGGGCAAAGGCAAGAAGTCCGCGCTCCTGACCGCCGGCGACCTGACGCCCGAGAAGGAGACGTGGGTGGTGGTGACCGACGACGGGCTGATCTCGCGCACCCCGACGGCGCGCCAGCCGCGCCTGACCGGCCGTTCGGCCCCTGTCCTGCTGATCGGTGCCGGCGGGCGCGATACGCTGTACCTGTTCGAAGCCCGCGGCAACGGCGCCGCCGTCGCCGTGCACACGCTGCCGGAATGCGACGACCCCAAGGACGGCATCCCGGTTGCACGCTCGACGCCATTCACGGAAGGCGAACAGGTCGTGGCGGGCGTCGCCGTTCCTCCCGAGCGCAGCCAGCTCTCGTCCGAGGCGTGTGTCGTGCTGGCGACCTTCTCCGGAATGATCAAGAAGACTCCGCTGGAAGCCCTGCCTGGTCCATCCTCCAAGGCGTTCAACGCCATGAACATTGCCGATGGAGACGTCCTGGGATGGGCGCGCATCTCCCGGGGACACGATCAGATCCTGATGGTCAGCAGTTCCGGCCAGGCGATCCGCTTCGAGGAGCAGGAAGTCCGGCCGATGGGCCTGGCGGCCGGCGGCGTGCTCGGGATCCGATTCGAGGAAGGCGCCGGTGTACGCGTCGTCGGCATGGACTGCCTGCGCGCCGAGGCCGACCTGCTCCTGGTGCGCGAAGACGGCCATGCGAAGCGCGTCGCGCTCGGTCAGTTCCCGGTTCAGGGACGACATGGCAAGGGCGTGCTTGCCTGGAAGTCCGCCGGTGGAGCACAGCTCGCCGGCGCGGCGCTCGGGGTGGAGGACGATCGGGTCGCCGTCCATCAAGCGAGAAGTGCGGCGAAATCCTTGCGCTTCGGCGATGCCCCGCGCCGCACGCGGGGCGCGGCCGGCAAGGCGCTGATCGAAGTGAAGGACACCGATCGCGTCGTGCGCATCACGTCGTGCCTGCCGCGGGTGGAGGTCATGGCTCCGCCCGAGCCCGAGCCCGCGCCGCGCAAGCCGGCCGGCAGGAAGCCGAAGCCCTCCGCACGGCGCCCCGCCCGTAAGCCCGACGGCCGAAAGTCGGTACGGAAGCCGTCGGGCGGTGCAGGCCGGAGTGGGAAGCCAACGACGCGGGCAAAGACCTCCGGCAAGAAGAGCCGCGGAGGAGGCTGATGCCGTCGATCATCGATCCCGAGACGATCCAGGTCGACTCTCTCCCGACCCTGTGGTCTCCCGTCCAATCGCCTCTTCCGGACGACGAGCGCGCCCGCGAGGTCGAGGAACAGGCGACGGCCAGCCTGCTGTGGGCAGCCGATGTCCCCGAGACCATCCTGCGGCTGTTGCTGAGCGAGACCGCCATCGCGCGCGCCTTCGACCCACCGCAGGCCTACGACCCGGCCCAGCAGGGTGAGTGGGATCCACGACTGGTGACCTTCGTCTTCGCCCGGCCGATCCGGCTGCTTTCCGAGGAGCGCCGGCAAGATCGCCTGGCCCTCGAGTACAAGCTCGAGGGGGCAGGTTACTGGCGCGTGGAGATCACGGCCGAGTCGCTGACGATCACCAGAGCTCTGAACGAGCTTTCGGGTATGCGCGGTCGGCCGATTGCGAACACGAAGGCCCGACCGACCGGCTACGGCGTTTCCTGGCCGGGAAGCGTGTAGAGGATGCGGTTGGCCGCGGTCGAGGCCGTCGAGGCGGAGACTGACTTCGAACCCTTGGTGAGCGTGCCCAGGTAGGGCTCCCCGCCGTAGGCGGCTACCCAGCCGTCGAGGATGAAGGCGAGCGGGCCGTAGGCCGGGATCCACTCGCCGTTGTACTTGCGTGCGATGTGGAAATGCGTACCGGTGGAGCGGCCGCCCTCGCAGGACGGATGGCCGATCTGCCCACCCTGCTCCAGCGCCGTCCCGGCCGCCACTCGCCCCTCGTCGCCGACGTGGAAGAACAGCACCGCCCATCCGGTGCGCTCGTCGCCGTCGTCACCCAGATCGAGCATCACGACCGCCTCGTCGCTGCGCGTTACGATACCGGCCGCCGGTGCGGCGATCCATTCCCCGGAGAGGGCGCAGCCTCCCTCCGTAGCCGGCGGCGCGAAATCGAGCGCCCCCATGGGGAGCGTTGTCCCCCACGTGTCGTGGGGACCACCGGTGAAGTCCCACACGCGGCCCGGCACAAACGGTAGGACAAGCTCCGCCTGCTGCAGATTTCCGGGGATGAAGTTGACCTGCCGGGCGAAGGGATCGCCCCACAATTCTCGATACGTCTGCTGCAAACCCTGCGGCCCGGTTTGCGCATCGAAGTCCGCCTGGCCGAATCGCTCGGCCAGCAGGACGTGCAGCGCCGCCGTCCCGGCATTCAACCAGGGATCGGGGCGCACGAGCCGGCCGTCCGAGAGCTCGAGCTCGGTGAGCGTTCCCATCCGCCAGCCGTAGTAGCCCCGGTTGATCGATTCGGCCGCCCACAGCATTTGGCGGTACAGACCGCGGTAGCGATCGCTGCGGAAGCCCAAGGGATAGATCAGGTCGTCGCTGGAGGACTCCGGGCGGGTCAACGCTCCGGTCCCGGCCTCGAGCAAGGTGAGCAGCAGCCGGGGATGGATCGAGTACTCGATCGCCACGATGTCGACGATCTCCCAGGCCGGCCGCTGGCGTGAGTTGGCATAGTCGGTCATCCCGGCCAGGAAGCCCGGACGCGACGTGATCTCCGCCTGCGTATCGAATCCGACGGCGCCGGGGCCGTTGACGACCTCGCTGTCGGGCAGAATGTGCAGTGGCGATCCGGTCAGTGGCAGGTAGTAGGCCGGGACCCGAAGCGGGTAGCCGGGCGGGAGTGTCGTGATCCCGGCGGGCAAGTCCGGATTGGCGGCCAGGATCTCGCGTTCGCTGGTGTGGAAATGCGCCGCCACGGCCGGGAGGGTGTCTCCCTGCTGCGCGGCGTACTCGAAGATCTCGCCCGGCGGATGAGGCGTGCGCAACGGCAGGGGTGTCGGGCCGGCCGCGTCCGGTGTGGGGGTCGCCGGATCCGGAGTCGGCGTGGCAAGGGGGGCCGGGGCGCAGGCGGCCAGTGCGGCAGCCAGCACGAGCATGATGGTGCACAGAACCGGTTTCATCGAGAAAGCAGCGTTTCCCTGGAGGCGCACGGACAGGCCAGGACGGTCTCACCCCCATTCACCAGCGCACCTTCGTAGGGCTTGGTGCCCGCACGAGCCTGCCATCCACTCAGGGTGAACGACAAGGCGCCATCTGCCAGCATCCATTCGCCATTGTACTTGCGCGCCAGGTGGATGTGCGTTCCGGTCGCCCTGCCGCCCTCGCAGGACGGATGGCCGATCAGGTCACCGGCCTGGAGGAACGTCCCGGCGGCCACGCGCTGGTTGGCGGCGATGTGCAGGTACAGCAATGACCATCCCGTTTGCTCGCGTCCGTCGCCGTCCAGATCGAGGACGACGACGCCATTCTCACTGCGCAGCACCAGCCCGGGCGCGGCGGCGACCGCCCAATCCTCCGAGACATTGCAGCCGGGAAGGAGCGCCGACGGGGCGAAATCGAGCGCAGCCCAGGCCGCCTCGCGCTCCCAGGCTCCGTGCGGCCCGCCCGTGTACGACCAGACATGTCCCGGCAGGAAGGGCAGGATCATCTCCGGCTGTTCGATCCCGGGTTCGTACAGCGGGTGGAAGTAGTCCTCGGGATCGCCGAACAGCTTCTGATAGGTGGCGATCAATCCGTCCGGCCCGATGTCCACCGCCCATTTCTGCGTGTTGTCATGCAGGCCAAAGTACCACTGCAGCGCGATCGTCCCGGCATTCAGCTCCGGCGCCAGGCGGAGCCGGATCCCGTCGCGCAATCGAATCTCGGTCAGCGTGCCGGAGCGCCAGCCGTAGTAGCCGTTCCCCAGTTCGTTTGCCGCCCAGGTGAGCTGGCGATACAGCCCGGCTTCGCCCGGATCGATGCGGCCCATCGGATACTTCCATGGATCCCCGCTGGGGCGCGTGGGATTGGTGACCCAGCCGGATTGATACTCGAGCAATGCCAACAGCAGTCGCGGGTTGACCGAGTTGTCCCGTGCGGCGAGGGCCAGCACCTCCGGGCCGGGGCGCATCTCGCCGGCAACGTACTCCTGATAGCGGGTGAGATAGCCGCCCAGATTGCGGGCGAAGCTGCTCACGTCGAAGTCGGCGGCGTTGGGCGAGAACACCATCTCGCTGTCGGGGATCAGTCGCTGGGAGGGCCCGGCGGAGGTCAGCCGGCGCGGGATGATCAGGCGCGTGCCGCTGTCGATCAATTCACCGTCGGCCGGCAGCGGACCTCCGGCGGAGGTGAGATCAGACGGCAGGACGCCGAAGCGGACGGCGATGGCGCGTGGCGTGTCGCCGGCCTGCGTCTCGTACAGGACGGTCTCCCCGGCATCCTCCGGCTCGACGGCGACGGTCGGCGGGAAGGTCGGGGACACGAGGGGCGCCGGCGCCAGGATGGTGGGTGTCGGTTCGTCGGTGGCCGGAGGGGGCGAGGTCTCGGTCGGCGCGGCGGGGCTTGCGACCGTCGGTGCGACGGCCACGGGCAGGCTCCCGGAGCCATTCGGGGAAGGGACATCGGCTCGCGAGCACGCCAGCACGGAAACCGCCAGACTCAGGATGGCAGCCGCGAGCGGGAGGAGCCTGGAGGGCCGGCGGGTGGGCACGCGCATCTCAGCGAGCGACCTGGTTGCCATCGGCGCGGCAATCACAGGCTTCAAGGACGACGCCGCCGCGCTCGAGCATCCCATCGTACTCTCGCCCTGTTCCGGAGGATACCCATCCATCGAGATCGAAAGGCAGCGACCCATCGGCGGCGATCCACTCGCCATTGTACTTGCGCGCAAAGTGCAGATGGGTCCCGTTGGAGAATCCGCCTTCGCACGAGGGATGGCCGAGGCGATCGCCGGCCCGCACCGTGCTCCCCACCCCCGTGCGATCGCGCGCCTCGACGTGCATGTAGAGCAGCACCCATCCCGTCTGTTCGAAGCCGTCCTGGTCGAGATCCAGGACCAACTCCCCGTCCTGCGAGCGTAACACGATTCCATCGGCCGCCGCGGTCACCCATTCATCGGACCACACGCAACCGAGCGCGTTCCCCGGCGGTGCGAAGTCGAGCGCCGCCCAGGCGGCTCCGCTTCCCCAGGCGCCGTGAGGACCGCTGGTGTAGGACCAGACGGCATGATCCTCGAACGGCAGCTGAAGCACGGGTTGGGTCAGGCCGGCAGGCAGCAGGGGCTCGATCGCTCGGTGGAACGGATTGCCGTACAGCGAGGTCCAGGTGGCGAGGAAGCCCTCCGGCCCGACGACATTGCGCCATTCCGCCGAAGCGTAGAGCTGAGAGAACAGATACTGCACGCCGGCCGTCCCGGCGTTGATCCCGGCCCCGGGCGGAATGGCGCCGCCATCGGTCGTGACATAGGGACCCTGCCATCCGGCGCGCCACAGGTAGTAGCCCTTGTTCAGCATGTCGGCCGCCATCGAGAGCTGGCTGAACAGGCCCTCGCGTTGAGGGCTGACGAACCCCATCGGGTAGGTCCGCGTCGATGCCTCCGGGTTCGAGGCGCGCAGCCACGCGCTCTGGTGCTCGAGGACAGCCAGCAGCAACCGCGGGTTGACCGAGTAACGCTGTGCCACCAGCGCGACGATCTCGGCCCCGGACCGCACCTGGTCCTCCACTTCCTCGGAGTACCCCGAGAGATAACCCCCGCGCCGGTCCACATCGTGCTGCACATCGAAGAACGCCGCCGCCGCGCCGAAGATCAACTCCGAGTCGGGAAGCAACTTGGTCGATGGGCCGGCGGACTGAGGGATCGGGGCGGGGATGGTGAGCGTCATCCACACCGACAGAAGATCCGGATTCGCCAGGTGGTTGGCCTGCAGGATCCTCTCGGCGCTGACGCCGAACTGCCCGGCGATCCGGTTGAGCGAATCGCCCGGCTGGACCACATAGGTTTCGGCGGAGGTTCGGAACACAGGCGGATCGCGGAACACGTCCGGCGTCGGCTCGAGATCTGCGACGCCATCCGGGAGCGGCGTCGCCAGCAGGTTGAAGATCGGGTGCGGCGTCGGGGAAGGTGCGGCCGGCGAGTGCGAATTCGCCCGGGATCGGGATTTCGCCGACCCATGGTTCGGGCAACCGTCCGGAGGGCGTGGCAGGTGTGACGCACGCCGCCAGGATGGCACTCAGCCCGATGGCAAGTGCGTGCGCGCCCCAGCCACGAGCTGGACCTCCTCGAGATGATTCGCTGACGTCCGGCATACTCGGCATGGCGGTGTCCCGGTAGCCCGATTGGATCCGACCGTCCGGGCCCCTCTGGGCCAGCAAGATGCGTGCCAGGCGGCGCGTGCCACGCCTGGCGAA
The DNA here is from genome assembly GCA_963818575.1 of uncultured Chloroflexia bacterium. Classification (GTDB taxonomy): domain Bacteria; phylum Chloroflexota; class Anaerolineae; order Anaerolineales; family E44-bin32; genus DYJB01. The sequence goes on along the minus strand of CAWFSV010000025.1, from coordinate 28,325 downwards.
TGCCTTGATCGGCGCCTCTCGGCCGCTCCGTCCGCCCATGCCGTACTCGTGAGCATCCTGACCGGACCCCCGGGCATGGCGGGCGGGATAGGCGCGTCGCACGCTGTGGGAGGAAGCAGGGCTAGAGCTGCTTGTCAAGGAGGAATGCCGGCTCGTGGACTTCCTGCACCTGGCCCTGGTCGTCGAAGAACGACCAGTTTCCGGGGTCCTCGCCGAAGACCGTGTACCCAAGGCGTTCGTACAGTCGCCGCGCAGCGTGATTGTCCTGGGCGACGGAAATCAGCACACGGAGGAAGCCGCGCTGGCGCAGGATAGACTCTGCCTCACGCACGAGATCGGTGCCGATCCCCCGGTTCCGAAATTCGGGGCGCACACGGAGCGCGTACAGGTAGGCGGCCCGTCGGTCTCCGCCGCCGAGGTCCGAGTCCACTTGCACGAACACCTGCCCGACCACGTGGCCGAGAGTCTCGGCGACCAACAGGATCCGGCGCCCACGCAGCGCCTCGGCGTAGGCGCGCTGATAGACCAACCGGTAGCGCTGATACTCCCCCTCCCACTCGAGCGCCGGCAGGTCTTCGGCCCGGGCTTCGCGGATGACAAGCGGCGGTGCTTCAGCCATGATTCGACTCCTGCGTCCAGAAGCGTGTCGGAGCAGTTCGCGCTCCTGCTCGGGAGTCTCCAGCTGACCGTCCAGCCATGCGGCGCGCAGCGTGGCGAGGATTCGGCCGTAGGCCGGGCCGGGTGGCAGGCCCGCGTCGCGCAGCACGCGACCATCCGTGGCAGGCGCCACGTGCCGCCAATCGACCAGGTAGGAGTCCAGGATCTTGCGCGCGGGGGGCACGTCCGCCAGCGCCAGCCAGGCGGCGACCAGGCTCTCCTCGCGCGCCTCATCGAGGCGGGCAGCCACATCGCTGGGGGCGATCCCCGTCGGCCAGCGCGGCACGGCGTGCGTGAGACGATTGGCGTCGACGACGACCGCACGCATCGCCAGCGAGAAGTGCAGGCGATCGCACACGGCCGCCACCTGATTGGCATCCAGGCGCGCCATCCACAGGGCGTACTGCAGCCGCTCCGGCTGCGGCGTTTCCTTGAGCCGCCACGCCTCCGGCGGCTGGAAGGCGCGCGCTTCGATGAAGCGTGCCTCGAGCCAGGCATCCCAATCGAGGGCCGGGTGGATCGCGCTCAGCAGTTTCAGCGCCTGCAGGCGGGAGAGGATCGCCCCGGCGCAGGCCTCGTCGAGCACGAGCGCCAGTTCGTCGCGCAGGCGCTCTCCGCTCACGCGATCGAGCAGCGGCATGGCCTGCTGCATCAGCTCCAGGGTGCGGGGATCGATCGTGAATCCCAGGCGCTGCTCCAGGCGAGCGGCCCGCAGCATGCGCGTGGGATCGTCGATGAAGCTGATCGAATGCAGGACGCGGATCAAGCGATCGTGCAGGTCGCGCCCCCCGCCCCACGGATCGAGGAGCTCGCCGTAGTGCCGGCCGTCCAGGCGCAGGGCGAGCGTGTTGATGGTGAAGTCACGCCGGTGCAGGTCGAGCTTGATGCTGCCGCGCTGCACCGAGGGCAGCGCCGTCGGGTGGGAATAGAACTCGGTCCTGGCGCTGACCAGGTCGAGCGAGGCGGGCAGATCGGCCGACACGCCATCGTCGTGCGCCGACGGCCCGGCACAGCCCGGCATGGGTTGCGTCGAGGACCCACTTGGCCGTACCGAAGCGTGTATGCGAACTGACCCGTCCGCCGAAGGCTTCGGCCAGCCCGCGCGCCAGTGCGATGGCATCACCTTCCACGACCAGGTCGAAATCCACACTGGGCACACCCAGCAGCAGGTCGCGCACGAAACCGCCGACGATGTAGATGGCATCACCCTGCGACTCCGCCTGCCGGGCGGCCATGCCGCAGCAAAGCCAGGCGTTCCGGCGTCAGCACCGCCTCCAACCGCGGCGCCAGGCTGGCGGGGCGTGCACCGCTGGCCTCGGCCGCCAGCGTCCGCAGCAGGTCGGTGCGGGTCACAATGCCGATGATCTGCCCGTCGGCCGGATCCGCCACCGGAACCTGTCCCCAATCATGCTGGATCATGACCCGCTGCAGGTGCTGCACCGAATCGGTCGGGGAGACGGTTACGCTACCGGCTTCCATCACGCTGGAGACCGGGCGGCCGCCCATCGCGTGCGCCATGGCCCGATCCACGGCCCGGCGTGTGAGCAAACCGATGACTCGGCCGCTCTCCACCACCGGATAGCCTTCGTGACCGAAACGCTGCATGCGTTCGGCGGCGTCGGAGACGCGCACCGACGGCGCCAGGAGCTGCGGCTCGCGTGACATGATCTCCCCGACGGTGCGCGCCGGACGCAGTGTGGCCTCCAACAGTTGCAGCAGCTCGTCGCGCACGTCCTCCGGCCGGCGGCCGCGGATCAGTGCGGCGGCGGCGCGGTTGTGCCCCCCGCCGCCGAAATGCTCGGCCAGCCGGGCGACGTCCACGGCATCGCTGGTCGAACGCGCCACGAGCTGCACCGTGCCGTTGAGGGCGACCAGGACGAACAAACCCGCCGGGTCGAACAGGTCGCGCAGCTTGTGCGCCAGCGTCGAGATCTCATCCTGCATCCCTTCGGCGGCGGCGCAGGCGATCACGATCGACAGTCCGTGGAAGGTGTGCGTCTGCGCCGAATCGAGCAGCCGGTCGTACAGGCGGCGCTGATCGGCGGACAGCGGATGGTTGAGGAACTCATCGGCGATCCCCAGGCTGGCGCCCTGCTCCATCAACCAGGCGCAGGCGAGCATATCCCGGATCGGTCGTGCCGACGTAACTGAGCGAGCCCGTGTCCTCGTAGATCCCCATCAAGAGCAGCGTGGCGCCCGCCAGGTCGAGCGTCACCGACGCCTCCTGCAGTGCTTCCACCAGCAAGCGTCGTGGTCGAGCCAAGCGGCTGGATGTCGACGGTCCAGGCTGCGTCACGCTGGGCGGACGGCGGGTGGTGGTCGACGACGTGGACCTGCGTTTGGGAATTGGCGCCCTTGATCGAAGGCAGCGACTGGGTGTCGACGAGAGTCACCCGCTCGATCGGTCCGCGTGGCTGGTCGTCCGGATCGATGAAGGGCAGCCCGTCGCCGTAGACGGTCAAGAAGGCGCGGACGTTACGGTTCAGCCGGCGCGGCAGAACAGCCAGCGCCTGCGGCTGGAGCAACCTGGCAGCCAGCAGCGCCGCAATGCCATCGAAATCCGCTTGGTCATGCGTCAGGATCAGGTGCATCGCCGGCCCGACGGCGGCGCTGCCGAACCGGGCGTCGCCGCGGCGCGCATTATACATCCGCGGGCGGAGACGCTCAGCCGGTGACGAGCGGCGGTCCGGGGGACAGCCCCTCAGTCGGCGGTGTCGCTCAGCAGGATCTCGAAGCCAAGGGCAGGCAGCGCCAGTTCGAGCAGCCCGCCTTTGGCCTGGTGGGAGGCCCCGCCGAGCGCTCCTTTGAGCACCTGCCCCTCGTGCAGGCCGGCCGGCACGAAGGGGATGCGCACCTGGGCGGACTGAGCCGAGGCGTTGAGGACAAGGACTGCTCGCTCGTCCCCCAGGGCGCGCGCGAACGCCAGCCATCCCGCACCATCGTCCGCGGCGGCGAGGCGGAAATCACCCCGGCGAAGCACGGGCCTCGAACGGCGCAAGCGGATCAAGTCCCGCACGGTCTGGTGCAGGCCAGGATCCCATCGCGAAGGATCCCAGGGAAAGGCACCCCGGGATTCGGGGTCCTTCGACCCCTCCAAACCGATCTCGTCGCCGTAGTAGATCCCGGGCGCGCCGGGGTAGAAGAACTGGAAGGCAAAGGCGAGCTGCACGCGCCGCACGTCGCCGCCGCACATGGTGCGCAGGCGTTCGGTGTCGTGCGATCCGAGAGGAAGGTAGTGGGCAAACGCGTTCTCTGCGGCGTAGCGCTCCAGGAGCTCCACCGCGCGCCGGCCACATTCCCCGGCCTTCAGCCCCCTGCCGCCGACAAAACCCAGGATCAGGTCTCGCAAGGGATAGTTGAGCAGGCCATCGAAATGCCCGGGGCTCACCCAGCGTGGATCGCCGTCCCAGATCTCCCCCACCAGATAGGCGTCCGGGTTCGCGGCTTTGACGGCGTCCCGGAATTCGGCCCAGAATGAGTCGTCATCGATCTCGTTCGGGACATCCAGCCGCCAGCCGTCGATCCCTTGCCGGATCCAGTGCGTGGCGACGCGGATGAGATACTCGCGCACCTTCGGGTTCCCGGTGTTGAACTTGGGCAGGCTCTTGAACTTCCACCAGGCCAGGTAGTTCTCCGCCTCGCCCGCGCCGTACGCATGCAGGGGAAAGCGCCGGACGTGGAACCAGTCGACGTACGGCGAGTGCGATTCGTTCTCCATCAGGTCGTAGAAAGCGAAGAAGCCGCGCCCGCAGTGGTTGAAGACGCCGTCGAGCACGATCCGCATGCCGCGTTGATGCACGGCATCGAGCAGGGCGCGGAAGTCCTCGTGCGTCCCCAGCCGGGGATCGATGCGGAAGTAGTCGGTGGTGTTGTAGCGATGGTTCGAGGAGGCCTGGAAGATCGGATTGAATAGAAGCGCAGTGACGCCGAGATCGGACAGGTAGTCCAGGTGATCGAGCACGCCGCGCAGGTCACCGCCCTGGAAGCCCCAGATCGTCGGCGGTGCGCCCCACGGCTGAACGCCGCGCAGGGTCGTTCGAGGCATCGCCGTTGGCGAAGCGATCGGGGAAGATGTGGTAGAAGACGGCGTCCGCAACCCAGGCGGGTACGCTCATGCAGCCTCCGGAGTGATCGCTAGCCGCCGGGCGGGCTCTGGGTGAGCTCGTTGCGGATTAGCTCGGTGGCGCGGCGCAGCGCGCCCGACGGGTCGGCGGCCTGAGCGACGACCTGGACGACGGCACGTTCGAGGGGAACGACGTAGAGCGACAGGTTGGACGCCAGGGGCATGGCCGTGGCGCTGGAGAGTACATCCTGCGCCTGCGCCGCGAGCGGCGTCAGCGGCCGGACAGTCGGCAAGACGGGAAGGAACCACGGGCCATCGGATTGGGCCAGCCGCGCCTGGCCTTCGGGTCCGATCAGAAGACTGGCCAGCGCCCAACTTGCTTCCAGGTCGGCCAGCGGCGCCCCGACGCCGAAGAAGGCATTGTCAGTCCAGACGGTTCCTGAGAGCTGCACGCCGTCGTCCTCGATCTGCGGCCAGGCATCGATGCTGACGTTCTCCGCCCCGAGCGCCTGCACGATCTCGGGCAGCGCGTCGGTGGTGTCGATCAACCACGGCGAGTGTCCGGCCAGGAACGTGGCGCGATCGGCATTCGAGTTGAAGACCGGCCGGCCGGCCTGACGGAAGCGGGCCAGAAGGTTGAGCCAGCACTCTCCCGACTGCTGGTCGAATCCGATCCCGCCCCCGGCCCGCAACAGCGTGCCGCCGCAGGCTGTGAGCTGTGCGCCGGAGAACTCGAAGCCCAGGTCGAAGACCGGTTCGGCGGCGTAGCGGGTGGAAGCCGCTGCCGCCTGCGTCAGCAGGTCCTCCAGCGTGGCGGCGGGCTGGGCGGCCAACGAATGGTTGCGATAGAGCACGACCCCGCGGAGGCGCACGGGGAGGCCGACCATCGCGCCGGCGCTTGAAACCTGGCTCCAGATCAGCTCCGGGATGGCGGCGCGCTGTTCCGGCAGCAGGCGCGGCTCGATGTCGACGATCAGTCCGTCTCGCAGCAGCGCCGGTCCCCAGGACGACGGGGCGAGCAGGATGGTGGGGCCGCGTCCGGCAGCCGCCGCATTTCTGAATGCCTCCTCCAGTTCCGCCGGACGAAAGTAGCTCAAGCGAATCTGGACACGGGGATGCTGCGTGCGGAAGCCCTCCACCAGATCCGACAGCGCCGCCACGTGGTCGGCTTCCCACGCCGTCCAGATGGACACCGAGCCCCGGAGCGGCGAAAGCGGCGCCTGCGTCTCGGTCGGCTCCGCCGTGACGGGGATCGCCGTCGGCCTCGAGAGCGTCGTGGTCGGTGTGATCAGGGATTCGTCCACTTGCGATGCGCAACCCGTGGCGCATGCACCGAGGAGCACGATGGCGATCAGCCCGCGGACGCGTCGTCGGAAGGGAAACCGTGAAGTGGGGATCGTGGAGAGCGACACGAAGACCGGTCCTGGCATGGCTGCACGAGGTGCGAGCGCCGAAGTCTACCACGCGGCACACATCGCGGGCCGGGGATGGGAAGGCAGGGACGGCGGGACGGGCCCGCCCAGCGCGTGCCCCGCACCTTTATAATCGACTCATGGACCTGGATGGCTGGCGCCTGATCCAATCGCCTCCCCTCCCCGGCGCCGAGAACATGGCGCTTGACGAGGCTTTGCTCGAATCGGTCTCGGCGCTGCGCCAGCCACCGACCCTCCGCTTCTATCGTTGGGACCCGGCTTGCCTCTCCCTCGGACACGCCCAGCCCATCGAGCAGGCCGATCCAGGCCGGCTGCAGGCACTGGGTTGGGACTGCGTCCGTCGTTCGACCGGTGGGCGTGCCATCCTGCATACCGATGAGTTGACCTACTCGATCACCGCGCCCGTCGCCCATCCGCTCCTTGCCGGTGGCGTCCTCGGGAGCTACCGTAGGCTGAGTCAGGGACTTGTGGCCGGGCTCCAGTTGCTCGGCGTCGAGGCGGACACGGCCCCGGAGCAGCCGCTGACGGAGGCGGACCGGACGAACCCGGTGTGCTTCGAGGCGCCCAGCGCGCACGAAATCACCTCTGCCGGCCGCAAACTGATCGGCAGCGCACAGCTGCGCCGGGTGGCGGGGGTGCTGCAGCACGGCTCGCTGCCGCTGCACGGCGACCTCGGACGTATCTGCCAGGTGCTGGCTTATTCAACCCCGGCTGACGCGCGAGGCTGCGGCCGACCGCCTCCGCACTCGCGCGATCACGTTGGAGCAACTCCTTGGACGCCCGGTTTCGTGGGAACTTGCGGCCGATTCGCTCGCCGAGGGATTCCGCAGGGCATTCGGAGTCCGGCTGACGCTTGCCGAACCGAGTGCCGACGAGCGCGCCCGGGCGGACATCCTCCGGGCAGAACGCTTCGCTGCCCGCGAATGGACATTCCGGGGCGGCGCGCGCTGACAGCCGATCTCTCCATACAGGCCGGCGCCTCCTCCCAATTCTCACCCCGCGCAGGCGTCAGCCCGGTGAACACCCGGCTTCCTCCACCCCGAACTGCGAGCATGCCGGCATACCGAAGTCGCTATGCGCAAGCTTCGACACGCCACCCGGAGGTCCATGCGGGACGAGGATGTGCGATCGGTAAATCTGCGGGCCCGCAAGGCACCGCCTTGCTCGCCAGACAATGAGAGCTCCATCACCACCTGTGTCCACCGACGTGGGCGATATGTTGGCGCCTCAGAACACAGGCTCCCCAAGCTGGTCGACGGCGGCCCAATCGTGGGACCCACCCCGGAAGCTGATCCTTGCCAACCGCGTGCTCGGCGGCTAGACTAGCCGGATGCAAGTCGCCGTGCTGACGATCGAGCTCAGACTACCGGGGTGTGCTTCCCTCAAGGAGAAGCGCGGCCGGCTTAAGCCCCTGCTTGCCGGGCTTCACCGTGAATTCAATGTCTCGGCGGCCGAAATCGAGCGGCAGGACAGCCACACGGCGGCGGTGATCGCCTGCGCCGTGGTGAGCAACGATGGGACGCACGCGCAGCAGGTCCTCGACGGGCTCCCGGCGTGGATCGAATCCCATGCGGCCCGACCTGCAGCTTGTCGACGAGCAGTTGGTGATGTGGTAGCCCGCCCGCCGCTCCGGCGGTCATGTGAGGCTGCTCACGGGACCGTTTCATGACCGACGCCCAACCCGATCGGCTCGCCAGCCTGTACCGCATCTCCCAGACGTTCAGCTCGTCGCTCGATCTGGACGAGGTGCTCGACCGGGTGATGGATGAAGTGATCGCCGCGACCCGGGCGGAACGCGGCTTCCTGATGCTGCGGGACGCCGGCGGCCGGCTCACCTTCCGCGTGGCGCGCGGGATGGACCAGCAGGCGATCGAAGCGCCCGAGTTCCAGGTTTCCCGCTCGGTGGTCGAGCGCGTCGCCATCGACGGACGCGCAACGCTCACCAGCGACGCCCAGACCGACTCGTGGCTCGGCGGCCGAGCCAGCGTTCGGATCCTCGGGTTGCGCGCCATCCTGTGCGTCCCGCTCCAGCTCAAAGGGGCGGCGATCGGCGTGATCTACGTCGACAATCGCCTGCAGACCGGGATCTTCTCGCCGCAGGACCTGGAGCTGCTGACCGGGATCGCCTCCAGCGCCGCCATCGCCATCGAGAATGCCCGGCTGTATGCCATCGCCGTCGACCGAGGGCGGATGGAGCGCGAACTGCAGATGGCCCGCGAGGTGCAGGCCAACCTGATCCCGCGCGAGACCCCGGTTCTACCCGGCTGGGAGTTCGCCGCCGCCTGGCGTCCGGCGCGCGAGGTTTCGGGCGACTTCTACGACTTCCTGCGCTTGGACGAGCACCGGCTGGGGATCGTCGTGGCGGATGTGACCGACAAGGGCATGCCGGCGGCGCTCTTCATGGCCCACACGCGCAGCGTCCTGCGCGCCAGCCTCGCCGGCCAGACGGCGCCGGGCGAGGCGCTGACGGTTGCCAACCGGCTGGTGTGCGCCGACGCGTCCAATGGAATGTTCGTCACGCTCTGCTACTTGCGCCTCGACTCGCGTGCGCCAGACGTCACCTGGGTCAACGCCGGGCACAACCCGCCGCTGGTGTGCCGATCCCGGCGTCGGGAGTTCGACGAACTCACCCGAAGCGGGCTGCCGCTCGGGATCGACGCCGACCTCCCCTTCGGGCAAGGCACCACGTCGCTCGAGGCGGGCGACTTCATCGTGATGTACACCGACGGGCTGACCGAAGGCGCCGACTCATCCGGCGAGGAGTTCGGCGTGGCGCGCGTCCGCCAGACCCTGCTCTCGATGACGGGAGGATCCGCCGGAGAGATCCTGGTGCGGCTCCTCGAGTTCGCACGGCGAGTTCCTGGGCGCTACGGCGCCTGCCGACGATGTGACCGTGCTGGTGTTGAAGCGCCTGGCCACGGGCTGACCCCCGGGTCACGTTGACCGAGCATCGCATGGACTCCACCCCGCTTCTCGATCGCTACCAGCTCCTGAGCGAGCTCGGCCGCGGCGGCACAGGGATCGTCTACCGCGCGCACGACTCGCTCCTCAAGCGCGATGTCGCCGTCAAAGTGCTGGGAGGCGCGTCCCTCACCTCCGAGGCGCAGTCGCGCCTGCTGGACGAGGCGCGTTCGGCGGCGAGCATCAACCATCCCGGCATCGTCGGGATCTACGATGCCGCCCTCTCCGGCCAGACCGCCTTCGTCGTCATGGAGCTGGTCGAAGGCCCGTCGCTGCACGACCTGGCCTTCCCGGATTGGATCGACGCCGCCCGAGTCGGGCGCGAGATTTGCGCCGCCCTCGAACACGCCCATCGCAACAGCATCGTTCACCGCGATCTCAAGCCGGAGAACATCCTGTTCACACCCGAAGGCCGGGTCAAGCTGGTGGACTTCGGGCTGGCGCGGCCCGATCGCCTCACGTCTGACGGCCGAAGGCTCGCTGGTCGGGTCGCTGCACTACATCGCGCCGGAGCAGGCACTCGGGCAGCCGGTGGACGAGCGAACCGACCTGTACTCCCTGGGAGTCATCCTGTACGAGCTGGTCGCCGGCCGTCTGCCCTTCACGGCCGAGGATCCGCTGGCACTCGTGGCGCAGCACATCTATGCGCCGGTGGTCCCGCCGCGCGCGTTTCGTGACGACCTGCCCGCCGCCTTCAATGATCTGATCGTGCAGCTCCTTGCGAAGCAGATGCTCGACCGCCCGGCTTCGGCCGAGGAGGTCGAGGGGCGGCTGGCGGCGATTGCCACCCTGCAGCCGGTCGAACCCGGCGGCGGAGGCCAGGTATCTCAGTTGGACCGCATCGCTCGCGGCCGGATGGTCGGCCGGCAGACGGAGCTCGGTATCGCCGGCGCCCTCTGGCGGCAGGCTGTCGGCGGGCCGCGGGCAGGTGCTGCTGGTCAGTGGGGAACCCGGCGTGGGCAAGACACGCCTGGTCCGCGAGCTGATGGCCCAGGCGCAGATCTCCGGCGGGCGCGTCCTGCAATCCGAGGCGCACCCGGAGGGCGGCGCCCCGTATGCGCCGATCCTTCGCCTCGTGCGGCAGGCGGCCGGCGACGCCGTCGGCCTTCCGCTGGCGCCCGAGACCCTCGCCGAACTGGCCGCCCTCTCGCCGGACCTGCGCGCCCGATTCCCTTCCCTGCCGGCCAACCCGCTGCTCGAGCCGGTGGCGGAGCGCGAGCGCATGTGCGAGAGCGTCGTGGCGCTGTGCACGGCCCTGTCCGCCTCCGCCCCCCTGCTGATCTTCATCGACGACCTGCACTGGGCCGACAGCGGGACGATGTACGTGGTGCGCCGGCTGGCGCGAGTGGCCGCCCACACGCGGATGCTGCTGGCACTCACGTACCGCGAGATCGAACTCGAAGAGTCCGGCTCGCTGGACGAGCTGCTCTACGACCTGACCCGCGAGCACCTGGCCACGCGCGTCAAGCTGGCGCGCCTTTCGAAGGATGAGACCCGCCTGATGCTCGAGACTTTGTTCGGCGGCCCCGTGGCGGACGAGCTGGGGGACGGCATCTTCCAGGAGACCGAAGGCAATCCGTTCTTCATCGAGGAAGTGTGTCGCGCCCTGCTGCAGGATTCGCGGGTCTCGCAGCAGGATGGCCGATGGCAGGCCCAGGTCGAGATCCAGGACCTGCGCATCCCGCAGAGCGTCCGCCTGGCGATCCAGACGCGGGTGGCGCGCCTGCCCGAGGAAGCCCAGGACACGCTGCGCATGGCTGCCGTCCTGGGAAGGGAGTTCTCGTTCGATATTCTGCATGCGGCTTTGGACCTGGACGACGACCGGCTCGTCGATGCCCTCGAGCTGGCGGCCCGAGCGCAGCTGATCGGCGAGGACCGGTCTCACGCTCAAAGCGAGCGCGGCCGTCCGCTCTCCCCCAACTTCGTCTTCGAGCACGCCTTGATCCCGGCGACGCTGCGCGACGGCGTCAGCAGTCTCCGCTTGCAGCGCATGCACCGCCGGGCTGCTGCGGCCTATGAAGAGCACCGGCCGGAGGACCTGGAGAGCATCGGTTTCCATGCCGCGGCTGCGGGCGACGAGGACAAGGCCCGCAGCTGCTACCTGCGCGCCGCCGAGCATGCGCAACAGCTGGGCGCGCTCGACGACGCCATGCGGTTCTATGCGGCGTCGCTCGAAGTCTGGCCAACGGACGATCGGCTGGGACGGGCCGACACGCTCTCGCGGCTGGCGCATTGCCGCTGGCTGGCCGTGCGCGGCGATGCCCTGGCTGCCTTCGAGGAGGCCCGCGACCTGTATGCGGACCTGGGAGACCGCCTCCGAAGCGGCGACTTGGAGCGGATGATCGGGCGGGTCTTCTGGGAGGCCGGGGACCGCCAGACGGCCCTGCTCCACTACCGCGAAGCTCTTCGGATTCTGGAGCAGGAACCGACATCGCCCGAACTGGCGCGGGCCGTAAGCTCGATGTGCCAGATGCACATGCTGGCCTCGGAGTATGACGACTGCCTGGCCTGGGGCGAGCGCGCGCTGGCACTGGCGGCGCAGCTTGGCGCCGACGACGTACGGGTTCACACGCTCAACAGTCTCGGTACGGTCCGCGTGATGACGGGAGATCCGGAGCGCGGCCTGAGCATGCTCCAGGAGAGCCTCGACCGCGCCCTCGAGCTCGGGCTGCCCCACGATGCTGCGCGCGGCTACATCAACCTGGTCGAGTGCCTGATCACGGTCGCCCGGTATCCCGAAGCGCTCGAGAAGCTCGAGGCGATGATCGCCTTCGCCTTGCGCATGTACGTCCGGGGGTTTGCCTACACCGCCTACGTGCGACAGGCGGAGGTGCTGTGGCTGCTGGGACGGTGGCAGGACGCCCTGCGGGTCCAGAAGGAGAAGGTGGAAAGCCTGGATTTCCCCGGCGGCGTCAGCGGCGTTTGGGCCCTCACGCTTCGCGGGCGAATGTTGAATGATCTCGGGATGGTCGAGCAGGCGCGCACGATCTTGCTCGAGCAGCTCCCGATCGTCATGGCGACGCACGAGATCCAGACCATTGCCCCGCGCCTCGGACAACTGGCGCGAGCGCAGGCAGCGCTGCAGGATGCCGTCGGCCTGAAGACGACCACGGACAGCCTGTTGAAGGCGGTCGACGAGAACCCGTATCTCGAACGTGACAGTATCCCGGCCCTGCTGGCCGCGTGCCGGGCGTGGGTCTCCTTCGAGGCTACTCCTTCGCCCGACAACGCCAACGACTGGCTGCCCCGCATCCAACGCGCCCATCAACAGCTGCGATCGCCCGAAACCCATGCCTCCCTCCAGGAGGCCATTGGATTCCTGGCGCTGGCTGCCGGGGACCTGGAGCCGGCACTGGAGTCACTGCGCACGGCCGTTCAGACGTGGTCGTCGATCGCCAGGCCATTCGATGCCGCCCGGGCTCGCGTGGATTACGCCAGGGCGCTGGCGCAGGCCGGTCGCTCGGACGAGGGAGCGCAGGCGTTCCTTGAATCGAGCGCCGCGCTCGGGGCGCTTGCGCTCGACCTTCCCGCGGGTGAGATGCGGGAGGCCTTCGATCGCTCGCCCCTCGTGCAGGATGCGCGGCCGCCCCAGCGTGCGCGTCCGGCGGCCGGGAAACTCCGGAGCGGCCAACAGACTCCGCCACAGAATTAACCCGGCAACGCAGCCTCCTCCGTGCGCACTCCGTGGCGAGGGGACTCGATCGCCGGGCAACGAGGCAGCCGATGCACGCAGCCGACATGATCTCTCTGGCGGACTACAACCGCTGGGCGAATGAGCGCATCTACCGGCGGGCGGTCCATCTCGAAGCTCCCGAGCTACATGCGGCGCACGGTCAAACTCACAGGACGGTCTATGGCTGCCTGCTCCACCTCGCGGACGCACAATGGTTTTGGCGCGTGGTATGTGAGACGGGTCAGTCTCCGGGACATGAGTTGAACCCGGACGACTTCGCCAGCGTCCATGACCTGCGGGCGTTTGCCCGCGAAGAAGATGAACAGCTCATTCGCTTCGTAAGCACGCTTTCCGACGCGCAGCTGCATCGCCTTCATTCGTATACCCTGCCTCGGGCGAAGCCCAGGTCGCAGGTGATATGGAAGCTCCTCTTCCACCTGGTCAACCATGGAACGCAGCATCGCGCTGAGATCGGCCTGCGACTGGGGGATCTCGGCCGATCACCGGGAAGCCTCGATTTCGTCGTGTATGCTTCGCGGCAGCGGTCCTGACGGCCGGAGTCGGTGTGGCGATCGCCACGGTGTGCTGCAAGATTTGGGATGCACGTGAGCGGGGGGAGCCATGAGCTATGCAGGCTTGATCGTCGCGACACTCATGCTGGCAGCCGGGATCATCCTGGGTTGGCGCGCCCTCGGCAGGCGCAGTGCACTCCCCTGCCCTCCGGCCTTCATTTGGCTTCTGGAGAACCGCGCCATGGAGAGGGTCGCCGGGAGCAGCCTGCTCTTCGATCGCGCCGGCATCACCGCCGGCATGCACGTCCTCGATGCCGGCTGTGGCCCCGGCCGGCTGACACTCCCGCTGGCCGAACGCGTCGGCGCGGGAGGAAGAGTGCTCGCTGTCGACCTGCAGGAGGGGATGTTGTCTCGACTGCGGGCCCGGCTGCAAGAACACGGCATGACGCGTGTGAAGACGCTGCAGGCGGCGCTCGGGGGAGGTACGCTCCCCAAGACCGCCTTCGACCGCGCCCTGCTGGTGACGGTGTTGGGCGAGATCCCCGATCGCGTGGCCGCCCTTCGGGAGATCAGGGACAGCCTGAAGCCGGGCGGGCTCCTCTCGATCACAGAGGTGTTCCCGGATCCGCACTACCAGCGTCGGGACACGGTCCGCCAACTTGCAGGACAGGCCGGGCTGGAAGTGCGCGAGACGTTCGGCACTTGGCGTGCGCACACGACCAACCTGGCTCGCCCGGCGGAGGATGCGACATACTCGCTGGAGTCGTCATGATGGAAGACCACCCACGGTCGCTACGCCGAAGAGGTGAGATGACAGGCGTCGGCGGAGTGAGACTCCATTGCCGTCGGAGGTGAGTGCGGCGGCGTATACGATTTGGAGGGCAACATGGATCTGGGATTGACCGGGAAGACGGCTCTCGTGACGGCAGCATCCAAGGGCCTGGGCAAGGCGGCGGCCATGGAGCTGGCGCGCCAGGGAGCGCAGGTAGCGATCTGCGCGCGGAGCGAACGAGTGGAGACGGCGGCTGCCGAAATCCAGGCAGCGACCGGGGCGAAGGTGCTTGCGCTGCGCGGGGACGTCTCGCGCAACGACGACGTCGACCGGATGGTGTCCGCGGCCATCGAACACCTGGGCCACGTGGACATCGCGGTATTGAATGCCGGCGGCCCCCCGCCGGGCGCCTTCCTGGCCTTCGGCCCCCAGGATTGGGAGGCTGCTATCCAGCTCACGATCATGAGCACGGTTTACCTGTGCTACGCGCTCGTCCCGCACATGCTCGAGCGTGGCGGAGGCAGCCTGGTCGCCACCCAGTCGTTCACGGTGAAGCAACCCCTGGACAACCTGATCCTATCCAACGCGCTGCGCATGGCGGTCATCGGGCTGATGAAGAGCCTGGCCAACGAGCTCGGGCCGAAGGGCATCCGGGTCAACTCGATCAATCCCGGGTGGACGCGGACCGAGCGCGTCGAGCAACTGATGACCGATCGCGCCGAGCGCAACCGGACGTCGGTGGCCGAGGAGACGGCCCACATCACGGGCGACATCCCGCTGCGCCGCATGGGGACAGCGGAGGAGTTCGGCCGGGCGGTCGCGTGGTTGGCATCTCCGGCGGCTTCCTTTATCCACGGGCACGCCCTGTCCTTCGATGGCGGCGCCGTGCGCGCTGCGCTATGAGGTCGGGATGAAGATCCTGGTAGCCGGAACTGGCGGCGTCGGAGGTTACTTCGGCGGGCTGCTGGCCCGTGCGGGGCACGACGTGGCATTCCTGGCGCGCGGGGCGCACCTGGAGGCAATCCGGCGGGACGGGCTCAAGGTTCGCAGCGTGCATGGGGACTTCGAGATTCGACCGGCGGCCAGCGACCTGCCGGAAGACCTCCCTGAGCCGGAATGCGTGCTCGTGGCCGTCAAACACTACGACCTGCGAGCGACGGCAAGGCAGCTCCGGCCGTCGTGCAGGAGGGCACGACCGTCGTGCCGCTGATGAACGGCGTCGATGCGCACGAGGTCCTGCACGCGGAGCTGGGGCGCGGGCGGATTGCCGCCGGAACTTGCAGCGTCGCCTCGCGCATCGAATCCCCCGGCGTCATCCGGCAGGAAAGCCGCCTGCGTCGCGTCGTCCTTGGCGCGCCGGATGGACGACCCGAGGAGACGCTCTCGACGTTGGTCGCCGCGTGGCGTGAGTGTGGCGTCGAGGCGGAACAGACACCGGACATCCTCGCTGCCCTGTGGTCCAAGCTGGTCTTCATCGCCTCGTTCGGCGGGGTGACGGCTTTGGCACGCTCGACGGCCGGCGAAGTTCGCGCCTCCCCGACGACGCGGGCGGTGCTGCTCGAGGCGATGCGCGAGGTGGAGCGGGTCGGGCGCGCGGCGGGCGCCCACATGCCGCAGGATGCGGTCGAGCAGGCGATGGCGATCGTCGAGGCGCTCGAGCCCGGCGTGACCTCGTCGCTGCAGCGGGACGTGGCCGACGGCCGGCGGTTCGAGCTCGAGGCGTTCAGCGGGACGATCGTTCGGCTGGCGCGCGAACACGCGATCGAAGTGCCGGTGCACGCCGCGATCTACGGGCTGCTGAGACCGATGTTGACGCGTGCGGAAGGCCTCGCTGGGCCAACCGCGGGAGTGACGCGGCGCGGAATGTGAGGGCAGACCCCCACCCCTTCCCTCCTCCCCTTCGGGGACCTTCGGCCCTTTCAGGGGGAGGGAGTGGCCGGTCTCCCGCCGCGCTGAATGTCGCCCGTGGTCGAGGTCGACGGCGGCGGTGATGCGGGCTTCCCCCTCTCCCAGCGGGCCGGAGGTCCCCTGCTGAACAGGGGAAGAGGGTCTGGGTGAGGGGGAAGACCCGGATGCGATTCACAGATCGTAAATCCTGGAGACTGGTCACGAGAACTTCGACGCAGCAAGCTCCTGGGGCGCGGTGGGCGTTGCGGCGAGTTTCGCGGCCGCCGAGATAGCTTCGGCCCTTCGGGCCTCGCAATGACCATCGGATGAGGGCCCAGCAATTCCATTCGGAGGAGGGCCTCGCGGTGGCATTCGGCGCGGGGTGGACGAGGCAATCACCTGCGTGAGAGCTGGCGGACCGAGGTATCCTTCGCGCAGCCCCACGCACCACGTGCCCTCTCGAGGCCCTCGATGTCCAACGATCCACTGATTGCCCGTTCGATCGGAACATCTGCACGCATTATGCGTCGAGATCGAACTCGCGGCGCGTCGGGAGCGCCGGAAACCAGGCAGCGACACGCTATGCCGCGGACGGTGCTGCGGTCGTTCGGCTTCCGCGTCGAGACACCGGCATTCGCCTGCATCGACTGGACGGACGGCGGGGCAACCGTCACCGCAGGGAGCGACGCATTCGAGGCTCGCCCAAGCCCGTACAGCCTGGGCTGCGAGGTGGACGCGGCACTCGCCCGCGCATCGACGTTGGATGAGTTGCTGGCGTCCGACGCCGGCGGCCGTGTCCTGCTGCTGCACGGGGATCTGGCGCGCGAACCGCTGATGCCGAAGAACTTCCCCTTCTACAACCCGGACGAACACCGGCACCTGATCCGGACCCTCGAGGACCTTCGGCCGGCGGTCATCATCTCCGCCGCCGCCCGCAATCCGGAGATGGTCGGCGCGGTCTACCCCTACCCGATGTTCGAGGACGGCGACTTCGACCTGCCGTCGGTCTTCATGACGGAGGCAGAGGGGCTGCGGCTGGCAGAGCACGCAGGCGAGGCCGTCCGGGTCGAGAGCCGCTGCGAGCGGATCCCGTCGACGGGCACCAACGTCGTGGCGACGAAGGGCACCGCCGATCGGCGCGTGGTCGTCTTCGCGCACATCGACAGCCGGATCGGCACACCCGGCGCCAACGACAATGCCAGCGGGGTGACCGCCCTGCTTCTTCTTGCCCAGTTGCTCGAGGACTACCGAGGATCGATGCGCGTCGAGCTGGTGGCGATGAACGGCGAGGACTACTACTCCAACCCGGGCGAGCTGCAGTACCTGGCGGCCAACGCCGGCCGGTTTCAGGAGATCGAGCTCGGCATCAACCTGGACGACGTCGGATACTTGCACGGTGGGGTGGCCTACTCACTGTACGGGGTTGATGCACAGGTCTCCACCCGCGTGCGGAGTCTATTCTCCCGGCATTCGGGGATTGCCGAGGGGCCAGAATGGTATCAGGGGGACCACGGACTGTTCCTGATGAATCAGCGCCCGGCGTTGGCGTTGACGACCGACCGGCTGGAAGAGGTGATGGCCGAGATCACGCACTCCCCGAAGGACACGATCGAGATGGTCGACCCGGCCAAGCCGGCGCTGGTCGCCGAGGCGCTGCGCGAACTGATTGGCGATCTGGCCTCAGGCTGAAGGCCGCTCTACCGGCAGTGGGGATTGACCGGGCGCGGCCGCAAATCTCCCATGGCCGAGCCCGCGTGGAGGGACGCGGCGCGGAGTGTGATGGCCGACCCCCACCCCTGCCCTCCCCCTCTCAGGGGGAGGGAGTGGCGCCGACTCCCGCCAACGCATGAGCTTGAATCCAAACTGCGCAGCGGTTGCTGCGCAGCGTGGAGAGTGGAAACGCGGGTGCCAGCCAGCGATCCAAACGAAGGTTGGGGTCTACGCCGCCTGTACTACTCTGGGTGCCAGTGACCGGCGCCGTACGAGCGTCCGCAGGCGCGTGGCCAACAGGCTGGCGTGGACCGGTTTGATCAGGTAGTCATCCGCACCGGCATCCAGGGCGCGGGCGACGCTGCCCGGTGCGCCGAGGGCCGAGAGGATCAGGATCGGCACGTCGGAGAAGGATCGAATTCGCTCGCACACCTGCCAGCCGTCCATCCCGGGCATCAGCAGGTCCAGGATGATCACATCCGGCGGGTTGTCGGCGCACGATCGGATGCCCTCCTCGCCGGTGCAGACCGAGCGGATCTGGATATCCTGCCCGCGCAGTAAGGTCCGGAGCATCATCGACAGCTCAACATCATCATCGATCAGCAGGACTTCGATCGCCATTCCTTTGCCTCTGTCTTGCGGCCTTATTATCCGGCCGAAGCCCGGGAGTCGACCTTACAGGCCCCTTTCAATGGCACGCCCTTGCCCGGGGGGATTAGTGAGGCTATAGTAGCGGGAATAGCCTGGTTAACCGAGACGCGCACCATGCCTGATGCGGTCCAGCCGCCGCCTGCCGGCCCCGGAATGCCATGCCCACAGTGTGCCACGCCCCTTCCCAGGGACGCCCGCACCTGCCCGAACTGCGGGGTCGATCTGTCGCTGATCGCCCTGCTGGCGGAGCGTGCCTACCTGGAGGGGATCCCTCAGGCGGCTCCGTTCCCGACAACCCCGGAAGCGGTCGTTCCCCGAATCGGTGAGTACATGATCGAGCAGGGCCTGCTGACGACGGGCCAGCTCGAGACCGCCCTTGCCCGCCAACGCGAGATGTCCGAGCGCGGACAGAGGCGATTGCTCGGCCAGACGCTGGTCGAGATGAAGCTGGTCGATCGCGAGACGCTCGACCGGGCGGTGACGCGGCAGATCATCGAGCTGCACGCCGCCCTCCAGGAAGTCAACCGGACGCTCGAGCGCCGGGTGGCCGAGCGCACCGCCGAGTTGCGCCGCGCCCTCGAGCGCCTGACCGAGCTCAATCAGATCAAGGCCAACCTGATTTCGAATGTCAGCCACGAGCTGCGCACCCCGCTGGCGCACATCCTGGGTTACGTCGAGCTTCTGGAAGAAGGGCAACTTGGGCCGCTGACCGACGAGCAAAGCAAGGCGATGGCCGTGATCCACCGCGGCACCGATCGCCTGGGGCGCCTGATCGAGGACCTGATCGAGTTCTCCACCGCCTCGCGCTCCGGCGTGGTGCTTAAGCTGCAGCAGGTGGACCTGCCGGCGTTGATGCGCGGCGTCATCGAACGCTCGCAGGCCAAGGCCGAGAAGGCCGGCGTGCGGCTGGCGCTCAGCGTGACGCCGGAGGTGCCGGCGCTGCAGGCCGATCCTGAGAAGCTAAGCTGGGTGCTGTTCCAGTTGGTCGACAACGGGATCAAGTTCACACCCAACGATGGGGAAGTTGCCCTGGCCGCATCGAGGGACGGGCCGCTGGTCCGCCTGTCGGTGACGGACACCGGGATCGGGATCCCGCCCGAACGTGTGGAGGAGATCTTCGAGCCGCTGCATCAGTTGGACGGTTCGCCCACTCGCCGTTACGGCGGCACGGGGCTGGGCCTGGCGCTGGTCAAGCTGATCGTCGGCGCGCACGGGTCACAGATCCGGGTGGAGAGCGAACCTGGCAAGGGAACGATGCTGAGCTTCCTGCTCCCGGGTGCAGACCAACCGGCATGACCGGCCCGCTGATCCCTCCCGGCCCCCTCGCCCACGGCTCCGAACTGAATGCCGTCTATGCCATCGCCCGGATCGTGGCCGAGACGTTCGACACCGAGGCCGGGCTGGATGCCATCTTCCGCCTGGCGCGCACGATCTTCATCTTCGATACGGTGGCGCTCTACCTGGAGAACGAGGAGACCGGCGAGGTGGAGCCGTCGTATGCGCGGGCGCTGGGCCGCGGCCGGTCGCGCGAGGCGGAGCTGACCTGGGGAGAGCCGGCGGCGAAGGAGGCGTTTCGCACCGGGCAGACCGTGCTGCGGCAGGAAGATACCGGGGCGACGGTGGACGGCCGGGAACGGCGCCGGGACTATCTGGGACTGCCCCTGATCGTCGGCGGCCGCGGCGTGGGCGGACTGGTGTTCGGTCGCTTCGGCGGTCCGGCCTACCCCCCCGAACACATCCGCCTGGCGGAGTTCGTCGCCTGGCACGTCGGCCAGCTGCTCGAGAACCGGCGCATGGCGCGCCGCATTGCCACGCTCGAGGCGCAGCGCGAGCTGGCCCGCATGCAGGATGAATTCGTCTCCACCGTTTCCCATGAATTGCGCACGCCGCTGGGGTTCATCAAGGGCTACACCACGACCCTGCTGCGCAACGATGCCGAATGGGATTCGGCGGCGCGGCTGGAATTCCTCAAGATCATCGACGAGGAAGCCGACCGGCTGCGCGAGCTGATCGATAACTTGCTGGACTCGTCGCGGCTGGAAAGCGGCACGCTGAGTATGACCCTCGAGCCCGTCCGGCTGAGCACGCTGCTGCGGGACACGGTCAGCCGTGCCCAGGCGCTCTACCCGGGCATGCCGCTGCGCACCGACGTGCCGGACGAGCTGCCGATCATGCAGGTGGATGCCACCCGGCTATCGCAAGTGCTCGACAACCTGCTGTCGAACGCCGACAAATATGCCCAGGGCGCCGAGGTCACGGTGAGCGCTCGCGTGGAAGGGCCGGCGGTCGTTGTCCGCGTGCGCGACCTGGGGCCGGGCATTCCGCCCCAGCATCAGGCACGCCTGTTCGAGCGCTTCTTTCGTGTGCCGGGGGCCAAGAGCATGATCCGCGGCACCGGGCTGGGCCTGTACATCTGCCGCAAGATCGTGGAAGCGCACGGCGGGGAAATCCTGGTGGAGAGCGTCGCCGGCGGCGGGACGTGCTTCGCCTTCAGCCTGCCGCTGGAGCCGCTGGAGGCTCCAGTTCAAGGAGGGGTTGCATGACGGCTAAGAAGTCGATCCTGGTCGTGGACGACGAGCCGCGTTACGTACGGCTGATCGAAGTCAACCTGATGAGCGAGGGCTACACGATCCTGACGGCGGCCAACGGCCAGCTGGCTGTCGAGACCGCGGCCGCCAACCAGCCGGACCTGGTCCTGCTGGACGTGATGATGCCGGTCATGGACGGCTTCACCGCCTGCGAGCGGATCCGCGAGTTCTCGAACGTCCCGATCATCATGGTGACCGCCAAGGGCGAGGAGCGCGACCGGGTGCGCGGCCTGGATGCCGGCGCCGACGACTACATCATCAAGCCCTTCTCGGCCCAGGAGTTGCTGGCACGGGTGCGCGCCGTCCTGCGCCGGGCGGAGCGGCAGACGACCGAGGCCTTTCACGAGCCGGTCTTCCGCCATCACGAATTGGAGATCGACCTGGCCCGCGCGCTGGTCACGGTCGCCGGCAAGGAAGTCTCGCTGACGGCAACCGAATACCGCGTCCTGCAGACGCTGGCCGGCGCCGTCGGGCGCGTGCTGACGCCGGAAGAAATGCTGACCGGGGTGTGGGGCCCCGAATACCGGGACGACAAAGAGATCCTGTGGGTCTGCTTGAGCCGGCTGCGGCAGAAGATCGAGCCGGACCCCAAGAACCCGATTCACATCCAGACCCGACAGGGAATCGGTTACTTGATGCCGCCGATGGACGGCGTCGGCTAGCGACGGCTAGCGGAAGCGGAGGCCGAGGTGTCCTCGAGCCAGGTGCTGCTGATCGAGCCCGACAAGAAGACTGCGACCTTCCTGACCCGCGCCATGGGCGAGCGCGGCTATGAGGTGACGCTCGCCGCCACCGGCAAGGATGGGTTGATCGCCGCCTGGCGAGACCAGCCCGATGTCATCGTCCTCGAGCTCGAGCTTCCAGATGTGGACGGGCTGGAGGTCGTTCGGCGGCTGCGCAAGGAGTCGCGCACCGAGCGCAAGACGATCATCGCCATGACCCAGCGCAGCAAGCCGGAGGAAACGCTGGCCGGGCTGGACGTCGGGCTGGACTACTACGTCGTCAAGCAGGCCGACGCCGTCGAAGGTGCTGCTGCGCCTGATGGCGCGCTCGGCGCTGCCGGAGGTCGTGCACCACGGCGAGCCCGAGCGGCCGCTGGGGACGCTGATCCCGTTCGTCAGCGCCAAGGGCGGCGTGGGCACGACCTCGGTGTGCCTGAACGTCGCCAGCCATATCGCCCGGACCGACACGGAGAGGTCCGTCGTTGTCGTGGACCTGGTCCTGCCGATCGGCAACGTGGCGCAGATCACCGGGGTGAAAACCCAGACCGACATCGTGACCCTGACCGAACTTGAACCGATGGAGCTCTCGGTGGAGCTGCTGCGACGCGAGCTGCCGCTGGCGCCCGCGTGGGGCTTCACCGTCGTTCCCGGCTGCAAGGACCCGGCGCAGGCGATGCGCCTGCAAGCGCAGCGACTCGGGCCGGCGATTCAGACGCTGCGTGCGGCGTACGACATGGTGATCATCGACATCGGCCGGAACATCTCGCGGCTGGCGATGATGGTGCTGTCGCAGGCCAGCTCGGTTGTGGTGGTGATGAGCCCCGATCCGACTTCGGCCGCCAACACCCGCGCCTTGCTGCAGTACATGCAGGCGGAGGCGATCGTCGGCGAGCGCATTTTCGTCATCAGCAACCGCGCCCTGGGGGTGGAGGACCTGACCGGTCCGCCCCTGGAGGCGGTCCTGGGACGGCCGGTCGATCGCGGGATTCCGAATATCGGCAAGAATTTCAACCTGGCCAACAACCTGCACGCGCCGCTGCACATGCGTTTTCCCGACGATGCGGCCGTCGATGCCCTGAATGACATCGGTGACGGATTGATCGAGAAATCGAAACCACGCGCGCGTCCCCGGCCAGCGAACGTAGCCGCGGACGACATCCTGCGGCCTGCGCTATAATGCGGCCGGCAAGGGGAGGCAACGATGGGCAACCCACAGGCCGAATCACTTCGGGGCAAGATCCTCGGGGCGATGCTGCGAGAAGTGCGCATGACTGCCGGCCGAACGCTGCGCGAGACGGCGGAGGCGATCGGTGTCACCCCGGGCGCCCTGACGGCGTATGAAGACGGCCGCAAGGCGATCTCGCTCCCCGAACTTGAACTGCTGGCCTATTTTCTGAACGCACCGCTGCGGCAGTTCTGGTCGGAATCCGCCGGACGACGCAAGCTCCGCCTGGACGCCAATCCCTCGGCGCTGATCGCGCTGCGACAGCGGTTGATCGCCGCGCAGCTCCGGATGCACCGTGAGGCTTCCGGAAAGAGCGTGCGGCAGGTGGCGGATCAAGCCGGGCTGACGGTGGCGAGGCTTCGATCCTACGAAGAGGGCGATCGCCCGATCCCCCTGCCCGAGCTCGAAGCAGTGCTCGGCGTCATCGACCGGTCGGTCGAAGACTACCTGGACCACGAGGGCCCGGTCGCCGACTGGGACACGCTCCAGCAGGCCCTGGAGACGTTGCTCAGCCTGCCGCCCGAATTGCGTGAGTTCCTCGCCTCGCCGGCCAGCGTGCCGTACCTGCGCATGGGGCAACGGCTGAGCACGATGCCGATCGATCAACTGCGGAATGTCGCCGAGCTGCTGCTCGACATCACCTTGTGACCGATCCCGCCCCCGCACCAGACGCAGTCGCTCAGCGTGCCCTGCTGGCCTTCCGGCAGGGCCGCTTTGCGGAAGCCGCCGAGGGCTTCGAGGTCGCGCGGCTCGCCTACCGTGCAGCCGGGGATCCATTGGCGGAGGCGGAGGCGGCCAACAACCTGAGCGTGGCGCTCCTGCAGGCCGGGCGGCCCGCCGAGGCGCTGCGCGCGGTGGAAGGCTCGCCCGAGACCTTCGATCGGCTTGGAGACTCGGCGCGGGCGGCTCAGGCTCTGGGGAACCTGGCATCGGCCCTCGAGGCCTGCGGAGACCTGGTCGCGGCCGAAGACGCCTACACCCTGGCGCTTCAGCGATTCACCGAGCTTGACGACCGCCAGGCGCAGGCCACGATACTCGGCAGCCTCTCTCAGCTGAAGCTCAAGCGCGGGCGGCCATTGGAGGCCCTCACCACGATGCAGGCCGGCCTCGAACTCAAACCCCGCCGGGGGCTGCGCGATCGTTGGGTCCAGCGCCTGCTCGCATTGCCTTCGCGTTTGCTCGGCCGCTGACCCCTCAACTCAGCATGTCTGCCGCATCGAAGTGGACAACGCGTGAAGCCGGTCCAGATGATCGGGCCCTGGTCGACGGACTGATGGCCGGGGCGCGCTGGCGGCACTCCCATCTGGATTGGCTCGAGGCAGGCGACCTGGTGGGTTCGGCGCCCTTCCTCCTGGCGCTCGAGCAAGGCCGGCCCGCCGGCTGCCTGGCCTGCCCACCGGATCCCCCGGGGGTGGCATGGATTCGCGTCTTCGCCGGCGGATGGGGTCTCCCGGCGGACGAGGGGTGGAGAGCGATGTGGCCGATCGCCCGCCAATCGGCGATCGAACTGGGCGCGCACACGGCGGCGGCCCTGACGGCCGACGCGTGGCTGTCCGCCCTGCTGCTGGAGTCCGGGTTCACCGAAACGAATCGGGTCGTCTTCCTCGAGCATCACGGGCGCGGGAGCACGCCGGCGCTTCCGGCCGGGACGCGAATTCGCGACTACCGTCCCGCCGACCTGCCGGCCGTGCTCGCCGTCGACCAGCGCGCCTTCGACGGCCTGTGGTTGTACTCCCGCTCGGTGCTGGGGGCGGCTCTGGAGCAAGCGGCGTCGGTCACGGTCCTGGAGGCCGACGGCGTGGTCGCCGGCTACCAGCTTTCGACGGCCTCGGCGCTGGGGGCCCACCTGGCGCGGCTGGCGGTCCATCCCGATCATCAGCGCAGGGGCTTTGGACGCGCGCTCGTCGAGGGACTGCTGCACGACTTCGGGCTGCGCGGCTTCGACCGCGTGTCGGTCAACACCCAGGCCGATAATACCGCCAGCCTCAAGCTCTACCGCCGGCTCGGCTTCCGGGACATGGGACGAACCTATCCGGTGTACATGCTCGCCCTGCGCGGGCGCGCGCTGCGCGCGGGCGCGCCGGGCATCGAGGGGACCTCGGATGAGTGCGCGCTTCCAACTGGTGTCTGCGGTGCATCTGTTCCTGCTCCAGGGAGGCAAGATCCTGTTGCTGCGCCGATACCAGACCGGGTATGAGGATGGGAACTTCAGCGTCGTCGCCGGACATCTGGATGGGAACGAGACCGTCTTCGAGGCGGCGATGCGGGAGGCGCGCGAGGAGGTAGGCGTGGCGCTGGCCGCGGGAGACGTGCGCCCCGTGGGCGTGATGCACCGGCGCTCGACGGATGAGCGCATCGACTGGTTCGTCGTCTGCGAGCGCTGGGACGGCGAGGTCCGGAACGCCGAGCCGGAGAAGTGCGACGAGCTGTGCTGGGCCGATCCCGAGGCGCTCCCGCCCAATGTCATCCCCTACATCCGCCGGGCGATCGATAACTTCCGCGCCGGCCGCTGGTTCGACAGCTTCGGATGGCCTTGAGCCTGCGCCAGGGAAATGCTCGTTCCTGCCTGGGATCCTCCAATCTAGACAATCCTGACGCGGTATGGCATACTCTCGCTTGGTATGATTGGACTTTGGAGGATCGATGAGTCGCAGAACTGAAATCCGAGATCAACGTCTTCGACGCCGGCGCCGCACGACATCCATTACGCTTCTCGTCATCGTCGGCGTGGCGCTGATCACCACAGCGTTCCTGATCGCCCAGAATAATCGCCCGGTCGGCGCCATCGTCACGCCCGAGGCTCGTACCTACGCGCAGACCGACGGATCGTCGATCGGCGACCCCAACGCGCCGGTGAAGATCGAGGAATACTCCGACTTCCAGTGCCCCTACTGTCGCGTGTTCCACGACGAAACCTTCCCGCAGATCCTGCGCGATTACGTGGAGACCGGCAAGGTGTATTTCACGTACCGCAATTTCCCGATCGTCGACAGCCGGAGCGCGACCAAGGAATCGACCAACGCCGCCAAGGCCAGCGTGTGCGCCGGGCAGCAGGGCAAGTTCTTCGAATTCCACGACGTGCTGTTTGCCAACCAGACCGGCGAGAACATCGGCGACTATGCCGAGCGGCGGCTGTACGCCATGGCAGACGTGGTCGGTCTGGAGCCTGAGGCCTTTGACAGCTGCTATCGTGATCCGGCCACCAGCGACGCGGTCGACCAGGACAAGGCTGCCGGGCTGCGGGCCGGCGTCGACTCCACCCCGAGCTTCCAGATCAACGGCACTCCGTTCCTGGGCGCCCAGCCGTATGCCGAGTTCCAGAAGGCGATCGACGCGGCACTCGCCGCCGCTTCCTAGGGATACGGGATCGTTCGTACGTTACTCTTCATGACCCGCAGGCCCGGACGGCTGCGGGTCTTCCGTTTGCCCACCGCAGCCGGCTCGGGTGTTCCCGGCACGCTAGCCTGCCTGCGCCGGTCCGGCAGTGTCTCCCGTAGGTTTGCCGAAGATGCGCCGCCCCCTGCTCAGGCGGCAGGCGGATTTCGGAGTTGGCTGGGAGATGGAACGTGTCAAGCGCAAGGGTGAGAACGACGGGCCAGGACTGCGCGGCGGGAGCCCTTCCTTCCCGGCTGGGACGCGGCCGGCGCCGACTCTAGGGGACGAAGGCCGCCGAGAGAGTCGGTATCCATCCCTCGATCAGGGCTTGGAGCGCGACCAGCAGCGGCGCAATGAACAGGCCGGGGAGTAGATTGCCCACCCGGATGTGCTTGATCTCCAGCAGGCTTGAGATCGCCAGCCCGACGAGCATCAGCCCGCCAACGGCCGTCATCTCCGCCGTCATGGCCTCCGTCAGCACCGCCTGGGCCTGTGCGGCCAGCGGCGGTCAACCCTCCCTGGTAGACGAATACCACCAGAGCAGAGAACAGCACACCGATGCCAAGCGTGGAGGCGAAGGCCATCGCGGCAAAACCATCGAGCACCGACTTGATCGCCAGCAGGCTGTAGTCTCCGCTGAGGCCGTCCTGGATCGAACCGAGGATGGTCATCGGTCCGACACAGAAGAGCAGACTGGCGGCCAGGAAGCCGCGCACGAATCGTCCGCCCTCGGCGAACCCGTCCCCGACCGGCGCCAACGCCTCCTCAGGGGCGAGGCCCTTCCCGGAGGGCGCGAACCGCCGCTCAAGCCACGCGCCCAGGCTGGTGAGCCCGTCCTCGATTCGCCACCACTCCCCGATGATCGCCCCCAGCGCTAGAGCGCCCAGAGCCAGAATCGGCTCCCGGGTCTGGAGAAACATGCGCACGCCGATCCCTGCAGTGAACAGGCCCAGCGCAGCGATCACGGTCTGACGCAGGCGTAGAGGGAGGCGGGCGCCGAATGCCAACCCGGCCAGACCACCAAGCAGGATGGCAGCGATGTTGATCCAGGTTCCGATCATGAGGTGGGCGGACGAGCCGGCGTGGGACGGTCGACGCCGGCCTCGCCGGTTCTCCAGCAGCTCGAGCACGAAGCACAAGGACGACAATCGGTTCAGATAGCGGATCAGGTCCGGGTTCTCCAAATCGCCCGCCTGGGTCAGCGCCACCGCGCCCCTCTCCGCCCGTCGGACGACGGTTCGCGCCATCGCCGCCGCAGCACTGCCCAGGCAGTCACCCGGCAGGATGAAACCTTCCGGCATGGCGATGAATGCCTCCCAGCGGTGGATAACCTCCTCGAGCCACGTCACACGAGCGTTGTCGACGGTGCGGAAGCGGGCGGCGTTCTCCGGCAGCGAGGCGACCTCGGCCATCGCGCCATACAGGTCGCGCTGCACAGTCGACAGGACCAGGCGGGCGTCCTCATTGCGCGAAACTGCCCGGGCGAGGCCGAGGCAGGCTGACGCCTCGTCCAAATCGCCGCACAGGCTCACACGCGGATGGTGCTTGGGGACACGCCCCTCCCCGAGCAAGCCTGTTGAGCCATCATCGCCGTTGCCGGTGAAGGAATGCGGCATAGGCGCGATTATAGCCGCTTTGGTCGTCGGGCAATCCGGCCTATACTCGTAGTGTGGGCTGACCGTGAATACCACGGCCCGGCGCATGCGTGACAGGCAGGGGGATCGGACGTGCGATCACGCTTCGTTCCATACTTCGCCGGACTGCTGAGCGGACTGCTCACGGGCGGCATCCTGTGGCTCATCCTTAGTCAGCCGCGGGGCGCCCCGCTCACGCTCTTGCCTCCACCGTCTCCCGCCCCGCTCCGAATCCACGTCGCCGGCGCGGTTCGAGCACCGGGGGTGTACGCGCTGCCGGCGGGATCGCTGGTCGAGCAGGCGATCGAGGCCGCCGGCGGACCGGGCGAAGGAGCGTCGCTCGACTCCATCAACCTGGCGGCGCGCCTGCAGGACGGGGATCAGGTGCGCGTTCCGTCCCGGGCCGCCGCGGTGGCGGAACTGAGTTCGCCCGTGAGTACGCCGGGAGTGGTGACGCCCGGT
>CAWFSV010000024.1:0-131534 GCA_963818575.1 uncultured Chloroflexia bacterium | reverse complement strand
CTCATTGCGCCGGGCCGAGCGGCTCGAGCGTGACCGGCGTGCGCGTGCGCAGAGCTTCCACGGCGGCCAGAGCCGTCAGGCTGGCGGCCATCAACTGGTCATACGCGATCGGCGGCGGTCCACCGGCGCGGATCGCAGCGGTGAACGCCTCCCACTCCGCCTGGTGCCCCTTGTCCTGTCGCAGCCACGTCCGCTGCACGCGACGTCGGCCGGCATGGTAGGTCTCGAGGCGCCGGAAGTCGTCCAGCACCGCGGACGCGCCCGCCGCCGAAGGCCTCGACGCGCTCCTTGGGCAGCGAGCGATCGCCGCATGCCAGGTAGGCGACCGTGCCCACCGAGCCATCGGCGAACTCCAGGCTGATCAGGACGTTGTCCTCGCGGTATTGATCTCCATCGGGCAGCCCGATTGCCGACACGCGCACCGGCAGTGCGCCGATCAGGAAGGTGACGAAATCAAAGAAGTGACACGCCTCGCCCAGCAGCCGGCCGCCGCCTTGTTCGGGATCGTGCAGCCAGTGGTTCGCCGGCAGCACGCCGGCGTTCACCCGGTAGTGGACGGCCAGCGGCGCCTCGGTGGCGCGCAAGAAGCCGCGCATCGCCAGCGCCAGCGGCGCAAAGCGCCGGTTGTAGCCGACGGTGAGCAGCCGGTCCGAAGACTGAAGCGCGGCGGCGATCTCCGCCAGTTGTTCTCGCGTCAGCGCCAGCGGCTTCTCGCAGAAGACGTGCTTCCCGGCGCGCAGCGCAGCGACGGTCTGACGCGCGTGATCGACGTGCCGCGTCAGGATCGCCACGGTGTTGATCGACGGGTCCGCCAGAATCTCCTTCTCGTTCGCCGCGGCGTACTGGAAACCGAACTTCCGCCCGGCGGTGGCGCCGCTCAACCCGGCCCCCGAGGCGATGCCAACTCGCTCAACGCCCGGGACGCGCTTCAATGCCGGCAGGAGCACGCCCGTCGCAAAACTGCCCGCACCCAGCACGCCGAGCCGGACATCCGCATCGGCGCGCACTTGCTTCGGACTGAGCTCCACGCCGCGAGTGCCGGAGCTTCCTTCGTTTCCGGATAGGTGAGGACGACGCCCAGGAACGCCGGGTGCTCGCGGCCGGTGATCACGGCGTAGGCTTCGGTGGCGCGCTCGATCGGGAAGCGGTGGGTGATCAGCGGCCGCAGGTCAAGCCGGCCGGCGGCCAGCAGATCGACGAACGCCTGCAGGTTGCGGCCCTCGGTCCAGCGCACGAAGCCGATCGGGTAGTCGATGCCGGCTTCTTCGTACAGCGGATCGTAGCGCCCGGGTCCGTACGACCGCGAGACGCGCAGGCTGAGTTCCTTGTCGTAGTACGTCCGGCGCGGGATTTCCAGCCCGACGTTGCCGATGACGACCACACGGCCCCGATCGCGCGCCAGCTTCCCGGCCAGCTCGACGGGATCGCTGGACGGCGAATCGGCGCAGACCAGCACGACGTCGAAACCGCGGCCCTGCGTGGCGGCCAGGGCTGCGTCTTCCGCGCCCTCGCGCAGCGCGGCGCGGAAGCCCATCTGCTGCGCCCGCTCGAGGCGCCCCTGATCCAGGTCGATGCCGAAGACCCAGGCGCCTGCCGCGCGGGCCAACGTCGCCGCCAGCAGCCCGAGCAATCCCAGGCCGATCACGGCCACATGCTCACCGACCTGCGGCTCGGCCAGGCGCCACCCGTGCATGGCGATGGAACCCAGCGTGGCGAACGCCGCGTGCTCGAGATCCACGCCGTCGGGCACGTGCGCCATCAGGTTTTGAGGCACGAGGGCATACTCGGCGTGAACTGCGTGTCCGCCGCCGGCGCAGGCCACGCGGTCTCCCACCCGGAAACCTTGCAGTCCATCGCCGACGGCGACGATGACACCGGCGGACGAGTAGCCGAGCGGGAGCGGTTGATCGAGGCGGTTCTGGACAGCGTCGAGGGTGGTGAGCAGGCCCTCGCGGCGAACTTTGTCCAGGGTCTGGCGGACGAGGTCGGGCCGCGAGCGGGCTCTCCCGATCCAGCCCTGCCCGGCGAACTCGACCAGCATGCGCTCGGTTCCAGCCGAGACCACCGACGCGGCGGTCCGCACCAGCGCCATCCCCGGCCCCGGCACTGGAACCGGAACCTCGATGACGCGGGTTTCCCCGGAGCGCATCTCTTGGACGACCTGCTTCATGCTGATAGGAGAGGCCTTCGCATCCCCGCTGCACGTGGGCGGGCTGGCGGCATTATAGCACCGGCCCTGCCTCGACCACCTGACGGTAGAACGCCTCGGCCTGCTGCATGCAGGCCGGGTAGTCCGCCCGCTGGCGGATGACCTCGACGTTGCGGCGCGCGGCGCCCTGACGCAGGCCGTCGTCGTCCAGCGCGCGCAGGATCGCCCACGCCAGGCCTTCATCGTCCGCCGGATCGACGATCAACCCGGTCTCGCCGCGCACCAGCCACTCGCGGATCGATTCCAGATCGCCGGCGATCGGGAAGCAGCCGCAGGCCATCGCCTCCAGCAGCGTGTTGGGCGTGCCGTCGTGCGTGCTGGGTGAGACGCTCACCTGTGCGCGCCGGAAGAGCGCCGCCATCTCGGCCGGTTCCAACGACGGGAGCAGGCGCACGGATCGCTCCGACGCCCAGCCGCTGCAGCCAGCGCTCGGCCTGCGGGTCGCCGGCCATCGTCGGGCAGACGAAGACGACGCCGGGCTTGCGCTGCAGGACGCGCGGGATCGCCCGGAAGAACGTGTCGCTGCGCACGTAGGCTCGAAAGCCGCGTGGGTTGACGACGATCGGCGCCGAGGCCGGGATGCCGGCCAGCGCGGCCGACAATCGGTCAGATCTTTGCTCAGGCGCCTCACCGGCAGGGAAGAAGACCTCCCGCCGTACCCCGCCGTTGCCGGGCAGCACGATCGACGGACGTCCGCTCGGGTAGCCCCAGCGCGTGGCCAGGGCCAGGTCGCGCCGGCAGTCGCTGTGCAGCCCGGCCGCGGCGCCGAGTGCTCGCCGCGTCAGGTTCAGCATCCCGGGCGACGACGGCGCATGGAGCGTGAAGTCGTTGCCCCAGGTCGAGATCACCAGCGGGCGGCCGCCGGATGCCTGCGCGGCCGTCATGCCCTCGAACGGGATGCGCAGCGCGTGCACCAGATCGGGGCGCACCTGGTCGATGATCCGGCGCAGCCCGCCGGCCGCCGCGCCGACGGTCAGCGGCCCCAACCAGTGGCGCAATGCCAGCCGCAGGCGAAGCCCGCTTGCGCCGCCGGTGGCGCGGCCGGATGGTGGCTGAGATGCACGACCGCTGAACGCAACCGGAACGACCTGAAAGGAAGCCAGCCCTTCGATCGGCGCCGCCGGAAAGCTCGAGACCCAGTGCACCTCGTGCCCGGCGCGAATGAAGTGCTCCACCCAGCTCCGGGCGATCGGGCTTCGGGCATCGGCGTAGTAGAGCAGGCGCACTCAGGCCCTCCGCCGCGTCGTCGCGCACAGCGCGGCGACGAACGCGTCCGTCATCGCCTCCAGGTTGAAGCGCGTTTGAGCCAGCCGAAACGACGCCGCACCCATGGCCCGCAGTTGGTCGTCGTTGAGTGCCATCGCCTTCACCAGCGCCGCGCGCAGATCGGCCAGATCGCCGGGGCGCACGAGCCAGCCGTTGTCCGGCGTGACCATGTCCTGCTGCGAACCGTCGCCCTGTGCGGCGATGGCAGGCAGACCGGCCGCCAGCGCCTGCTGCAGCGCCAGCCCACCCGTCCCCGGCAGGACGAACAGGTCCGCCCGCGCATAGGCGGCATCCAGCGCTTCGCCGCGCAGGTCGCCGAGGAAACTGCACGTTGGACAGACGTGCTTGCCGCCAGCGCTTCGAGCCGGGCCGATCGGGGCCATCGCCGGCGATCAGGAGCTCCGGTCGCGGGTCGAGCTCGCGGCAGGCCTCGAAGAGCAGGTCGAGGCGTTTGCGTTCCTGCAGCCGCCCGACGAACAGCAGGCGCAGCGGTCGATCGCGTCCGGGTTGGCGCTCGGGCATCTGCCGCGGCGCCGGCGTGGCGGCGTTCGGTGCGACGAAGACACGCTCGGACGGGAAACCCAGAGCACGGTACTGCGCCGCGCCCAGCGTGCTGTAGGCGATCAATGCGTCGAAACCATCCAGGTAGCTCCGCCGAAACCACGCACGCAGCCCGGACGCCGGCGGTGCTCCCAGCCCCCAACCCACCACCGGTTTTCCATTTGCGTGCATCCAGCGCCGGGCGGTCAGGTTGCTCAGGTAGCGCGGGTTGGCTTCCAACACGAGCACGTCGGGCTGTTCGCGCGCCAGCCATTCGAGCAATCCCGGTTGGGTGTGCAGCGCCAGCCGCCCACCGAACAGCTGCCGGTTTTCCGCTCGCGTCCATCGCGCGTGGCTCAGCGGAGCGGAGGTGCGGATCGACTCGTCCGGGCGCGGCGTCCCGGCGAAGACGCTCAGGCCTCCGTCGCACCGGCCGGCGAGCGCCTCGACGAACGGCGCGCGGTAGTCCGGCAGCACGCGCTGCTGCAGGCAGACCTTCCCGGGGAAGCGCGTCGCTTCGGCCATCGATCGGGCCTAGGCCTCCCAGCCCAGCGCGGACAGGTAGCCGTCGATCATCGTCTCGACGTTCAGCCCGGCCTCGGCCCGCGCTCGCGCCGCGCGTCGAAAGCGTTCGCCGCCGTCGATCACTTCGGCCGCCGCCGAGGCCAGCGAATCGAGGTCCGGCGGATCCAGCCTCCACGCATCGCCGCCGTAGGCCACGATCCGCCCGGCGTCGCCGGTGACCAGCTCGGGCAGCGCACCGGTGTCGAACGAAACGACCGGCAGCCCGCAGGCCAGCGCCTCGACGACCGAGTTGGGGCAGGCGGGCATGACATCCGAGGCGAACAGCAGGTGGGCGGAGCGATCGAGCGCCGGGATCGAGCCCGGCGGCACGACGCCCAGCCATGTGATCGGGCCCGGCGCAGATGCATCGGCCTGCTGTCGGAGCGTTTCGGGCACGCGCCCGGCGACGATCAGTTCGACCTTGCGCCCGGAATGCGTCTGCAGCCTGCCCGCGAGTTCGAGCGCCCAGGTCAGCCCGATGTCGTAGCCGGCGTCCAGGTTGGCCTCGACGACGAGCAGCCGGATGCGATCGACGGGCGGTGTCTCCGGCCCGCTCGGCGTGTACACATCGAGCGGCACGCCGTTCAGAGACGACCGAGGTCGGCACCGGCGCCGGCAGATGCTTGCGGTCCCACCAGGCGCGGGCGAACTCGCTCTGGTAGACGACGTGCGTCGCCACGCGGCGGCGGATGAACTGCAGCACGAGGTTGTTGGCTTCGGCGCGGACGAAGTGCCTCAGCCCGGTGCGGCGCCGGCGGTGGATCCAGTTCATGCCGTTCAGGCGCTGGAGCACGGCGACGCCGCGACGCCGGGCGCGCCACAGCCCGGCCAACTGGCGCGTGCCGCCGATGACGAGCGCCGCGTCGTAGGGCTCGTCGTCCAGGTCGTAGGTGACGCCGATGCCGCGGCGCGCCAGCCCGTCCGCCAGCCGGCGTTGAAAGCCCGCCGGCCCGGCGACGCCGGGGATGCGGGAGACCAGGCACAGGCGGCGTGGGTTCATCGAACGCGGTCGCTCATCATCGTGCGCCGAGGGCGCGAGTGCGATTGTCGCCTGCCCTGCCTGCGCAGGCAAGGCCGCAGGATGTGCGCATGGGCAGCGGTGCGCGGAGCATGCGGATTGCCGCCTCACCCCCCTGCCCCCTCTCCGCGGACCACAGCCTGTGACGAGAAGTAACGCAGCGGAGAGGGGGTGGAGGTCGCAGGAGCGAGCTGTTGGGACGATCGCCCGCTGGAATGCAATTGCGTCCTGTGGCTACGGCGTCGAGGCATTCGCTCGAGCGAGGTCACGCTCGGGAGGCGGCCAGCAGCGCGTCGACGATGCGTTCGGCGGCGTGGCCGTCGCCGTAGGGGTTGGCCGCTTTGCGCCATGGCGGCGTGCGCTTGCGGATCGTCCATCAGGCGCGACGCCTCGGCCACGATCCGCTCGGTGTCGGTGCCCACCAGCCGCGCCGTGCCCGCCTCGAGCGCCTCCGGGCGCTCGGTCACCTCGCGCAGGCACGAGCACCGGCGTCCCGAGCGCCGGCGCTTCTTCCTGCACTCCGCCCGAATCGGATAGCACCAGATAGGCGCGCTGCATGCAGTGCACCATCATCGTGGTAGTCGAGCGGGTCGACCAGTCGCACGTTTGTCAGCTGCTCAGATGCGCTCAGCCGGCTCGGCGCACGTTCGGGTTAGATGCACTGGGTACACGATCTCCGCCTGCGTGGCGTATTTCTTCGCCAGCTCCTTCAGCGCTCGAAATATCCTCCAGCGGCTTGCCGAAGTCTCGCGCCGGTGGGCGGTGACCAGGATCAGCCGGCGTCGGCGATTCATGTTGCCAGAACCCGCTCTGAATTACCTACCAAATATCTGCAGTCATCATACTATTCTTAACACATGTCCACGCTCTCAGCGGTTTTCCCGCGCATGTAGCAAAGTGCAGTCTGCATAACGCATGCACTCGAGTTGATCTCCTCAATCGCCATTTTCCGTGCCAGTCGCCTCACTGCCGAGCGCATCTGTGGTAGTAGCCAAGGCAGCTCCACTCTCGTGTTCTCTCTCAGCACCCAGTCCTACCTCTTAGATCTCAGCCCATAATGATCCCGTCATCACGGCAGCTACTGGTCCGGCTGCATCAGGTCGAGGGAACTGGCTTGAGGTCGATTGGGTCCGCAGCGACGGCTGTTGGGACGACCGGCCGGCTGGAATGCAATTGCGTCCTGGGGCTACGGCGTCGAGGCATTCGCTCGATGCAGGTCACGCTCGGGAGGCGGCCAGCAGCGCGTCGACGATGCGTTCGGCGGCGTGGCCGTCGCCGTAGGGGTTGGCCGCTTTGGCCATGGCGGCGTGGGCTTGCGGATCGTCCATCAGGCGCGACGCCTCGGCCACGATCCGCTCGGTGTCGGTGCCGACCAGCCGCGCCGTGCCCGCCTCGAGCGCCTCCGGGCGCTCGGTCACCTCGCGCAGCACGAGCACCGGCGTCCCGAGCGCCGGCGCTTCTTCCTGCACGCCGCCCGAGTCGGACAGCACCAGATAGGCGCGCTGCATGCAGTGCACCATCGTGTGGTAGTCGAGCGGGTCGACCAGCCGCACGTTGGTCGAGCTGCCCAGGATGCGCATAGCCGGCTCGGCGACGTTCGGGTTGAGGTGCACCGGGTACAGGATCTCCGCCTGCGTGGCGTACTTCTTCGCCAGCTCCTTCAGCGCGCGGAAGATGTCCTCCAGCGGCTTGCCGAAGCTCTCGCGCCGGTGGGCGGTGACCAGGATCAGCCGGCGGTCAGGATTCATGTTCGCCAAAGGCCCGCTCTCGAAATCGTACGGCAGCGCCACGATCATCTGCAGCGCATCGAT
This sequence comes from uncultured Chloroflexia bacterium, assembly GCA_963818575.1. Classification (GTDB taxonomy): domain Bacteria; phylum Chloroflexota; class Anaerolineae; order Anaerolineales; family E44-bin32; genus DYJB01. The sequence goes on along the minus strand of CAWFSV010000024.1, from coordinate 124,126 downwards.
GACCGGGTTGCCGGTCACCACGATCCGCTCGTCGGGCACGCCCTCGCGCAGCAGGTTGTCCCGCGCCCAGTCGGTGGGGGCGAAGTGCAGATCGGCGACCACGCCGGCGACGCGCCGGTTGATCTCCTCGGGGAACGGGCGCCACTTGTCGCCGGTGCGCAGCCCGGCCTCGACGTGACCCAGGCGGATCTTGCGGTAGTAGGCCGCCAGCGCCGCCGCCACCACCGTCGTCGTGTCGCCCTGCACCAGCACCCAGTCCGGCTGCACCTTCGCCAGGACCGGATCGAGCCCGGTGAACACCGCCGCCGCCGTATCGGCCAGCGACTGGTCCGGCTGCATCAGGTCGAGGTCGAAGTCCGGCTTGAGGTGGAACAGGTCGAGCACCTGATCGAGCATCTGCCGGTGCTGGGCGGTGACGCACACGAGCGAGTCGACGCCCGGCGTCTGGCGCAGGCGCAGGACGACCGGCGCCATCTTGACCGCTTCGGGCCGCGTGCCGAAGACCGACAGGACGCGCAGCGCTGCGTTCAGCCATCGCGCTCGCCCGCCCCGAGGACGTGCAGTCGGAACCCGGCCGCCGTCCACCGCGCGCGATCCCAGCGGCCGCGCGTATCGACCGCCACGCGCCCGGGCATCATCGCTGCGACACGCGCCGGATCGAGATCGATGAAGGCGCGGTGATCCGCCAGCAGCACGACCGCCTCGGCATCCTTGAGCGCCGCCTCGAGCGACGCCGCCGTTTCGCAGCCGGGGACGACCGTCTCCGGGGCGAACGGCTCGAAGGTCGTCACCCGCGCCCCGCCATTCGCCAACAGCCTGGCGACCTCGATCGCCGGGCTTTCGCGCAGGTCATCCACATCCGGCTTGTAGGCCAGCCCGAGGGCGGCGATCGACCGCCCGCGCAGCCCGCCCAGCGCCCGTTCGATCAGCCCGGCGGCGAACGCCGGCTGCGCATCGTTCACCTGCCGCGCCTGGCGGATGAGCGCCGTCAGCTCGGGCGCCGACTCGACCAGGAACCACGGGTCGACGCTGATGCAGTGCCCGCCCACGCCCGGGCCCGGGCGCAGGATCTCGACCCGCGGGTGGCGGTTGGCCAGGGCGATCGCCTCCCACACGTCGACGCCGAAGCGATCGGCCAGGCGGGCGAACTCGTTGGCCGCGGCGATGTTGACGTCGCGGTAGGTGTTCTCCATCAGCTTGACCATCTCGGCCGTCGTGGCGTCGGTGAGCACGATCTCGCCGCGCACGAAGGCGGCGTACAGATCGCGCCCGGCCTCGGCCGACGCCCGGTCGAACCCGCCGATGACGCGGGCGTTCTCGACCAGCTCGCGCAGGATCTGGCCGGGCAGGACGCGTTCGGGTGAGTAGGCCAGGTGGAAATCGACGCCGGCGCGCAGCCCCGAGCGCTCGAGGATCGGGGCGATGACGTCGACCGTCGTGCGCGGCGGGGAGGTCGATTCGAGCACCACCAGGTTCGAGCGGCGCAGGTGCGGGACGATCGACTCGGCGGCGGCGACGACGGCGCTCAGGTCGGCGCGCTTGTCGAAGCGCACCGGCGTCGGCACGGCGATCAGGAAGGCGTCGGCCGGCTCGGGCTGTGCGGCGATGCGCAGGTTGCCGGAGGCCAGCGCCGCCTGGACCAGCGTGCGCAGCCCCGGCTCCTCGATGTGCAGCTCGCCCTGGCGCAGGCCGGCGACGATGCGCTCGTTGACATCGACGCCGATGACCTTCAGGCCGGAGTTGGCGAAGGTGCTGGCCGTCGGCAGGCCGATGTAGCCCAGCCCGAGGACGCAGATCGTCTGGAAACGCACGTGGCTTCCCCCGCGGACGACTTTCCATTATCCCACAAGCGCGTCGGCCGCAGGCGGATGCGCTACACTCTTCGGTCAGACGAGGGAGAGCCCATGGACACTCCGCCGCAGGCACAACTGCGCACCGACCTCACCCGCCTGGCGCTGCCCGCGCTCGTGGTGACACTCGGGCTGCAGCTGCTGCGGGTCTTCATCCCCAGCCTGGCCTGGTATCTGCGCGACACGCTGGGCGTCGGTTCGGCGGTGCTCGGCGCGTGCGCCTTCGGCACGTTTCTGCTCGGGTTCATCGCCGCACCGCTGCGCCGCGCGCTGGGCCCCACCGCCATGCTGCGCTACTCCGTGGGAGGGCTGGCGCTCGTGCGCCTGGCCGAACAGATCGTGCACGACCCGGCGGTCGATCTCGGCCTGAGCCTGCTCGGCACCGTCGTGTTTCTGATCGCACTGCCGGCGCTCATCGCTCACCTGCGCGCCTCGCGATGCGCCGACGGCTGCGATTCGATTGGCCGGCGGGCTGGCGCTGGGCCTGGCGCTCGATACGGCGATCAAGGGTTTCGGCGGCACGCTCGACCTGAGCTGGTCGCGCGGCATCGTCGCCCTCGTCGTCATCGCCGCCGAATGCGCCGCCGTGCTGTACCTCGTGCGCCGCGAGCCGGCGGTCGGGCCGGGCGTCGAGAGCGAGGTCGGCTGGCCCGCCGCTCTGCCACTGCTCGGCATCGGCCCGCTCCTGTTCCTGCAGGCGATGGTCTACCAGAACCAGGGCTGGATCGCACAGGTCGCCGGGCTGTCGGCCGCGGCGGCGTTCGTCCTGGCGATGATCGGCAACCTGGTGCTGGCGGCCGGCCTGTGGACCGGGCTGACGCGCCCGTTCGCGCTGCGACCGCTGACCGGCGTTTCTGGGCATCGCCTGTCTGGCGCTTTCGGCCAGCGTCGCCACCCAGATCACACCCGCCTTCACCATCAACCTCGTCATCGCCCAGTTCGTCGTCGGTTGGAGCCTGGCGGCCATCGCCATGGCGACCGCACCGCCGACGACCGGCGGGATGGCGCGCACCTCCATCAGCCTGAACCTCGGGCTGATCGTCTTCCTTGGGCTGACGTTTGCGTACTACGTCTCGCTCGACCTGCCGCTGCCCGTCTCGCGCGAGTCGCTTCTGCCCGCGGCGGCGGTCGCCTTCGGCCTGACCGTCGTCGCCGCCACCGTCCGCCTGCCCGTGCGCGGCCTGCCGCGATCCGCCTCCGCCGCCGCCTTCATCGCCGTCGCCGGCGTCTTCCTGCCCGTGATGGTCTTCTCGCTGGTGCAGCCGGATCCCGCCCGCCGCGGTCTCGCCGACCGGTGCACCACTGCGCGTGCTGACCTACAACATCCATTCGGCCTACGACAGCGCCGGCGCGCAGGACCCCGAGGCGATCGCCCGCGTGATCGAATCGACCGAGGCCGACATCGTCGCCCTGCAAGAGGTGTCGCGCGGCTGGCTGCTCGACGGCTCGACCGACCTGGTCGCCTGGCTGGCGGATCGGCTCGAGATGCAGGTGCTCTTTGCCGGGCACGACCGACCCGGTCTGGGGCAACGCGCTGCTGACGCGCCTGCCGATCCGCGAGAGCGGCTCGGCGCCGCTTGCCGCTGGCCGGCACGCACTTCCCGCGCGGCTACCTGTGGGCGTCGATCGACGCCGGGCTGCCCGAGCCGCTGCTGGTCATCGTCACCCACCTGCACCACGTCGAGAGCGAGCACGCGCCGCGGCTGGCGCAGGTGCCGGTGCTGCTCGACTTCTGGGACGGGCGGCCGTATTCGATCCTGCTCGGCGACCTGAACTCCGAGCCGGATTATGCCGAGATGCAGTTGATCGCCGACGCCGGGTGGGTCAATTCGTGGGCCGAAGCCGGCACGGGCGACGGGCTGACCTGGCCGGCCGTCGGTCCGTTCGAGCGCATCGACTGGGTGTGGCACACGCCCGATTTGCGCGCCGTCGACGCCGTCGTCCCGGCGACGACCGCCTCCGACCATCTGCCGCTGTTCGTCAGCCTGGAGGTCGAGCCGTGACCGCCGCGCCGGCCTCCATCCCGCGGCTGACGACGAAGCGGCTGGTGCTGCGGCCGCTGACGCTGGCCGACGCCGCCGACGTCCAGCGGCTGGCCGGTGATCGCGCCGTCGCCGAGACGACCGCCACGATCCCGCACCCGTATCCCGACGGGGCGGCCGAGGCCTGGATCGGAACGCATGCTGACCGGTATGCGCGCGGCGAGCGGCGTCGTCTTCGGCATCGAGCGCCTCGAGGACGGCGCGCTGGTCGGGGCGATCGGGCTCGAGATCAACGCCGAGATGCAGCGTGCCGAGCTCGGCTACTGGATCGGCAAGCCCTACTGGAACCAGGGCTACTGCACCGAGGCGGCGCTCGCCGTCGTGCGCTTTGCGTTCGACGTGCTCGGGCTGCGCCGCGTCTTCGCCCAGCACTACGGCCGCAACCCGGCCTCCGGGCGGGTGATGGAGAAGGTCGGCATGCGCCACGAGGGCACGCTTCGGCAGCACACCGTCAAGTGGGGCACGATCGACGACATGGAGGTGTACGGCGTGCTGAGCGGCGAGGTCGCGGCGTAGCGAGGCGCAGACGGAGGAGATCCTCGACGCCTGGTTCGCCACCGCCTATCGACCGCAATCCGAACGATGATGCGTGCCTGGACGAGGTGAGGCGGTTGGGCGACCAGTACCGCCGGGCGGCCTGCGGGGCGTGCGACGATGTAGAATCCTCAGGTTGGGCGGCAACGTGGACATAAGGACAAATCGGTGTTGACGGCCTTGCCCGCATGTCCGTGACGGCGTGTGATGCCTCGGTAGAACACATGTACTACGTTCGACAATCTCGCTCTAGTGACTACAATATCAATGTGATCCGCCCCGGCGTTGCGATTCGCGATGACTCGGGCTGTGGCATTCGTAGGCCATCCGCAAGGGTGGCCTTTGTCTTTCCAGGGGGTTTCCATGAATACGACACGAGTTGCGATCTTCATCGATGGCGGCTATCTTGACGCCACAGTTCGCGAATCTTGCGGCGGACGGAAGGATCGACTACGCAAAGCTTGCCCAGAGATCGCGGGCGGCGTAGATATCCTCAGAACCTACTATTACAACTGCCTACCGTATCAGCGTCCACAGCCTGCACCCGAAGAAGCCGCGAGGTTCGCACAAGCTCAGGGATTCCACACTGCGCTCAGGGCACTCCCGAGATTCGAGGTCCGAGAAGGTACGCCTTCGTAGATCCAGGCAATGATGATAAGGGCAAACCGATCTACGTACAAAAGGGAGTTGACCTGCAACTGGGCGTCGACCTAGTCCTCCTCAGTGCTAAACAGCAGATCAGTCATGCTGTCCTCATCGCCGGAGACAGCGACCTCCTCCCGGCCGTGACCGTCGCGAAGAACGAAGGCGTCCTGATCCATCTCTACCATGGCCTGACTCCACACAAGCGGCTCGTCGAGGCTCGCACAGCGCACGAGGATTACCGCCGAGCTCCTCTCAGATGTGCGATGGCGTGCCTGATTGCAGGCGCGCCTCAAGCCACGTGCCCCCCAACAACTCGCTGAGGCCGCCCGGCGGGCGGCGCTTTCGTGAACGCTTGTTCAGCAAGCCGAGTAGGCGTAGAATCCTGCAGATCTGCCCACTTCTGCCGGGCAGCATCGCCCGAGGCCATTGGGCGGCCAGCGGCACACGAGTTTGGGGGTCTCATATGCCAGGCACAGATCAGAAGAAGCAGCCTCGCACTTCCCGCCGAAGAAGCACGAAAGGCGCCCTTATCAAGGGAATGTCCCGGCGACTCCCAAGCGAGATCTTGGAGAGTCCCTTGTTTGAACAACGCCTTCGGCAAATGATGCGGAAGTACGCCGGCATCTATGCCCTCTACAGAGGAAGTAAGCTCTACTATATTGGGCTGACAAGCAATCTACATGGCAGGATCAGGCACCACACAAAGGATCGTCATGCAGGCAAGTGGGATCAGTTCATTATCTTCAGGATACGGAGAGTCTACGTATCCTAAAGGACATTGAGACACTCATAAGCCAACTTGTCGACACGCCCGGCAACCGGGCCAAAGGCAAGGTCCCTCGAGACGGCGATCTCAACAGAATCCTTCGCGAGGTTCTAAGGGATCACGAGAGGACGATTCGCGGTATCAGGAAGGCACTGAACTAAACTGCCGCCTAACAACTCGCGGACGCTGACCTAGCGGAGCCTCCGGCGAGGTCTGCCAGTTACTCTCTCTCAGCTTCTCTCGAGACCGTTCGGCGGCCAATGCTCGGCCGTCATCCGGATCTTGGATTCGGCGTGAAAGGAGGAACAGGTGGTTCAAGACCTAGCTCCCGACCATGCACCTTGGGAGCGAAATCACACCAGAGGTCAACTAAAAGCTGAATTCGTCGAGATCGTCAACGACTTCGGAGATCCGCTTGAACTTCTAAGGGAAGCGATCTCTAACGCCTTTGACGCCAAGGCCACGTTCATGGACATTGCGTTCGAGGTGAAGGAGATCGATGGATCGCGAAGGCTCGTAATTACCCTCTGCGACAACGGCGAGGGAATGCTCAAGGAAGTCATCTCCAAGGATTTCTGGGGGCTCGGCTACTCGAAATCCCGCGGGATAGCTGGCAAGATCGGGATGAAGGGGCACGGTACAAAGATCTACCTCCGGTCGGACCTTGTCCACGTTCGAACACAAGGATCCGAAGGTGCCTTCGAAGCCATCTGTGAACATCCGCTCCGCGCCCTAGCTCGAAGAGAGCTCCACCGGCCTCGTGTCCGTGCCATCCCCCCGTTCCTTGATAAATTCGGAACCGAGATCACCATAACAGGCTACAACGATAATCAAAGAGGCCCATTGTTCAGAGTATCGTCAAGGACTACATCCAGTGGTTCACCAAGATGGGGTCGGTTGAGCAGATCTTCGGCATCCACGATCACGACGGCTTCCGCCTGACCCTTCGGTGTCTCGACTGGGACAAGCCAGACCCCGAGGAGATTTAATTCGGCCACGTATTCCCTCCAGAGAGTGGCTCCATAGAGAGCCTATGGGACGACAAGGGCGTCGAAGCCCCAGACTGGTACGTCAAACGCAAGATCTTCAATGAGCGCCTTCCCGCTCATCCGGAGGTCACATTCCAGGTGGTCGTTTCTGTCGAGGGTGACTGAGGTCAAGCGCCGATATAACCCGATGATCCGGGAGCGCAACCGGCCAGACACGGGGCGATACCGTGTGGCGGACCGATACGGGCTATGGGTGTGTCGCGACAACATTCCCGTCGACCGGGTGAACGAGTGGATTACCGGGTTCGGGTCAGGATCGAACGTGTTCGTCCTCCTTCACGCGTTCGTCAATTGTCAGCATCTCGAGCTCACTGCCAATAGGGGCACTGTCGCAAATACCGACCCTGCGATCCTTGAGGAGCTTCGCGAATCCGTTCAACGCATTATCGCTGACGTGGACTCGGATCTCATCAAGGAGAACCTTTATACGCTCAAGTCTTGGCAAGAGGAGGAGACTACTCGCGAGCGGGAGAAGGAGGAGTTTACCAGGCGCATCAAAAACCTGAAGGGCCGAGAGGTGGCTAGGCTCGACGAAGTGACACTCCTTGCGCCCCGCAACGAGTCGGAACTGTTCGGTCTATTCACAACCGTCTTCGCCCTCCGTCCCCAGCTCTTCGAGTTCGAACCTCTGGACTACAACACAACCCGCGGATCGACGTCATAGCAAGGTCAATAAGCGCCTCATGACTGACAGCCTCTCTGAAGGAGAACACTGGTACCGAGCTTAACACACGCTGCACTGCCGCAAGTTCCACACCTCCGTCGACTACCACAGCGAGGATGGTTGTTGGGCACCTGAGAAGGGGCCGCAGGCAGGAGCCGAGGTTTCCGGACAAATCTACAGGACGCCCGAGCACTCTCTTGGGAGCAATACATCGGGCCACAACATCGCTTCCTCGACTACTAAGACGATGGTCACCAAGATCCTATCGAACACGGCGCGGAGGTTGCTCGGCCAGATTCGTCTCTAATGGAGTTCCGACCCGAGCGCATAGTTGTCCCGTTGCCTTCTCAGACCGCCAGAGCATCTTGCCGAAAATGACCCGCGGGTCGTGCCCGTGCGGGGCCGTCATTCCCGCCTGCATGCCCTCGGGTCGATACGGATGTGTTCACTTCCGCAGGACGAGTAGCTCGAGGCCTGGTAGGCATACCCAGTAGGTTGCTGTTCATGACCGGAGACGACCACGATATTGCAGTCCGCCTGGAGGCCTTCCGCTGGCTTGCCGAGGCGGCAGAGGTCCACGGAGACGTCCTGCCTCGTGCGCTGCTCCAGGAGGGCTTTGAGTTCGAGGGTGAACGGATCCCCCTAGTTGCCCCCCAAGGGATATTCAAGCCGCGTGCTCATGCGGTTCCCTTTGAGCATCACCACTACACCGAAGGGTCCTTACCACGACTCCTTTGGTCCCGATGGTCTCCTCGCCTACAAGTACAGAGGCACTGACCCATCTCACCCGGACAACCAGGGGCTACGCCGTGCCATGGCCCTCCAGCTACCGCTGGTCTACTTTCATGGAATCGTCCCCGGCAAGTACTTGGCCATCTGGCCAGTCTATGTTGCAGGCGACGATCAGAACACGCTGACCTTTCGCGTGGCAGTGGATGACGTCGCTTACGTCGCGCAACCCATGCAGCGTGCGCTTGCTGACGATAGGGCAACCGCACGGCGCGCGTATGTCACCGCCACGACTCGCGTTCGCTTGCATCAGCGATCATTCAGGGAGAGAGTCATCGCGGCCTATCGCTCCCAATGCTCGCTCTGCAGGCTGAGACACGAGGAGCTCCTGGACGCAGCGCACATCATCCCCGACACAGCCCCCGAAGGCGAACCGAGCATTACCAACGGCATTGCCTTATGCAAGCTGCATCACGCCGCGTTCGACAGCTTCATCATTGGGGTGGCGCCTGACTACACAGTACACGTTCGGCGCGATGTACTCGATGAGACCGACGGCCCCATCCTCAAGTACGGGCTGCAAGCTCCTTGATGGGAACCGGCTGGCTCTTCCCCACTCGGAAGGCGACTGGCCGAGTCCCGAGGCACTTGGGTGGCGCTTCGACCGCTTCAAGGCTGCTGCTTAGCCTGCTTGCTCTCCATGCACAACCGATATCGCGAGGGGCTGTAAGACGTATCCTCCAACTGCCCGATGGCTGACACTCATGTGCCCCTTGCCTCCCCCGCCCGCCTGACGCAGTATCATTGGGACACCTGTCACCTGACATCCACTTCACCCTTTGGAGGGACACCCGTCATGGGAGCCAAGACCGACCACCTGCGCCAGCTGCTGGGCGAGATCTTCGACCTGAACGCCGCCTCGGCCCTGCTCAGCTGGGACCAGCAGACCTACATGCCGCCGGCCGGCGCCGAAGGGCGCTCGATGCAGCTGGCGACGCTCAGCAAGCTGTCGCACGACATGTTCGTCTCCGACGAGTTCGGCGAGGCGCTCCAGGCCGCCCAGGCCGAGGTCGCCGGGCAGCCGCCGGAGATCGACGACGCCGCCCTCGTCCGCCGCGCCGCCCGCGATTTCGACAAGCAGCGCCGCGTCCCGTCCGAGTACGTCGCCGAGTTCACCCGCCTGACGACGCTCGCCCACCCGATCTGGGAGAAGGCCCGCGCCGACGCCAACTTCGCCCACTTCCGCCCGTCGCTCGAACAGATCGTCACCATGCGCCGCGACTACGCCGGCTTCTTCGCCCCCTACGACCACGTCTACGATCCGCTGCTCGACGACTTCGAACCGGCGATGCCCACCAAGCAGGTCAAGGCGGTCTTCGACGCGCTGCGGCCGCAGCAGGTCGAGCTGGTGCGCGCCACGGCCGAACGCGGCCGCAAGGTCTCCGACGCCGTCCTGCACCGCGCCTTCGACGTCGAGCGCCAGTGGACCTTCGGCGTCGAGGTCATCCGCAAGCTGGGCTACGACTTCAACGCCGGCCGCCAGGACAAGTCGGTCCATCCCTTCACCACCTCCTTCGGCGTGCGCGACGTGCGCATCACCACCCGCCTCGATCCCAAGTTCCTCAACCCGGCGCTGTTCGGCACGATCCACGAGACCGGCCACGGGCTGTACGAGCAGGGCATCGCCGTGCACCTCGACCGCACGCCGCTGGCCACCGGCACGTCGATGGCGATCCACGAGTCGCAGTCGCGCATGTGGGAGAACTTCGTCGGCCGCAGCCGCCCGTTCTGGATCGCCTTCTACCCGCGGCTCAAGAAGCTCTTCCCCGAGTCGCTGGGCGACGTCAAGCTGGACGACTTCTACCGGGCGATCAACACCGTCGAGCCGTCGCTGATCCGGGTCGAGGCCGACGAAGCGACCTACAACCTGCACATCATGCTGCGCTTCGAGCTCGAGATCGAGCTGATGAGCGGCACGCTGGCGGTGAAGGACCTGCCCGAGGCGTGGAACACGCGCGTGCGCGACTACCTGGGCATCACGCCGCCCGACGACGCCCAGGGCGTGCTGCAGGACGTGCACTGGTCGTTCGGCGGGTTCGGCTACTTCCCCACCTACGCCCTGGGCAACCTGGTGGCGGCGCAGCTGTGGGAGGTGATCGAGAAGGACATCCCCGATCTCACCTCGCAGATCGAGCGCGCCGAGTTCGGCGGGCTGCTCGGCTGGCTGCGCGAGAAGGTCCACCGCCACGGCGCCAAGTTCTATCCGGATGAGCTGCTGCGGCAGGTCACCGGCCAGAGCCTGACGCCCGAGCCGTACCTGCGCTACCTGCGCGCCAAGTTCGGCGAGGTGTACGAGCTGCACTAATCGCCTGCGGTAACCCGCCCGCACACACTTCTCCGGCAAGTCGGGGCCTCCATCCGAGGCAGTCGAACCGGGAAGCGGGAAGGTTGCCGATAGAGGCGGGGACCAATGGTCCCCGCCTCTTTTCAGTTCCTCCACCCCTCTCCGCCACGCACCGCGCGGCCGAGAGCGTCCTCGCGGCGGAGAGGGAGGCAGAGGGTGAGTCGCAAATCTATCCTTGCGGAACATGCCGGCCGCGCCGCGCGGCGGCGATGCTACAATCAGTCCGCGGATGGGTCGACGCAGCATCCGGCCCCGGCGGAGGATCACCTTGGCACTTCTGCATGCTCGTCTGGCCGGCACGGTGGCATTGTTCACCGTGCTGGCCGGCCTTTGGGGCCTGGTGGCGGCGCTGCGCCGCCGGCCGGTCGAAGCGGGCTACTGGGGCATCCTCGGCGTCGGCGAACTCCTGTTCCTGGCACAGGGCGTCCTCGGCGTGCTGCTCTACATCGGCGGCGAGCGCCCCGGCCGCGGGATCCACATCCTGTACGGCGCCCTGACGGCGCTCACCCTGCCCGTCTTCTACGTCATCACCCGCGGCCGCGACGACAACCGCGCCCAGTGGTCGTACGCCTTCCTGCTCTTCTTGCTGACCGCCCTCAGCCTGCGCGCCGTCGGCACCGCCGCCGGTTGAGTCTGCTCATGCGCTCGTTCGGGCAGGAGATCCGCACATGATCGACGTACCCAGCCGCACGATCGTCGTGCTCGATGGCGACCAGACCGGGCAGGAGCTGCTGCTCGAGGCCCTGCGGGTCCTCGACCCGGCGGTCATCCGCCTGCCGCTGGCCTTCGTCCATTTCGACCTCAGCCTCGACAACCGCCGCCGGACGCGCAACGAGGTCATCCAGCAGGCGGCCGAGGCGCTGCGCCGCCACGGCCTGGGCCTCAAGGCGGCCACGATCACGCCCGAGGAGCCGGACGACGTCTCCAGCCCGAACGCCATCCTGCGCGAGGCGATCGACGGCAAGGTCATCCTGCGCACCGGGCGCCGGCTGCCGGGCGTCCGCCCGGTCGGCGGCGTGCACGCGCCGATCGCCGTCGTGCGCATGGCCGTCGGCGATGCCTACGGGGCCCGCGAGTGGCGCAAGTTCGATGACGACGGCGACGAGATCGCCCAGCGCATCGAACGCATCTCGCGCAAGACCTGCCGGGCCGTGGCCGAGTTCTCCTTCCAGCACGCCGAGAAGACCGGCGCCAAGGTGTTCGGCGGGCCGAAGTACACCGTCAGCCCGGTCTACGAGGGCATGCTCAAGGAAGAGCTCGACGCCGCCGCGCTGCGCCACCCCGGCGTGCGCTACGAGCCGCACCTGATCGACGCCACCTACGCGCTGCTGCTGCAGTCCGCCGGCGAGGCGCTGGTCATCCCGGCGCTCAACCGCGACGGCGACTGCCTGTCCGACCTGGTGCTCCAGATGTACGGCTCGATCGCCGGCTCCGAGTTGATGGTCCTGGCCTTCGACGACGACGCCATCCAGGTGCGCGTGGCCGTGGCCGAGGCGCCGCACGGCACCGCCCCGGCGCTGCAGGGCAAGGACATCGCCAACCCGATGGGCATGATCCTGGCCGCCGCCGCGCTGCTGACCTACCTCGGGACCTCGGCCGCCGATCGCGCCTCGCGCGCCATCTACGCCGCCACCTTCGACGCCCTGGCCGAAGGCATCGCCACGCCCGATCTCGGGGGCCACACCGGAACGAAGGGCTTCACCGACGAAGTGATCGAACGCGTGGCCCGCAAGCTGGATGTCCGGGAAACGCTCGCCTGAATCGCGGCCCGCAGCCGGCCGGCGCGCCTCGCGCCTGCTGAGGCTGATGCTGCTTGCCGCGTTCGTCGGCGCGTGCAGCGCGCCGCCTCCGGCCTCCACGCCGACGCCGGTCACTCTGCCGCCCACCGACGTCCCGACCGAGACGCCGGTCCCCAGCCCCACGCCTCCGCCCTACACCGACGCCACGCCGCCGATCGTGCTCGAGGTCCCGCTCCCATCGCCGACGCCCATCCCTCCGACGCCCAGCATCGGCCTGCCGGCGGAACGTCTGTCGATCTACGATCCCGGCCCCGGCTCGCAGGCCGTCAGCCCTCTGCGCGTCACCGGCTTCGGCGGCCCGAGTTGGAAGGGGCACGTCCGGCTGCGCCTGATCGGCGAGCAGGGCGACATCCTCGCCGACCGCACGACCTTCCTGCAGGCGATGCCGGACCTCGCCGGCCGGATCTTCACCGATCTCGAGTTCAGCTTCCCGTGGGTGGCGCAGACGGCACGCCTGGAGGTGCGCACCTTCAGCATCCGCGACGGCCAGATGGATCATCTGGCCACGCGCTCGGTCGTGCTGCTCACCAAAGGGATCGCCCTGCTCTACCCGGGCATCGGCGGCGCGGAGAAGATCGCCATCTTCTCGCCGCGCGCCAACGGCTACGTGCGCGGCAGCCCGGTGACGGTGCGCGGCGGCGGCTGGCTCGACACGCCCGGCCCGCTGGTCGTCGAGGTGCTCGACCGCAGCGGCAACGTCGTCGGCTCCGCCACCGTGCCGCTCTCGACCACGAACCCGGGCGAGGTCGGCTCGTTCGAAGTCCAGGTGCCGTACAGCCTGGATGCCTCGCAGTACGGCCGGATCGCGGTCTACGAACAGGCCATCTACACCGCCCGGCATCCTGCACTACAGCAGCGTCGACGTCTACCTGGCGCGCTGAGGTTTCCGGGAACCACACCGCGGCGGACGGCGTCAACCCCGGTGGTAGAATCCGCCTCCATCTGGGTCCCATGATGCGAACCGCTTCGCTGCTCCCGCGCAACTCCACCGACGCCCTGACGCTGCTGACGCGCCTGCTGTTGGCGGCGTTCGTCGCCGGCGCCTCCTTCCTGGCGGCGCTGTTGTTCTTCCTGCTCGCCATGCGCGTGCTGTTCATCGGCCGCGCCCTGCCCGGCGTGCGCTCGGGCGAAGTCGGGCTGAGCGGAAAGTCGGCCGAGCAGATCGCCGCCGCCGTCGCCGAGGCCTACACCTATCCGCAGACCGGCCTGCTGGCGCTGCGCGACGGCGCCTCGGTGTGGACGGCGCATCCGGCCGAGCTGGGCGTCAGCATCGACGGCGCGGCGGTGGCCGAGCGCGCCCTGGCCGTCGGGCGCCGCGGTTCGCTCGGCCTGCGCCTGCAGGAGCAGATCGACGCCTGGCTCTCCGGCGCCGACGTCTCCGCCGTGATCGTCTTCGACCAGGCGCGCGGCGCCGCCTACCTTCAGATCGTCTGGCGGCGACGATCGACAAGCCGCAGTTCGAGGCGACGCTGGGCATCAACGGGCTCGAGGTCATCATGCAGCCCGGCCAGATCGGGCGGCGGCTGGACATCGATGCCACGCTGATGGTGATCGAGCCGAGCGTCGCCCAGCTGATCGACGCCGACCTGCCGCTCGTCGTGCGCGAGACACCGCCACTGGTGCTCGACGCCTCCGAACAGGCGGCCGTGGCGCGCCGCATCCTCAGCCAGCCCCTCACGCTGACCGCCGACGGCGCCGGCCCGTGGTCGTTCGATCCGCCGGCACTCGCCGGCATGCTGAGCTTCAACCTGGTCCAGGACACGCAGGGCGGGCGCTACCAGATCGGCGTCCAACCGCAGATCATGGCCGATTTCCTGGGGCCGCTGGCGGCCGGGCTCGAGCGCGGCCCCCAGAACGCGCGCTTCATCTTCAACGACGACACGCGCCAGCTCGACCTGCTCCAGGACTCGGTCGACGGCCGCGTGCTCGATATCCCCGGCACGATCGAGGCGATCAACAACGGCCTGGCGATCGGCGAGCACTCGATCGGCCTGGCCTTCCAGACCGAGACGCCGGCCGTCCCCGGGACGGCCACCGCCGCCGATCTGGGGATCACCGAGCTGGTCGTCAGCACCAAGACCTACTTCACCGGCTCGAGCCCCGAACGGATTCAGAACATCCGCCTCGCCTCGTCCGCCTTTCACGGCCTGCTCGTGGCGCCGGGACAGACGCTCTCCATGGCCGACGGGCTGGGCGACATCAGCCTCGACTCGGGCTACGCCGAAGCGCTGATCATCATCGGCAACCGCACCGTCAAGGGCGTCGGCGGCGGCGTGTGCCAGGTCAGCACGACGCTGTTCCGCGCCGCCTTCTACGGCGGCTACCAGATCGACGAGCGCTACCCGCACGCCTACCGCGTCGGCTACTACGAACAGGGCCCGAACTCCCCCGGCCCGGGGCTGGATGCGACCGTCTTCGCCCCGCTGGTCGATTTCAAGTTCACCAACGACACCGACCACTGGCTGTTGATGGAAACCTACATGTACGGCAACGCGCTGGAGTGGAAGTTCTACTCCGCCAAGGACGGCCGGGTGGTCTCGTGGGAAACGACCGGCGCCCGCAACGTCGTCGAGGCGCCCGAGCCGCTGTACAAGGAGAACTCCGACCTGTCCGAGGGCAAGATCAAGCAGGTCGACTGGGAGGCCGACGGCGCCGACATCACCGTCACGCGCACCGTGCTGCGCGACGGGCAGACGCTGCACAACGACGTCATCCGCACGCACTACCTGCCGTGGCGGGCGATCTACGAGTACGGCCCGGGCACCGAGCTCCCCGAAGGCGCCAAGACCGAGGACGACTGACCGCTCGGCCGGGCGTGATAGAATCCGGACGCGCGCGGAGGCGACCCCATGATCCATGCCGACCTGCTGGAAATCCTGCGCTGCCCTCACTGCGTCCAGGACAAGGAAGGCCTGCTGAAGGTGGTCCGCGATTCCTGGCTGGTATGCCAGGAGCCCGGCTGCGGACGCAAGTACCCGATCGTGGATGACATCCCCGTGATGCTCATCGACGAGGGGGACAAGTGGGTCAAGGTCTCCGAGGCCGACCTGCCGGTCCCGCCCCCCAACGTCTGACCGCCGTGTGACCGAACTCTCCAACCTGATCGCCGAACTTGGCTCCGGAGATGACGTGCGCGCCGAACGGGCGCGCACTGCGCTTGCCTCGCACGGACTCGAGGCGCTCCCCGCGCTCCTGCGCCTGGCGCAATCCGAAATCCCCGACCATCGCTGGTGGGCGCTGCGCTGCCTGACCGACGTCTATCACCCGCGACGCCGATGACAGGCTGCTTCGAGGGGCTGGACGATGCGGACGTTTCCGTCCGCCAGGCGGCCGCGCTGGCGCTGCGCGATCGGCCGCTGGCGGCGGCCATCCCGCGGCTGGTGAGCCTGCTCGACAGCGCGGACAGCCTGCTCTCCCGGTTGGCGGGCGATGCGCTGGCGGCGATGGGCTCGGTCGGCCTCGCCCGCCCTGGCGCAGGCGGCGCAGCTCATCGTCCGCCGCCGTCCGCATCGGCGCCGTGCGCGCCCTGGCGTTCAACCAGGATCCCGACGCCGTCCCGGCGCTGTACGCCGCGCTGGATGACGACTCGAGCATGGTCGAGCACTGGGCCGTGGACGGCCTCGAGCGCCGCGGGCTCGGGATGGTGTACTTCCCGCCCTGAGATCGCAGCCGTCATCGTGTTCCGGAATCGATGCGCCTGCCCGATGGGCAGGCGCACGTCGCATCTCGGTTCCGACAGCTCAGGCCTTCAGGAACGATCACCCAGATCACCCACAGTCCGACGCAGGCGAATCCAAGGGCGAACTTGACGAAGAACGAGGCCACGTACCCGACGGCCGTTCCCAGGACGGCCTGGCCTGCCCGCCGGGTGTCGCGGTCCTTGCGCCACTCGAGCAGGAAGATGCCGGCCAGCAGCGCGATCAGCGCGCCCAGCGGCCCGGCGGCGAAGAGCAGGATCACGCCGGCCGCCACACCGCCGACGATGCTCCAGACCGACGCACCCCCGATGCGCGCCCCGGCGCTGCTCGTCAGCACCTCCGACAGCAGCCCGACGCCGCACAGCAGGCTGATCCCGGCGAACAGCCACGGACCCCAATCCCCCACCCGGCCAGCAGCCCGTAGCCCAACGCCGTCGCCCAGATCAACACCAGATCCGGCACGGCCGGCAGCAGCGTGCCGATCAATCCGATCAGCATGAACAGCCCGGCCGGAATCGCCCACAGCGTTTCGGGCATCAGGCGCTTTCGGGGGTGAGCATGTCCACGCCGCCCATCCACGGCCGCAGCACGGCCGGCACGATGACCGTGCCATCCGCCTGCTGGTAGTTCTCCAGCACGGCGATCAGCGTGCGCGGCAGCCCCAGCCCCGACCCGTTCAGCGTGTGCACCAGCTGCGGTTTGGCGCCCAGCTCCCGCCGGTAGCGGGCGTTGGCGCGCCGCGCCTGGAAGTCGCCGCAGTTCGAGACCGACGAGACTTCGAGCCACTCGCCGCACCCCGGCGCCCAGACCTCGACGTCGTAGGTCTTGCGCGCCGAGAAGCCCAGGTCGCCGGCGCACAGCTTCTTGACCCGGTAGGCGAAGCCGAGGTCGGCGCACGTCTGCTCGGCGTGCGACAGCATGCGTTCGAGCTCGGCCTCCGAGTCCTCCGGCGCGCAGAAGGTGTACATCTCGACCTTGTCGAACTGGTGGCCGCGCTTGATGCCGCGCACGTCGCGCCCGGCCGACATCTTCTCGCGCCGGAAGCACGGCGTGTAGGCGGTGTACCTTCGGGGCAGCGTGCCCCCGTCGAGGATCTCGTCCATGTGCAGCCCGGTCAGCGGCACCTCGGCCGTGGGAACCAGCCACAGGTTCTCTTCGTGGTCGTGGTACAGGTTGTCCCGGAACTTCGGCAGCTGCCCGGCGGCGAAGAGCGTCTCCTCACGCACGACGAACGGCGTGTACTTCTCCAGGTAGCCCTGCCGCGATGTGCAGGTCGAGCATCCAGGCGATCAGCGCCCGCTGCAGGCGCGCCCCGGCGCCGCTCAGCACGTAGAACCGCGAACCGGTCAGCTTGACCCCGCGCTCGAAGTCCAGGATGCCGAGCGCCGGCCCGAGGTCCCAGTGCGGGCGCGGCTCGAAGTCGAAACGCTTCGGCTCGCCGACGGTACGCTCGACGACGTTGAACGTCTCGTCCGGTCCGTCGGGGACGTCGGCGTCGGGCACGTTCGGCAGCCCCGCCAGCAGCTCGTGCAGCGCCGTTTCCTTCTCGCGCACGCTGACGTCCAGCGCCTCGATGTGCTGCCCGATGGCGCGCATCTCGCCGATGCGCACCTCGCGGCCGGCGGCGTCCTTCATCTGGCCGATCTCTTTCGAGACGCGATTGCGCTCGGCCTTGAGCTGCTCGACCTGCGTCAGCAGCGCCCGCCGGTCGGAATCCAGCGCCAGCAGCGTATCGATCGGCGGCTCGATCCCGCGCCGGGCGAGCGACGCCCGCACCTGATCGGGATGGGCACGGATCTCCTGCAAGTCCTGCATGCCGACCTCCCGGTGGCCCGAAGGCAACGCCCCCTCATCCTGCAGGACGAGAGGGCGCTCGTGGTGCCACCTGCGTTCGCCGCCCTCGCCAGACGGCGGCCTGTGCTCGCGTTATCGGGCGAACCCGGCTCCCTTACAGCCCCCTGCGGGGCTCCTGCGGGAGCGACGGCCCCGGTGGGGCGGCGGAGTGGATTCCGGTTCCGGTCCTGCCGCCTCGCACCCGTCGGCCGGCGGCTCTCTGGTAGGACGCGGCCCCGTACTGTTCTCCGCGCTCGTCGAAGACGGCGCATGCTTCGCATGCTGCGCCGCTGATTTGTGGCCCAGATTATACCGGTTGCCCGGAAGTCGTCAATCGGTCGCCGCGCCGGCGCATCCTTCGCCGCCGCGCCCGGGGGATGCGGCCCGTCCAGCGTTGACTTTCCCCTCCGGCTCCCGTATCCTTGCGGGACCCCTTCGCCAGGGGACCCGCCAGCCTCACCCATCACCTCCGGCATCGTTGCGCTCCCAGGGAGACGGTATGGATATCTTCGAGAAGGCCCAGTCGTATATGGACGCCAAGCTGGCGAAGGCCGCCGGCTACTATCCGTATTTCCTGCCCCTGGAGGACACCGAAGGGACCGAGGTGACCATCGGCGGCCGGCGGCTGCTGATGATCGGCTCGAACAACTATCTGGGCCTGACCACCGACGCCCGCGTCCGCCAGGCAGCCATCGACGCCATCGCCCGCTACGGCACCTCCTGCACCGGTTCGCGTTTCCTGAACGGCACGCTGGCGCTGCACCAGGAACTCGAGGCGCGCCTGGCGGCCTTCGTCGGCAAGCAGGCGGCCCTGGTCTTCAGCACCGGCTACCAGACCAACCTGGGCACGATCTCGTCCATCGTCGCCCGCGGCGACATCGTCCTGGCCGACAAGGATGACCACGCCAGCATCGTCGACGGCTGCATGCTGTCCTTCGGCGAGATGCGCCGCTTCTCGCACAACGACATGGCCCACCTCGACCGGCAGCTGGCCGGCATCGACCCCAAGGCCGGGCGGCTGGTCGTCGTCGACGGCGTGTACAGCATGGGCGGCGACCTGGCGCCGCTGCCGGAGATCGTCCCGATCTGCCGCAAGCACGGCGCGCGCCTGATGGTCGACGATGCCCACAGCCTGGGCGTGATGGCCCGCGGCCGCGGCACGGCCGCCCACTTCGGCGTCACCGATCAGGTCGACCTGATCATGGGCACCTTCAGCAAGTCCTTCGCTTCGCTGGGAGGCTTCATCGCCGGCGACGAGGACCCGATCCACTACATCCAGCACCACGCCCGCTCGCTGATCTTCAGCGCCTCGATGCCCGCCTCCAACGTGGCCGCCGTCCTGGCCGCCCTCGACATCATGGAGCGCGAGCCCGAGCGCGTCGACCGCCTGTGGGCGGTCACCGAGCGCATGCGCGCCGGGCTGGTGGCGCTGGGATTCAACATGGGCCCCAGCGTCACGCCGATCATCCCGATCATCACCGGCACCCTCGACCGCACGATGGAAGCCTGGAAGCTGCTGCTACGAGGCCGGGCTGTACGTCAACGCCGTCATCTCGCCGGCGGTTCCCGCGGATCAGTGCCTGCTGCGGACGAGCTACATGGCCACCCACACCGACGAGCAGATCGACCGCGCCCTGTCGATCCTGGGCGAGGTCGGCCGGGGGCTGGGCCTGATTGCCTGACCCGGTCCTGGTCACCGGCGCCAGCGGCTTCCTCGGATCGGCCGTCTGCCGCCACCTGGCCCAGCAGGGCCTCGAGGTCCGTGCCCTGCACCGTCCCTCGTCCGACCTCTCCGCGCTGGAGGGCCTGCGCGTCGACCGCCGCGTCGGCGACATCCTCGATCCCGAGTCCCTGGCTCCCGCCGTCGCCGGGGTGCGCTGGGTGTTCCACGCCGCGGCCGTGGCGGCCTACTGGCGCCTGCGGCCCGAGCAGGTGATCCGCGGGGCGGTCGAGGGGACGCGCAACATCGTGCTCGCCTGCCGGCAAGCCGGCGTCGAGCGATTGATCCTGACCTCGTCGATGGCGGCGCTGGGCGTACCCGTTGGCAAGCGAGCTGCTCACCGAGGCGCACACCTTCAACCTGCCGGCCAAGCGCTTCCCCTATGGCTATGCCAAACGCCAGGCAGAGCTCGAGGCGTTGAAGGACGCCGGCGAGTCGCTCGAGGTGGTGGTCGTCAACCCGTCGATCGTGATCGGCGCCGGCGACGTGCACCAGATCAGCGGGTCGCTTGTGATCCAGGCGGCGCGCGGGCGGACGTTTCTGTACACCGGCGGCGGCACCAACATCGTCCACATCGACGATGTCGCCGCCGGGCACCTGGCGGCTGCCGAACGAGGCCGCAGCGGCGAGCGCTACATCCTCGGTGGTGAGAACCTGACTCACTTGCAGCTCTTCACGCTGCTGGCGGAGGTGGTCGGCTCCCAGCCGCCGTGGCTTCGCCTTCCGAACTGGGCCATCGAGCCGGCGGCGACGGCGCTCGACCTCGTCCGGAGCGTGGTGCCCATGCCATTGGATGGCAACCAGCTCCGCCTCAGCCGTCACCGTTTGTTCTGCGACACGTCCAAGGCGCGCAGCCGAGCTCGGCCTGGCGCGCACGCGGACGGCGCGCCAGGCGATCGTCGAAGCCCTGGCCTGGTACCGGGCGCACGGAGTGGTCTGAGAGATGAGCAAACGCAAGAGTCCAACCCTCCCCTTCCGTTCCGGCCTGCCCGAAGAGGCGCCGAAGAAGGCCGGGCGAACGGCGCGCCTCGGCGCCGTCGGCGGAGCAGCCGCCTTTCATCCCGCCCTACCCACCGAGTTGGTTCGACCGGCTGCAGCGCGCGCCTGGACCGGCTCCGTATCTCCGCCTACGTTGTTTACGGGCTCTTTGGACTGGTGATCTTTGGGATGTTGACGCTGATCCAGTGGCGCGAAGGCGGCTACCCGCCCGGCGAGATCCGGCCGTTCCACGTCTTGTTCGCCGCATGGTCCCCGTTCATGCTGGCACTGACGCATTACTTGGACCGTCTGGCCGCCAGCGCCTTCGATCAATTCCGCCCCGCTCTCGCTGGCCACCCCGGCGACAAGCCGCGACCTGCAGTACCGCTTGACGACGCTCCCCGCCAGGCCGACGACGCGCCTTGCCGCTGGGCTGGTGCTGGTGAATAGCCTTCTGATGCTGTTCGACAGATTGGATTCTCCGGCCGGGAAGCCGGGTGAGTATTATCGACCTCGGGCCCCAGCTCTTTCAGATTGCCCCGACACCTCTCTCCGTCTCTGTGGTCGTCGCTGGTGCTCCTGGTGGTGTGGTGGACGATCGCCGTATTCCTTTATCACACGATCCATCAGTTGCGCGTGATCAGTCGCATCTACACCCGACACACCCGCGTTCGCCTGCTGCACCTTGGTCCCCTGTATGCCTTCTCTCGTGTCACGCAGCAGACGACGATCGGGACGATTTGCTTCTTCTACATCTTCAGCCTGACAGCCTCCGGATTCCGAGCCCAACCTGCCTTCTTGCTCCTGGGCGGGATCCTCTGGGCTGCCATCGTCGCCGTTACTTTCGCCTGGCCGCTGTTGGGCGTGCACCGCCTGCTCGCTGCCGAGAAGGAGCGCCTGCTCGAGGAGAACACCCGCCGTCTGGAATCCGGGATTGCCGATCTTCACGCGCGGATGGACCGCCGAAACCTGATAGGCATGGATGAACTGAATAAGGCCCTGGCAAGTCTTGACCTCGAGCGCAGTGCTCTATCCCGTATCGCCACATGGCCCTGGGAGCAAGGAACGCTCGCGGCCTGCTCGTGGCGCTCATCTTCCCCATCCTCATCTGGGCGATCCAGCTTGGTGCGGAAAGGCTGCTCCCATGAGTTCGACGTGCCTCAACACTCTCCCGTAAGGCGAAAGCCGCCGAAGGCGGTCCAGCCTCAAGCTTCGGCTACGCCTCCGGCTGTTTTCGTCCCGCCCTACCCGCCGAGCTGGTACGACCGGCTAGCCAGGCGGATCGACCGCCTGCCCGGTCCATCCTGGCTGGCTTACCTGCTGTTGGGAGTGGCCGGGATGCTCGTGCTGATCGGGGTGCAGATGCTCGCCGGCGCCTACCATCCGGGGAAGTACCTCGTCCTTCACCTCTTTCTGGGCTCGCAATTCGCCTACCTGCTGGGCTTGATGAGTCTCCTCGACCGATCGGCGGCCGCCGCCCTCGAGACCTTCCGTCCCGTCCTCGATCTTCCCCGTCGATCACGGGAAGGTCCTGCGGACAAGGGATCCTCCCTGGAGGAGTTGCGCTACCGCCTGACGACCTTGCCCCCTTGGCCGACGCTGTGGGCGTCTCTGGCCGGCGTGCTCCTGGGCGTTGTCATCCCCCTGCTTGTCTTCCGCCCTCCCGGCGCGACGACCTATTCCCTGACGGCCGCCTTCGCCTGGGGTCGCATGTCGACCTCGCCGGGCGCCATGGCCGTCTTCCTGATCCAGATGGCGTTCTCCGAGGCCGTCGCCGGCGTCTTCATCTACCACTCGATCCATCAGCTCCGGGAGATCAGCCGCATCTACCTGACCTTCGCCCGGCTGAACCTGTATCGACTGCAGCCGCTGTACGCGTTCTCCGTGCCGGCCGCCATCACCTCGGGCGGATTGATCCTGTACAACTACACCTGGTTCGCGGCGGGCCCTGAGTTCCTCGCTCAGCCCATCAGCATCGTCTTGGGCATCTTCTTTGCCGTGGCGTCGGCCGTGATCTTCGCCTGGCCGCTGCTCGGGATCCATCGCCGGCTGGTGGCGGAGAAGAGGAAAGCGCTGGCGGAGAGCGCCCGCCGTTTCGAGGCGGCCGTGACCGAACTGCACCAGCGGGTAGACAAGAAGGCCATGACGAAGATGGATGACCTCAACAAGACGCTCAGCAGCCTGGAGATCGAGCGAGCGGCCCTCCAACGTATCCCCACCTGGCCGTGGGAGCCCGGCACACTGCGCGGCGTGGCGGTCACGCTCGTGCTCCCGCTCGTGATCTGGCTGGTCCAGTACATCCTCCAGCGGGTCCTTCCGTAGGCGACGACTGCGCCGCCCGGGTTCGGGCCGCAACGAAGTCGCCTTCGGGCCTCCGGTGGTCCATCTCCCCCTAGCCGTCCGGGGCACCTGGCCGAGCTTCAGCTGCGCCCATAGAGCAGCGCGACGCGAGTCCGCCCTCGATACGCTCCCCCAACAGGCCCGAGATCGGTCTGCTGAAGCAGCCTGCGGCCGAATTGCAGTCAGGCGGTAATCCTGGAGGGTCCCTGCGGCGGGTAAGGCCGAGCTACCCACTTCACGTCAAAACCCACCTTGCGTAGTAAACTACGCCTATTGCGGTGGGCTTACTCGTGATTGCGCTCCCTCACGGACTCCAGCGACCCTCCCAGGAATCCCACAGACAGGACCGGCGAATCCGCCCTCGCCCTGTGCTTGCTCGCCCTGCCGCCGACCTCAAGGCCGCAGGCGCAACGCCGGGCGACCGTGGCTACGCGCCACCCCTTCGCACATCGACGCGATTACCCCTGAAGAACTTGGCGGTCGGACCGCACCCGTTCCGTCGTGGGAGGCCCTGCCGGGAGGCACCATGGCACGATCAGACGTCGAACCCCACGGCCCACTCCACTGCGGGGGCCATCGTTCCGCCCTACCCGCCGAGCTTCGTCGACCGTTTCACCGACTGGGTTGACCGTCTGCCCATCCCGTGGTGGCTCTTCTATGTCCTGCTTGCGCTCGCCTACTGCGGCGCCATCGCCCTGGCGCTGCGGCAGACCGGGGTCTACGCCGCCGTGGGGTTCCACCCGATGCAGATCTGGCTGCCGACGCTGGCGGTCTATCTGCTCGCCCTGACGCACGCCTTGGACCATGCGGCGGCCTCGGCCATGCAGCGCTTCCGTCCCGCCTTCCGCGGCGACGACCGAGCCTTTGCCACCGCTGTCTACCGCATCACGACGCTGCCCGCCCGGCCGACGCTCATCTTCACCGCCGTCGGAACGATCATCAGCCTTCCACTGGGGCAATGGGAGATGTCCCAGCTCCAGACCGGGGGGCTCGAGCGCCTCCCGGTCCTCTTCCTCGTCATCCTCACCTTCCTGTATCTTTCCTCTTACCCGTTCTTCTTTCACATTTGGTATCAGCTGCGGGAGATCCATCGCCTGCACCGCGATCACGCCCAGGTTCGCCTTTCGACGATCCGGCCGATGTACGCCCTGTCGCGCGTGACCGAGCCTGACGGCGATCGGCATCGTGATCTTCAATTACGGCTGGTTTCTGGCCCAGCCGGGGGGCGATCCGCTCAATCCGGTCACCGTCGTTGAAACGCTCTTCAATCTTGTCGCCGTCGTGGTGATCTTCGCCTGGCCCCTGTGGGGCGCCCATCGTCAACTCTCCGAGGCCAAGGACGCGGCGTTGGCCGAGCTCGCCGCGGCGAAAGGCCTCCGGGCGCGCTCAGCTCCGCCAGGCTCTGGATGCCGGGGAGCTCGAGAAGGTGGATCCACTCCACAAGGCTCTGGACGCCTTCCAGGCCGAGCACGCCGAAATAAGCAAAGTCCCCACATGGCCCTGGGCGGCGGGAACGCTGCGCAACCTGGTGGGGGCGGTCCTCCTGCCCGTCCTGTTGTGGCTGGTCCAGTTTGGATTGGGGAGGCTGTTGGGATGAAACGACCGACCAACGCCCGCTCGACGCCACGTGTTCGCTCGGCGAAGCCGGCGGCCGGCGCATCTTCGTCCACCAAGCCACGGTTCCTCCCGCCCTACCCCCCCAGCGCCTTCGATCGCTTCACGGCCTGGGTCGACCGCCTTCCCATTCCCGCCTGGTTGGCCTACGCCTTGATGGCCCTACCCCCAGCCGCCGTGGCAGCTCGCCCTGCGTGTCACCGGCGCCGTCTACCGGGGAGGCGACTACACCGACTTCGTCACCGCCATCCAACCCGCGCTCGCCTTCTGTTTCATGCACTACATCGACCGCCTGGCGGGAACCGCGCTGGATGCTACTCGACCGCTCTTGCACAATTCTGACGATGAGACGCAGGTCCTTCGCTATCGCTTGACGACACTACCTGCCTCGTCAGTGCGCTGGGCGATCCTGGTCGGTGCGGGTCTCTCGATCATCCTGCCAATCGGGGTTCTACGAGTTCTTCGCCTCCGGCGCGCTTACCACTTTCGCCCGAGTGGCGGCCACGGTTGTCGGGGTCATCAACATCACTCTCTTCCCGATCTTCGTCGTCCATTCGTTCCATCAGCTGTGGGTCATCAACGATCTCCTCACCCGCCGCGTCCAGGCCGACCTGTTCCACCTCCGCCCGCTGTACGCCTTCTCCAACGTCACCGCCGTCACCGCCGCGATCTGGATCCTCTTTGGCGCCGGCTGGTTCCTGCTGTCGCAGCCGACCGGGGTCGGGGTTGGGGTGCAGATCATCTGGACGGCATTCGACGCCGTCCTGGCCGCCTTCATCTTCCTCTCCCCACTGTGGGGGGTGCACCGGGTGTCTGGTGCAGCGAAAGGCCGAGGCCCTGACGGAGATTGCGCGGCGGAAACAGGTTGCGTACGCCAGCTTCCACCTCCTCGCTCGACAACAGCCAGGCGCGGGCCATCGAAGCGTCCCACAAGGCATTGGCGGTGCTCGAGATGGAGGCGGCCGACGTGAACCGCATCCCCACATGGCCCTGGTCGCCCGGCACGCCGCGCGGGCTTCTGGCCGCCGTGCTCCTTCCCATCACCGTGTGGCTCATTCAGTTCGGTCTTGGAAGGATGCTGCAGTAGGGAGCCGGCATCGAACTGTCGTCTGCGGTCAGTCGCCCGCGATCAGAGCCAAGGGTCAAGAACGCAAACCGAGGACCAATGCCTCCCAAATCCAAGCGCTCGTCTCCACCCCGGACTCCGGTGCCGGCCTTCGTTCCGCCCTATCCCCCTTCCTGGGTCGACCGGTTCACCGACTGGGTCGATCGCCTGCCCATCCCGTGGTGGTCGTTCTACCTGATCGTGGCCCTCCTCCTCGAGGTGCATCCAGGTGACGATCCTGTGGCGGGATGGCATCTTCGCCACGCACGGCGTCCAGTTCTTCCAGTTCTTCTTTCCCGTCAACTACGTCCTGGCGATCTTCCTGATGCACGCCTTCGACCGGCGGGCTATCACGGCCCTCGAACGTTTCCGGCCGGCGCTGCGGCCCGACGCTTCACCCTATCCGCGCCTGCAATACGAATTGACGACGCTGCCTCCCCGCCCGACGATCGTGGCTGGACTCATCGGTTTCGCCTTTGGCGCCATCTCCGTCGCGGCCGGTCAGGTGGATCTTCAGCGACTATCCGATGTTCGGCTTGAATGCCTCGCCGACCGCGTTCGCCTTCATGCTTGATCACCTTCATCCCAACCCTGTGGTTCTGGTTCACGCTGATCTACCACACCATCCACCAGATGCGAACCGTCAGCCGCATCTATACCCATCAAACCCAGGTGGACCTGTATCGCCTGCAGCCGGTGTACGCCCTGGCCGGGCTGACCGCGCTGACCGCGCTCGGGTTCGCCGTCTACACCTACCCATGGCTGGCCGACCCGGGCGTTCAGCCCGGAGCCATGCCCTCGTCCTACGTCATGGTCGTCCTTCTTGACCGTTCCGTTCTACGTGTGGCCGATCCTGATCTTCGTCTGGCCGTTGTGGGGCGCGCACCGCATCCTGGTCGAGCGCAAGGAAGCGGAGCTGGCCAACGTTGGCCACCGGCGAGAATCCATCACCCAGCGATTCCACCAGCGAGCTCGAACGCGAGCCCCTGAGCGGCATGGATGAGTTCCACAAGGCGTTGGCCACGCTCGAGCTCGAGTCGGCCGCCCTGGAGAAGATCCCCACCTGGCCCTGGCCGCGCGGGATGTTCCGCAATCTGATGGCGGCCTTCCTGCTCCCGGTGCTCCTCTGGCTGATTCAATACGTCCTTCAGAGGCTGCTCGGATGACCCGGCGCATATCGACCCGTGCTGAAAGACCCTCTCAGCCGCGACCGAGATCGGTTCCCACCGTCACCCCACCGGCTCCTGCCTTCGTCCCGCCTTATCGACCGAGCTGGTTCGACCGCCTTGCTCGCCGCATCGACCAACTCCCGGGACCGTACTGGCTGCCGTATCTCGTGGTGTGCCTGGCGTTCCTCGGCCTGGCGGGCGTCTTGCTGAACCTGGAGGGAGAACTCCTGACGCCTGCCGTGCTCTATGCTCATTCCGTACCCTTCTACGGCTTCTGGCTGCTTCACTACCTCGACCGCAGGGCAGCCGCGTCGCTGGAGGAGTACCGGCCGGCCTTCACCGGCAACGAGGCTGAGGCTCCGAGGCATCCGCTGGCAGCTCACCACGCTGCCCGCCCGACCCGCCGCGGCGGCGAGCCTGGTGGCGCTGCTTCTCGGGGTGTACGTCAGCATCTCCTGGACAACCACCTCCGCCTTCGGAGTCCTGGACCGGCTTCAGTTCTACGCCTCCGTCGTGTTCGCCGGCCTGTACATCTACCACTCCATCCGCCAATTGCGCCTGGTCAACCGGTTGTATGCCACGAGCACTCGGGTCGATCTGCACAACGTGGCTCCCCTGGTCGCCTTCTCGACCCTGACTGCGCATACGGCCATCGGCGGCTTGCTGATTATCTCGGCCGCAGTCTTGATCACGCCCGAGGGTCTCGTGGGCCCGTTCATGTCGGCGGCCGCCCTCTTCTCCCTGATGGCCATCCTGGCCTTCCTGCTCCCGCTGATGGGGCTGCACCGGCGGCTGGTTCAGACCAAGGACCAGGAGCTTTCCGATCTCAGCCTCCGCTGGCAGAAGTGCATGAGCGAGGTCTACCGCCGCGTCGACCAGGGCGACCTGGCTGCCGCCGACCGCGTCAACACGACCCTGTTGGCCCTCGAGCGCGCCCGGGCGGTGATCGAACGCATCCCCACCTGGCCCTGGCGGGCCGAGACGATGCGCAGTCTCGTGGCGGCGCTGGTTCTGCCGGTCGTCATCACGCTGCTGCAGTACGGTCTGAAGAAGTTCCTTGAGTGAACCCGCCCCGCCCGAGGGTCCCCTCCTGGGAGAGGACGAAAGGAGAAACGCAATACGCGCTCCTCGAGCGTCGACCTCGTGATGCTTCCCCGCCTTTTCCGCACGCGCTCTTGGCATCCCGTGCACGGAGGCCTGACATGTAGTGAAAGCACATCTCAGTTCGCTCCGCACTTGCGCCAGCTGAGGCTCTGATTCAGGCTCAGATGCTGATCTTCAACTTTCACCTCGCTCGTCGGGCGCCGGCCGCCGTGCCCGCTCCCACCGTCGGTGGTCGCTGTGCCCCGCCTCCCCGCGTTACAATGGTTCACTCGCGCAGCCGGACGAATGCATCCGGCAGCGACAGGTTGCAGCTGTGAGACTCACCGATGCCCGGACCGGCGACCAATTGATCCTGCAGGGCCTGCCAGCGAACCCGGCCGCCGAAGGACAGGTGCGCTCGCTCGGCCTGCTCCCCGGAGGCGCCGTCCGCCTGCTCCGGCGCGCCCCATTCCACGGACCCCTGCTCCTCGAGGTGGACGGTCGCATCATCGCCCTGGGCTGGAAGATCGCCTCCGGCCTGGAGGTCTCCCCGGTCCCTGCCCCCGGAACGGTCGCCGACTGATGCGCATCGCCCTCGTCGGCCAGCCGAACTGCGGCAAGAGCACGCTCTTCAACCAGGTGGCCGGCTACAAGGCGCACACGGGCAACTTCCCGGGCACGACGGTCGCGTACACCGAGAGCAAGGTGCGCCTGCAGGGCGAAGTCGTCGACGTCGTCGACCTGCCGGGCACCTACACGCTGGCCGGCACCAACCCCGCCGAACGCGTGACGCTGCGCTATCTGGCGTCGACCGACGTGGATGTGATCATCAACGTGCTCGACGCCACGCACCTGTCCCAGGGCCTGGACATGACGCTCGAGCTGCTCGAGCTGCAGAGGCCGCTGATCCTGGCCGTCAACCTGCTGGACGAGGCCGATCGCCTCGGGCTGCGGATCGACGGCCCGCGCCTTCAGCGCGAGCTCGGTGTGCCCGTCCTGCCGCTGGTGGCCAGCAAGGGCCGTGGCGTGCGCACGCTGTTCAACGCCGCCTTCCAGGCCGCGCGCAACCCTCAGCCGATCACGCGCCCTCGCTACGGTCGCGATGTCGAGGACGCCCTGGCCGGGCTGGCCGAGGCGCTGCGCGGCACGCCGACACCACTCCACCCCGAGGCGACGGCCCTCAAGCTGCTCGAAGGCGACAACGAATTGGCCGCCGAGACCGAGCGCATCACGCCGGCCCTCGGCACCGAAGGCCGAGCAGGCGCAGCGCGACCTGGCCGAACGTCGCGGCCAACCTGCACGCTGGGTGGTCTGGGGCGAACGGCACGGCCTGGCCGGGAACCTCGAGCATCTGGTCGTCACGCAGGGTGAGCGCCGCACGTCATGGCGCGACCGGCTCGACGACGTCCTGCTTCACCCGGTCGCCGGGTATCTTGCGCTGATCCTGATCCTGCTCGCTTTCTTCCAGGTGGTATACGCCACCGGAAACGCGATCGAGCCGCCGCTCCTGGCCCTGTTTGGGACATGGACCACCCGCCTGCACGCCACCCTGGCCGGACAGTCGTTTCTGGACACCGTCGCCATCGGCCTGCTGCAAGGCGTGGCCGGCGGTGCGGCGATCGTCATGCCCTACCTGATCCCGTTCCTGCTCGGCCTGGGGTTCCTCGAAGACGTCGGCTACCTGCCGCGCCTGGCGTTCCTGATGGATGCGCTCATGCACCGCATGGGTTTGCACGGCAAGAGCGTCGTCCCCTTCATCCTGGGCTACGGCTGCTCGGTCCCGGCGGTCATGTCGACCCGCATCCTGGAGAACCGGCGCGATCGCTACCTGGCGGCGGCCCTCTCGACGCTCATCCCGTGTTCGGCGCGATTGGTGGTGGTGTTCGGCCTGGTGGCGGCATACGTCGGCCCGTGGGCCGCGGCGGCCATCTACGTCCTCAACCTGTTCATGATCGCCCTCACCGGCCGCGTGCTCAGCGGCATGATGCACGAGGAGTCGCCGGGGCTGATCCTCGAGATCCCGCCCTACCGCATGCCGTCCGCCCGCTCCGTCCTGGCCAAGGCCTGGTACCGTGTGCGCGAGTTCATGGTCGAGGCCTGGCCGGCGCTTGATCGCCGGCAGCGTCGTCCTCGCGCTGCTGACCTTCTTCGGACTGACGCCCATGCTCGACCTGCTGGTCCGCCCGCTGACCTGGGTGCTCGGTTTGCCCGCCGCCACCGGCGTGCCGCTGGCCTTCGGCATCCTGCGCAAGGAGCTCTCGCTGGTGATGCTCGGCCAGGCGCTGGGGACGCTGGACTTCAACCTTGTGCTGACCCAGACGCAGATGATCACCTTCGCCGTCTTCGTCGTGTTCTACATCCCGTGCCTGGCGACGCTGGTCGTCCTGCGCCGCGAGCTCGGCTGGCGCGCCATGGGTTCCGTGGCCGCCCTGGCCACCGTCGTGGCGCTGGTCGTGGCGCTGGCCGTCCGCGGCGGGCTCTTCCTCGCCGGAATCTAGCCGGACCCGGAAGACCGGGGTCCCTATCCAACCCCCTCCCCTCACCCCTCCCCCTGCATGGGCTGACTTTCGCGGCCCCACAGAATTGGCAGGGGGCGGGGATTTGTGTGGGATGGGGGAGCTTCGCACCCCCATCCCACAAATCTCATGCCCCCTCTCCGCCACGCTCCTTCGTGATAGAGGCTTTCGTCGGCGGAGAGGGGGCCAGGGGGTGAGGTGTCACACCGTGCCGGTGTGGAAGACCAAACGGGGGCACGCGCGTGCGTGCCCCCGGGATCTCGCATCGACTTGCCACCGACTTCGGAAGTCCTTGGGACTTCCGAAGTCGGTCTTCAAGGCCGTACGTCCTCAGACGTCCAGGTTCGCCATCTGTTCGTAGAACTTCCAGCGGCCGATGACGTCCTTGCGCAGCGACTCCATCAGCGTCTCGGCCCGCTTCGGGTCGGTCTGCCGCAGCACCTTGAAGCGCACCTGCTTGTACATGAACTCCTCGACGTTCTTGGTCGGCGCCTTCGAGTCGAGCTGCAGCGGGTTCTTGCCTTCGGCGGCCAGCGCCGGGTCGTAGCGGAACAGCGGCCAGAAGCCGCTCTCGACGGCGTCCTTCTGCAGGTCGGTGCCGGTCATCATGTCGATGCCCTGGTTGATGCAGTGGGCGTAGGCGATGATCAGCGACGGCCCCGGATAGGCCTCCGCTTCGCGGAAGGCGCGCACCGACTGAGTCATGTTGGCGCCGTAGGCCACCTGGGCGACGTAGATGTTGCCGTAGGTCATGGCGATGGCGCCCAGGTCCTTCTTGGGCATGTCCTTGCCGGCGGCGGCGAACTTGGCCACCGCCGCGCGCGGCGTGGCCTTGGACGCCTGGCCGCCGGTGTTCGAGTACACGCCGGTATCCAGGACCAGCATGTTGACGTTGCGGCCGGAGGCCAGGACGTGATCGAGGCCGCCGTAGCCGATGTCGTAGGCCCACCCGTCGCCGCCGATGATCCACACCGACCGCGGCACCAGGTACTCCAGGACGCCCAGGGCCCGTTCGGCGTCCGGGTCCTTCATCCCGGCCAGGTGGGCACGCAGAGCATCCAGCCGCACGCGCTGTTCTTCGACCGCTTCCGGCGCGCTCAGGTCGGCGCTCAGGATCGAGTCGATGAACTCCGCCTGGCCCTTCTCCTTCAGGCGGCCCAGGAGCTCGCGGGCGTAGATGTTCAGCTTGTCCGCCGTCAGGCGCATGCCCATGCCGAACTCGGCGTTGTCCTCGAACAGCGAGTTCGACCACGCCGGGCCGCGCCCGTCGGCCCGCGGGGCGTAGGGCGTCGTCGGCAGGTTGGCGCCGTAGATCGACGAGCAGCCGGTGGCGTTGGCGACCACCATGCGGTCGCCAAACAGCTGCGTCGCCAGCTTGATGTAGGGCGTCTCGCCGCAGCCGCCGCAGGCGCCGGAGAACTCGAACATCGCCGGCAGGAACTGCGAGCCCTTGACCGTGAAGCGGTTGGCCTGCTTCGGATCCGGATCGGGCAGGCTCAGGAAGTAGTCCCAGTTGGCCGCCTCCGCATCGCGGATCGGCGGCTGCGCGGCCATGTTGATCGCCTTGCGCTCGGTCTTCTGCCCCTTCTCATCCTTGGCGTACGCCGGGCAGACGTAGACGCAGGCGCCGCAGCCGGTGCAGTCCTCCGGCGCCACCTGCACCGTGTACTTCATCCCGCCGTATTCCTTGCCCTTGTAGTCGATCGACTTGAAGGTCGCCGGCGCCTTGCCGTTGGCGAACTTCGCTTCGTAGGCCTTGACCCGGATGGTGGCATGCGGGCAGACGAAGGAGCACTGGTTGCACTGGATGCAGACCTCGGGCTCCCAGACCGGGATCTCGAGGGCGATGTTGCGCTTCTCGTACTTGGTCGTCCCGGCCGGGTAGGTCCCGTCGGCCGGCATCAACGACACCGGCAGCCGGTCGCCGCGGTAGGCGATCATCTCGGCCGTGACCTTCTGCACGAACTCCGGCGCCCCGGCCGGGACCGGCGGGTGCATGTGGACCTTGCTCGTCGCCTTGGCCGGCAGCTCCACCTTCTGGATGCGCTCGGCCGCCAGCGAGGCGGCGCGGATGTTCATGTCCACCACCGCCTTGCCCTTGTCGCCGTAGGTGTCCTCGACCGCCAGCTCGATCATCTTCAGCGCCTTCTCTTGCGGCAGCACGCCGGAGATGGCGAAGAAGGCCGTCTGCATGATGACGTTGATGCGCCCGCCCAGTCCGAGCGACTTGGCCAGCGAGTAGGCGTCGATGACGTAGAACTTCGCCTGCTTGTCGATCAGCACCTGCTGGACCTCGGCCGGGATGCGATCCCACACCTGGTCGGCCGGATACGGGCTGTTGAGCAGGAAGGTGCCGCCCGGGCGCAGATGGCCGAGGATGTCGACCCGCTCCAGGAACGGGAAGGCGTGGCAGGCCAGGAACTCGGCTTTGTTGATCAGGTACACGCTGCGGATCGGGTGCGGGCTGAAGCGCAGGTGCGAGGTGGTCATCGAGCCGGACTTCTTCGAGTCGTAGACGAAGTAGCCCTGGGCGTAGTAGTCGGTCGACTTGCCGATGATCTTGATCGAGTTCTTGTTGGCGCCGACGGTGCCGTCGGCCCCCAGGCCGTAGAACATCGCCCGGTGCGCGCCCTCCGGCTCCGATTCGAAATCGTCGTCCCACGCCAGCGAGCTGTCGGTGACGTCGTCGAAGATGCCGACGGTGAAGTGGTTCTTGGGCGACTTGGCCTTCAGGTTGTCGAGCACCGACTTGGCCATGCCGGCGTTGAATTCCTTCGACGCCAGCCCGTAGCGCCCGCCGACGACCAGCGGGATGGCGTCGCGGGCGATCGTCCCCGCCCCCACCGCCTCGGCGATGGCCGTCTGGACGTCCTGGTACAGCGGCTCGCCCGAGGCGCCGGGTTCCTTCGTCCGGTCCAGCACGGCGATGCGCCGCGCCGTCTTGGGCAGCGCCGCCACGAAGCCGGCCGAGTCGAACGGGCGGTACAGGCGCACCTTGAGCACGCCGACCTTCTCGCCCTTCTTGTTCAGGTGCTCGACGACCTCGTGCATCGTCTCGCCGCCGGAGCACATCATCACCACCACGCGGTCGGCGTCCGGCGCGCCGACGTAGTCGAACAGCCGGTACTGCCGGCCGGTCAGCTTGGCGAACCGATCCATCGCCTTCTGCACGATGGCCGGCGTCTTCAGATAGTACGGGTTGACCGTCTCGCGGCCCTGGAAGTAGACGTCGGGGTTCTGGGCCGTGCCGCGCACCGTCGGGTGCTCGGGCGACAGGCTGCGGCGCCGGAACTCGGCCACCAGCCCCTCGTCGATCATCGAGCGCATGTCGTCATGCGTCAGCTCTTCGATCTTCTGAATCTCGGACGAGGTGCGGAAGCCGTCGAAGAAGTGCATGAAGGGCAGGCGGGTTTCCAGGCTGGCGGCCTGGGCGATGAGCGCCGTGTCCATCGCCTCCTGCGGGTTGTTGGAGGCGATCATCCCCCAGCCGGTCGACCGGGCGGCCATCACATCCGAGTGGTCGCCGAAGATCGACAGCGCCTGGGTGGAGATGGCGCGCGCGGCGATGTGGAAGACCGCCGGCGTCAGCTCGCCGGCAATCTTGAACATGTTGGGGATCATCAGCAGCAGGCCCTGCGAGGCGGTGAAGGTCGTCGTCAGCGCGCCGGTGGTCAGCGCGCCGTGCACCGCCCCGGCGGCGCCGCCCTCCGACTGCATCTCGACCACCGTGGGCACGCTGCCCCAGATGTTCTTCTCCCCCAGCGAGGCCTTCTCGTCGGCGATCTCCCCCATGCTCGTCGATGGGGTGATCGGGTAGATGGCGATGACTTCGTTGACGGCGTAGGCCACGTGCGTCGTGGCTGAGTTGCCGTCGTGAGGGACCAGCTTGCGCTGGCCGTAGGTGCCGGTTGCCATGCATAGCTCCTTGGGTGACCGGCGCGCGGCCAGGTGGTGGGCGCGAGGGGCGCGTCGGGGGTCAGTCAACTTCCCAAGTCTAGGGACCCCCACCCCCGGGCAATAGTGCTGAAGCGCAGACGAAACTGGATGACAATTGTCACTATTACCGATCCTGCGATTTGCGACGACCCTCGAACCTGGCAAAGCAGGCCTGAGAAGGGCCTGTCCTGCACGACACCGATGGAGGCTTCATGCCCGACCTCAAGACCACCTACATGGGGATTCCCCTCCGC
Source organism: uncultured Chloroflexia bacterium (assembly GCA_963818575.1). Lineage (GTDB taxonomy): Bacteria > Chloroflexota > Anaerolineae > Anaerolineales > E44-bin32 > DYJB01. The sequence continues at coordinate 89,398 of CAWFSV010000024.1, read as the reverse complement.
AGCCCGATTGTCGTGGGGGCCAGTTCGATTTCCGGGATGCTGGACAAGATCAAGATGGCCGAGCAGGTCGGTGCCGGCGCGCTGGTCATCCGCTCGCTGTTCGAGGAGCAGATCCAGTTCGACGCCCTGCGCATGGAGGAGTCGCTCGCCGTCGGTTCGGAGAGCTTTGCCGAGGCGCTGACCTACTTCCCCAACATGAAGCATGGCGATGCCAAGGAACACCTGATGTGGGTGGAGAAGGCGCGCAAGGCGGTGACGTTCCCGCTGCTGGCCAGCCTGAACGCCGTCAGCCCGGGCGTCTGGATCGAGTACGCCAGGCAGTTGGAGGGCACCGGCGTCAATGGTCTGGAGCTGAATGTGTACTCGGTTGCGGCCGACGCGCGCCGGTCGGGAACGGCCATCGAGGTGGCGCTGTTCGAGGTGGTCGAAGCCGTCAAGCAGCAGGTGAAGATCCCCCTGGCGATCAAGCTCAGCCCGTTCTACACCTCGGTCGCCTACATCGCCTCGGAGCTCGACAAGCGCGGCGCCTCCAGCCTGGTGTTGTTCAATCGCTTCCTGCAGCCCGACATCGATCCGGCCACGGAGAGCCTGTCGAGCGAGATGGTGCTCAGCGGTCCGGAGGAACTCAAGCTGCCGCTGCGCTGGACGGCGCTGCTCTACGGCCGGATCAAGTCCGAGTTGGCATTGAGCACCGGCGTGCACAGCGGCACGGACGTCGCCAAGGGGCTCCTGGCCGGAGCCACCGTCGTGCAGACCGCTTCGGCCGTGATCAAGAACGGCTTGCCGTACGTCTCGACGATGCTCCGTCAGCTTGAGGAGTGGATGACCGAGAAGGGGTACACCTCCGTGGCCGACTTCCGGGGCAAGCTCAGCCAGAAGCAGGCCGCCGACCCGTTCGCCTTCGAGCGCGCCCAGTACGTGCGCCTGCTGCTGTCGCAGAAGTAGTCTGGCAGCTTCTCCTCGCTCCACAGAAACGGGCGGCTCCCTCGCTGGGAGCCGCTCTCATTCTGCCCCGGACTTCCGAAGTCCCGCGGGGCTTCGGAAGTCGGGGCTTGACTCCCCCACCGCATTCGCGGTATAGTCATCCGGTCGGCCCGGAGCGGGCCGAGATCCGAATCCCCAAGAAGGAGGGGCGCATGTCCAGCATCGGCTTCGTGTTCGTCCGCCTGAACCGCCATCCCGCGGCTCGCCCCTCCGGCGTTTCCCTCACCCTGCTCGACTAGTCAGCCGGAGCGACCTTTCAAGGCCCAAGAGCCGCGGGCAGGCGCCCGCGGTCCTGTTTTCCTTCCCCGTGCCGGCGCGGATTCCGCCCGGCCGGCAGGCAGGAAGGGCCGGCGGGCAGGATCCGAGAGCTAGCCCTGCTAGCGTCACCGGCGGAGTCTCCCAGCGAGATCTCCGGCCACCGAAGAGGAAGCGCATGAACATTCAACTAGGACTTATCCGCGCCTGCCTCGGAGACGGGTGCCGGGTGCGGCTTCTGGAGACCGAGGCAATCGTCGAGGTGCACGTCGATCGACGCGCCGACCGGCAGACGCGCCCGCGCTACGGACAGTTGGTCGCCGTGGTGTGGGAGGTGCCTCCGGCGCTGATCTGGCACTGGCAGCGCGCCCAGATCGTCGCCCGGCGCTCGGGATCGGTCGTGGCCTTGCTCCCGCAGGGTCGCCTGGTGGAGTGCCGTCCCGTCGGGCACGCCTCGCTGGTCTGGGAGGCTGCGCCCGAAGCCTGGGTCACGCGGGTCGCCGATCACTGGGAGGCGCACGACAGCGTCGAGCACGGCTTGCCCGCCCACCCTGCGGCTCTGCTCCAGTGGGTGGCCGAGCAGCCGGTGGCGGCCGAGGCATGACCCACCCCAGGCTCACGCAAGCAAAGCGACCGGCGCCACAACGGCGCCGGTCGCTCTTCATTTCCCTGACGGTGTGAATTCCTACAGACGGATCGGCAGAATCAGATTGACGATCAGCCCGAGGACAAACAAACCGCCGGCCAGCTTGTTGTGGTAGAAGGCGGCCGAGACGTACCACAGGGGCCAGACCGGATAATCCGGCGGCGGCTGGCTCGGCTTCGGGTCGCGGTAGATCTTGAGCACCCGCACCAGGCGCGGCAGCGCCAGCACGACGAGCAGCACCCACACCCCAAGCGTGCCGGTCAGCACCAGTGCGGCGATCACGACGTAGTAACCGATCATCATGATGACGTTGGCCCACTTCGAGGCCGTGGCGCCGATGAGCACCGGCAGCGTGTGGATCCCCTTGGCCTTGTCGACCTCGAGCTTATCGATGTGTTTGCCGAAGAGGACCGTGGTGACGACCAGCGCATAGGGCACCATCGCCCACCACACGCCGGCCGGCGGCAGCAGACCGGCGGTGACGTAATACGTGCCGCCGATCATCAGCGGTCCCCAGACGATGAAGACCGCCGGTTCGCCCAGCCCGTGATGCTTGAGCTTGATCGGCGGGGCGACGTAGAACACGCTGATGAACAATCCCAACAGCGCAAAGATCACCACCGGCCAGCCGGTGCGCAGCCACAGCACGCACCAGGATCGCCAGGTCGGCCAGATTGAACAGCAGGATGGCGTTGCGCAGTCCGGCCTTGGAGACCAGGCCGCCGAGCACCGGATGCGGCGCGTACAGCGCCCGCGTGTACTCATCGGTGTCGACGCCGCCTTCGAGATCGAAGTAGTCGTTGGTCATGTTGTTGGCGCCGTGGGCGATCAGCAGCCCGACCAGCGCCAGGGCGAAGTTGACCCAGTTCGGACGATCGACGGTGGCCACGGCCAGCAGCCCGCCGATCAGCCCCGAGGTGGCGGTCATGGTCAGCACCGCCGCCCGGGTGATGATCAGCCAGCGGCTGACGACGTCCATCTTGCGGTCCGGCGACAGGTTGACCGTGTCGAGGACTTCTTTCCAGTTGCGCAGCAACTCCATGGGGATCCTCACCGCTTGAGGTGGAGGCAGTGTACCAGCCGGCACGCACCGCGTAAAGGAACACCGACGTGCTTCCGCTCGTGCCAAGGATCTGACCGGCGAGATCGAGGCTGCGCCCCATACCGCAGCCATGCTCGAGCGGGTGCCCATCGTCGGGACTTTGGCCGACGGCCGCTAGCTTGCAGGCGACACCCCGGCACCGCCGCCCGCCTCCGGAGTCACTCCCAGCGGAAGGCGCGCACGGCCAGCCCGCCGATCACGACCAGCATCGCCAGCAGCACGGCCACATCCAGGAGGTGCGCCGACCACGCCTCCCCGAACCACATTCCCCGCAGCAGGTTGACGGCGTAGGTCAGCGGCAGGAAGGCGGAGATCTTGCGGATCGACTCGGGCAGGATCTCGATCGGCATGCCGGCGCCGGACAGGAAGAGCATCGGGTAGAAGATCACCATGCCGATGACCTGCGCCATGCGCGCCCCCGGCGCCACGCTGGCGATCAGGTAGCCGAGGGAGAACATGGCCAGGCATCCCAGGACCACCGCCCCCAGATAGCTGAGGAATTGCCCCTCGAACTGGACGCGGTACAGGACCCATCCCAGCCCGAGCAGCAGCAGCATCCCGACCATGGTCATCGCCAGATTGGTACACACATCGGCGGCGATGTAGGTGAGAGGCCGCATCGGCGTGGCCCGGAAGCGCCTGAGGATCCCCTGCTCCCGGTAGCCGGCGGTGGTGATCGGGATGCTCATCAGCGCCACGGTCCCCAGGATCAGCCCGGTGTAGTTCGGCATCGACACATCGATCGTCCCGTGGCCCCCGAACAACGGGCTCGGATCGTTCCCGTAGATCGAGCCGAACAGGATCAGCATCAGAGCCGGGAACGCCATGGTGAAGAACGTGGCGATCGGTTCGCGCAGGTAGAGCTTGAAGGACGTCGCGGTCAGTTGCATGAGTCCGCGCATGGTTCTACTCCCTCAACTCACGTCCGGTCAGGGTGAGGAATACGTCTTCGAGCGTCGGCTGTTCCGTCCGCAGATCGCGAAAGGCGATCCGGTTCGCCTCCAGGGCCGACACGACGCGGCTGACGAACTGGTCTCCCGATCCGTGCACGATCACCCGCTCACCGCTGGTCTCGACCCGCTGGACGCCGGCGAGCGATGCCAGCCGCAGGTCCTGCATCTCCCCCACGACGGTGAAGACGACCCGGGTTTCAACGGCCAGCGAGCGCACGAGCGCCTCGGGGCGATCCAGCGCCACGATCCGTCCGTGATCCAGAATCGCCACGCGATCGCACAGGCGCTCGGCCTCCTCCATGAAGTGCGTGGTCAGGAACACCGTCCGTCCCTGCTGGCGCACTTCGCGGACCAGATCCCACATCGATCGGCGCGCCTGCGGATCCAGCCCGGTGGTCAACTCATCCAGGAAGACCAACTCGGGCTGGTTGACCAGGGCCAGGGCGATGAACAGCCGTTGCCGCTGTCCGCCGGACAGCTTGGTCACCGGCGCCGACCACTTCTCGGAGAGCCCCAGGCGCTCGACCAGGTCGCGCGGCGAAGCGGCCGTCTTGTAGAATGCCCCAAACAGGTTGAGCGCTTCCCCCACCCGCAGCCGAGGCGGAAGGTTCGCCTGCTGGAGTTGGATCCCGATGCGCTCGGCCAGAGCCCGACGATCGCCACCGGGATCCAGGCCGAGGACGCGCACGCGTCCGGCATCCGGGCGGCGCAGGCCCTCGACACACTCGATGGTCGTCGTCTTGCCGGCGCCGTTTGGCCCGACCATCCCGAACACCTCGCCCTGCTCAACGGTGAAGGAGACGCCGTCGACGGCGCGGGTCGGCCCGTAGGCCTTCTGCAATCCTTCGACTTCCACAACGATCGACATCCGTCCCTGCCTTTCCCCGGTCGGCCTCGCCATCTGTGGCGGCACCGGGTTGCTGCCTGCCCTTCAAAGAGCGTCTGAAGGCCATTCTCCGTCAAACCCGCGAACGATCGACCGGATCCCGGCGAAGCAGACGAAGGCGTCGCTCTTTTCGGGAATCACTGGTGATCACTTGCCAGGCGGCGTCGGCGAACCGGTCGTCACGAGGCGCGCACCACGACCCGGCGCTTCGGCAACATCTGGAGTTTAGCCTGAATTGTGTCGGCGGGGGGGTGATGCGTGTGCCTCGCCGGCTTGCGACTACTCCCAGCGGAAGATCTTCACCGAGACGATCGTCCCCAGGAGAAGCAGGCCCGTCAGCACGCCGACATCCAACAGGTGTTCTCCCCAGGGCTGCCCGGCCCACAGGCCGCGCAGCAGGTTGACCACGTAGGTCAGCGGCAGGAACGCCGAGACCCTCTGGACGGCTGCGGGCAGCAGTTCGACGGTGAAGAACGCGCCGGAGAGGAGCAGCATCGGGTACAGCAGCACCATACCGACAACCCAGGCACTGCGCACCGTGGGCATCGTGCCGGCCAGGATGAATCCGATCCCGAAGAAGCTCAGGCTGCTCAGGACGAAGCCCGCCAGCATGCTGAAGGGGTCGCCCTCGAAGCGCACGTGGTAGACCAGTTTCCCGGCGGTGACCAGCAGAAGCATTCCCAGGCCGGTCATGGTGAAGACCACGATCACCTGCGCGACCAGGACGACCAGCGGGCTGACCGGCGTGGTCCGCAGGCGGCGCAGCACACCCTTCTCCCGGTAGGTGGACATCGTCATGGTGGTCGACATCAGTCCGGCGATGCAGATGATCATGGCGGTGAGGCCCGGGATGGAGGCGTCGATCGTCCGCTGACCTCCGAACTGCGGCGTGGGTTCGTTGCCGGAAATGGCGCCGAACAGGAACAGGTACATCAAAGGGAACACCAGCGTGAAGAAGGCGCTCATCGGCTCACGCAGGAACAGCTTGGCCTCCATCCAGGTCATCTTCCACAGGCTCTTCATCTCCGCCTCACTCTCTGATCTGACGGCCGGTCAGGTTCAGGAAGACATCCTCCAGGCTCGGCTGCTCGGTGCGCAGATCGCGGAACGGGACCCCCTGTTTCGTCAGCAGGCTGACCACCTCGCTCACCAGCGAACCCTGGACGCCGTTCGTTCCGTGGATGGTCACCTGTTCTCCCTGGACCTCGAGCCGGACGGCGCCCGGAAGGGCTGTCTTCGAAGCCGGCCGGCAGCGTCCCGTCCAGGCTGAAGACGACACGTTCTTCCGCCCCCAGGGCGCGGATCAGGGCGGCCGGCGTGTCGAGCGCGACGATGCGGCCGTGGTCGAGGATGGCTACCCGGTCGCACAGGCGCTCGGCTTCTTCCATGAAGTGGGTGGTCAGAAGGACCGTCTTGCCCTTGGCGCGCACATCGCGCACCAGGTCCCAGATGGCGTGCCGCGCCTGGGGATCGAGACCGGTGGTCAGCTCGTCCAGGAAGACCAGCTGTGGATCCGGAAGGAGCGCCAGGGCGATGAACAGGCGCTGCTTCTGCCCGCCGGACAGCTTGGCGAAGGGGGCATTGCGTTTCTCCTCCAGCCCCAGTTGGGCGAGCAGCACCTTCCAGTCGGCCGCTTTGGGGTAGAACGAGGCATACAGGTCCAGCGCCTCCCAGACGCGCATGCGCTCCGGCAGGTTGGACTGCTGCAACTGTATTCCGGTGCGCTCCCGCAGGATCTGGCCGTCGCGCTGAGGATCCATGCCCAGAACGCGGACCATCCCCTGGTCCGGTTTGCGCAGGCCCTCCAGGCATTCGATGGTGGTGGTCTTGCCGGCACCGTTCGGGCCGACCATCCCGAAGATCTCGCCTTCGCGGACCTCGAAGGACACATCCTCCACGGCGACGGTCGCGCCGTAGACCTTGCGCAGTCCTTCCACTTGCACGATGGTGTCCATCTCGAGCCTCACTTGCCTTTCAAGATCGATTTCAATGCCGCCACGTGCTCCTGGAAGACCTGGCGTCCCGCGACGGTGGCGGCGACGAAGGTGCGCGGTTTGCGGTCGACGAAGGTCTTGTTGACGGCGATGTAGCCGGCGTCTTCCAGTTTGCGCAGGTGGGCGCCCAGGTTGCCGTCGGTGACCTCGCAGCAGGTCGCGCAGGTAGGAGAAGTCCACTTCGTTGCCCGCCTCCAGGGTGACCAGGGCGGCCATGATCCGCAGGCGCACCGGCTGATGGATGGTCTCGTTCAGGTTGGTCATGGCTCACCACCTATGGCGGATGTACAAGCCCAGGGCGATCATCCCGCCGCCACCCAGGATGCCCATCCACAAGTAGAACAGATCCGGCAACAGGAAGTAGCTGATCAACACCAGGGCGGTGATCGGCAGCGGCCACCAGACGGCGGCGAAGGAGAGCAGCAGGCCCATGGCCAGATGGCCGATCATGGCAAACAGGACGATGAGCACGGTCACCTGTTTCCCGTCCAGCGGCCAGGCGACCGCAATCGTGACGATGCAGAAGAAGACCAGGAACAGCCAGTAAAGGCCGGCCCGCTTAGCCATGTCAGCCATCGACGGGCTGCGGACGCGCCTGCCCATCCGGAAGCCCCAGACGGTGCCCAGGATGGTGCCGAAGATGCTCAGCCCGGTCCAGACATATCCGACGATCTCTCCGGGCAGGAACTGGGTGGACACGAAGCCGACCAGCCAGACGATGCCGGTGACGATCAGGGTGACGTAGGTGCCGCTGCTGGCGATCGAGTGGCGGGTCTTCTGCATCACGGCCTGGATGGCCGCCAGATTCTCTTCCGCCTCGCTGGGGGAGATGTCCATGGGGGACTCCTTATAGAGTACTCTGTTACTACAGAGTATTCTATACTCCTATTCCGGCGATGTCAAGGGGGAACCAGAAGGCGTAATCCCCCTCAGCGGGACTGGGTGGGCTGAGACGTTGTCGAACGCCCGGTGCTGGATCGAATCGCCCCCCTCGTTTGTGGCAACTCCGATGGCGTCAGGTCCGGCCGGACGCTCACCGGCCCGATGCTACAATCCGCTCGCACCCACCCCGGAGGTCAGCATGCCTGAAGCCGTGATCGTCTCCGCCGTCCGCACGCCGATCGGCGCCCATGGCGGTGCGCTGGCCGCGGTCCGGCCGGACGATCTGGCGGCGCTGGTGATCGCCGAAGCGGCGCGCCGCGCCGGGGTCGATCCGGGGGAAGTCGAAGAGGTGTACCTGGGCTGCGCCAACCAGGCGGGCGAGGACAATCGCAACGTGGCGCGCATGGCGGTGCTGCTGGCCGGGTTCCCGGTGCACGTCGCCGGCGTGACCTTCAACCGGTTGTGCGCCTCCGGGCTGCAGGCGGTCAATGCCGCCGCTCGGGCAATCAAGGCCGGCGAGGGCGAGGTCTACATCGCCGGCGGCGTCGAGAGCATGTCGCGCGCCCCGTACTCGGTGCCCAAGGCCGACAAAGCCTTTCGCCTGGGGCAACCTGACCGCCTGGGATACGACGCTCGGCTGGCGCTACCCGAACCCGCGCATCGAAGCCCAGTACGGGATCGATTCGATGGGCGAGACGGCGGAGAACATCTTCGCCCAGCGGCCGTCGATCACGCGTCAGGACCAGGACGCCTTCGCCGCCGAGAGCCACCGCCGCGCCGTGGCGGCCATCGATTCCGGCCGCTTCGCCGAGGAGATCGTCCCGGTGCCGATCCCTCAACGCAAAGGCGATCCCGTGTTGGTGACGACCGACGAGCGGCCGCGGCGCGACACGACGATCGAATCGCTCGCCCGCCTCAAGCCCGCCTTCCGCGACGGCGGATCGGTGACCGCCGGGAATTCCTCCGGACTCAACGACGGGGCGGCGGCGCTGGTGTTGATGAGCGACCGCAAGGCCGCCGACCTGGGGCTCACGCCCTGGGCGCGCGTCGTCGCCTCGGCCGCCGCCGGCGTCGAGCCGCGCCTGATGGGCCTCGGTCCGGTGCCCGCCACGCGCAAGGCGCTGCAGCGCGCCGGCCTCGAGCCGCAGGCCATCCGCCTGGTCGAGCTGAACGAAGCCTTCGCCGTCCAGTCGCTGGCCGTCCTGCAGGACCTCGGCCTGTCCCCGGAGATCACCAACGTCAACGGCGGCGCCATCGCCCTCGGCCATCCGCTGGGCTGTTCCGGGGCGCGCATCCTGACCACGCTGCTGCACGAGATGCGCCGCCGCGCTCCCAGGCGAAGGCGCGCCCGTACTTCGGGCTGGCCGCGCTGTGCGTCGGCGTCGGTCAGGGCGAGGCGACGATCGTCGAGTGGATCGGCGCCTGACCCCGGCGCGCGTCCCTCTCCAGCGCTGACCCATGCGCATCCTTGTCACCGGCGCCTCAGGCTTCATCGGCTCGTGCCTGTGCCGCGCATTGTGCGCCCAGGATCACGAGGTGATCGCGCTGCACCGGCCGACCTCGCTCCTCGCCGGGCTCGAAGGTTTGCCCGTCCAGCGCGTCGTCGGCGACATGCTCGACCCCGAGTCCCTGGCCGGATGCCTTCGACGGTGTCGAGGTGGTCTTTCATACCGCCGCGCCGATGCGGCCGGAGGCCGACGGCCGGACGGCCATCGAGGCCCACGTTCTGGGTACACGCCACGTCTTGCAGGCCGCACGCCGCGCCGGGGTCCGTCGGCTGATCCACACCTCGTCGGTCGCGGCACTCGGCGTCCCGGATGTCCCGCCGTCTTCCTCGGCCAGGAATGCCCCGCTGCTTGACGAGCGTCATGTGTGGAACTACCTGCCCGAGCGTTGGCCGTATGCATTCGCCAAACACAGCTCCGAACTTGAGGTCCAGCGGGCGGTGGAGGACGGCCTGCAGGCGGTCATCGTCAACCCGTCGGCCGTGTTCGGCGCCGGCGACTGGTACCGCACCTCGAAGAGCCTGGTTGCGCACCTCGGCCGGGGGTCGCTGACACCGTTGATTGCCGGCGGCCTCAACGCCGTGCACATCGACGACGTCATCGCCGGACACCTGGCCGCCGTCGATCGCGGTCGCACCGGCGAACGCTACATCCTCGGCGGGGAGAACCTGACGCTGCCCGACCTGTTTCGAATCACGTCGCAGGTCGTCGAACGCCGGCCTCCCCGGCTGCGAATTCCGCTCCGTGCGGTTCCCGTGCTCCGGCGGCTGCTGCACCCGGCGCGAGCGATCCTGAGGCTCCCGATCGAACCCAGCCTGCTGTGGCTTGCCGGTTACTACTTCTTCTACGACACGCGCAAGTCCCAGATCGAGCTCGGCCTGCCTCCCGCCAGGTCGTACCGCCAGGCGGCGCAGGAGACCTACGCCTGGCTCGTGCGCATTGGCGCCCTGCCCGCGCCGGCCGGAGAGGCGGCCCCGCCTTGATCCATGCTAGACTTTGCCGGCGCGGGCCCAGGCCGCGGAGGGGAATCCCACCGGTGGACGAACGATCCAGCACGTCCGTGCTCGACGATCGCGAGAACATCTGGGCCTCCGCCCTTCGTGCCGCCGCCGGCGTGGCGCGCCAGGCCGCCTTCAGCGAGCAGGATGTCCTGCGCTCGGTCACGGAGGAACTGCGCCGGCTGAGGCTGCGCGGCGGCGTCAGCCTGCTCCGTCCCGACGGCAGGCTCGAGATCCGCACCCGCTCCATCAGCCAATCGGCCGAGCACGCCTTGCAGCGCCTCTCCGGCAGAGCCATCGAAGGCTTCAGCTTCGATCCTCAGCAGGTCGACCTGTACCGCCAGGCCCTCACCACCGGCGAAGCGGCCTACGCACCCGACCGCACCGAGACCGTCCGCCAGATGACGCCCGGGATCCTGAAGCATCTGCTGCCGCGCATCGTGCGCCTGCTCGGCAGCGACCCGGTCATCGTCTCGCCGCTGATTCTGAGCGGCAAGCCCATCGGCGCCATCAACGTCTCCGCCCGCTGGCTCACGCCGCTTGACGTGCCGATGATGAATGCCCTGGCCGACCACATCGCCATCTCCATCGGCAACGCCAGGACGCAAGAGAACTTGCACCGGGCCCTGGAACGCGAACAGCTCCGTCACCAGGTGGTCGAAGCCGTCACCAGTGCCCTCGACCTTCCGAGTGTCCTCGAGCGTGTGCTGCACCTGGCGGCGGAGGCGATCGACGCCGATGCCGGCGCGGTGGCGATCGTCGATTCCGGCCTGCGCCGTCTGGAGTATCCGTGCACGTTTGGCCTCCCGCCGGTCCCGCCCGATCTGTCGTCCGCCAGCCCCGAGCCGGTGGCCTGGAAAGTCATCCGCACGGCGCAGCCCGTGCTCCTTCCGGACTACAGCTCCTACCCGGAGGCCGCCCCGGCCTGGGTGAAGGCCGGCCTGCGCGCTTTGATCGGCGTGCCGATCCTGATCGGCGAACGCGCCAGCGGCGCGATGGTGTTGTTCGCCAAACGGCCGCAGGTCGCCTTCACTCGCGACCAGGTGGAGACGGTGACGACCATCGCCCGCCTGGCAGCCATCGGCATCGAGAACGCCAGGTTGTACATGCAGGCCACGCAGCGCGCCGAGGAATCGCAGGCGCTGATCCAAACCGCCCGCTCGATCTCCTCGTCGCTCGAGCTCCAGACCACGCTGAACCTGATCGCCGAGCAGGCCAAGGCGCTGCTCAAGTCCGATGGCTCGCGCATCCATCTGTTCGACTCCGCCAAGGGCCTGCTGCACTGCGTCGTCGCCCTGCACCCGGATGCCGAGGCGGTCATGGCCGTCCAGGTCGCACCGGGCACGGGGTTGACCGGCGCCGTGTTCCAGTCCGGCACGCCCACCATCGTCAACAACCCGCACGAGTTCCCGAACGCCGTGCACGTCCCCGGAACCCCGGAGGACGAACCCGAGGTCCTGGCCCTCGTCCCCCTGCTCTTCCGCGAGCAGTCGATCGGCGTGATGACCGTCCTGCGCTTCAGCCAGGATGTGCCCTACACGCCGGATGACGTCCACCTGCTCTCGGCCTTCGCCGCCCACGCCGCCATTGCCATCGAAAACGCCCGCCTGTACACACAGGCCACGCATCGGGCCGAGGAGTCACAGGCCCTGATCCAGACGGCGCGCTCGATCTCCTCGTCGCTCGAACTCCAGACCGTCCTCAACCTGATCGCCGAGCAGGCCAAGGCGCTGCTCAAGTCCGATGGGCTCGCGCATCCATTTGTTCGACCCCCATCTGGGCGTGCTGCGCTGCGTCGTCGCCCTGCATCCCGATTCCGACGCAGTTGATGGCCGTGCAGTTCACCCCCGGCGTCGGCCTCACCGGTACCGTGTTCAAGACCGGCAAACCCATCCTGGTCAACGATCCCGGCCTGTTCCCGATGGCCGTCCACATCCCCGGGACCCCCGAGGATGAGCCCGAGGTGCTGGCCCTGGTGCCGCTCCTGATCCGCCAGCGGACCATCGGGGTGATGACCGTCCTGCGCTTCAGCCAGGATGTGCCCTACACCGAAGACGACATCAATCTCCTCTCGGCCCTGGGTGCGCACGCGGCCATTGCCATCGAGAACGCCGACCTGTACGGCCAGATCGCCTCCCAGGCCCACACCCTCGAGTCGGAGGTCACCCGCCGCACGCGCCAGTTGGCCGAATCGGAGGCGCGCTACCGCTCGCTGGTCGAGACGTCGGTGGCGGGGATCTTCCAGTGCGACCTGCGCGGCCGCGTGCTGTATGCCAACCAGGCGTTCCTCGACCAGATCGGACTCCCGGCCGATCGCCTGATCGGGAGCGTCCTGGTCGACATGTTCCCCGAGGACCAGCGCCAGGTGATCCGCGAGCGCTTCCTCGCCCGATTGCGGGGCGAGCTGCCGCTGCACGAAGTGACCGAGCTCGAATACGTCCGGCCCGACGGGCGCACGTTGTATGCGTTGGCGGCGACCAGCATCATCCCCGACGCCGAGAACAAGCCGCAGGGCATCATGGGCCTGGTGTTCGACGTCTCCGACCGAAAATCGCTCGAGGCCGCGCTGCAGGCGGAGCGCGACCGGCTGCGGGCGATCCTGGCCAACATCGGCGACGCCGTCCTGGTCTCGCGCCTCGACCTGACCATCGAGTACGTCAATCCGGCCTGGGAACGGCTGCATGGCTTCCAGCCCGGCGAGGCGATCGGCCAGCCGGTGGGCGTGGTTCAAAGCCGCCGCCATCCGCCCGAGCACTACCGCGAGATCGCCGAGACCATTCGGGAGGGGCGCACCTGGCGCGGCGAGCTGATCAACCGACGCAAGGATGGCAGCACCTACGATGCGGCCGTGACCATCACCCCCGTGATCTCCGACCAGGGCGAGGTGATCAACTACGTGGGCGTGCAATACGATATCAGCGCCCACAAGGAACTCGACCGCCTCAAGTCGCAGTTCGTCTCGGACGTCTCGCATGAGTTGCGCACGCCGTTGACGAACATCCGCCTGTACCTCGACCTGCTGCGGGAGACCAGCGACCGCGCCAAGACGACGACCTACCTGGACACGCTGACCCGGGAGAGCGAGCGCCTGGCGCACCTGATCGACGACCTGCTCTCGCTCTCGCGCCTGGAAGCCAAGGCCACCCCCCTGAACGTCGCACCGGTCGACCTCAGCCAACTTCTGGCCGCGCTGGTACAGGACCGGCGCACGCTGGCCGCCAAGCGCGGCCTGTTGCTCGATCTGCAGTGCGAGCCCGATCTGCCTCCGGCGCTCGCCGACCATCGCCTGCTTGCCCAGGTCTTCACCAATCTGCTGACCAACGCCATGAACTACACGCCGGACGGCGGCCGGATCACGCTGTCGACACGCCGCCGATCCACGGCGCAAGGCGAATGGATCGTCGGCGAGGTCAGCGACACCGGCCCCGGCATCCCTCCCGAAGAGCAGCCCTTGCTGTTCCGCCGCTTCTTCCGCGGGCGTGCCAGCCACCGCACCGGCGCGGCGGGGACCGGGCTGGGCCTGGCGATCTGCAAGGAGATCGCCGAGCTGCACGGCGGACGGATTTCCCTCGAGAGCGACGGGGTCGCCGGGCACGGTGCGACCTTCAGCGTCTGGATTCCAAGCGCCGCCCGTCCGGCGGCTTCCGCCCTAACCGCCCCGCAAGCGGCGCTCGATCTCCCGGACGGGGCACGGCATGCCGTGCCCCTGCCTGCGCGAGAAATGGCCGACCGGGATTCATGGGCGACGAGACCATGCCGGGCCTTGTAGGGGCGAAGCATGCCCGACATGGACCGACATGGCGATCGCGCGTGGGCATGCTTCGCCCCTACGCGGGGCCAACGGCTCATGGAAAGGCGGTGGGGATTCGAAGGTATCCGGGCATCTTCAGGACTCTGCATGCCGGAAGCACATGGGAATCGCGCGCGCAGGGCATCCATCATCGCCACGGGGTGCTATCCGCTGTCGGTGTAGGTGCGTGTTCGATCCAGCGCAGGCCGCGAGGCGAGCGCCCGTTCGCGACGGTAGAAGTCTCAGCTTAGGCGGAAGATCGAGCCTTGCGGGGTCTTGGTGATTTCGATACGCGCCGGGAAGGCGTCGCGCAGCTCGTCGATGTGTGTGATCACCAGGATCCGATCGAAATCGTCCTGGATGCTGTTGATCGCCGCCACCAGGTGTTCCCGGCCCCGAGCGTCCTGCGTGCCAAAGCCCTCGTCGATAAAGAGGCTGCGCAATTGGGCCCCGGCGCGTCGCGCCAGCAGCCGCGACAGTGCAATGCGGATGGCGAAGTTCACCCGGAAGGCCTCGCCTCCCGAGTACAGCTCGTAGGCGCGGGTGCCGAGCTCGTCCGAGATCAGGATATCCAACGCCTCGCGCACCTCGCCGGTCTTGATCTCCTTCTGCGTCTCGATGCGCACGTGCATCCGCCCGTCGGTCATGCGGTTGAGGAGTTCGTTGGCCGACGCCTCGAGCTCGGGCACGGCGGTCTCGATGATCATGGCCGGCACGCCGCGCTTCCCGAAGGCCTCGCGCAGCTCCTCGTCCAACCCAAGGTCGTGAGCCAGACGCTCCAGGTCGGCCCGCCGCTCGGCCCGTTGGCGCTCGAAGGCCTCCAGGGCGGCGAGTTGTTGGCGTGCCCCGCCGACGCGCTCGTCGCCCATCCGTTTCTGCAGTCGCAGCCGCTCGACGGCTTCCGGCGTAAGCGAGGCGGCCCGCAGCTGCGTCTCGCTCTTCTCCACCTGCGCTTCCAGGCCGGCGCGCTCCACCCGCTCCGCGCTGAGCTCCGTCTGCCAGCGCGCGATCCGCTCCGCCAGTACGGCTGCTTGCCGTTCGGCCTCGCCGGCATGATCCAGGAATGCCTGCAGCTCGCCGACACGGCGGGCGCGCTCCGGGCGCTGGCTCAGGGCTTTCTCCAGTGCCTGGTGATCCGCCTCCAGCGACTTGACCTGCGCCTCCAGCTCGCGCAGCCGAAGCTGGTTGAGCCGGTATGCCTCCCGCCGCCCTTCAATCTCGACCTGCAGTTCCTCCAGCAGGCGATGGCGATGATCGTCGGTCAGGGCCTGGCCGCAAGTCGGGCACACCGGCTCGCTCGATGATTCGAGCGTCACGGCGCGAGCCTTGAGCGGTTCCGTCTGCGGGCCGAGCAGCTCGTTCACGCCCCGCAGCCTGGCCGCCTCCTGGCCCGCCTCCCGCTGCTGCCCGACGACCATCTCTTTCTGCGCCTGCAGCGTGTCGAACCCGACCAGCTCAGCCCGCACCGCATCGAGCGCCGCTTGCAGCGCCGCCCGGTCGGCACGTGCCCCGACGGCCGATCGTTCGCGCTCCGCCTCGGCCACCTCGCGCTCGGTGGCGGTGATCCGACGCGTCCGGTCGTCGATCTGTCGCTGGAGGGTCACCAGGTCCTGTCGGACTTGTTGGATGCTGGCCCACTGCGACTCGGCCTCCGCCAGGCGCTCGGTCGCGACCTGTGCCTCAGCCTCCGCCGTCTGCAGGGCCCCTTGATGTTCCTCCCGCCTCGCCAGCTCGCGATCGATTTCCTCCAGCCGCCCTTCCGTCCGGTGCATCTCGGCCCGCGTAACGCCGATCCGATCCTTGGCCCGAGCCTCATACACGTCCCACTTCGACAGGCCGAGAATCGTGGCCAGCACCTGCTTGCGCTGCGCGGGGGTCTTGGTGGTGAACTCATCCGCCCGCCCCTGCATCAGGAAAGCGGAGTTGATGAAGGTGTCGTAGTCCAGGCGCAGAAGCGCCTCGATCTTCTTCTGGGTGTCGACCAGGCGCGCCGCCGAAAGGTCGCGCCACGCCTCCCCGTCCGCGTCCCAGACGTGGAACGACAAGCCGGAGACACCCTGCTTGCCGGCCTTGCGCTGTCGGATGACCTGGTAGCGCCCACCGGCCTGCTCGAAGGCCAGGCGCACCTGCATGTTGCGTGCGCCCTGATGCACCAGTTCATCCGGCGAGTTGCTGCGCGCCTTCCCCCACAGCGCCCAGGTAATGGCGTCCAGCAGTGACGACTTGCCGGCTCCGTTCGGGCCGGACAGGCAGGCGATATGGATGCCCTCCAGCCGCAGCGTGCCCGGCGAGCGATAGGCCAGGAAGTTCTCGACCTCGATCTCAGTCGGGATCACGCAGCAGGTCCTCCGCCCGCGCCAGCAGCGCGAGCTTGCGCGCCTCGTCCACCTGGCGTGACTCAAAGTAGCGCTGCAACAGCTCGAGAGGCGTCAGCGCCTCCGGCGCCAGGTCACCCAAGCGTGTGCGCGCTTCGGTTTCCACCTCGCGCGTGATGCTCACGCTGGCCGCCTTGCCCAGCGCCGACTGCACCTCGGCTTCCCGGAACGTCGCCTGCTGATCCGGTCGGAGTTGAACCTGCACCCGCACCACCGCCCCGTCCGCCTCGGCCTGCGACACCGCCTGGACGACGGCCGCCGTGGCGTCCGGCGCCTGGCGAGCGTCGATTTGCAGCGTGCGAAACGCCCGCGCCCGAACGGGGATGAACTCCCAGCGCGCCGCACCGCGCTCGAGCTCCACCCAGCAGAATCCCTTGGGCTCGTGCTCCTCGCCGAAATCGATTCGCTCGAGCGAGCCGCTGTACACGACCGGTGGCGCCGCCCCCGGGTTCAGGTCCTGATGGCGATGGATGTGGCCCAGGGCAACGTAGTCCCAGGCCGGATCGGCCAGCGTCGAAGTCGTCACCGCCACATCCCGTCCGAGCATCACCGTACGCTCGGATCCGAGCTTGGCCTCGGAGACCGAGAAATGCCCGGCCAGTACGCGAGGCATCGCGTGCCGCGCCGCTTCCTGCGCCAGTTCGCTCAGGATGTCGGATACCGTCTGGCGCAGGGCGAGCTCGAGCTCGTCGATCGTCTTGCTTTGATTCTCCTCACGTGCCAGCAGCCGGTTGCGCATCGGGTACGGCATCCAGGCCAGGAAGACCGGGCCGCGCCGCGTGGCCACTTCCTGCCAGCCGCTCTTGTGCCCGACGATCACGCCGGGGACTGCCAGCGCCTGGAAGATGTCGACGGCGCTGGCCTTGACCGCCATCCCGGGCATGTCGTGATTGCCCACCAGCAGCAGCGTCGGCACCTGATCCGCCAGCCGCTTGATGCGCTGGGCAAACTCGCGCTGCTGCGTCGGATCGGGCTCGCGATTCTTGAACGCGTCTCCGGCGAAGACCGCCAGGTCGGCCTGATGCGTCAGCGCATAGTCGATGACTTCGTCCAGGCGTTCGAGGAAGTCGCGCACCCGGCTGGAGGTGCCGGTGACCGGATCCAGTCGGCCGTAATTCTCCATGCCGACGTGCAGATCGGCGAAGTGCAGCATGCGGATGGGATCGGTCATGCTGTCCCGGCCGTGCCGCCGTCGCGATCGATCCAGCGCTCGAGACCCTGCGGCGGCGCGTAGGCGGCCAGCTGATCCAGCAGCGCACCGGGGGTGCGTTCGCAGGCCAGCAGGGCGCGATGGATGGCGTAGATGAAGCCCTCGGCGCGGGCATGCTCGATCAACGCCAGGAGCGGATCGAAGTAGCCCTCGACATTCAGCAGGCCGATGGGCTTGCGGTGCATCCCGATCTGAGCCCAGGTCAGAATCTCGAACAGCTCCTCGAACGTGCCGAATCCGCCGGGCAGCGCCACGAAAGCATCCCCCATCTCCGCCATGCGCGCCTTACGCTGGTGCATGGAGTCGACCACGATCATCTCGCTCAGCGCCGGATGGGCCAGAACCGGCGTGTCGAATTGCCGCGGCATGATGCCAACCACCGTCCCTCCGGCCTGCAGGGAGGCTTCGGCCACGGCGCCCATCATCCCGGTGCGGCCGCCGCCGTAGACCAGCGTCAGGCCGCGCTCGACCAACGCCCGCCCCATCGCACGCGCCGCCTCCAGGTAGACCGGCCGGATGTCATCGCTCGAGCCGCAGTACACCACCACGCGCTTCACGCTCGTCTCCATTCCGTCCCGTGAGAGCTCCGCCAGCCGCGGCCGCGCCCGGGCTAGACCTTGACCTGAGCACGGATCCGGACGGCGGCGGCCTCGCGCATCTCCCGCGAGGCATCACGGCCGACGCCCAGCGGACGCCGAAATCCAAACCCATCCCTGGACGTGCGCGGGATCACATGCAGATGACAGTGGAAGACCGTTTGTCCCGCCGCCTGGCCGTCGGCCAGCAGCAGGTTCACCCCGTCGCACGGCAGGCCCGAACGGCGCAGCGCCGCCGCCAGCTTGCGCGCGGCCGCGATCATCCGGGCAGCGTCTGATGCGTCCAGATCCTCCAGCCCGGCGGCATGTCGGTTGGGGACCACCAGCAGATGACCTTCCGCGACGGGGTGCGCGTCCATGAACGCCGTGACCGCTTCGTCCCGGTAGACCAGGCTGGCTTCGGCCTCACCAGCAACGATGCGACAGAAGATGCATGCGGACGAGGGGGTCATGAGTGGAAAAAGACCGGCGGCCTCGGGCGATTGTATCATGCCGGCCCGTCCGAGTCGGCCGCGCTCCTGCCCGCGTGATACACTCCACCCGATTCACCCACAAGGATTCACGCATGTCTCGAGCCCTCCGCCTGGTCAGCCTCGTCATCCTGATCGCGTTGCTGCTGCCCTCCGCCGCCCTTGCCCAGGCCCCGGTGGTGAACGCCGTCCTGTTCTACTCGCCGACCTGTGCCCACTGTAAGACGGTGATCCAGGAGGTCTTACCTCCGTTGTTCGAGAGCTACGGCGACCAGCTGTCGATCGTCGGCATCGACGTCACCGTGCCCGAGGGCTCGGTGTTGTTCGCCTCGGCCATCGCCACCTTCAGCGTCCCCGAGGACCGGCGCGGCGTGCCGATGCTCTTCGTCGGGGATGTCGTCCTCGTCGGATCAGGCGAGATTCCCGAGACGTTTCCCGGCATCATCGACCAGGGCATGGCGCAGGGCGGCATCGATTGGCCGGCGATCCCCGGGTTGCCGGAGATGCTGGCTGCCATGCAGGCCGGCGCCGAAAGCCCGGAGCCCACCCCGGCTGCGCCCAAGTCGGTCGCCGAGCGGCTGCAGCAGGATCCGCTGGGCAACTCGCTGGCGATCGTCGTCCTGATCGGTATGCTCCTGAGCCTGATCGCCGTCGCCTGGCGCTGGGCGATGCGCGCCCCGGTTTCCGAATCCCGGATCGCCATCTGGATCAGCCCCGTGCTGGCTGCGGCCGGCCTGGCCATCGCGGCCTACCTGACGCTGATCGAATTGACCGGGGATCCGGCATTCTGCGGGCCGGTAGGCGACTGCAACGTCGTGCAGCAGAGCTCGTATGCATTCCTGTTCGGCGTGATCCCGATCGGCGTCCTGGGCGTGCTCGGCTACGCCGCCTTCATCCTGATGTGGTCCGCCTCACGCTTCGTCCCCGATCGACTGCGGGATGTGCTTCGCCTCGCGTTGTTTGCGCTGGCGGTCGTCGGGACGCTGTTCTCGGTCTACCTGACGTTCCTTGAACCTTTCGTCCTCGGTGCGACCTGCGCCTGGTGCCTGACGTCGGCCATCCTGCAGACTCTCCTGCTCTGGCTGACGGCCGACCCGGCGCGCGCCGCCCTGGCCCGTCTTCGCCGAACCCCGCCGGGGGCCAGGTCCCTGCGGGGATCGGTGTAACCTCGCGGGCGCAGTGCCGTCCAAAGGGATGGGGTCGATGGCGGTTCCGGCGATTTCCCTGGATGCACTCCGGGCGGGGGATCCGTCTGCGCTCAGCGCCCTGTTCGAGACCTTTGCCGACCGGATCTACCGGCTGGCCCTGGGGGTGCTGCGTGATCCGGCGGCGGCGGAGGACATCGTCCAGGAAACCTTCCTGTCTGCCATGACGCACTTGAGTCGATTCGAGGGACGCTCCAGTATCGGCACCTGGCTCTATCGGGTAGCCTACAACGCCTCGCTCGATCGCCTCAGGCGCCGGACGGACGAACCCCTGCCGCCCGACGAGCCGGAGGCCGATTCCGAAACCGGCGAGGCCGTTCCGCTTCCGCGGTCGATCGTCGACTGGACGACGACCCCGGAGCGCTGGATGTCCGACCGCGAAGTTTCCGCCGAGCTCGACCGGGCGATCGGCGAGCTGCCCGAGAGTCTGCGCGTCGTCTTTCTCCTTCGGGACATCGAGGGCCTCTCGACCGAAGAGACGGCCGAGGCGCTCGGTCTGACCGAGGGTGCCGCCAAGGTCCGTCTGCATCGGGCCCGGCTCGCATTGCGCGAGCGCTTGTCCGTCTACTTCGCCGAGCGGATGCCCCGGGAAGGTGGCACGCCATGAATTGCGAACAGGTCATCCAGTACCTCTCGGACTACATCGACCGCGACCTGAGCGAGGAACTGACGGCGGAGGCGAGCGAGCACCTGGCCACCTGCCGCAACTGCCACGTGGTGCTCGACACCACGCGCCAGACCATCCTGCTGTACCGGGAAAACGGCCGCCGCGGCATCCCCGTGGAACGGCGCGCCGACCTGTTCGCGCGCTTGCAGCGCACCCTGGCCGGGAACAAGGACCGCCCCTCCTAGCTCTCCCGTCCCCATCCTGTGAGAAGGCCGGCGCTCTGATCCTGCGGCGTAACCTTTCGCCCCTCCGCCCGTCGAATAGGCAGACAACCACGCGGAGGATCGAGTGATGAAGTACTTGAATGAAGCAGGCTGGGATCGGATCGTGCGCATTGTGCTGGGTGTCGCCTTGCTCTATCTTGGCTGGGCGGGCGTCGTGACCGGCGGTTGGGGGACCTTTCTCAAGGTCATTGGTTTCGTGCCGTTGCTCACCGGGCTGATCGGCTTCTGCCCGATCTACGCCATCTTCAAGGTCCGCACCATCAAGGCGGCCTAAGGCTTCACCGCACTTCGACTTGAGGGGGCGCAATGCGCCCCCTCGGATTCTGGAGCGAACGTCATGATCCCTCAGCCCTTTGCCGATCGATTGGCAGCGCAGACACGCCCGGTGATCGTCGACCTTTGGGCTCCCTGGTGTGCTCCGTGTCGCTGGATGGCGCCGATGGTCGAGCGCCTGGAGCGCGAATACGACGGCCGGGTCGACGTGTGGAGAGTCAACGCCGACGAGGATCCGGAGGTCCTGCGCGGGCTGGGTGTGATCGGGATTCCGACCCTGGTAGCCTTCAACGCGGCAAAGAAATCGCACGCAAGGTAGGCGCCGGCTCGGAAGCCAACCTGCGCGCCCTGTTCGATACCGCCCTCTCAGGGCAGGCGCCGGCGAGGCGCGGGATCGCGTCCGGCGATCGGCTGGTGCGGTTGGCCGCCGGAGCAGCCATCGTCATCCTGGGCTTGAGCGCCGGTCCATCCGTCCTTCTTGCTCGGCGTGGGCGGCGTGGTGCTGTTCACCGCCGTGGCCGACCGATGCCCGATCTGGCAGGCGATCCGTCCGCGCCTGGCGGCGCTGGTCGGGCGAAGCGATCCCGCCTCCCCGGCGGGCTGATCGATGTTCGAGCCGCTGGCCATCGTTGCCGGTGTACTCGCCTACGGCGCGGTCCACAGCCTGCTGGCATCCGTAGGGGTGAAGCAGTGGGCTCGGTCACACTTGGGGCCCGGGACGGATCGTTTCTACCGATTGGCGTACAACGCGTTCGCCGTCGTCTCCTTCGTGCCTGTGCTTGCACTGCTGGCCTGGCTCCCCGGCAAGACAATCTACCAGCTGCGCCTGCCCTGGTCGGCGCTCGCCCTCACGGGGCAGGCGGCGGCGCTGATGACGTTGGCCGCAGGGTTGCTGCAGACCGACCCGTGGTCGTTTCTCGGGCCTGCGTCAGGTGACGGATGGCGCGCCCGCTGAACCCGGGACCCTGATCGTGACCGGCCTTTACCGCTGGGTGCGGCATCCGCTATACACCGCCGGCTTGCTTCTCATCTGGCTCACGCCGGTGATGACAACCAGCATCCTGGCGCTCAACCTGTCGCTGACCCTGTACATCATCGTGGGAAGCAGGCTGGAGGAGCGCCGGCTCCTGGCCGAGTTCGGGCAGGCCTATGCCGACTACCAGGCGGCGGTGCCAGGCCTGATCCCGCGGCCGCCCCGTGCATCTATCCCTCGCACCTCGTAAGCCCCAACCCGCACATTATAGGGCAGAATTGGTCGTGATACAATCGCTGCGTGGACGTAATCCGGGATCAGCGTGGCGATCACGGCCTTTGCCCACGCTCCGGTCTTTGCCGGCGTGGGCGAATCCGATCTTCGTCTCATCGCCGACCTCTTCCGCCCCCATCATTACGCGCGCGACGAGGCCTTGTTCCACGAAGGCCACCGGGCGCACGCGTACTTCCTTCTGGCAGAGGGCCGAGTCAAGATCGTCCAGACCTCGCCCGAGGGGCTCGAGGTCATCCTGCATTTGCTGGGCCCCGGCGATCTGGCCGGCGCCCTCCCCAATCTGGATGACGGGACCTACCCCGGCAGCGCGGTGGCGCTGGACGATGTCGTCGCGCTGGCGATCACCCCGCGCGAGTTCGAAGACCTGCTCGTGCAGCATCCGCGGGTGGCGATCAATCTCCTGCACTTCGCCGCCGGCAAGCTGCGTGCCGTCCATAGTCGGCTGCGCGAACTCTCCACGGAACGCGCGGAACGTCGTGTGGCGCGCACGATCTCTCGGCTGGCAGCCCAGATCGGCCGCCGCACCGAGGACGGAGTGCTCCTGGACGCCCCTCTCACGCGTTTGACCCTGGCCGAGCTGAGCGGAACCAGCCTCTTCACGGTCAGCCGGACGCTGAAGGAATGGGAGCGCCAGGGCCTGCTCCTGATCGGACGTGAGCGCGTGGTGGTTGTGGACACGCACGCCCTGGCGACACTTGCCGACGACCTGCCCCCCACGCCGGCGCGCCCTGAGCACCCGCCCCGTCTTCCCTGACCCCCGTCGACGGGCGCCTGTCGGATCCACGCAGGCCGTCCGCCCGCCTCTTTGCGCCAGCGCAACGACCGCACTCGCCAACCCGGATACAGTCGGAGTGTGGACCATCCGTCCCTGCTCGCTCATACCGACCTGGATCTGCCGATCGCCGACTACCTGGTGCGCCGCCCCGAAGCTGTGGCCGTATTCCTCGCCCTACGGTTCGGGTGCGTGGGCTGCGACTTCAGCCGATTCGATACGCTTCGTCAGGCCCTCGCCGTGCATGGCGTGACCCTGCAAGACTACCGCGCCCGGTTGGACGGCCTCCGCCGTCCGTCCGGGGAAGATCGCATTCCGATACCATCCGAAGGAGACACCGATGACGCCTCACGCGACCCGGTCGATGTTCATCCTGGCATGCGCCGCGCTGTTGCTCGCCGCCTGTGGCGGAACACCCGAGCCCACCGCCGCACCGCCGCCGCCAGCCCTGCCTGCCACCTCCGCCGCCCCTGCGCCCGCCGCCCTCACCCCTACCGTGAAATTCACGCTCGTCACGGGCGGAGGGACCAACACCCTGGTCTTCGTCGGCGTCGGCGGAGCGATCGACAAGCAAGTCAACCCTGTCCTTCAGGTGCAGCCGGGTGACGTGGTCGAGATCACGCTGGTCAACGGTGACGGCGTGATGCACGACCTGGCGATTGACGAGCTGCAGGTCGCCTCCGGCTCGGTCGACCTTCAGGGGCAGATCAAGACGGTCACCTTCCGTGTCGACCAGGAGGGCGAATTCGTCTACTACTGCTCCGTCCCCGGGCACCGGCAGGCGGGCATGTTCGGCAAACTGGTCGTCGGCGAGCCTGCTCCGCAGGTTGCCGCCGGCGTCTCGGTCGTCCACAACCCGGCCGATCTCCCCAAGCCGATCGGTTCGCGTGGTCCCACGAACGTGCGCGTCGATCTGACCACCAAGGAAGTCGAGGGCCAGCTGGCGGACGGGACGACGTTCAGCTACTTCACCTTCAATGGCACGATCCCTGGCCCGATGCTTCGCGTCCGCCTGGGGGACACGATCGAACTGCACCTGAAGAACGAGACCTCCAGCTCCTTCTCGCACTCGATCGACCTGCACGCCGTCACCGGCCCAGGGGGCGGCGCGGTCTTCACATCGACCAACCCGGGCCAGGAGACTTCCTTCACCTTCCAGGCGCTGAATGTGGGCCTGTACGTCTACCACTGCGCCACGCCCAGCGTCGCCCATCACATCGCCAACGGGATGTATGGCCTGATCCTGGTCGAGCCCCCCGGCGGACTACCGCCCGTCGATCGCGAGTTCTATGTCATGCAGGGTGAGGTCTACACGGAGCAGGCCTTCGGCGCGCAGGGTCTTCTCGACTTCAGCGAAACGAAGACTGCTGAGCGAGGACCCGGAGTACTTCGTCTTCAATGGCGCCGCCGGCGCCCTGACCCAGGACGCGAATGCGCTGCACGCCACGGTCGGCGAGACCGTGCGCATCTTCTTCGGCGTCGGCGGGCCCAACTTCACATCGTCGTTCCATGTCATCGGCGAGATCTTCGACCGGGCGTACCCCTTCGCCGCGCTCGGTTCGCCGCTGGAGGATGTGCAGACCGTGTCGGTCCCGCCGGGTGGCGCCACGATGGTGGAGTTCGAGCTCCAGGTGCCCGGCCGCTACATCCTGGTCGATCACGCCCTCAGCCGCCTCGAGCGCGGCCTGGCCGGATTCCTGATCGTCGACGGCCCGGAGGATCCCACCGTCTTCCAAGGTACAATGACGTCAGGTTCGGGGCACTGACCCGCCGCGGATCGACGAACCGTCCCGACACGGACCGTCCGACCTCCGAGGCCGATCGCCGACCTCGGAGGTCTTCACTTGGAGGCAAGATGCAGCCGTACGTCTTGATTCAGGATCTGGCACGCGAGACGCCGGAGATTCCCGGCGACAGCATCCTCAGCCGCACCTATTTCGAGGACGACCAGATGAAGGCGATCCTGTTCGCCTTCGCTCCCGGGCAGGAGCTGAGCGAGCACACCGCCTCCCACCCGGCCATTCTGCACTTCCTGCGCGGCGAGGCCGATCTGACGCTCGGCGGCGAAGACCAGAAGGCCGGGCCCGGAACGTGGGTGCACATGCAGGCCAAGCTGACCCACAGCATCCGGGCACGCACGCCGGTGCAGATGCTCCTGCTGCTCTTCAAATAGACGTCTTCCCACCTGGAGGAGAACGAAATGGGCGACCGCCCCTCCGTCGAGTTCGATCCTTGCCCGGCACCCGTTCCCGGATTACCGGTGGCTCGACCCGGGCCAGATCGTCGTCTCGCAATGGGTGCGGATGAAATGCCAGTTCGGCTGCCCCCATTACGGTCGGGCGGCCTCCTGCCCGCCGAACACACTGAGC
Source organism: uncultured Chloroflexia bacterium (assembly GCA_963818575.1). Classification (GTDB taxonomy): domain Bacteria; phylum Chloroflexota; class Anaerolineae; order Anaerolineales; family E44-bin32; genus DYJB01. Next base: position 63,975 of record CAWFSV010000024.1, on the reverse strand, counting down.
GTCGAGGACTGCCGCCAGTTCTTCGGCGAGTACCAGCGCGCCCTCGCCATTCACTTCGAGCAGGTTGCCCCGGATGCCGCAGCCCGGCGCACCTGGAGCGCCCGCACCAACCGGGCCCTGGCCGCCGTCGAACGCCAGGCCTTCCTGGCCGGCTACCCCAAGGCCTTTGTGCTCTTCATGGACTCGTGCCACCTGTGCGCGGAGTGTGTCCCGCAGCGTGCGGAGTGCAAGGAGCCCGCCCTCTCCCGCCCGTCGCCGGAGAGCATGGCGGTGGACGTGTTCGCCACCGTGCGTCAGGTTGGGTATCCGATCGAGGTGCTCACCGACGTCACGGCGCCGATGAACCGCTATGCCTTCCTGTTGATCGAGTAGGCCGCGGAGGCCGGCTGCCGATGGAGACCAGCGCCGCTTCCGACTGCTTCATCTGCCGGAAACACCGCGGCCAAATCGTCGTGCCGGGCGGGACGATCCTCGAAGATGATCTGATCTCCGTCGGCCACGCACAGATCCGCCCCGGGCAGACGACCGCCTACCTCGGATACTTGATGGCCGAGCCGAAGCGGCATGTCCCGGGCCTGGAAGGGCTGACGGATGAGGAAGCGCAGGCGCTCGGCCTGTGGACGGCGCGCTTGAGCCGCGCCCTCGTTGCCACCGAAGGGGCGGATCACGTCTACGCCTTCGTGCTGGGGGATGCGGTCCCGCATGTCCACGTGCATGTCGTGGCGCGTTATCCCGGGGCGCCCGAGGAGTTCCGCGGCCCACGGGTCGACGAATGGCCGCAGGCGCCGCGCGGCGGGGCGGCGGAGATCGATGCCCTGTGCGCCCGCCTGCGGCTCTGGCTTTCGGCCGACGCCGGAAGCGGTCCGTCAGGCCGTTAGGCGACCGCCCACCAATCCACGCCTTCGACCAACCCCAGATCGTTGATCTGCTCTCGAACGAGAGCGCGCGCCCCGCGCGCGCCCACAGCAGCGAGCAGAACTGGCTGCGGGCTTCGCTTCCACCAAACCGGAAACTCAGCCGGACCCATGACGGGAAGCCCGCGCCGCGTGCGACCGATCTTGGCCGGATCGATGTCTACGAACGCCACCAGCGGCAGGCCTTCGGCCAGCAGCAGGCGCGAGAGCCGCTTGCCCACGATGCCGGCGCCCCACACGATCACCGACTGTCTCCCGTGCAGCGGGCCCTGCGACAGGTAGAAGACCTTGGCGCTCAGGAAGCGGTCGATCGCGTAGCGCGGGTCGCCGTGCGTCAGCCGGCCGGCATGCTCGCGCCAGGCGAACAGCGTCTGCGGGACCTTGGCGAATCGCCCTCCGGCCGCGTGCAGCCTGAGCCACAGGTCGTAGTCTTCTGGCCAGCCGCGGTCCTGATACCCCCCGACGCGCCGGATCCACTCGGACCTCATCATCACCGACGGGTGAACGAGCGGGCTCTCGACATAGATCTCGCGGCCGATGGCCTCCGGGGTGATCAGGCTGTTCTGCCATTCGAGGTACAGCGTCAGCCCGGGGCCAACCTCCTGCGGCGGAAACGCCTCCACCAGACAGCCGACCGCCGCCAGGTCCGGCTGCTCAGCCAGCAGCGCCGCTTGTGCCTCCAGTCGCTCGGGGTGAGATCGATCGTCGGCATCCATGCGTGCGATCAGGGGAGCCCGGCATTCGGCCAATCCGGCGTTGAGGGATTCGATCAGTCCCCGGTGTGGGTGGTGCAGGACACGCATCCGCGAGTTCTCGCTCCGCCCAGTGATCCAGCCGCGCGGCCGTGCCGTCTTCCGAGCCGTCGTCGACGGCCACGATCTCCAGGTCGACCAGCGATTGTTGCAGGATGGAGTTGACCGCCTCGTCGAGCGTGGCGCAGGCGTTGTGGCAGGGGATCAGAACGGAGACTCGAGGCGGCGCGGCAGCCATGGGAGCGATCACCGACCTCGGAAGCCCCGACGGACTTCCGAGGTCGGTATGGCTAAACGACCTCGACCTTGGTCCCGCGCCCGAGGCGCGGGTCGAGCGCGTCTCGCAGGCCGTCGCCGAGCAGGTTGAACCCGAGCACGGTCAACGTGATCGCCAGGCCGGGGAAGAACACCAGATGCGGCGCCGTGAAGACCTGGTTGCGCTCGGTGCTGAGCATCGAGCCCCATTCCGGCGTCGGCGGCTGCGCGCCTAACCCCAGGAACGAGAGCGCCGCGGCGCTCAGGATGGCCGAGGCCACCTCCAGCGTCCCGAGCACGATCAGCGGCGTGACGGCGTTGGGCAGCACCGAGACCAGCAGGATGCGGGCCGTGCCGGCGCCCAGGGCTTTGGATGCCGCCACGAAGTTGGTCTCTTTCACCGACAGCACGCTGGCGCGCATCACCCGGGCGTAGGCCGGAATGGTGACGATGCCGATCGCCAGCAAGCGCGTTGATCAGACCGGGTCCCAGCACGGACACGATGGCAATCGCCAACAGCAGCGACGGGAACGCCAGCAGCACGTCCATCACGCGCATGATGACGTTGTCCACCCAGCCGCCCAGGTAACCGGCCAACGCGCCCAGCGTCGTCCCGATGACGATGGCGAACCCGACTGTGGTGAAGCCGATGATCAGCGAGAAGCGCGACCCAAAGATCATCCGGCTGAAGTAAGTCGCGCACGTTGCCATCCACGCCCAGGATGTGCTCCGGCTGGTCCTTCGGGCATCCCAGGAGATGGATGCACGGGCCGGACCGCTTCTTGACTCCTTCCTCGAATCCCGATCAGCACCTGATCCGGCTCAAACGGGGCGATGAGCGGGGCCAAGATGGCGGTCGCCACCAGGATGCCGAGAATGGCCAAGCCGACGACCGCCGAGCGCCGCTGGAACAAGCGGCGGAACGTCGTGCGCCACAGGCTGGTGGGTTTGCCCCCCAGGGCCTCGGCGTCCAGCCGCAGGCCTTCGGTGACCACGCGGTCGCTGGCCGTCATGCTTGTGTCCTCACTGCAGTCTCACCCGCGGGTCGAGCAGCGTATAGCTCAGGTCCACGATCAGATTCACCATCACGTAGCCGAATGCCACCACCAGCGTGAAGGCCTGGATGATCGGGTAGTCGCGGGCGGTGATGGCCTCGAACAGCGCCCGCCCGACTCCGGACAGGCCGAAGATCGTCTCGGTGAGCACCGCCCCGCCGAGCAGGCCGCCCAGGGACAGGCCGATGATCGTCACCACCGGCAGCAGCGCGTTGCGCAGCGCGTGTTTCATGATCACCGTGCGGTACGGCACGCCCTTGGCCTTGGCGGCGCGGATGTACTCGCGCCCCAGCACCTCCAGCAGGCTGGAGCGTGTCATGCGGGCGATGATCGCCATGGGGATCGTGCTGAGCGCCACCGACGGCAGGATCAGGTGCTTGAGCGTATCGCCGAGCACCTTCCAGTCGGCGGTGATGATCGAGTTGAAGACATACAGATTGGAGAAGAAGTTCAGCAGCTTGAACGTCCCGGTCTCCGGGTCGACCCCCCAGCCGAAGACTTCGTAGAACGGCACCGAACTGATCCCGGCCGTCAGCCGGCCGGAAGGCGGCAGCCAGAACGGCGTGTCCTTTAAGCACCAGGGCGAAGAAATAGGCCAGCATCAGCCCGAGCCAGAAGACCGGCATCGAAACGCCGATATTGGCGCCGACCATCGTCACCACATCGGTGGTGGTGTTGTGTTTCATGGCCGAGAGCATGCCGAGCGGGATGCCGACGATCACCGCCAGCGTCAACGCCGCCAGGCTGAGCTCGATCGTCATCGGCAGCCGCTCGACCAGGATCAGCGACACCGGGCGACTGAAGCGGATGGAGTTGCCGAAGTCCCCTTGCACGCACGTCCGCCATGTAGATCACGAACTGGACGTAGATCGGCCGGTCGAGGCCGCGCTCGCGGATGAAGCGCTCGCACACCTCCGGCGTGGCCTTCTCGCCCAGGATGGCCGTGCACGGATCGCCCGGGGATCATGCGCGCCAGGGCGAAGGTGACCAGACAGGATCCCGAGCAGCACCGGGATCGACGACAGCAGCCGTCGGACGTGTACTGGAGCATGGCCGATTCTACAGTCCGTCTACGGGCAAGCAGCGGACGCGGGATGGCCCTTGCTTGCGGCCCATCCCGCGTGCGTGATCGAACGCGCCAGGCCACGCACTGAACCTGCGTTACTCCGGCAGGTGACGTTCATCAGGCCCCCACAGAGTGATCCGAGTACTCGCAGGCGTTCGTGTTGCCGACGTGGAGCGGGCTGGTGCGTCCAGGCCCATCGTGAAGGTGGCCACGACGTCGTTGGCGTCGAAGTCGGTGCCGTCGTGGAACTTCACGCCCTGGCGCAGCGTGCACGTCCACACCGTCAGGTCGTCGCATTCGGTGCGCACACCTCGGCCAGCGCCGGTTCAACGGCCGTGCCGTTGACTTCGTAGGTGTACAGAGCCTGGGCGAACTGCTCGCAGGCGCGCAGCGACTCGCCGTCGGTCTCATCCGCGCAGAACAGGCTGATCGGCTCGGCGTTCTGCATCCAGACGAACGTGTCGCGCCCTCGCCCGGTTCGGTCACGGTGAAGTATCTCGTTCGTCAGCGGGCTGGCGTGCGCGCCGGTGACGTCGGCACGGTAGGCAACGCCCGAACCACCGTGCGCCATCGGGACCATCGGCACCAGGTCACGGATGGCGTTGTTGGCGGCGGCGTAGAGCGGCCTCGGCTTCCGCGGGATCGGCGATCTGGGCCGCCCGCGGCCAAGCTTCTCATAGATCTCAGGGTACGGCGTCGCCGAACTGCTTCCTGGTCCCGCCGAAGTGGAAGTCCAGGAAGTTGGTGACGTGCGGGTAGTCGGCGCCCCAACCCGAGCAGGTGGAAGCCGTCCAGGTGCCGGCGCTGGCCGCCTCGATGAAGGCGCCCGATTCCATGACTTCACGATCTCGGCGTCGATGTTCAGGTTAGCCTTGAGCTGGGCCTGGATCTCTTCGGCCACCCGAGCGACCTCCGGCAGGTAGCCGCGGACGACATCGCGGTAGTAACAGCTTCGTCTTGAAGCCGTCCGGGAAGCCGGCGTTCGCCAGCAGCGCCTTGGCCGCGGCCGGGTCGAAGGTCATACCACGCGTCCCCGACGCAGCCGTTCGGGATGGCGCACGGCGTGAAGTGCGTCGCCACCTCGGATCCGGCCGGGTAGAAGGTGTCGACGATCCGCTGGCGATCGATGCCCATCGCCACCGCCTGGCGCACTTCCTGATGTCGAACGGCGCGAAGGTGTTGGTCATGCCGATGTAGAACACGTTCAACGCCGGGCGGACCATCAGCTGCAGGGTCGGAGTCGGCGTCGATCGACTGCGAAGTCGTCCGGGCCGACGTTGTCGATCCCGTCGACCGTCCCGGACTGCAGCTCCAGCAGGCGGGCGGCGGCCTCGGAGGTCCAGCGGAAGACGAGTGTGTCGGTCGAGGCCGGCTCGCCCCAGTAGTCGGGGAACTCTCGTGAAGGTGATGCTCTCGCCGCGCATCCACTCGGTGACCGTGTACGGGCCGGTGCCGACTGGGCTGTCGAGGCGCGTCCGGCGGCTGTCACGGTAGCTCGCCAGCCACTCCTGCGGGTAGATCGCGAACAGGCTGAAGGCGATCTTCTGACAGAAACGCCGGGTCGGGCACACAGATCGTGAACTCGACCGTGAGACGATCGACCGCCTTGATTCCGACTGCCCCCGTAGTCGCAGTTGGGCGCACAGTCGCCGGCGCTCGAAGGATGCGGCGCACGTCGGTCGGCGGAGCCGGCGGCGCCTCGGTGGCGACCGGCGGTGCTTCGGTGGGCGTGGCCTGAGCACAACCTGCCAGGACCATGCTCGCCAGCACCAGCAAGCCTAGTGCAGAAGTTAGCGTTCGGCGTGACACAAATTCTCCTCCTGAGTTGTCGTAGGAAAAACGGCTGACGATCCGGCCAGGATCACGCGGGCCCTCACCTCCCTTGTGTCTGTACCGATGGGAACGGCCACGCCTGAGGGGTCCCAGAAGCGTGGCCAACCAGAAGCATTAAGACATGATACGTCAGGTTCTCCCCCCCGTCAATGTCCACCTTGACTATTCCGCAATCGACCCCCCATCGGCGCACTCCTGGACCCCCGTCTTGGCCGCTCCGACCGGGTGCGAACGATTGCATCCTCCCGGCCGACGCCTACAATGGCCGGACCCTTCGACAGGAGGTGGAGCATGACGCCGCGTTTCCCGTGGGGCCGGACCTTCCTGCTCGGCTTCGGCTTCTTCGGCATCAGCATCCTGTGGCCGCTGTTCAACAGCCTGATCCCGCCCATGCTCGAAGACCTCGGCCTTTCGGCCCTGGTGACCGGCTTCATTCTCACCTGGGACAACATCATCAACATGTTCGTCCAGCCCTGGATCGGAAGCCTGTCCGATCGGACGCGCTCGCGCTTCGGGCGGCGCAAGCCCTTCCTGATGTTGGGCGCCCCGCTGGCGGCGGTCTTCTTCATCCTCGTCCCGTTCGTCCGCGAGAACTTCCTCCTGATCGCCCTGGCCATCCTGGGCACCAACGTCGGCATGGCGATCTTCCGCTCCCCGACCGTCGCCTACCTGGGCGACCTCTTCCTCCCCGGGGAGCGCAGCAAGGCCAACGGCGTCATCAACCTGATGGGCGGGCTGGGCGGCGCGGTGGCGCTGTTCGGCGGCGGCGCCCTGTACAAGACTTGGTGTCCCTTTGCCCTTCATCGTCGGCGCCGGGGTGATGCTGGTCGCCATCCTGGTCGTCCTGTTGGCGGTCCGCGAGCCGGCTGCGCCGGCCGCCGTGTCCGGCGAGGTGAGCCCCGGACTGCGCGACGCGATTCGTCAGGTGGCCACCGGCCCGGACGTCAGCGGCCTGTACCTGCTGGCCGCCATCTTCGCCTGGTTCGTCGGCTGGAATGCCATGGAGGCCTTCTTCACCATCTACGCCCGCAGCGTCCTGGGCGTTTCGGTCGGCAGCGGAACGCAGATGCTGACCGCCTTCGCCGCGGCGTTGATCGTGTTCGCCATCCCCAGCGGGTTGATCGCCACACGCGTCGGCCGCAAGCCGACGATCCTGACCGGGCTGATCGGCATGCTGCTCGGGCTCATGGTCGGCGCCTTCGTGCGCAATCCCACGCTTCTGCTCGTCGTTCTGGCGGTGATGGGCGGCTTCTGGGCGCTGGTCAACATCAACTCGCTGCCGATGATCTACGACCTGTCCGGGCAGAAGAGCATCGGCGCCTACACCGGGCTGTACTACTTCGCCTCGTCGGCGGCGGCGATCACCGGGCCGATCCTCGGCGGCCAGTTGATCGACCTGACCGGCCCGGCGTCGATCTGGTTCTTCAGTGCCATCTTCATGGCCGGGTCCATTGTCTGTATGCTGCTGGTCAAACCCAAGGCGGCCGTCACTCCTGCGTGAGAGGCCTGCTCGGACCTGGAGTCCCATCGGGCGCCCGTACGGGCGCCCGATGCGTGACGGCATCTCAACCATCTCCCGCGACGGCCTACCCTTGCGCCTGAGCGTGTGAATCGCGCCTCGGCCGTCCCATCGCCTGCCCGAACGACATGTTCCTCTCGGGCACGCGCTTCCTTGGCTGCCCGGGGCGTCCTGCGCTATCATCCTCTCTTCGGGTGGACGAGGGACGGGGAGGCAACATGGACGAGTTCCTGCATCAACCCGGCTTCCTGGGGACGAACGCCAACTGGGCAGCCGACATGACGCTGGTGTTGATTCTGCTCAGCTCCGGGTTGTTTACCCTGGGCGTCTGGCTGATCCGGCGCAAGCAGGTTACGGCTCACCGCTGGGTGCAGACGAGTGCCGCGGTGCTGAACGCCAGCCTGGTCGGCTGGATGATGATCCTGCCGTTTCGCGATTTTGTCGCACCCGGGATCCCCTCCAGGGCAGGCGAGCCGTTCTACGCCCTCTCGGCCATTCACGGCCTGATCGGCGCCTCGGGGCTGCTCCTGGGCGTTTTTGTCGTGCTGCGCGCCAACGGCCTGGTTCCCAAGCCGCTGCGATTCTCGAACTACCGTCTGTTCATGCGCATCTCGTACAGCCTGTACATGCTGGCCACACTGCTTGGCGTCCTGGTCTACCTGACCTGGTTCGTGTGGTCGGCGAATCCCCCCAGTTACGGCCTGGTGCCTGGCGTGTCGATCCTCTGAGGGCCACGTACGCCCTCCCCGGGTGGGGCGTGCCGGCGCTCATCCAGACCCGGATCGGGCGATGGCTGAATCCGACGCCGCTTCGCTCCTCATCGATGCGCGTCACGGAGTCGGAGGCACCTTCAGCAGCGCGCCGATCGCGAAGCCCACCATGGCGCTGATCGTCCCGATCGCCGCCATCTCAAGCCCATTGCGCAGGGGACGGCCGACCGTCAGGCGCCCCTTGGCCGCGCCGACCCCGAAAAGCACCAGGGCAGTCGCCACGATCGACAGGATGATGCTCGGCCCGATCGGGAAGATGAGGAACGGCACCAGTGGGACGAGCGATCCGACGATCGCCGCAACCCCTACGACCCACGCCGCGCGGAATGCCACCCTCCGGTCCACCGGCTCCAGTTGGTGTTCCTCCGCCATCATCACCGCCACCCAGACATCCGGATTGGCCGTGATCGTCTCGACGATCTGCTCCAGCAGGTCGCCGCTGAACCCCTTACGCTGGTAGATCTCGCGGACCTCGGCCCGCTCCAGGTGCGGATGGCGTTCGATGTGGCGGTACTCCCGCGACCGCTCGCTCTCGAACACGTCGGCGTCAGCCAGCGTGGAGGTGTACGCCACGGCGCCCATCGAAACCGATTCGGCGAAGGTCGCCGCCAGGCCCGCCACCAGGACGATGCGCGTGTCCTGGGTGGCGGCCGCCACACCGAGGACGACGCCCAGGACATTCACCAGGCCGTCCTGGCCTCCCAGGATGATGTCCGAGAGTGCCGAGGCGCCCCGGTGCGAGTTGCCTTCCGAGTGCAGCGCCGACTTGCCTTTCTCCCGGTCCGCCTGCCTCACCGTCAAACGTTCCCGGCTCGAGTTCCGAGTTCCCTGCCGCCATCCGAACCGTTCCTGCTCGACGGTCCGATGAGGACTGCTCCTCCTGCTCTGACATCCGTTTTCCTCCCGTGAGTTTTCCGTCGCCGATGCGCCCCTTTCGTCGGGCGCAGCTCGCGGCCGTCCGGGTCCATTCCAACCGTCGCCCCGGGATTCACGAGGGATCGTGTCCCAGGCCTCAGGCGGTCTTTGGACGGTGGCGTCAGGCGGAGCGTGGAGGTTGGAGAAGTGCGAAGACGGGAGAAGACGTCGGGGTGGGGGAACCCGGAAGGCACGTGTGCAGAAGCGGGTCTGCCCAGACAAGTGCCGGCAGCGTCAGCAAGTCGCGCGGTCCTTCCGGGTGATCATCGGCGACATGGACGTGCGACGACGTGCGCCATCGCCGGCTTCGATGCACCCGGGCAGGTCCACCACCAGCATGGCGATGCCCTGCAATGCCAGGGCCAGGGCACACAAGCCGATCAGGAGCCGGCCGGTGCGCCGGAGCTCATGCCCGTCAGTCCTCGAGGGCATGCGCCACCCCCTGGCGAACCAGGGCCACGATATGGGGGTCGGACATCCTGTAGAACACCTCGCGCCCGCTTCGGCGTGCTTCGACCAGGCGCATCTGCCGCAGGCCGCGCAGATGATGGGAGACAGCCGACTCGCTTACCCCCACCAGGCTGGCCAGCGTGCGCACGTTGCGTTCGCCCTCCATCAGGGCCGTGACGATCTGCACCCGGCTGCCGTCGCTGAAGGCGCGGAAGAGCTCGGCCACATGGGCCGCCGTATGGGCATCGAGGGGCGCCGGGCTGCGCTTCACCATAGAATCAACCTATGAAGAACTGCTCAATCATACCATACCAGACGGGCCGGGCGGGGGCGTGTCAGTCCCTTTCCATGGACCGTTCGGGGCAGGCGTACCGGGCGCAAGGCGCAGCCTTGCGGCTGCGTCGGGTGGTGCCCTGGGCGTCGGTTTCCGGCCGATCAGGGGGCGATGACCGAGCCCGCTGGCAGCACGGCGTCCTTCGGGATCACGACGATGCCGTCGCGCACCGTCCAATTCTCGTCGTCCAGGTCGACGCCGCGCGGGAAGGGCTCGATGCGGACGTTCTCGCCGATGCGGGCGTTCTTGTCGATGATCGCCCCCTCGATCCGACAGCCGCGGCCGATCCCCATCGGCGGCGTGTTGCCCGGCCGGCCCGCCCCCTGGCCCTCGTAGTAGTCGGCGCCCATCAGCACCGTGTCGCGGATCACGACGTCGTCCCCGATCTGGCTGCGCAGCCCGACGACCGACGAACGAATCTCGGCCCCCTGCACCACGCAGCCGTCGGCCAGGAGCACACGGTCGAGCTTGACGTCGTAGATGCGCGAGCCGGGCAGGAAGCGCGGCCGGGTGAAGACCGGGCCCGAGACGTCTTCGAAACTGAACAGCGGATGGGGCTGCGCCAGGGCCAGGTTGGCGTCATAGAACGCCCGGATCGTCCCGATGTCCGCCCAGTAGCCGTCGAAGGGAAAGCCGAACACGCGATGCGATTGGATGGCAGCCGGGATCACGTCGCCGCCGAAGTCGGTGTACGGACCGGCCATCAGCTCCGACAGCACCTCGGCCCGGAAGATGTAGATACCCATCGAACCGACGTACGGTTTGGCGGGGTCGTCGCGGCTGACAAATCCCTGCAGGGCTTGCGGCGTCTGCGGCTTCTCGACGAACGAGCGGATGCGCCCGTCCGCCCCCAGCTTGAGGATCCCGAAGCGCTCCGCGTCCTCGGCCGCCACCGGCTGTACGGCGACGGTTACATCCGCCTGCTCGGCGCGGTGGACATCCAACAGATGCGCGTAGTCCATCCGATACAGGTGGTCGCCGGCCAGGATCAGCACATCCCGTGCGCCGGTGACCTCGATCTCGAACAACTGCTTGCGAACGGCGTCAGCCGTTCCCTGATACCAGTCCTCGCTGGTGAAGGTCTGCACCGCCGCCAGCACTTGCACCCAGCCCGGGTGGAAGGAATTGAAGTTGTAGGTGCGGGCGATGTGCCGGTGCAGGGAGACCGAATTGAACTGGGTCAGGATCGAGATCTGATGAATGCCGGAGTTCAAGCAGTTGCTGACCGGGATGTCGATCAGCCGGTACTTCCCGGCGATCGGCACGGCCGGCTTGGCGCGGAACTTGGTCAGCGGCCACAGGCGTGTGCCGCGGCCGCCCCCCAGGATCACGGCGAGGACGTCTTCGTAGGCCATGCGTGACCCTCCGCCCGGCCGGCGCGAATGCTTGCCGACAGCCCAATTCTAGCCCAGGCCGGAGGGGCTCTCACACGCGAAGCCGGCCGTGTGGGCAGGCGCCGGCGTTCGGAGCTACCGCCGAATGGTCCCCTCGACCTCGAGCTGTAGGGGCCGGGGAGGCGCTCCGTCACCGTAATCGGTCAGGTCCACCAGCGTGCAGCGCAGATGCAGCGCCTGCGTCCCCGCCGCCTGCGCCAGGTGGGTGACGATCGCCCCGTCGGCGCGCACCCCGAACTCCTTGAGCAGCCGCCGGATGTCGTCCCGGGTGTCTTCTGCCACTCACCTCCTATTCCGAGCGAAGGGTCAGACCAGGATACCGATCGCACTCCACACCCCGGCCGTCACGAGGGCGCCGGCCAGAGAGGCGCCGAAGTTGACGCCGTCGTTGTCGAGCCAGCGCCAGCCGCGCAGCCGGAGCGTCGGCGTGCCGCAAGTGTGCCGCGGATGACGCTCGGTCTCTTTGGCGCACGTCGGGCAGGTGTAGATCGCCTGCACGGTCGCGCCGAGCAAGCTGTCGAACAGCGACCCGGCGATTCCGCCCAGGGCCGCTGCCAACGTCAACGTCGGCATCCCGGCGATCGCCAACGGCGTGCCGATCAGCAATGCGCCGCCGAGCGCGGCCAGCAGGCCCGTCCCGCTGATCGCACCCGAGGTGCCCGGCTCCACGCGCAGGCCCGAGGTGATCAACCGCGGCGACTGCCGGGCGAGCACGCCCAACTCGGTCGCCCAGGTATCCGCATTGACCGCCGCCAGTGCACCCCCCAGGCCGGCAAGCCACAGAGAGTCTCCCGTCAAACCGTATCCAACGGACAGGAGCGCGGCCAGCCCGCCGTTGGCGAGCACCTGCCCGTGATCCCGGCGGCCGCCTTTGGCGAAGGCCGTCGCCACGCGCTTCTTCTGCGCTCCGCCCACCCGGGACAAGGCACTCGAAGAAAGGAAGAACAGCAGCAGCAGCACGGCCGGGAGCGGGCCGCCGACGCCGAACGTCAGCGTGCCAACCGCCATGGCGGCGATCGCTCCGCTCCGAGAAAGGGAACCCGCGGCCTGCGCCCCGACCGCCACGAGGAGCGCCAGCAGGAAACCACCGGCCAGCTGCCAGGGGTTCAGCAGCATCGACGCACCGGCAGCCACTGCGCCCCGCTCGAATCAACAGCCGCGCCGTCGCGAGCCGGGACGCGTATCCACGCAGCCCGCGATGCATGCCCGGCTTGCCTCAACGCACCCATCCTGGTTAGCCCGCCGCCGCCAGGATTTGGAAGCTCGCGCCCCATAACAACCCGGCGACCAGCACCGCCGTTGTCCACAGGCCGTACGCCAGCAGCCGCTGGTCGTCGTTGCGGTACAACCACAAGCCGATGACCAGATCGGCCAGCCAGCACAGCCCGGCGATCAACGGCAGGAGCAGCAAGCGCGTGGGGGAGACCAGAGCCTCCGGCACCCCGTACGGGTCGAACCCGAATGGCACCTGCGCCGGCAACACCGACGCCTGGAAGGCCAGGAACCCGAGGAGCAGCACGCACAGCGTCAGGCCTGCCAGCACCAACCCGCGTGCCCAACGGTCGGACCAGACGCGGTTGAAGAGGAAGTCGGGGCGCAGCCGCAGGGCGGCGATACGTTCGAGCGATCCCATGCGCACCGACATCGATGTACGCCTGACGGAAGCCGTCGCGATCCGCAGGCGAGACAGCCAGCCATCGATCCTCCAACTGCAGGAGCAGCATGCCATCGGGGCCGGTCGTGGCGAAGAATTCCACCAGACCCAGGCCCTCCACCGATCGGTGTCCGATCAGGCACCCCGGCCACCAGATGCCGCGCCCCGGGGTCAGGTGCGCCTCTCCCGGCTCCGGAATCCTGACCTCCAGCACCTCCGAGAGCGGAACGTGCTCGATCGCCAGGCCCCAGCGCAGCCGGAATTCATCCCGATCAAGATGGTAGCTGGCCGAGAGTAACCCGAACAGTCGGTAGGGATCACCAACGCCGCCGGGACCCCCAACAAGGGCAGCGCGATCCACGCCGCGATCCAGGCCGAGAAGCCGATGCTGCCGAGTCGAATCACACCCAGCGCCGCCGCCGCGGCGGTCAGCGTCAGGAGCACAAGCCCGAGCAGCGCACCCAGCAGGCGAGGTGGTTGGAAGCGCATGGCGCACAACACGGGGGCGCCGAAGGGCGCCCCCGCTCTTCCTCCTTCAGGGATGTCCGTTACTTGGCCGGCGCGGCGACTTCGACATACACGGGTTCGATCCAGTGCCGGTATTTCGGCACGCGGCCGCGCAACAGATCATCGAACAGCAGGCGCAGCCGGGAGGTGATCGGGCCCATCACCCCCGCCCCGATCGCTCGCCGGTCGGCCTGCGTCACCGCCGTCACCTGCGCCGCCGTGCCGGCGAGGAAGAACTCGTCACACACGAAGACCTCGGTCCGGTCGATCGGCCGCTCGACGACCTCCAGACCAAGCTCCTCCCGGGCGAGCTCCATGATCGAGCGCCGCGTGATCCCCTCCAGGATGTTCTCGGTGACCGGCGGGGTGATCAGCCTTCCGTCCCGCACCATGAAGATGTTCATGGCGCTGGCCTCCGAGACGTGCCCCTCCTGCGTCAACACCAGGACCTCATCGAAGCCCGAGCGGGCCGCATCCGTCTTGATGAACGCCGAGTTGACATAGGCCCCGATGATCTTGCCCCGGGCGGGAATGGCGTTGTCGTCGACGCGGCGCCAGGAGGAGAAGGTCACATGCGCATCGTCGTCGCGCTCGATGTACTTCGAGAACGGCACCGAGTAGATCGTCACCGCGTCGCGCAGGTCGTGCAGCCGTACCCCGATGACTTCGGACGCCTTGTAGATCAGCGGACGAACGTAGCAGTCGCGCCGATAGCCTTCGGCGCGCACGACCTGCAGCGACAGATCGACGAGCGCCTCCGGCGTCAGGTCGAGGTTGCAGCACAGCATCTTGGCCGAGTTCAGCAGCCGGACGAAGTGATCGCGCGGCCGGAAGATGTACAGCTGCTCTTGTTCCTGGTTCCAGTAGCCGCGCAGGCCGCCGAACGCCCCGGTGCCGTAGTTCAGGGCGTGCGTCGCCACCCCAACCTTGGCTTCGGAATACGGGACGATCTTGCCTTCAAAGTACGCGAAGTGAGGAAGCTCGGTGGGGCTCGCCACGGGTTCCACCTCCCCGGGAGGACGGATTGAACCACGCTGCTCCGGGGATTCATTATAGCCCGCCCGGAAAGTGGCTGCCAGATGACACGCCCAGGCGCCCAGCGGCGGGATCGCGGGCGGCATGTGCGCCCCCGACCGTGCGACGATGCCGACAACAAACGAACCCCGGCCGTGCAGGCGCCGGGGTTCGTCATGGTCTTGATGTGCGCGTGGGTTAGGCCTCGCGGAATTCGCCTTCGATCACCTCACCCTGCGGGTTGTCCCCGCTCGGCCCGCCCGCGGCAGGCGGCGTTGGTCCGTCGCCCTGCTGGGCGTACATCTGCTGGCTGAGGGCATAGGAGGCCTGCTGCACTTCTTCGGTCAGGCGCTTGATCAGCGTCACGTCGTCGGCCTTGAGGGCCTCGCGCAGTTCGGCCACCTTGGTCTCGATCTTCTGCCGATCCGGGGCCGGGACCTTGTCGCCCAGGTCGCGCAGGGCCTTCTCGGCCTGGTAGGCGAGCGTGTCGCCCTGGTTGCGGGCGTCGGCCAGCTCCTTGCGCTTGCGGTCGTCCGCCTCGTGGCGCTTGGCTTCCTGCACCATGCGCTCGACGTCGTTCTTGGCCAGGTTGGTCGAGGCGGTGATGGTCACCTTCTGCTCACGCCCGGTGGCCTTGTCGCGCGCCGTCACGTTCAGAATGCCGTTGGCGTCGATGTCGAACGCCACCTCGATCTGCGGCATCCCGCGCGGCGCCGGCGGGATCCCCTCCAGCCGGAAGCGGCCGAGGGTCATGTTGTCGCCCGCCATCGGGCGCTCGCCCTGCAGGACATGGATATCGACCGCCGTCTGGCTGTCCTCGGCCGTCGAGAACACTTCGCTCTTCTTCACCGGGATGGTCGTGTTGCGCGTGATCAGCGTCGTCATCACGCTGCCCAGCGTCTCCACCCCCAGCGAAAGGGGCGTCACGTCCAGCAGCAGCACGTCCTTGACGTCGCCGGCCAACACCCCGCCCTGGATGGCGGCGCCAATGGCCACGACCTCGTCCGGGTTGACGCCCTTGTGAGGCTCCTTGCCCGTCATCGAGCGCACCAGCTCCTGCACCATCGGCATGCGCGTGGCGCCGCCCACCAGCACCACCTCGTCCATCTGCGCCGCGCTCATCTTGGCGTCGCGCAGCACCGCCTCGAACGGCTTACGCACGCGGGCCAGCAGAGCATCGGTCAACTGCTCGAACTTCGCCCGGGTCAGCTTCATCTGCAGGTGCTTCGGGCCGCTGGCGTCGGCGGTGATGAAGGGCAGGTTGACCTCGGTCTCCGACAGCGTCGAGAGCTCGATCTTGGCCTTCTCGGCCGCCTCGCGCAGCCGCTGCAGTGCCTGCCGATCCTTGCGCAGATCGATCCCGGCGCTGCGCTGGAACTCTTCGGCCACCCAGGTCAGGATCGCCTGGTCCCAGTCGTCACCGCCCAGGTGCGTGTCGCCGTTGGTCGCCTTGACCTCGACGATGCCGTCCCCGACTTCCAGCAGGCTGACGTCGAATGTGCCGCCGCCCAGGTCGAAGACCAGGATGGTCTCGTTCTCCTTCTTGTCCAGGCCGTAGGCCAGCGCCGCCGCCGTGGGCTCGTTGATGATCCGCATCACCTCCAGCCCGGCGATCCGGCCGGCGTCCTTGGTCGCCTGGCGCTGCGAGTCGTTGAAGTACGCCGGGACGGTGATGACCGCCTGCGTGACCGGCGAACCCAGGTAGGCTTCGGCATCCGCCTTGAGCTTGGCCAGCACCATGGCCGAGATCTCCTGCGGCGTGTATTCCTTGTTCGTCGCCGGGATCTTCACCCGCGCGTCGCCGCTCGTGCCGGCGATCACCGGGTAGGAGACCATGCTGCGCTCGGCCTCCACCTCGTCGTAGCGGCGGCCCATGAAGCGCTTGATCGAGTAGACGGTGTTCTCGGAGTTGACCACCGCCTGGCGCTTGGCCGTCTGGCCCACCAGGCGCTCCCCGTTCTTGGCGAAGGCCACGACGGAAGGGCACAGCCGGCCGCCCTCGGCCGTGGTGATCACGGCCGGGTCGCCACCCTCCATCACGGCCACCACGCTGTTCGTCGTTCCCAGATCGATCCCGATGATCTTACCCATGCTCATATCCCTCACTCGGCCAGCGCCCGATTCGACAGAACGGCGCGGCGCACGGAGATTGTCTGCGTCTTCTGGTTATGGTAATCGAGGGGCGCAAGATTCATGTTAACGGACCGTCGGAGGCAGATCGGCGGCCGGGGCGGGTGCGAAGGGCCGCAAGGCCGGGGAGTATACTGACCTCGAGGGGTCGAACAGGGAGCCCATGCCCGGTCTGCTCACGCTCATCGGGTCGGGGGAAGCCTCGGCCGGGATGACGCGGCTTGCACCGCCACCTGCTCGCCCGCCTCGCCGCGCCAGCCCGTCCCACCTTTCTGGACACCCCCGCCGGATTCGAACTGGGGCTCGAGGCCGTGCACGCCCGATTCCGGGAGTACGTCGAGCGTCGGCTCGAGCTGCCGTTTACCCTCGCCTCCTATCGTTGTGCGTCCGCCTCGCCCGAGTCCATCGCCGCCGCGCTCCAGGCCGTCTCGGGTGCCAACTACATCCTGGCCGGGCCAGGCAGCCCGAGCTACGCCGTGCAGCACTGGCGCGGCTCGCCGGTCTTCGAGGCCGTCGTCGAGCGCTGGCAGGCAGGAGCGCAGCTGGTGTGGGCCTCATCCGCCGCCATTGCCCTCAGCCGCTACGTGCTGCCGGTGTATGAGATCTACAAGGTCGGTGCGCCGCTGCACTGGCTGGATGGGCTTGATCTGCTCGGGGCGTACGGCCTGAACCTGGCGATCGTCACTCACTGGGACAACGCCGAGGGCGGGTCGCACGACACGCGCGCCTGCTTCATGGGGCTGGAGCGCTTCGAGCGGCTGCGGGCCATGCTGCCGTCCGGGGCCGTCACGCTCGGCATCGACGAGCACACTGCTTGCACGCTCGATCTGCAATCCGGGACGGTGGAGGTGCGCGGCCGCGGAGGCGTCACGCTCCTTGACCGGAATCTCGAGCGCAAACACTCCCACGGGGAGACGTTCCCGCTCGACGAACTCCGCTCCTCTTCTCCCGGCGTGCCCACGGCTTCCGCGCCGGCCGTTCCATTGCAGGACAGCATTCAACAGCGCGTTGCCGGTGCCCGCGATCTGCTGGCCCGCGGCGATGTCGCTCTCGGTCTTCGGCTTCTTTCCGAAACCGCGCCCGCCGACCTTGCCCCGTTGTTGGCGCTCGCGGCGCGATCGGTGCAGACGGATGACCGCACGAGTACCCCGTCCGAGAATCTGGTGGCGCTGCTGTTCGAGTTGCGCGATGCGCTGCGCGCCGCCAAACAGTGGGAGCTCTCGGACCGCATTCGCGACGGGTTGGATGGCCTGGGCATCAGCCTGCAGGACACACCTGACGGCACGACCTGGTCGAAAGCGCCTTGACCACGGCCTGACCCGCACACGCAAGTGCACGGCGACGAGCGCGGTGCATGGGGGTCCTGCCGGCCGAGGTAGGCTATTGCGCCTGTTTCGTGAAGATCATCGGCGACACACCGTAGGGGCCAGCCCAATCGAGCACCAGCTCTCCCGAGTTGCACTCATAAGGAACGGGCCCGTTCGGGACCAGGGATATCTCCGGGCCTGCACCGGGTGCCACGACACCCACGCCGTTCTTGACCGCCTTCCACTCCGTGACTTGCTTGATCGTGCCGCTGTCGTGCAGGATGACGTTGCCCGCCTCCGTGGAGTAGGTCCCGGACGTCCGGAAGGTTGCCGTCCCCAGAAGGTACCGTTCTGGCCCCAGGTCGATCCGAAGAGTGAATCCATCCGAGGCGTAGACGTAGTTTCCATCCCAAGTGAAATCGACATACACCGTGCCGTCGGTCACGTGCAGGTCCGGCACCGGGGCCATGTTGACCAGGAAGAGGTCCAGGTCCCCCGTCTCCACCGTCCAGCTGCCCACCAGACATTCGTCCGGCAGCTCGGTCCGCTGCAAGTCGGTCAGGTCCGGTTCCACGCGAGGTAGTGTGCCAACGACCGACGGCTCCGACATATTGCAGCCCGACAGCAGCACCCCCGCCAGCCCGATGACCACCGCAGTCCTTGAAGACAATCGTCCGCCATACATGTAGTTCTCCTCCGTCCGTTGCGTCTCACGCCCCACTATCGGGGCGGAGAACCCACCTGTCAAGCCTATAAAGGTCCCATTTGTCCGCAAACCGGTGTGTAACGGGATTTCCCTTGCCCTGCCGGGGACGTGCAGACAGGCCCGGCAAATGGGGTGCCTGTCGGGCGCCCGCTCGAAGGAACCTTGCCCGTTTCTGCGGGCTATGCCGCCGTCGACCAGCGAACGCAGGCGGCGTCCACTCCCACTGTTCCGCTGCTTCCATCGGCCTCCCCTCCCGGGATCGCGTGAGCGTCGCATGTCCACCGGATCGCAGACACTGTCCGGGACCTGCATGCATCCATCCGCCAGCCACGACTGGAAGGCTCGGCGCAGCGGCCAGTCGTGCGCGGCAGCAGATCGGCGGGTTCCGATATCCTCCCGGATGCGCACCGAGGCGGAGCAAACGCATCGCGCCGGATGAGCGCCGCACACCCGGCGCGATAATCTCCAGCAGCCGGGAGGATGCACCATGGACACCCTGGAGCGATTTCGCCAAGAGAAGGATGAATCCTTCCGCCTCGATCCGGAAAGCCCGCTGACCCCCGAACAGCAGCGAAGCTTCACCGGCCTGCGCTACTTTCCCCCCAATCCCGCGCTCGACCTGGTCGTCACCCTGGAGATGTTCCCCGAGCAGCGGACGCTCGAGATGCAGACCACGACGGGCGAGGTGCGCACCTACGTGCGCCTCGGTCGGTTTGCCTTTGAAGTCGAAGGCCAGGCCGCCAGCCTGACGATCTATCAAGCCGACTATGGCGCCTTCCTTCCTTTTGTGGACTCCCTCGCCGGGGTGGAGACCTACGGCGCCGGGCGATACCTGGAGCCCGAGGAATTGGGAGACGGTCGGTTCCACGTCGACTTCAACCTGGCCTACAACCCGTACTGCGCTTACAACGCCCGGTGGTCGTGCCCGATCACCCCGGCCGAGAATCGGCTCAGCGTGCCGGTGCGTGCCGGCGAGAAGCTCTTCGAGCCCCACGACTGACGCGTGCCGGAACCCCGGCCCGGACACGCACCGTACCCACGCAGGTCTCGCCCCATGATCGGTCGCCCCACGATCCCTGCCGGTCCCGTCCCCCGGCTCCGGACAACGGGTTGCCGCAGCCGGCCATGCCAGGCAGACAGGGACTGACGGCCGGCAGGTCGGAAAGACCCGGGCAACCCACGAGCCGATGTTGGAAGCAATACACTCGAGCGGGCCGCGCTTCGTGAGCGCGTTCCTGTCGATGGTCGCCTCGAGCTTGTCGGGAGGGACGCACGGCCGGTTCGAGAACACCCGGCTGAACCAGCCGAGGAAGAAGCCTTGCATCGATCGCGTAACGGCGCCGGACCACGCGTGGTCCGGCGCCGTCCTGTATCGGGACGAGAGCGCCCGAAGATCAGCCGAGAGCGCTACTCCGCGTCCACCCAGCGCCGGCGACTGCAAGAACCGCCGGCGGTAGGCGTGCAGGCCAATCAGCAGCGTGAACTGAACGGCCGCCAGCAGGATGGTGGAGAACTGGTCGAAGTAGAAGACCATCAGGTCGATGACGGTCAGCGATAGCATCAGACCCATGACGCCTAGCGCCACCCCGTCGGCCTCGCGGCGAAAGACCAACGCCAGCGCCGCCGCCCCCAGCATCAACCCGACAACCGCTTCCAGGACCAGGCGCGCCTCGAAAAAAGCCAGGGCGCGCGGGCCGCCGATACGCCCGGCAGCCACCAGCGACGAGAGCAGTGCCGCCACCCGGTCCGGCTGGCTCAGCGCGCTCCAGGCCGGCAGGCTGCGCCACAGTCCCAGCGCGCCCAGCCCGGCCAGGCCACCGGCCAGAGCGGCACGCGATCGAGAGCGGCTCAGCCAACGCGCCTGCCATGCGCTCCAGCGCCGCGCCAGCCGCTCGAACCACCCCGGCAAGTCGTCTGCCACCAGGACGGCATCCGAGTGCAGGTAGTCCAGAAGTTCGCGCGCCAGGCTGACCATGTCCGCGTCCTCGGCTGTCTCGATCACGCGGTGCAGCCGCGTTTCCAACGCATCGCGTTCCACCGCCTCCAGGTCGCGGTCGAGCACCTCCTCCAGTCCTTCGAGCGCCAGATAGAGTTCGGTCCGCGCGTCGCGCGGCCTGGGCCGCCGGACCTCCGCGTACAACAACACCGTCAGCAGGAAGAAGGCATAGATGATGGGCGCCGCTGCCGGGTAGAAGTAGTCGTTCGACTGGGTGATGAACTTGCCGACTTCATCCATGAACAGGCCGGCGCCCACCCCGGCCCCGATGGCTCCGGCGGTGTACACCCAGCGGTTGGCGAACAGCACCGGCAGGAGGGCGGAAGCGAACAGCAACAGCCCACCCCACAAGACGTGAGCGATGTGCAGTTCGCCGCTGCTCAGGCTTGGGTAGCCGGTCAGATCGAGCAGCAGGCGGGTCGCCCCAACCGAGGCAGCGAAACTGAGCAGCATCAGCTGCAGGTGGTAACCGGCCTGTTCGCGATTCACCGGGCGCCGGATGCGCCGCACGATTCCGTGGAAGGTCATGTCAGGCTGCCTGCCCTTGCCGGCGCAGCGGCAGCAGACCGAGCAGCAGCGGTCGCCAGGAGCGCCATGCCCGCGCCGAACGCAAAGGGCGCCGAGGCTCCCCAACCCGGCCAGCGGCCTACTCCCTGCCACAGCAGCCCCGCCACCAGGCTGGCCGGCAGCGCCGTCAGCCCAATGGCGGCATTGAATACCCCGTAGGCAGCCCCGCGCGCGTCTGGCGGCACCAGATCGGCGACGAACGCTTTAGCCGCTCCTTCGGTCAGACCATAGTAGGCGCCGTACGCCAGCATCAGCAGCCACGCGTGCCAACCCGCCTTCGCCAGGGAGAAACCCAGGTAGGTCAGGACATACACCAACCAGCCCAGGAGCAGCAAGCGTTTGCGTCCCAGCCGGTCGGACAGCGCGCCGGCCGGCGTGGCCACGCCGGCGTACACCAGGTTGAAGGTCAGCATCATCCCCAGCACCGAGCTCACGCTCAGCCCGACATCCTGGGCGCGCAGGATCAGGAACGCGTCGGAAGAATTGCCCAGGGTGAAGACGACCATCACCCCGACGAAGAGCAGGAATTCCCGTCCCAGGCGCGGCGCCTTGCGCGGAGCAAGATCGCTCGCTGCCTTGGGCGCCCGCCTCGTTTCCCGCACGCCGACCGCCAGCACGAGCACCGCCAGGAATGCCGGGATCAGGCTGAGCAGCACCAGGCGCTGAAAGGCATTGCGGTCGAACGCGCCCCCTTCGGCTTCCATCGACCGAAGCACAAGCAGGGCGATACCGATCCCCATCACAGCCCCGCCGGTGTCGCCGGCCCGATGCAGCCCGAACGCCAGGCCGCGCCGTCGCGGATCTACGCTGTCGGCCACCAGCGCATCGCGCGGGGACGTGCGCAATCCCTTGCCCGCCCGATCGGCGAAGCGCACGCCAAGCACGCCTCCCCACGAATTGGCCACATACAGGAAGGGCTTGGCGCAGGCCGAGAGCGCGTAGCCCAGCACCGCCAGTTCCTTCCGCCGGCCCATGCGATCCGACATCCAGCCCGAGGCCATCTTCAGCAGGCTGGCGGTCGTCTCCGCCACGCCCTCGATCAGGCCGATCGCCGCCGTGCGCGCCCCGAGCACATTCGCCAGGAACAACGGCAACAAGCTGGCCAGCATCTCCGACGAAACATCCGTCAGGAAGCTGGTCAGCGTGACCACCCACACGTTGCGCGGCACGCTCGGCGTGCGTTCTGCCGGCGCTGGACTCCCGTCCGTCACTTGCGGCTCCTTGACCCACGTGGAGGGACGTCTGGATCACCGGCGCCCCTCGCCGATCTCTTCCAGCAGCGACTGCGCCCTGCGCCTTCCGTCACGCAACGCCTGGGCGCCGCTCTTCGTCGTGCGGTAGATCCGGCGGCGGCGGCCCTCCCAGGATCCGACTTCACTCTGCAGATAGCCGGCGCGCTCCAGTCCGTGCAGCGTCGGGTAAAGCGTCCCGGGGCCCACGTCGTAACCGTGACGCCGCAGTTCTCGCATCAACCCCACGCCGTACACCGGCACCGACTGGGCATGATAGAGGATGTGCAGGCGGATGAAACCGAGGAAGATCTCGCGCACCGGGTCCGCAGGCATCCTATCGCCTTTCGATATCGTATTTCGATATAGTAGGCGATGCCGTCGGCCGTGTCAATCACCAGGCGCCAGCCGCACCTGCAGTCCCAGGTCGTCCGTGTGCGCCGACCCCGTGCGCTCCCCGGCACGCAGCTCCACCACCCAGCCGCGGACCGCACCCGGGGCACAACTCTCGCCGGACGCCGGCAGTCCCAGGCACCCGTCCAGCCACTCCGCCGCCGTGTAGCCGATCACATCCACGCTGGCGGGATCCAGGGCTTGCGAATCCGCCCAGGCCACCAACGCCGCCGCCACCGCCGGTGGATAGGGCTCCTCCGGGCCATCGGGCTGCGCCGTCAGCGGGTCGCCGAGCAGGCCGCTCAGCAGCAGCACCAACCCGCCATCGGTCCCTGGGTACACGACCAGGATCTGTCCGGCTTGCCAGGCCGATACGCGTCCCTCCCACGGCAGCGGCGTGCCCGACAGGCTCAGCCCATCCGGTGCCAGGCGCGTGGTAACCGCCTCCGCCTCCTCCACCTCGGCGTACTCATACACGTACACCAGGCCCTGATCGACCTGCAGTGTCCGCGCCGCACGGGCGTTGAACCCCGGCGGGCGCGGCGATGGCCGTGTCCTCCACGCTCGCGCCGGCCTCACGCAGCGCGGTCATCAGGACTGCGACGATGCGAATCCGTCTTGCACTTGCGGCCGACAGGCAGCCAGTCAAGATCACGAGGATCCAGGACGACCAGACCCTCCGCAGAGATCGTCGTCGTGTGTCCATGGGCCTCACTCTATGTGCGACGGACACGCGCCCTCACACTCACCGACCTTCGGTCGGGCGCTTGGTTCGGGTCTTCCCGGCCGCGGTTGACGCCGCACGTCCTGCGCCGTATGCTGGACGAGCGCGAGCCGCGCGCTTCCGACCGGAGGGATCGATGGCCGAAGTGTACATCATCGCCGCGGTGCGAACCCCCATCGGCATCGGGAAGCCCGAGGCGGGCACGTTGTACCCGGTGGCCCCGGTGGACCTGGCGGCGCACGTGTTGCGCGAGGTCGTCCGCCGCGGCGGCGCGGATCCCGCCCGGGTCGAGGATGTGATCCTCGGGCATCGTCACCCCGGTCGACGACCAGGGCGCCAACCTGGCGCGCCTGGCCACCTTACAGGCCGGCCTCCCGGCGCATGTCCCGGCCGTTTCGCTCAATCGGATGTGCGGCTCCGGACAGCAGGCGATCCACTTTGCCGCCCAGGCGATCCTGGCCGGCGATATGGACCTGGTGATCGCCGGCGGGGTCGAGATGATGTCGCACCAGGCGTTGGGCAGCGACTACCCCAAGTCGTGGCCGGCGAATTTCCCTTATCGTCTGGTGCACCAGGGGATCAGCGCCGAGATGATGGCCGAGCTGTGGACGATCAGCCGCCAGGCGCTGGACGACTACGCCTACCAGAAGTCACCTGCGCGCCGGTGCCGCCATGCAGAGCGGCGCGCTCAAGGGCCAGCTGGCGCCGGTCGAAATCCCGACGGACGACGGCGGCACGCGGCGCGTCGAATTCGATCAGGGCGTGAGAATGCCGCCGAACCGCGAGAAGATGGCGGCGCTGGCGCCGGCCTTCAAGCCCGACGGCGTGGTGACCGCCGCCAACAGCAGCCAGGTGAGTGACGGGGCGGCCGCCCTCCTGCTCGCCTCCGAACGCTACGTGCGCACCTCCGGCGCCATCCCGCTCGCCCGGCTCGTCGCCCGCGTCGTCGTGGGCTCCGATCCGGTGCTGATGCTCGATGGGCCGATCCCCGCCACGCGCCTCGTGCTCGAGCGCGCCGGCTTGCGGTTGGACCAGATGGACCAGATCGAGATCAACGAAGCCTTTGCTTCGGTCGTGCTCGCCTGGCAGAAGGAAACCGGCGCCAACCTCGACGTGGTCAACCCGGACGGGGGAGCCATCGCACACGGCCACCCACTGGGCGCCACTGGTGCTATCCTGATGACCAAGCTGGTCGACGGCCTGACGTGCCGCGGCGGCCGCTACGGGCTGCAGACGATGTGTATCGGGCACGGGATGGCGACCGCTACGGTGGTCGAGAGGTTGTAAGCGGATCCGCCGAGAGACAAGTTCATCAGGAGGTTGAGATGGTCGAGCATGAACAGCCGCAATCGGAGCCACGCCCCCGGCCAAGGGTGCCGGAGGAAGTTCGTCGGCACCTTCACCAGGCACGGGCGGAAGCTCGCGCCGGATGGCAGGCCATGCTGCCGCCGGAGTTCCTGCAGCACCGCCACGCGGCACGCCGCGAGGCGCTGCTGGCGGCGCGCAGCCTGATCGATCACGTCCTGAAGCGTCTGGAAGAGGCCGAGAAGAGCTGATCCTCCGGGGCTCATCCGGCGCCAGTCGTCCGCTCGTGCAGACGCCGGCCGTGGCCCGCACCTGGTTCTCCACGATCCGCCCCCGCGGGAGGCGCACATGCTGCGTGTGGCCGCCGTTCAAATGCAGCCGGAGCTCCTCGACCTGGCCGGCAACCTGGCGCGAGTCATCGACCACACGCATCGGGCCGCCGCCCGCGAGGCACGCCTGGTTGTCTTCCCGGAGATCGCGCTCAGCGGGTACGTCGTCACGCCCGACGAGGCGGATGCCCTGGCCCAGCCGGTGCCCGGCCCGGCCACGCAGGCCGTCGCCAAGGCGTGCGCCGAAGACGACGTCCATGTCGTCCTGGGCATGCTCGAGCGCGACGCCGATGGAACGCTGTTCAACACCGCCGTGTTGCTCGGCCCAACCGGGTTGCTGGCCCGTTACCGCAAGACCCACCTGCCGCTCCTGGGCGTCGATCGCTATCTGGCCGCCGGCGACGGCTTCACCTCTCCGGTGGTCACTCCTGCCGGCCGGCTCGGCTTGTTGATCTGCTACGACCTGCGCTTCCCGGAGCCTTGCCGTGCTGCTCGCTCTCCTCGGCGCGCAGGTGATCGCACTGTCGACCGCCTGGCCCGCCGCCGGCACCTCTACCCGGAATTCATCGCCCGCAGCCGCGCGGCAGAGAACCGGGTCTACTTGCTGGCCGCCAATCGCTGCGGCGAGGAGCGCGGCACGCGCTACCTGGGTCGCAGCGTGATCGTCGCCCCCGATGGTGAAATCCTGGCCGAGGGCTCGACCCGATCGTGAGGAGACGCTTCTCGCCGAGATCGACCCGGCGGCCAGTGACGTCAAGCGCCTGATCTTCGCCGCCGGTGAGTACGAACTCGACCTATGGGGTGACCGCCGGCCAGATCTGTACGGACCGATCGCCCGCGAGGCGTGATTTCCATCCTGACGCCGGGCGCGACGGAGATCGATTGACGATGTCCCTGCAAGCCTTCTTCAACCGCCTGGGCAATCCGATCCTCACCGCCCTGCTCCGCTCCCCCCTGCACGCCCTGTTGGGCGACGGGACGATGCTGGTCTCGGTGACCGGCCGGCGCAGCGGCCGGGTGTACACAACCCCGGTCAACTTCCTGACGCGACGGGGACACGCTCACCATCATCAGCCTGCGCGAGCGTACGTGGTGGCGAAACTTGCGCGGCGGCGCCGAGGTGGGTGTACACCTGCGCGGGCAGGCCCGGCGCGGCCGGGCAACCATGTCCGAAGCCGACGCCGATGTGGCCCGGGCACTTGGGGGGATTTTCGCCGTCCGGCCGGCACACGCTCGCTACCTGGGCGTGAGCATGCGGCCCGACGGCACGCCCGCTCCCGAAGACATGGCGCGCGCCGCCCGCTCGCGCGTGGTGGTCCGCATTCAGTTGACTTGAGGGTTCGCAACCCGGAGGTCGGGTGCTTCCCGACCGTACGACGACCGGTCTGCGGCCGAGGCCGCAGGAGATGTCCCGGCCGGGGCCGGGACCCGATCAGCCGCGCAGCATGAATCCGAAAGCGATCGCAGCCGCCGCCCAACCGGCGATGGCCAGCTCGGGCTCACGCTGGCCGTACAGCAACGTGCCGCTCACCAGGAATCCGGCGCAGATCACGGCCGCGGCGACGTGCTGCAAGCCGCGGCGCAGGCTGAGCATCTGAGTTTCGAGCTCCGGCGAGGGGCGCGCCGCAACAGTCAATTCCCCGCGCTCCAATTCTCCCAACGCCGCATCCAGGCGCGCCGGCAGGCCCCCCAACCGGCGTCCCTCCCGCACCAGCCAGTCGAGCGTGGTCTTGATCCAATCCCCGCCTTCGTCGGCCAACAGGCTTTGCGCGAACGGCGCGATGCCTTTGAACAGGTTGAATTCGGGATGCAGGCCGGTGCAGATGCCCGAGAGGATCGCCACACAGCGTCCCAGGAAGATCAGGTCGGCCGGCATCTGAAAGGGAGGTCGAAGACCAGGTCGCGGAACTTGTGCGCCATGTCGTGCATCTCGCGGGGGTCGAGGTGGGTGAGCTCCTGCATGCTCTTACCCCACAGCCGGTCGAAGACGGCGTTCTCCGCCTCGCGCAGGCGCCGTGTGTCGGCCCCGGGGAGCAGGACGCCTAGTTCCTCGTACGATCGGAGCAGCCGATCGAGATCACGCACGCCCAGCCCGATGGCCAGGTCGCGCAAACCACGCCGCATGCGATCGGAGACCCGCCCCACCATCCCGAAGTCGACGAACACCAGCCTCCACCCCGACGGGCCGTTCGGCTCCACGAACAGGTTTCCGGGATGGGGGTCGGCGTGAAGAATCCCTCGTCGAAGATCTGCCGCAGGTAGGTGGTGAACAGCCGCTCCGCCACCTCGGCCCGATTCACGCCGGCGGCGTCGATCGCGGCGTAGTCGGTGATCTTGATGGCGTAGACATCTTCCAGCGTCAGCACGCGGCGCGTGCTCTGGCCGGGGAAGACCCCAGGCACACGCACGCCGGCGTCGGCGGCGAACATCGCCGCGAACCGGCCGGCGTTCTCCGCCTCGGCGACGTAGTCGATTTCCGCCCACAGCGTGCGGCTGAATTCCGCCACCAGCGCGTCCAGGTCCGCACGACGTGCCACCGGCGGGTAGTGTTTGAGCCAGCCGACGACGACGCGTAGCGCCGCCAGATCGACTTCCAGCAGGCGCTGGATGTCCGGCCGCTGGACCTTGACCACCACCGCCTGGTCCCCCAGCCGGGCTCGATGCACCTGCCCGAGCGAGGCGGAAGCCAGCGGCTGGTCCTCGAATGCCGCAAAGACCTGGTCGACGTGCTGCCCGAGTTCCTGTTCGATGACGCCGCGCATGGCCGCGGCGGTCTCCGGGGCCACCTCGTCCTGCAATCCGGCCAGCTCGGCGGTGATGACTTCCGGCAGCACATCGACGCGGGCGGACAGGAACTGCCCGACCTTGATCCACACCCCGCCCAGGCGTGCCGCCAGGCGGCGATAGCGCCGGGCGATGCCGCGGTAGCGCGCCGGTGCGGTGCGACGGGCGATGCGGCCCAGCCCGATCACGCGCAACCCGATGTCCCAGACGACGATTCCCAACCCCACCGGCGCAAAGAAAGCCAGCACCCGCACGAAACGCCAGCGAAGCCTGGGGGATCCACGGAAGGCACCGGGCGGATGGACAGCCTGCTGCATGTGACCTCCGACGGACACTGGCGTGTCCGGCAAGTGTAGTCCCTTGCCCCGCCCGGGAAACGCAGCGCCGGGCGCTGACGCGCCCGGCGCGATTCGCCCGCTACGGGGGCGGCTAGCGCGCGCGGCGCGCCTGGCCCGCAAGCTGATCCCCCACTTGGTGAGCTCCGCCACCAGCGCCGGCACGAACACCAACGGCAGGATCAGTTCCCACTGCGCCCAGCCGAGGGTCACGGTGTTGAACACCGGCTGCAGGAACGGCACATAGAGCACGGCCACCACCAGCGCCAGCGACGACAGCACGGCGTACACCATCGTCCGATTGGAGAACAGACCCATGCGCAGCAGTGGATAGCGCTCCGAGCGCGCCGTGAAGGCGCGCAACAGCTCCGAGAAGGATAACGTAGCGAACGACATGGTCTCGGCGAACTCCGGAGCTTCCGGGTGCGCCCGCAGTCCGACGAAGTAGGCCCCCAGCGTGACGCCGGCGATCGCCAGAGTTTGCAGGACGATCCCGAGCTGCATCGACCGATTGATCACCGGCTCGTTCGGAGGCCGCGGCGGCTGGTCCATCGTGTCCGGGTCGCCCTTCTCCATCCCGAGCGCCAGCGCCGGCGCGCCGTCCGTGACCAGGTTGAGCCACAGCAGCTGGATCGCCGTCAGCGGGGAGGGCAGGCCGGCCAGCGTGGCCACGAAGATCACGGTGATCTCGCCCAGGTTGCACGACAGCAGGTAGAAGACGAACTTGCGGATGTTGGCGTAGATGATGCGGCCCTGCTCGACGGCCGAGACGATGCTGGCGTAGTTGTCGTCGGTCAGCACCATATCGGCTGTTTCTTTGGCCACATCCGTCCCGGTGATCCCCATCGCCACGCCGATGTCCGCCCGCTTGAGCGCCGGAGCATCGTTGACCCCGTCGCCGGTCATGGCCACGATCTCGCCGTTGGCTTTCAGCGCATCGACGATGCGGACCTTGTGCTCGGGGGAGACCCGGGCGTAGACGTCGGTGCGCACCACCTCGGTCTTCAGCGCCGCATCGTCCATCGCCGCCAGATCGGCTCCGGTCAGCACCTGGCCGCCCGGCCGCAGCAGTCCGATCTGCTCGGCGATGGCGCGGGCGGTGTTGGCGAAGTCGCCGGTGATCATCACCGTGCGGATGCCGGCCTTGCGGGCGCGTTCGATCGCCGGCGGCACCTCCGCCCGGCCCGGGTCGATCATGCCGAACAGGCCGACGAAGGTCAGGTCGCGCTCGATCGTTTCGGGAGTAACTTCTCCCGGCGCCTCCTGGTCCACGCGGTAGGCCACCGCCAGCACGCGCAGCGCCTGCTGCGACATGCGGCTGTTCGCCTCCAGGATCTGCTGGCGCATCGTGTCCGTCAACGGCGTGCGGCTGTCATCCAGATGCTGGACGTGCGTGCACAGGTCCAGCACGATGTCCGGGGCGCCCTTCGTCGCCGACACCACCCACTCTCGGTGATGGTCATCGGTGAAGGGGCTCGGGTCGGCCGTCGTGGGTTCCACCACGCGGTGCAGCGTGGTCATGCGCTTGCGGGTTGAATCGAACGGGATTTCGTCGATGCGCGGGTAGGCGCGGTCCAGCTGGTCCTGGTCAGCGCCGCCCTTGACCGCCGCCACGATCAACGCCGACTCGGTCGGGTCGCCGACCACCCGGAAGCGGGTCGCCTGACCCTCCTCCGCCCGCTCGATCTCGGCGTCGTTGGCCAGCACGGCCGCCCACAGGGCGGTGGACGCCCCCGGCATCCGAATCAGGTCGACCGGTTGGCCGTCGACCCGGAACGCTCCGACCGGATCGTATCCCTGGCCGGTGACTTCCAGCAGCGTGCCGTCGACCCACAACCGGGTGACGGTCATCTGGTTCTGGGTCAACGTGCCGGTCTTGTCCGAGCAGATCACGGTCGTCGAGCCGAGCGTCTCGACCGATGACAGTCGCCGGATCAGCGCATGCCTCTTGATCATCTCGCGCATGCCCAGCGCCAGCGTGATGGTGACGACCGCCGCCAGGCCCTCCGGCACGGCCGCCACCGCCAGGCTGACGGCAATGATGAACATCTCCAGCGGCTCAACGCCCCGCGCCCAGCCGACCAGGAACACCAGCGCACACACGGCGAGTGCCGCCCACCCCAGCACCTTGCCCAGTTGGTCGAGCTTGCGCTGCAGGGGAGTCGACTCGTCCTCCGCCGCCTGGAGCATGGCGGCGATCAGGCCGATCTGCGTGTGCATGCCGGTGGTGACCACCAGCCCGCGCCCGCGGCCGTAGGAAACGACGGTGCCCATGAAGGCCGTGTTCAGCCGGTCGCCCAGGGGCACGTCCTGTCGCAGCACGACGCGGGCGTCCTTCTCGACGGCGACCGATTCGCCGGTGAGCGCCGCCTCCTCGATCCGCAGATTGACGGTTTCCACCAGCCGCAGATCGGCGGGCACGAAATTGCCCGATTCCAGAACGACCAGGTCGCCGGGGACGAGCTCGCGCCCCGGCACGCTCACGCGGTGCCCGTCCCGTATCACCTGGGCCTCGGGCGCCGCCATGCGGCGCAGTGCCGCCAGCGCTTCTTCCGCCCGTCGCTCCTGGATCACGCCCAGCAGCGCATTCAGCGCCACGATCGCCAGGATGGCGGCGGCCTCGATGAAGTCCCCCAACACGGCCGAGACCACCCCGGCGACGATCAAGACGATGACGATGAAGGAGCTCAGCTGCCCAAGCAGCATCCGCCAGAACCCCGGCCGGGCCTTTTCCTCCAGCTCGTTGTACCCGTAGCGCGTCAGGCGCTGCGTGGCCTCTTCCGTCGTCAGCCCGCGCTGGGCGAAGTCCCCAGGGCCGGCAGGACATCGGAGACCTCCAGCGCATGCCAGACGCGCTCGTCCGGCCTGGCGGCTTCGGGCTGGGGTTCAGGACTGGTGACCGACGGCCGCATGATCCCTCCAGGGCCGAGAAAAAGGGCGCCGGGCGCCCTCAGCCGAAAATTATAGCATGCCGGCCGATGGCTTGGCCGACCGACGGTGACATTCGGCCGGCGTGCGCCCGACCGCGACCAAGCTGGTCGCCTGCGCCCGACCGTCCGCCACTACTCGATCAGGTCGGTCATCGCCTTGCTGACCTTCGGATTGAGCTCGCGCATCTCCCCGCTGGACATGAACAGGATCCGCTCGACGATGTTGGTCACCCGGTCTCCGATACGCTCAAGATTGTGGGCGGCGAAGATCAGGTACAGGCCGCGGCTTGTGGTATGCGGGTCCTCCACCATGAAGGACAGAATCTCGCGGAAGATCTGCGTGTACAGGCTGTCGACGGTGTCGTCCATGGCGGCTATGGAGCGGGCCCTCTCGGTGTCGCGCTCCACATACGCCTGCAGCGATTGGCGCAGCATCTCGCGGCACGTCTCGGCCATGCGCGGCAGATCGATCAGCGGCTTGAGCAGCGGCTGGTCCCCCATGTGCAGGACGGTGCGGGCGATCCCGGCGGCGTGATCGCCCATGCGCTCCAGGTCGGTGACGATGCTGAAGGCCGCCAGCACGGCGCGCAGATCGCTGGCCGCCGGCTGCTGCCGGGCGATCAGCGCCAGGCACGCCTCCTCCACCTGGAAGCGCAGAGCGTTGACCTTGGCATCGTCGTCGTCCACCTGGCGAGCCAGCGCGGCGTCCCGGTGGGCCAGCGCCTGGATCGAGCGCTCGATGGCCGTGTCGACCAGGCTGCCGATGCGCAGCAGGCCCTCGTTGATCTCGGTCAGTTCCCGATCCAGCGTCGAACGCGTGTGCGTCATCCGTCCCTCCTCCTGAGTCGCCCTCAGCCAAACCGCCCGGTGACGTAGTCCTCGGTGCGCTTGTCCTTCGGCCGGGTGAACATGGTCTCGGCCGGCCCGACTTCGATCACCGAGCCGGCGCGTTTCTCTCCGACCAGCATCATCATCGCCGTCACGTCCGAAACCCGCGCCGCCTGCTGCATGTTGTGGGTCACGATCACGATGGTGTAGTTGACCGACAGTTGGCGCATGAGTTCCTCGATGCGCAGCGTGGCGATCGGGTCGAGCGCCGAGCACGGCTCGTCCATCAGGATCACGTCCGGCTCGACCGCCAGCGCTCGGGCGATGCACAGCCGCTGCTGTTGTCCGCCGGAAAGCGACAGGCCGCTCTGCTTGAGTTTATCCTTGACCTCGTCCCACAGTGCCGCCCGGATCAGGCAGCGCTCGACCAGCTCGTCCATCTCGCCCCGGTAGCCGTTGATGCGCGCCGCCCAGGCGACGTTTTCGTAGATGCTCTTGGGAAACGGGTTCGGCTTCTGGAAGACCATCCCCACCCGCCGCCGGACTTCGACCGGATCGACTCCGGGCGAGTAGATGTTCAAGCCATCGAACATCACCTCACCTTCGGTGCGCGCCGTGGGCACCAGCTCGTTCATGCGGTTGAGAGACCGCAGCAGCGTGCTCTTCCCACATCCCGAAGGCCCGATGATGGCAGTGATCTTGTGGCGGGCGATCTTCAAGCTTACATCCTGCACCGCCAGAAACGAACCGTAGTAGACGCTCAGATGCCGCATCTCCATGGCAGCCTGAAGGGCATCGAGGTCCTCCCCGGTTCGCAGGTCTTCCGTGCTCACGTGTACGCTGCGCGCCGTCGGGTCGGCGGTGGGAGAGCCCGGGGAGATGGAGAGCACAGTCAGCATTCGATACTCCTACAGGTAACGGCCCTGCCGCCCGTAGCGGTTGCGCAGCAGGATGGCGGCAGCGTTCAGACTGAGCAGCAGCACCAGGAGCACCAGGATGGCGGCCGCCGCCAGGTTGCGGAACTCGTCCTGGGGCCGCGCCGTCCACTGGTAGATCTGAATCGGCAAGGCGGTGAACTTGGAGAAGATGCCGGTGGGATCGGAGGTGATGAACGTGGAGGCCCCCACCACGACCAGCGGCGCGGTCTCGCCCATGGCTCGCGAGACAGCCAGGATCGTGCCGGTCAGGATCCCGGCGATGGCGTTGGGCAGCACGTGATGCCAGACCGTCTGCCACTTTGTGCCGCCCAGGCCGTACGCCGCCTGGCGCAGCGTTGCAGGCACGGCCCGAATGGCCTCCTGGGCGTTGATGATCACCAGGGGCAGGACCAGCAGCCCGAGCGTCAGCCCGGCGGCCAGAATCGTGCGGCCGTTGGCCGACGTGGGGTCGGGCACCTGACCAAGCACGGCACCGCTGGTCAGCGGCTCAAGGGCCCGGACGAAGATCGCCAACCCCAGGATGCCGTAGATGATCGAAGGCACGCCGGCCAGATTGTTGATGTTGGTCTGGATGATGCGATTGAGCCAGGTATCGGCGGCGTACTCCTCGAGGTACACGGCTGCACCGATCCCGATCGGAAGCGCCAGCACGACCGTCAGGCCGATGATCCACAGCGATCCCAGGATCGCGCCGCGAACGCCTGCCAGCAGCGGGTTGCTCGACTGCGACGCGCCAACAAACGCCGGATTGACCCACGCCCGGAACGACAGCGCCGCAGCCGGGTGGTCCACGGCGGCACGCGCCTCGATCTCACGCCTGTGCAGCAGGGAGTTGGTCAGCGACCAGGTCTCCACGATCGTCGGTTCGACCACCCGATCGAGGACCAGTTGGTAGATCTCCACGCGGCTGCGGTCCGCCAGCGGCTGGTCGTTCTCGAGTCGGCGCAGGAGCCCCTTGGACACATGCGCCTGCAAGATCGCCGTCAGCTGATCCTGCGACAGGTCTTCCAGACGGACGCCGTCGACGGCCAGGGATGCGGGTTCGATCTTGGCCTCGATGGCCACCAACCCGAACGCCTGGTCGATCACATTGAAGAGCAGCGCTGAAAGCACCACGATGCCGACGATGGTCGAGGCCAGAAAACCCCAGCGGCCGAGGCTCGACAGCCGATGGCGCCGGTGCATGCGGTAGTCGTAATCCGAGGACGGAGCCTGGGACTGGGGCGTCATTCGTACGCCCTCCGGAAGCGGCGGACCACCGACTGGCTGACGATGTTGAGGGTCAAGGTCAGCAGGAACAGCGTCAGCCCGATGGCGAAGATGCTGTCATAGTCGATCGACCCATAGCTCAGGTCGCCGCCGCTGATGCGCACGATGTGGCCGGTCATCGTTTCGGCGCCTTTGAACGGGTTGAAGGTGAAGGCCGGGCCGGCGCCCACCGCCAGGGCGACGATCATCGTCTCGCCGATGCCGCGCGACAGGCCCAGGATCAGCGCCGCCGAGATGCCGGAGATGGCGGCCGGGACAACCACGCGCACGGCCGTCTCCAGCCGTGTGGCACCGACGGCATACGATGCCTCGCGCAGCGAGCGCGGCACGGCGCTCAAGGCATCCTCGCTGATCGAACTGATCAGCGGCAGGATCAGGACGCCCATCACGATGCCGCCCGATGCCATGTTGTAGATCTCGACCACGTCCCGCCCGAAGATCGAACGCAGCAGCGGCGTCATGAACGTCAGGGCGAAGTAGCCGTACACCACCGTCGGGACGCCAGCCAGGACTTCGAGCACCGGCTTGAGCAGGGAACGCGGCACGCTCGGTGGCGTACTCGCTCAGGTAGATGGCGACACTCAGCCCCAGCGGGACCGCCACCAGCATGGCGATGCCGGTGGTGATCAGCGTCGAAGCCGCCAGCGGCCAGATGCCGAACTCCCCGATGTGCGGCTGCCAGGTCGTCCCGGTGAGAAACTCTCCCAGGCTGACCTCGGGGCTGCCGAAGAAGCGCAGCGACTCGCGCACCAGGACGACGACGATGCCGATCGTCGTCAGGATCGACAGCGCGCCGCTGAAGAAGAGAAACCCCTGGATCAGGGATTCGCCCCACCGGCGGCGGCGCTTCAATCCCAGGGACTGTGCCGTGGGCGGGCCGGCGATGCTCATGTTCCCCGCCGCGCCGGACTGCAAAGCGGTCTGCATCCAACCTGCTCCTGAAGGGCCTGATGGCCAGACTTGGATTCTACGGGCGAAGCGGCACAGGGAGAAGATCGCTCCCTGTGCCGCAAGTCACCCGACGGCCGGAAGGACGCGGGGCTTACGGGACGGCGTCCAGCCAGGCCTGCCGTGCGGCGTCGAGGGCTTCGGCGCTCGCCGGGAAGTAACCGACATCCAGGATCTCTTCGTTCACAAACGTCAGATAGAAGTTGATGAACCCGGCCACCTGGGGCTTCTGCGCCAGGATCGTCGGATCCGAGTAGATGAACAGCGGACGGGCCAGCGGGTACTCGCCGTTCTCCGCCGTCTCGGCCGTCGGGGCGACGCCGTCGATCGACACCGCCTTCAGCTTGTCGGCATTCTCCTGATAGTAGGCGAAGCCGAAGTAGCCGACGGCGTAGGGGCTTCCCTCGACACCCTGCACCAGCACATTGTCGTCTTCGCTCAACTGCAGGTTCTTGGCCGCCAGCAGCGGCGCCTCTTCCTGGTCGAACACGTGCTCGACGAAGTAGTCGAACGTCCCGCTGTCGGTGCCGGGGCTGAAGCGCAGGATCGGCTCCGCCGGCCAGGCCGGATCCACCTCGGCCCACGTCTCCGCCGTCGAGAAGATCAGCGCCAGCTGCTCCGTCGACACGTCCATCAGGAAGTCGTTCTCGCTCGAGACCACCACCGCCAGGGCGTCGGTGCCGACGCGGAATTCGATCGGCGTGCGGCCGATGGCCGTGCACGCCGCCACTTCGTCGTCCTTGATCGCCCGGCTGGCATTGGCAATGTCGGTCTCGCCCGCCACGCAGAAACGCTCCAGCCCGGCTCCCGAGCCGATGCTGTCGATGGTGATCTCGCCGCCAAAGCCCTCATCCTTGAAGCGCTCGGCCATCCGCTCGCTCAGCGGGAAGACCGTCGAACTGCCCGCCGCCACGATGTTCCCGGACAGCACCAAGGGGTTGACTTCGGGCAATTCCACCATGCCCGTTTCCGGACCCTCGGCGGGGGCCGTCGTGGGCTGGGCAGGAATCGCCGTCGGCTCCATCGGTGCAGACGTCGGGGTCGCCGCGCCGCCGCACGCCGCGATCAGCATGGAAAGCACCAGCAGCAAACCCGGAAAGGAAATACGTTGGTAAGACATGCGCCAATCTCTCCTCGTGTGTGTGTTCATCTCTGCCCTGAGCGTACCCCGACGCACTTAAGGCCGGGTCAAGGCCCTGTAAGGACTTCTTAACCTGGGGGGGATTCGGCTAGTCGGGCGAGGAGCGAATTGGGTCGCGCGCCGGCTGGAAACGCAGGTACAGCACCGCGCCGCGCTGGGGAGGCTGGCGGTCTTCGGCCCAGGCCTCACCGCCGTGGGCTTGCAGGATGTGGCGCACGATCGCCAGCCCCAGTCCGGTGCCCGGGGTTCCCCGCGACCGGTCACCCCGGAAGAACCGCTCGAAGATCCGCTCCAGTTCCTCGGGCGGGATCCCCGGCCCTTCGTCGGCAATCGACAGCGTGACGGAATCGCCTCCATCGTCCAGGCCGCCTCGGATCTCCACCACGCCGCCGGCCGGGGAGAACTTGACGGCGTTGTGGAGCACGTTCTCCACGGCGCGGACGGCCTGGCCTCGATCGGCCAGGACCTCCAGGCCGGCAGGGACTTCCACGCGGACGGTCACGCCCTGGCGCCGCGCCTGATCGGCGTGCCGCTCGAGGGCGCGCGCAACCACATCCGCCAGGCTCGTCGGAACCAGCCGGATCACCTGCCGGCCGGATTCGATCGCCGCCAGGTCCAGCATCTCCTGCGTCATCTGGCTGAGCGTGTCGACCTCGGCGCTGATCTTCGACGCCAACTCGCGTGCCGTAGACGGGTCCTGACCCGCCGGTACTTGCAGCGTGTCGGCCAGCAGACGCAGCGCCGTCAGGGGCGTACGGAGTTCGTGCGACAGGTTGGCGACCATGTCCTGGCGGGCGCGACCCAGCCGCTCCCGCTCGGCGATGTCGGCCAGGGAGACGCCTATGCCCTGCGGTGTGCAGACGGCGCGGGCGAGGAACGGCCGCCGTCCGAATCGCACGATGCGCTCCAACACTGCGCCGGTGCCCGATTCGAGCGACTCGCGAACCAGGTCTTCCAGGTCGAGGCTGCGGACGTAGCTGATCAGCGTGCCCTCTGCAGGCGGCGGGCCCAGGAGTTGCCGCGCGGCGGGGTTGACGCCGCGCACGCGCAGCTGATGATCCAGGGCGATCAGCATCTCCTGGCTGGCCAACCCGGAGGTTTCGAGCCAGAGCTGCTGTGCGGAGGCTTCGGCGGCCTGCCGCTGTGTCGCCTCAAGCCCCTCGCGCAGCGCGGCGCGGGCCTGGCGCGTCGCCCGGTGGCGGCGTACCTCGCGCAACCACAGTGCGGCAAAGCCGACGGCCACGAGTGCAGCCACCAGCAGCGACGGATCCATCAGCCCTCGAACCTGTAACCCATACCGCGCACGGTCACGATCCGCTCCGGATTCGATGCATCGGTTTCGAGTTTCTTGCGCAGCCAGCTGACATGCACGTCGACGGTGCGCGTCTCCCCCGGATACTCGTCCCCCCAGACGCTGGTCAGGAGCAGCTCTCGCGTCAGGACCACGCCCCGGTTGCGCATCAGCTCGGCCAGCAGGTCGAATTCGCGCGGCGCCAGGGAGATCTCCCGCGCCTCCAGGAAGGCGCGACGCCCTTGAAGGTCCAGCCGCAGGTCCCGAGAGACGAGTTCTTTGGGCACGCCGGCGCCGGCCTGCCCTCGGCGCAGGGCGGCGCGCACCCGCGCCAGGAATTCTCCCAACGCAAACGGCTTGACGATGTAGTCGTCGGCGCCGGTCTCCAGACCGATGATCTTGTCCGTCTCCGTCCCGCGTGCGGTGAGCAGGATGATCGGCAGGGCACTCTCCCGGCGGAGCAGCCGGCAGACCGTCAGTCCGTCCAGCCTCGGCAACATCACGTCCAGCACCACCAGGTCGGGCTTGCCGCTGCGAGCCTCCGCCAGACCGGCCTCTCCGTCGGAAGCCGTGGCGACCTCGTAACCCTCGGCCCGCAGGTTGAGCGCCAGCGTCTCCCGAACGGTGGCCTCATCTTCGACGATCAGGATCTTGGGCATGACGCCATTATAGGCTGAGGGTCACCTTCCTTCGCCTCCGGTTCCGTCCGTCGCCCGGCGCCGTCTGACGTCCCCCTGTGTTGGCCCACGGGTCCCCGGGCACGCGCAGCGACCCGTCTCGACGTCCCGGTCGGGCGGGGCGGGCCAGACCTGCATGCTATACTCGCCGCATGCGGCGCATTGGGCCCCAGACGGGACACGCCTCGGGCTTTCACCCATGAGCGAATGGTCCGGCCGGACCCTGTCGAAGGTCGTCCTCGAGCAACCGCTCGGGCGCGGGGGCATGGCCGAGGTCTACCTCGGCCGGCACTCGACGCTCAACATCCCGGTGGCGGTCAAGATCCTCTACGCGCACCTCAGTGAAGACGAGGACCTGCGACGGCGCTTCACCGCCGAAGCCCAATCGGTCGCCTCCCTGCGGCACTCCAACATCGTCCATGTGTACGACTTCGACGTGGTGGACGGGCGTCCGTACATCGTCATGGAACTGCTCGAAGGGAAGTCGCTCGAGGTGCACCTGAGCGAACTGGGCGCCACGGGCCTGACCCTGCCGCTGCCGACCATCGCCCGACTGATGACCGATCTGGCCCTGGCGCTGGATTACGCCCATGCCAAGGGGATCGTCCATCGCGACGTGAAGCCGGCGAACGTCATCCTGCGCGCCGGAGCCACGCCGCTCCTCCCGGGCCTGCCGCTGACGGCGGACGTCCAGCCAATCCTGACCGACTTCGGCATCGCTCACATCGCCGGCGCCGGAACGCAGACCGCATCGGGGGATGTGCTCGGAACCCCGGCCTACATGAGCCCGGAGCAGGCGCGCGGCGGACCGATCGACGCACGCTCGGACGTCTATTCCCTGGGCGTGGTGCTCTACGAGATGCTCGCCGGGCGGCCGCCCTTCACCGCCGACCGCGAGACGCCCATCGCCGTGATGTTCAAGCACGTCAACGAGCCGGTGCCGCCGATCCCCGACACCGAACCTGTGATCCAGCAAGTGGTCCTGCGGGCCCTGGCCAAGGAGCCATCCGAACGCTTCCAGTCCGCCAGTGATCTCGCTCGGGCATTCGTCGCCGCCATTGCGCCGTCCTCCGCCACCGTTGTGCCATCGGCATCGACTCCCGCCCCGACCCGGACTACGCCTCCAGGCACCGCACGTCCTGCGCGCACCCGCCGCACCTGGCTCGTAGGGGGCGTCATGGGTGCGGGGTTGCTTGCGGTGCTGGCGCTGGTCGCGGTGGGCGTGCGATTTGCCGCAGGATGGGTCACCGGAACGCCCACGCCCGAGAGCCTCCCCACGCAGGCCGCCGTGCCCTCCCTCGCCCCAGCCCTGCCGACCGAGGCGGCTCTGGTTCCCCTGCCGCTGAGCGAGGCGCGCTTCGCCGACGCGGCGCTCGATGTGTCCATCCCCGGCGTGGCCCCCGCACCTCCGGGTTCGGTCTACGTGTTGTGGTTCTTGCGGCCGGACGGCACCCGAGTGGAAGCGATGCGCTTCGCCGGGCCGGAGGAGGCCCTCCAGATTCACGTCGCCGATTCCGCCGGGCGCAATCTGCTCGGCCAGGTGGATGGGTTGGCGATCAGCCTCGAACCCTCGGCTGACTCATCCGATGGCCCGATCGTCTACCAGGTGATCCTTAGCCCGGAGATCCCCTTGCGCGTCCGGGCCCTGGAGGCAGTCAGCCGCCAGGAGCCGACGTCGGCCAGCCTGCGCGTCGGGCCTTCCCGCCCAGGCCGGCCACTTCGACGGCCATCTCGATTTCGCCGTCGAAGCCGTGCGGGACCAGGACCTCGATGCAGCCAAGCGACATGCCGAGCATATGGTCAACGTCGCCGAAGGGGAATCCGGAAGCAGCTACGGCGATCTCAACGCCGATGGCCGGATCGAGAATCCGGGAGACGCCTTCGGTTTGATTCCGTACCTGAGATTGCTGCGCGACTACGCCGTCAGCGCCGGCGCATCGATCTATGCCACGCCGGAGGTGCAGGCCTTCGCGGCGGAGAGCCTGGCCGAGATCGATCGCCTGCTCCAGGATGCGGCCTTCGCCCGGGACCTGGGTCTGCGACTCGCCGCCACCGACACCGCACAGGAGGCGGGCCCCCTGGCCGACCAGCTCCTGGCTCTTCACATGGGGGAAGCGCCCGCCGGCCTGGTGGACTCAACGCCTTCCATTCTTACCGGCTTGAGCGCCGAGGTCCTGGGAGCCCAGCCCTAGCTGCGCCTGCGCTTCCTCCGCACTGCCGGACCGCCCGGCCCCGCCACCCCCGCACCTTCCGGACCGATCGCCTCCTGGAGCGTCCGGGCGATCTGCCGATCGACCTTCCCCATCGCGAATTCGCCCAGATCTCTCCGGCCTGACCCAACGGATGGCGGTGTGCTCGCGCGCCACGGGTCGCCCGCGCTTCAGGCTGCACGTGTACGCGTGCACCGTCACGCGGAAGTGGCTATAGGCGTGGGTGAACACTCCCAGCTTCGCGCCGACGGCGACCTCGAATTCCCAACTCCTCCTTCACCTCGCGCTGCACGCAGACGACGAGCGACTCACCGCTCTCACGCTTTCCTCCAGGGAACTCCCACATCCCTCCCAGGAGTTTCCCCTCCGGTCGGCGGGCGATCAGCACGCGGCCCGCGCGGCGCACGACCGCCGCGCCGACGATCCGATGCGGGACCGCCGGCTGCGCGTTGCGGACCGGCCTGCGACTCTGTGTTCCCCGGGCGAAGGCCCGACAGGCGGAACGGATCGGGCAGGACGGGCAGAGCGGTGCACGCGGCAGGCAGATCATGGCACCCAGGTCCATCAGCGACTGGTTGAACGCCGAGGCTCGCCCGCGCAGGCAGCAGCGCCTGGGCGTGGGCGCGGATCCGCCGATCTCCCGCCGGCGTACGCGGGTCCACGCGCAAGTCGATCAGCCGCGCCAGGACGCGCCGAAGGTTGCCGTCGATGGCGACCTCGTCCCGGCCGAAGGCCAGGGAGGCGATCGCCGCCGCCGTGTAGCGCCCGATCCCCGGAAGGCGCTCCAGTTCGCCCGCTGTGTCGGGGAGTCCCTTTCTTCCCTGCGCCACGAGCGACCGTGCCGCCTGGTGCAGATTCAGGGCACGCCGGTAGTAGCCCAACCCCTCCCAAAGCCTGCAGGACCTGGTCCGATGTCGCCGCCGCCAGATCGGTCAGTCGCGGGAAGCGCTTCATCCAGCGGCGGTAGTAGGGGAGCACCGCCTCGACACGCGTCTGCTGCAGCATGACTTCCGAGATCCAGATCGCATACGGATCCCGGCGGCCGCGCCAGGGCAGACGGCGCGCGTGGCGCGCATACCACTGAAGGAGAGCGCGGGAGACGGCCTGTGTGGAGGCCGGCCGGTTTCTTGAACGAGGGGTCACGGTTGGGCTACGGTGCGTCCGCCTGGGCGGGGCCGTCGCCGAGCGCTTCGCGAACCGCTCGCGCCAGCTTGGTCATGGTGAGCGGCTTCTGCAGCCAGTGCACGGTGCCGGACTCAAGGAGCTCACGCGTGCCCCCCAGCGGGTAGCCGGTCATCAGCAGGATGCGCTGCTCCGGTGCCTTCGCCTCGAGGGCTCGCACCAGTTCGCTGCCGCCCATGCCCGGCATCACCAGATCGCTGAGCACCAGGTCGATCCGGCCCGCTTCCCGGGCGTGAACCTCGAGGGCCTGCCGGCCATCCGAGGCCTGCAACACGCGATAACCAAGGGCAGATCAGAATCTCGGACACGCTGGCGCGCGTCGCTTCGTTGTCCTCGACGACCAGGATCGTCTCCCCACTCCCCCGGCCGGCGTCGTCGTCCTCTGCAGGCAGCACAGGCGCCACGGCTGCGGCATGCGCCGGCCAGTACAGGCTGAAGATCGTCCCTCCCTCCTTGGGGCTGACGACATCGATGTGTCCGTGATGCTGCTGGACGATGCCGTAGACCTGCGCCAACCCAAGACCGCTGGCCTGCGCCGGGGACTTGGTCGTGAAGAAGGGCTCGAAGATGTGGGGCATGACGTCCGGCTTGATCCCCGGCCCGGAATCCGTCACCGTCATACGGATCCACTCGCCGGGCTCCATGTCGACGGACGGCGGCGCTTCCCCTTCCCGCAGCAGGAAAGGTGACAGCGTGAAGCGAAGGTCGCCTCCGTCCGGCATCGCCTCGCGAGCGTTCAACGCCAGGTTGATGCACACCTGCCGGATCCGCGCCGGGTCGCCGTAGAGCATGAAGCTCTCGCCCTCGGTCACCACGCGCACCCGGATCGTCTCGGGCAACGTGCGCGTCAACAGCCCCTCCATCTCGCGCAGGAAGGGCACCAGGTCGAAGGGATGCTGCTCCATCACGGACTTTCGGCTGAAGTCCAGGATCTGCTGGATCAACTGTGCCGCCCGCTGCCCCTGCTGGGTAATCGTCCGCAGCCGCTCGACATCCTGCACGCTGCGCCCCGGGGCCTGAAGGAGCATCTCGGCGTACAGGATGATGACCGACATGATGTTGTTGAAGTCGTGCGCCAGGCCGGCGGCGAGCTGCCCCACGGCGGCCAGGCGTTCCTGCGACCGCTGCTGCACCTGGGCCGATCGTTCGCTGGTGACATCGCGCATCTGGACGATCCACCCGACCGTCTCTTCGCCTTCCCCCAGCCGCAGCGCGGCCACCTCGAACAACTTGCGCAATCCGGCCTCCAGCCGGACTTCATGCCAGCCCGGCTGGCCGGCGGTGACCAGCAGACGTTCCAACGGCCGGCCGCCGACTTGCTGGAGTGTGGCGGTCGAAGGCCAGCGCGCCAGCTCCGGAAGGTACTCGCGTGCCAACGGGTTCGCCAGGACGACGCGCTTGTCCGCATCGAGCAGCGCCACCCCCTGCGGCAGGTTCTCCACCAGTCTCCCCAGCCGTTGCTGCTCGGTCTCCAGCGCCACGCGCAGCACGGCCTGGCGCAGGGCCACGGCCAGTTGATAGCCGACCTCGCGCCCCAGAAGTTCCGCATCCATGTCGAACGCCGACCGGCGGGAAGAGTCCAGATTGATCTCGCCGATCAGCTCTCCATCCGCCACCAGCGGCACGGTCAGGAAGCTCAGGATGCCGGCTTCCAGCAGCTGCTTGCGAAGCGGGGTCAGGACCGGAAGCGACGCTCAGGTCGTCCACCCGACGGACCTCGCCCGCCTGCAGGTCGTCGATCGGGCCGTAGTCCTCGAGCGAGACGACCGTCCCGATCTTGAATCCGGAGATGGGCGCGCCATCCACGGCCAGCAGCCGTACTTCTCCGCGCCCCGTGTCAAACAGCACCAGATCGGCGTGCTCGCACCGGACCAGGGCTCTTAGACGCGAGAGCCCTGCGTCGGCGATTTCCCCCATCGAGCGTGCCGCCAGGATCGCCCGGTCGATCTCCTTGAGCGTCTCCAGCCGCTGATTGGCCTCGAGCAACGCATGCGTGCGGCCGGCCACCTTGCGCTCCAGGCCTTCGTTGGCTTTCTGCAGGGCTTGCTCCGCCCGGCGCCGCTCCAGCAATTCCTGCTGTGCCATCCCGAACAGCCGAGCGTTCTCGAAGGCGATCGCCGCCTGATCCGCCAGCAGCAGGAGCAGTTTGGTCTCTTCCTGCCCGAAGGCGTGGGGTTCCTCATAGGCCGCGTTGAGCACCCCGACCACGCGCAGCCCGACCTTGAGCGGCACGCATGCCAGCGCCCCCGGCCAGCCTCGCGGGTCCCCCGGGTAGTTTGGATCGGTGCGGACGTTGGGAAGCAGGATCATCTCCCCCGTCCTGGCCACGGTGTAGGTCGAGCCCTGACGGCGGGGCTCGGGGGCTGCGGCCGCGGCGGCCATGCGACCGCGGCGCGCGGCCGCCAGCGTCAGCCGGTCGTCGGCATAGACGAAGATGTGCGCGTCGAGCAGGTTGGGCAGCAATTCGAAGGCCGCGTTGACGACGGCGTCCAGCACGCTCTCGACCTCCAGACGCTTCGTCAGGCTCAGGCTTACCCGGTAGAGTGATTCCAGTTGGGTGGTGTGAGCTTCAATGGCCGAGCGCTGGGCTTTCAGGCGGGCGGCCATGTCGTTCATCGTGTCCGCCACACGACCGATCTCGTCCCGGCGGAAGCTCACGGCCTTGTGCTCCAGGTCGCCTCGGCCGAAGCGCTCGGCAGCCTCCTGAAGCTCACGCAAAGGGCGGAAGACCAGCCCGCTCAGCTGCCACCACGTCACAAGGCCGGCGGCCAGCGCCAGGCCCAGCAGAACCACTGCCATGGAAGCCAACGTCCGCAGCAGAGGGGCATAAGCCTCGCTCAGCGGGATCGTCGTGATCAGCACCCACTGGGTCTCCGGAATCGGCGATGCTCCGCAAAGCGCCGGACGCTCCTGAAGATCCTGGCAATCGCCGAGGAAGGTCTCGCTCGTTGCCTGCGTCAGCATGGTCAGGGAGGGGATTGCCTGCACGGAAACGCTGCCCACGCGCGGCAGGGTCGACGTGGGCCAGGATTCGTCCCTGCCGGTCCACGACAAACGTCTGCTCCACGGGGGAGGCCAGGCCCTCGATCAGCTCCTGCAGAAGCGTCATCTGCACGCGGGCGGCGATCACCCGCCCCAAGCTTGCGGGGCCGGCGATCACCACGAAGGGTTCACCGTCGGGGGCAACTTCCAGTTGTCCGTAGTACGTCTGCCCCTGACGCGCCGCCTCAAACCACTCAGGTGCCGACCCTGCGGAGGGCGAACCCAGGATCGGTTCATCGAGCGAGGCACCGGCGATCTGTGTG
Organism: uncultured Chloroflexia bacterium; assembly: GCA_963818575.1. Lineage (GTDB taxonomy): Bacteria > Chloroflexota > Anaerolineae > Anaerolineales > E44-bin32 > DYJB01. The sequence goes on along the minus strand of CAWFSV010000024.1, from coordinate 19,019 downwards.
CCATCCGGCTCCAGGTAGGAGACTTCAAGGAAGGTCTCGTGCTGTCCGAGGATGACGTTTGCCAGTTCGGGGTTGAGGGACAACGCTTCCGATCCCAGTAGGTCCAGCGCCCGGGTGTCGTCGATCGCATGCTCGAGGAAGCCTCGGATGTCAACCGCCGCGCCGCGGGCTGCTTCAGCCACTCGTTGTCGCCAGGATGCCTGTTCTCGGCTCTCGAGCAGGAAGGCTGCGAAGGCGCCGCCGGCCAGCAGGGACAACACCACCACCGCCCAGGTGAGCATGACCAGACGCGGGCGCAGCCCCCAGGCCCGTGGTTGAGAACCGGTTGGTCGGCCGCTTGAACGAGGCGTCGTCATGTGTCTCGTCTTCACCGAGGGAGCTCCCTCTGCTCAATCCAGCGCCCCTGCTTGGGTCCGCCTCGCAACCCTCGCCCCACGCTCGAAATCACCAGGCCTGGCGGCATCGGGGGACGCGGACTGTCCACCCCTGGGAGTAACCGAAGCGGAAGCGGGCCACAAGATCGGACGACGGCATCCATTGTCGGTCAGGATGCGTCCGGCGACAAACGCCCGCCCATTCTTCGCCTAAGCTGCGGGGGGTGGACGGGTGGAGGCTCGATGCACCGACGACGGGCGGCACCGGTCGGTGGTGGCGGTGCGCCGCCCCTCTTCCGCTGTCGCCCGGCGCGGGCGCTAGAGTTCGGTCACCGAGATCAGCACCGCCTGCACCACCCATCGATGCAGGTAGCGTCCGCTCGCCTCGTCGTAGGTGTGACACGTGACCAGAGTCAGCCAGGGTTGCTCCTTGTGCGCAAGGGAGCGAAGATCGCCGGCGTTCACCCGGGCCACGGTGCGGACCTCGTAGGCATACTCCTGGCCGTAGGCGTGGACCAGGATGCGATCTCCCCAGCGCAGATCCTTCAACCGGGCGAAGGGGCCGGGGCGGCCGTTGGGCAAGGTGACGTGCGCCGTCAACGCCGAGTTGCCGGTGTGGGTCGGGAAGGCCGTACCCTCGAGGTAGCCCGCCTGATCCCACAGCCATGTCAGGTCCCAGCCCTCGACCCCGGACGGAACGCCTACGATCGGCAGACTCAGTTCGAGCGCGGGGATGTCCAGCACCAGGCCGCCGAGGTCGGCATAGGGCAGGTCCGCCGGAAGGGGCGGCAGTTCGGTCACCCGACCAGGCGCGAACCCTGTCGCCGGCAGCGACGGGATCGCCACGACCACATTGGCGTTGATCGGCGGATCGTAGACGCGTTCGGTGGACAGACTGTTGAAGGCCGATTGCGGCGTCGTGACATCGCCGGGCAGCGTCGACCAACTCAGATAGGCATCGTTGCGAATCCGCGTTCCCGCCGGCAGGTTACCGGCCGTTGCCTGGAACGTGACGGTGAGCGTTTCGTTCAGGCCGAGCACGGGCCAGGTCACCCGCAGCAATGGCACAGCCGAGACGTCGACCGTCCCGCCGCCGCTGGCGGTGAGCGATCCGACGACATAGGTCATGCCCACGGGAACCGTATCGGTGAGCTCCAGGTCGAACGCCGGGCTGTCGCTCGGCGGTGAATCGTTGCCGATCGTCAGCGTGAAGGTCACCACGCCGCCCGGCGGCACCGTGCGTGGATCGGCGTCCTTCTCGAGCGTGAGCGTCGGCTCGACGACGACAACTTCCAGGGCGCTCTCGATCAGTTGCCCGCCGACCCAATCCCAGGTGACCCGATTGTCGAGGCGCACGCCGCGGATGTTCTCCGGGTTGTCGATGGCCACAGCCGTGTAGCGCAGCGTCAGCGTGGCATTGCCCGGGCCCGGGTTGTTCATCGTCCCCAGATTGAAGGTGACGCGTCGGCCCTGATCGGCGACGGCGCCGGGCGGCTCGGCGGCCACGGTCGGATTGACCGGCAGGGCGCAGACGTCGGTGAAGCCGCCGGGGAGCGAGGTCGTCAGGCCTCCCGTGGCGCAGCGGGTCCTCGCAGGTCGACAAAGGCCAGCCCCAGGTCGAGCACGTCGGTGAGCGTCGCCGAAGTCATCGTGCCCTGGCGGGATGGTCAGCACCAGCTCATAGGTCAGGATCTCGCCGATGGCCGCCGCCGGGTCGAGCGTGTGTGCCTGATTGGTGTCGACCAGCGACTTGGCCAGGTCGGCGTTGGGGAGCGTCACCAGGTTGTCGGTATCGGTGTCGGTGTTGTCACCCGGCGTCGGATCCGTGCCATTGGCGCCGTCATCGGCGATCGAGATCGTGTCGACGATCTGCGTCGTTCCCGCCGTGACCGGATCATCGACGCGCACGGCGAAGGTCAGGTTGCCTCCGCTCCCCGCCGCCAGGTCGCCAATCGTCAACGTGCAGGTCGTGCCGCCCGTCGAGCCATCCGGGCACGACCAGACCGTCGGCAGGCTGGCGGCGGCGTCGAAGGTCGTCTCGTCCGGGACGGTCTCGGTGATCTCGACGCCGGTTGCGTCCTGATCGCCGACGTTGTCGTAGCGGATGGCGTAGACCAGCAACGAGCCCGGCGAGACGATGTCTACGCCATCATCCTTGGTGATGACCAGGTCCGGACCGGCGTCGACCGTGTCCACGTCGGTGGCGATGTTGTTGGGCGTCGGATCGGGCCCGGCGCTGCCGTCGTCATGCGCCTCGGCCGTGTTGGTGAGGGACTCCACGCCCGCCGGCAGCGGATTGTCGACCTGGACCGTGACCGTACGGAAGGTGCTGGTCGACGGCGCCAGGTCAAACGTCGGCCAGGTGACGACGCCGAGCGCAAACACACCGCTGTCGCTGGCCGATTGAAAGGTCGTGTTGGCCGGGATGGTGTCGGTCAGCAGGACATTGGGGGCGAGGCCGTTGCCGTCGTTGTAGACCGTGACCGTGTAGGTCAGTGTGTCGCCGGGCGAGGCGCTCACGCGCCCATCGCTCTTCAGCACGCGCACGTCGGGTCCGGTGACTGTGACCGGCGTGTTCGTCGTCGTCCGGTAGTCGTCGATCCCGCCACCGCCGGTACGCTCGTCGGCGCTCACGCCGCTCAGCGAGGTCCAGGTGAGTGTGACGGCATTGGTGAGCACGTCACCGACACTCACCTGCGACGAGTTGCCCACGGTGGCCTGATAGCGCAGCGTACTGCTCTGGCCAAGCGCCAGCGTTGCCCATGTGGCGCTCAGCGTGGGGGCGGCGCTGTCGTCCAGGCTGGCGGCGACGCCCAATTCGTTGACCAGCGAGCTCGCCACGTACGTCAGGCCGGCGGGGATCACGTCGGCGAGCGAGAGCTCGAAGGCATCGGCCGTGCTCGACGGGAGGTGCGAGACGGTGATGCGGAAGGTGACCACCTGGCCGAAGCCGGGGGTGAGGTCGTCGGCGACCTTCGACCACCGTCAATTCGGGCTCGATGACCGGAAGGTCACGCGATCCGCCCGCCACGGTCGTGTCACCGGTCTGCGGGTTGACGTAGGCCAGGCTGGCCGTATTGGTGAGCGGCGTGCCGTTCTGGTTTCCGGCGACGTTGAGCACCCGGGCGCGCACGCGCACCAGGAACTGGTTGGCCGAGGTGCCATTGGCCGGGCCCGAGCCATTCGTCTGCACATTGCCGAACTGGAACTCGAGCGTCACGCCGGAGGCTCCGACGACGCAGGCCGGGCAGGCAGGCGTGGTCGTCAGCGTGCCGTTGTAGTCGGTCGCCAGCAGCCCCCCGCTCGCCGGCCGCCGTGGTGATGACGCTGTGGCTGACGTATCCCAGCCCCGCCGGGAAGCGCGTCGCGCACGCGCAAGTTGGTGATGGCGCCTTCGGGCAGCGTGACCAGCACATCGTAGTCCGCCTCGCCGCCGATCGTCTGCTGCGCGGGAACGGGTGCCTGCTTGACGAACGGCCGGCGCGTTCAGGTTCACATTCACCGTGCCGGTGGCGGTGTAGTCGTTGGCCCCGCCGCTGGTGCCGTTGCGCTCCCCGTTGCCGGCGCCCGAGGCGCCCGGCGTGATCGAGCCGGTGGTATTCCCCGGGCCGAGGGGCGTCCCGCTCCCCGGCAGGCTGGTGTAGGTGACGGTGAACGAATTGGGGATCTGCAGTCCGGACGCGGCCGTGTCGATCACCCGCGCCGTCACGGTCATCACCACGCTCGCCGCCGGGTTCAGGCGGTCGAGCGACACGTCCACCTGATTCCCAGGGATGTTCGAGCTGTCGGTGATCGTCGAACCCGGCGCGATGACGGACACGCTCTGCAGCACCAGGTTGGCGTTGAGCGTGTCGGTCAGGCGCACCTCGAAGGCGGCGGCGCCGGTAGGCGCGGCGCTGCTGTTGGTCGCCGTCAATGTGTAGACGACCGTGTCGCCGGCATCGCCGGGCGTCGTCGTCACGGCCTTGACCGGATTGACGATCAGCGGCTCGACCACACCGGCGTTGAGAAAGGCCGAATAGGTGCCGAGTCGTTCCGGCTCCGGCGCCGATGCGCGTGCGGAAGCGGTTGGTCAGCGTGACGGGTCGTGCGAGGGCGCCGGTGACATTGTTGTAGGCCTGGTTGCCGGCGATGTTCTCCACCAGGGCGTTGAACTCGACGACGACGAACTCCTGATCGACATCGCGGTCGGCGTTGGTCAGGTCGCCGAACCAGAAGAAGACGTTCGTCCCGCGCGCCGACAACGTAGGTGTCGAGATTCGGATTGGTGGCATCGGACGAGACGGCGTTGTCCGGCAGCACGAAGGTCGGGCGGATGCCGGCGACGGTCGCCTCATTGCCGGCGACGATCAGCCCCGCGCCGGCCAGCGTCGACGACGTCAGCCCGCCCACCGGATCATTCGAGACCAGCGCCGCCATGGCGGTGTTGTCGTCCAGGAACAGCAGCCCGGCCAGGAGATCATCTTCCAGCCGGAAGTTGGCCGCCATGCCCTCGGCGATGCGGTAGACCAGGCGGTAGCGCACGATCTCACCGATCGCCAGCCGCTCCACCCCCGAAACCAGCCCGGTGTGCGCCTCCGACGTATCGATGATCGACTTGACCGGCGTGGAGAAGACCGTCACGGTGGCCGTGTCGGTGCCGCGGTAGGTATTGGGCGCCACGCCCGTCCCGATGCGCTCGCCATCGGCGGCGCCCGGAACGCCCGGAGTGGTCGATCCGGTCGGGTTGGGCGTCGTGCCGTTCGTCCCCGGCAGGCTGGTGTAGGTCAGGACGAGCGTGTTGACGATGGTCGTGCCGGGCGAGACGGCGGCCGTCAGCTCGGCGGTGTAGGTGAGCGAGATCGGTGCAGCCGCGGCGCAGGCGATCGAAGGTCAGATCGAGCATCGTTGCCGTCGAGGCATTGGTGACCAGCGGTGCCTGGCAGGCGGCGTTGAAGCTCGGCGCGCCGAAGACGATGTTGGTCAGCGGCAGGGCCGCCAGGTTGTCGACCAGGCGCGCCTCGAAGGCATCGGCGTTGTCGGCGCCGTTGGCGGCGGTGAAGATTACGGTGTAGGTGACCGTGTCACCGGCATCGGCGCTGGTCGGCAGCACGGTCTTGGTGTTCGGCATTGAACGGGATACTCGGCTGTGCGGTGCGCACGGTGACGGGCGTAGCATCCGGGCCGGAGGCGCTGCCGTCGATCGTCGTGCGCAGCCCGTTGCTCAGCACGGTGCCGGTGCCATTGGAGGCGACGTTGCGCACCAGGGCGTTGAACTCGACCACGACGAACTCGTTGTCGGCGTCCGAATCGGCGTTGGTCAGCGTTCCCAGTTTGAAGAACGGATCGACGCCGTCGCCGTAGGTATCCGGATCGGCGGCCGTGCTGTTGTCGCTGCCGATGTTGAAGTCGCCGAAGGAACACGGCAGCGGCGCGGCCGGGGTGGTGCCGTCGGCGGCGTTGCCGTTGACGGTGCAGGCCCCGGCGATGGCCGGCACGGAGCCGAAGTCCGCCGACGTGATGCCGGTGCCGTTGGTGACGAAGGCCAGGCGCGCCGTGCCGTCATCCAGGAAGCCCATCCCGGCCGGCAGCAGGTCCTGCATCTGGAAGTTGGTGGCCGCGCCCTCGGGCAGGCGCACCACCAGCCGGTAGCGAACGATCTCGCCGATGGCGACGCGCGGCGGCACGGCGGCGTCCGAGGTGTGCGCCTCCGAGGTCAGCATGAAGATCTTGCTGGAGGTGGCGTTGGCGACCGTCACGTCGGCGGTGTCGGTGAGCGGGCCGCCCGAATCGAGGAAGCTCGGTCCGCCGTTGCGGCTGGCGTACTGCGTCACGCTGGCGGTGTTGGTGATGACGTCGCCCGGCTCGACGCCCGGCGCCAGCTGCAGGTCGTAGGTCAGGATGACGATGTTGGCGCCGTCGCCCAGATCGTGACCCTGGCACACGCCCTCGTCATCGCTCGGGTCGAGCAGCTCCAGCCCGCCGCGATCGAGCCCGGCATCGAAGAACAGGTACTCGGGCAGCGTGTTCGGCCGCACCGGCGGCCGCGCCGGAGGCATCCAGCGGGACGAAGCCGATGACGTCGCCGTTCCCGCGTCGAATCTGAAGGTTGAGCCCGGCGCCCGAACTCGGAATGACGTAGCCGGGGGCCAGCAGATCGCGCAGGCGGATATCGAAGGCGCCGTGCGGGCTCGAGCCCTGGTTCTCGATCACCAGGGCGAAGGTCGCCAGGTCACCGGCGTCGACACCGGCCAGATCCGAGTTGATCGGCTGTGCCGCCAGTCCGCTCGAGTTGACCAGCCCGCTCCACGACGGGTTGGACCCCGGCGGATTGAAGGTCACACCGGGCGGGGCGACCTGCGGCGGCGTGAAGGCCCCGGTCGGGCTGCTCGTGGCGCCGACGCCCTTGGTAAGGAAGAGCAGCGGCTCCTGGACCTGGATCTGGATGATGACGTCGGTCTCGATCTCCCCGGCGTTGGTCGAGCCCTCGTGCTGGCGCACCTGGTTGGTGAGGAACAGCCCGTCGGCGAACGGATCGGTGGTCACGCTCACCGTGAAGAGCAGATCGACAGTCGATGGCCTGTTGAGTGGATCGTCGAATGAGCCGTAGGTCAGCGTCAGGCTGTTGTCCGGCCCCGAGGGCGAGAGGGCGGGCGTGATGCCGGAGATGCCCGTCGGTCCGCTGAAGGTGTCCGTCGGGCCGCGACTGACCTCGCCCGAAGCGGGGATCGTTCCCGGTGCGGCGCCGTTGTAGCTCCACGCCGGCCCGGGGCCGCCGGTCGCGTCCGGGTCGAGGACATCAAAGACCGGCAGCGGCAGGTAGTCGTGGAAGTGCAGGTCTTCGACATCCGAGGCCGGCATGTCGTAGGTGATGCGGTAGGTGACGGTGTCGCCCGGCGCCACCTGCGCCGGCGCACGGCGACCCGCCGTTGATGGCGTACAGCGACTTGGTCACCGGCCCGCGGGCGATGGTCACGCCCGCCCCGCTGCCGTCGTCTTCCGTTTGCCCCGTCGGCGTCAGGTCCGAGACCGCCAGCACGTCCCCGATGATCGATACGCTGTCGGTCAGCGTGTCGCCCTGATCGACCGAGGCGTCACCGGATGGGAAGGTGTCGCTGAACTGGTCCTGGAGGATGGTGCGGAAGACGATCGTGCCGGTGGTGGCGCCGTCGTTGTATCCGGCGCAATCGGGCGCCGGACCGCCGGTGCCGGCCGGTGGAACGCACCCACCCACCAGCCGACCGGTCGGCTGCCCGCGGCTGACGATCTCATCGGAGACGCGGAAGGTGATCGTCGTCGTGCCATCGTTGGGCGCCGGCGAGGCGGGAGTGTAGTTGGGGACGACGGTGAAGTTGGCCGGCGCCATGCCGGCGGCAGGGAGCGAGAAGTTGTTTCCGGCGATCGACAGCGTCGGGGTGAAGGTGGCATCGAAGCGCTGGCCGTCGCTGAAGATGTCGGTTAGCGTCACGCCGTCGAAGGCGAAGAAGTCCGAGACCTGGAAGGCCAGCGTGTACTCGAGCACATCGCCGGGGGTGTTGGTGGCATCGGTGCGGTTGGCGACCGACTTCTGGATGGCGATCGAACGGTCGTTGAGCGTGTGTTCCGGCCCGGCGGCATCGATGGTCAGGGGTGTGATCGGGTCGCGGCTATCGTCGGGATCCCAGGAGGCCGCCGCGCTGGCGTTGTCGTCCGAGATGCGATCGTCGCCGCTGGCCGGCGGCAGGACGGCGGCGCCGAGGGCGTCGAACTGCGGCACGTAGTACTCGAATTCGACGCTGGCGCTCCCGCTCACGGAGCCGGCGAACGTGCACGACAACGTCCCGCCGGGGATCCCGGCCGCGGGCGGCGTGCAGGCCGCCGCCGGACTGGTGCTGACGACGCTGCTGAACTGCAGGTTGTCCGGCAGCGTATCGTCGATCGTCAGGCCCGTCACCGACTGCGCGTCGGCGATGCCGACGGTCAGCGTGTAGCGCCGCGGGAAGTTGGGCCCGGTGGCGGTCTCGTTCTCCGGACCCGAGTAGGCCTTGGACAGCGTCAGCAGCGTGGGCGTCAGCGAACCGCTCGGCCACCCGGATCCGTCGATGCTGGCCGGGTTGACGATGACCGCATCGCAGCACCAGTTGTCGAGTGGATCGGAGCCGAAGCGGAAGCCGCCCCGCGCCTTGACCGTCAGCGACGTCGAGAGGTCGGCCAGGTTGCTGAGGGTCGCCTGGACGCTGACCGTGATCGGAGGTTGGTCGGGAGCGAAGGATCCAAAGGGCAGTTCGAGCACGACCAGTGCGTCGCCGGCCGTCCCGCACACCTGCAGATAGACCCCCGAGGTATCGCGATAGTAGGGATGCGTGACGCAGCCGGTCGTCCCTGGGCCGGGGCCGTCCGCATCCGGGAATGGAAGAACGGTCGAGGTCAGTCCGACGCCGAGGTACGTAGCCCCGACGAAGGCGATCCCATCCGGCGTGTCCGTCCCGGCATTCCCGTCGGCGCCATTGATCGGGAGAAGCAGATCGACGATCGGACCGTAGCCGACATCCGATCCGACGGCGGAGGTGTTGTCGAAGCTGACGGTGAACGAGAAGGCTTCACCGAGGGGGACTTGGGCCGGGACACTCAGGGAGACGGAGGGCGCCGGCGCCACGCGCGGGCGTGCCAGTGCGACGGGCGGAGGCAGGAAGAGACCGAACAGGGATAACAGCGCCGCGCCCGAGAACAGGAGGCGGCGCGGCGAGGTCGTCCTGAAGATCCTTCCGAAGAGGCGGGGATTCCCCATGCTTGACCGAAACGGCGAAGTCCAGGCTCACGCTGAACGGCATGGGTGCGCCCGGGACCCCCTCCAGGGCACTGACTTCGCCTAGCCGATTATCTTACCGTGAGCGCCCAGGGACGGCAATCCAGCCGCCGACCTATCTGATCGGGACGCCGGGCGCGCCAGGGCAGGCCGGCCTACTCCGCCGCGCCCACCGGGAGCCACACGGTGAAGCTCGTCCCATGCTCCGGGGAACTCAGCACGTCGATCCTCCCGCCGTGCCGGTCGACGATCTCCTTACAGATGGCCAGCCCCAGCCCGGTTCCCGGTTCGCCCGACTCGCGCCCCGTCTTCCCGCGGAAGAAGCGCTGGAACAACTGCGGCAGGTCTTCCGGGGGGATCGGGGGGCCGTCGTTCCACACCCGTGCCCCGACCTCGACAACGCCATCCAGCCGTTCCCGGACCAGGCCCGTCAGCGTCACGTGTCCTGCGGCGGGCGTGTAGGCGACGGCGTTCCCGACCAGATTGTTGAAGACCTGGATCATCGGCTGATACCCGATCCAGATGGCCGGGACTTTCGGGTTGGGCTCCAGCCTCAACTCGATTTCCTTGGCCTGCGCCCGAGCTCTGTGCGCCGTGACCACCTCGGCCAGCAGTGGGTCGAGCGCCCGGAGCTCTCGGTGGATCTTGAGCGCCGCCTGGTCCATCCGGGAGAGCGTGAGCAGGTCCTCGATCAGGTGGCCGAGCCGCTCCGACTCGCGCCGCAGCACTTGCATATAGGTCTCGCGGCGGTCCTCCCGCCCGGGCTGCTGCAGCAGGTCCAGATAGAGCAGGACGTTGGTGATCGGTGTGCGCAGTTCATGCGACACGTTGGAGACGAAGTTGCTCTTCAGGCGGTCAAGCTCTTTGAGCCGGTCGTTGGCCTCCGCCAGCTCCCGGGTGCGGACCTGGACGCGCTGTTCGAGCGTTTCCAGGACACCGGCGCGGTGGAGCGCGTTTCCCACCACTTCCGCCAGCGCCATCAGCAGGCTGCGCTCCGCCGGCCCGAAGGGCTCTTTCCGCCCCACCCCCAGCAGCCCGATGACTTCTTCTTGTTCGACCAGCGGCACCAGCGCCACGGCCGGCATGGCGTGAAGCTCGCGGCGGCAGCTGTGCCCACACCTCGTCTTCGACATCCGGCTACCAGCGCGGCCTTGCCCGTCGCCATCACCTCGCCGAACACCCCGCGCGCATCCGCCTGACGGGTGCCGGTCAGCGGCGACCAGACGCCGGAAGCAAGCGGCACGACGATCTCGCGCGTCGCCCGGTCTTCCAGCGCCAGCAGCGCCCCCTGCGCGCCGACCAGATCCCCCAGACGGGACAGGATCACCGGCATCATCTCGCCTCGCAGGCGCGTGGCGCGCAGCGCGGCGGCGACGCTGGTGATGGCCTGCAGGTGCGCCGCCCGTCGGCGCGTCTCCTCCAGCAGGCGGGCATTCTCCAGCGCGATGGCGGCCTGATCGGCGAACAACTGCAGGATACGGATCTCGTCCGCTTCGAACGGATCGGTGCGCCGGTCGTCGGTGACGTTGATCACGCCGATCACCTGGGTCCCGCGCCGGAGCGGCGCAGCAACCACCCGTCGGAACACCGCATCGTCATACCCGGCGTGACGCCCCTCCCACGCGGCGTAGTCGTTCACCGCCATCGCCTCACCGCTCAGGGCGATCTTGCCCGACAGCCCTTCCCCGAGGCGCAGCCTGCGCCCCAGGAAGCCGGCCGGCAGGTGGTGGGTCACGACGATCTCGAGCTCCTTCCCGGCGTCATCCATCAGGTACACGCAGCCCATCGGCGCGCCCAGCAAGTCGGCGGCACGCGTCAGCACCGTCTGGAGGATCTGCATCGCGTCGCTGGTCTCGGCCACTTCGAGCGAGGTCTCGTACAGCACGGACATCTCGCGGGCGTGACGCTCGAGTGCCGCCTCGGCCCGCTTCCGGTCGGTGACGTCCGCCAACAGACCCATGACGGCATGGATGCGGCCGGCCGAATCCCGCAGCGGCGCAGCGGATACCGACACGTCCAGGCCTTCGCCCGAGGCGCCACGTGCCCGTACCTCGATCGCGGACACATTCTCGCCCGCCAGCACGCTCTGCACGACGCCGGCAAAGGCGTCCACGCTCTCCCCTTGGAATGCGCGCAGGCTATCCAGCGTCCGCTCCAACGCCTCCTCGGCCGGCACGCCGAACATGCGCTGCGCGCCGGGGTTCCACAGCCGCACCCGGCCCTCCAGGTCCAGGACCGTCACCCCGACGGGCGCGGCATGGACCAGCGCCTGCAGAGTCTCGGTGGTTTCGCGCAGCGCCTCTTCCCCCTTGCGCCGCTCGGTGACATCGCGGGCCAGCGACAGGATGTAGGGCCGCCCATCGATGTCGAACCCGCCGATGCGCAGCTCCACCGGGAAGGTCGATCCATCCTTCCGGCGGTGGGTGCCTTCCAACGTGCGCGGGGCGCCGCCGGTCACCTGCCGCCACAGATCCTGCTGGGTGTCTTCCGGCACCTCGGCCTCGATCTGACGCACCTGCAGGCGCAGCAGCTCGTCACGCGTGTAGCCCAGGCTCTCACACGCCTGCTGGTTGACATCGACGATCGCTCCCTGCAGGTCGTGCAGGAACACGGCATCGGCGGCGCGCTCGACCAGCAGTCGGAAGCGCCGCTCGCTCTCCCGCAACGCGCTCTCGGCGCGCATGCGCTCGGTGATGTCCTCGACCATCCAAATGCTCGAGGCCGGTTCGGCTGCCGGCCCGGGGATGAGCGAGACGGTCAGGCGGGTGTCGATCAGCCGCCCGGATCGGTGCCGATAACGCGTTTCGACCTGGTAGGGCTGGCGTCGGCCGGCATAGACCTCGGCGTGCAGCCGGCGGCCGACCACCGCGTCTTCCGGGTGGATCAGGTCCCACTGCGATCGGTGCCTGAGCTCCTGCTCGCCGTATCCCAGCATGGCCTCGAAGGCGGCGTTCGCCTCCTGGACCTCCCCGTCCCGATTGACCAGGGCGATGCCGATGGCGGCGTGGACGAAGAACGCCCGGAATCGGGCTTCGCTGTCCCGCAGCGCCTGCTCGGTCTGCTTGCGATCGCTGATGTCGATCCCGACCCCGACCATGTAGTCCTGATCGCCCACGGTGGCGCGCACGCCGGTCAGATAGGCGGGGATCTTTCGTCCGTCCCGGGTCAGGAGCGTGGCCTCGCCCTGAGCACTTCCCGTGGCGAAGACGGCGGCGATGGTGTCCGGCACGTCTGCGCGGTCGTCGGACACGAAGAAATCCGCCGCCGTCATCGTCGAGATCTCGTCCGCCGCGTATCCCAGGATCGTCTCCGCCTGCCGGTTCCACCGCACGGGCTTTCCAGCGGGTCGTACATATAGAAGATGCCCGGCAGGCTGTTGAGGACGGCGTCGGAGAAATCCCGCTCGCGACGGACCTCCTGCTCGGCACGTTTGCGCTCGCTGATGTCGGTGATCAAGCCCAGGATCGCCGGTCGCCCGCGGTAGCTGATCAGTTTGGTGGCGTTGATGACCGTCAGGCGCACGCCCTGACGCGTGAGCAGGTCATACTCGTAGGCCGGCACGTCCTCCCCGCGAGCGTGACGGCCAAAGGCCTCGCGCACCACCGGCATCGATTCCGGCGCCACCAGACTCTCGAAGCGGAATGTTTCGGACAGGAACTCCTCCGGCGTGTAGCCCATCGTCAGGCTGCACTGGGGATTGACATACACGATCCGCCCGCCCTGGTTGATGAAGATCATGCTGGGCGACTTCTCGGCCATGCTGCGCAGCTGCTCCTCCGACTCGCGCAGAGCGATCTCCGCCTGCTTGCGCTCCGAGATGTCGGCGAACACTGCCAGCATTCCGACGAACTGTCCGGCCTCGAATCGCGGGTTGCCGCTCACCAGCGCCGGGAGCCGCCGCCCGTCCTTGCGGACGAACTCGATCTCGTAGCGGCTGGCTCCGCCCGCCTCCCGCGCCGCATCAACCTCCTGCACGATGGCGTGCTGATCGGGCGGGACGACTTTGGTCCATGGCGCGCCCAGCAGTTCGTCGGCGTCGTAGCCGAGCATGGCGGCGGCCGCCGGGTTGACGAAGGTGAAGCGACCCATCCGATCCTGCAGGACGATGCCTTCGCCCATGCTCTGAACGATGTCTTCGTTGAATTCCTTCAGCTGCCGCAGGTCGTCCTCGGCCCGCAGCCGTTCTTCCAGCAGCCGGGCGTTCTCCAGCGCCACGGCGGCGCTGGACGCCAGACCCTCCAGCATCGACACGTCATCTTCGTCGAACGATTCCCCGCGGCGTTTGTTGTGCAGCTCCAGGCACCCGAGCAGGGCGCCCTCGCGGCTGAGAATCGGTACGTTGACCAGGTTGCGGATGCCGAGGTCGTCGCCGGCGGCCGCCAGCAGCCGATCCGCCTTCGGATCGTTGGCCAGGTACGGCCGCCGGGTCTCAGCTACGACTCCGGACACGCCCTCGCCGAGGCCCAGCGCCGAGTTGATCGGCCTGAGCAACCCGTCGTTGTTGTACTCGGTGAACTGCATCGTCTCGCCGGTCCACAACCCCGCCGTCCCGGCCGCGGCGTCCACCAGGTCCAGCCCGCTCGCCACCAGCGCACGCAGGACGGCCGGCATCTCGAGCACCGAGTTCAACTGCTGGCTGGTGCGCGACAGGAGCTCCAGCTGGCGGCTCTGTCGCATCAGCGCCTCCTCGGTCGCCTTGCGCTCCGTCAGGTCCGAGATCGACCACAGCGTCAAGGGTTGGGCGGCTTCGGAGGCCCGGATCCTGCGGCCGCGCGCCCGGAACCAGCGCACCCCTCCGGGTACGGCCAGCGGGTACTCGAAGTCGTAGGGCGCGCCCTGCTCGAGCACGATCCGGATTCCGGACAGGAAGCGCTGTGCCGTCTCCGCCGGCAGAATCTCGGTCACCGTGCGGCCCAGCAAATCCGCCGCCGGCCGCAGGAGGAGCGAATCGTCTCCGGCGATCACGTCGACATATCGCCCGTCCGCGTCGTAGACCACCAGCAGGTCATCGACCGCTTCCACGATGTGCTGCAGCCAGGCGCGCGACGATCGCAGATCCTCCTCGGCGGCTTTGCGGTTGCTGATGTCGGCGATGAACCCTTCCAGGATCTCGACCCCATCGGGTGCGGCGCCCACCGCGCCGCCTTGTTCCCAGACCCAGCGGACTTCCCCCTGGGCGGTCGCGATCCGGTAGGTGACCTGGAAGAGCCGCCCCTCGCGGACCGCGGCCTGCACCTCGTCCCAGACCATCGCCTGGTCCTCGGGATGGATGAGCGAGGCGTAGCTCACCACGCGGTTGCCCTGCACGTCGGCCGCCGGGAAACCGGTCAGACCGAGGCAGCCCTCGCTGACCAACTCCATCGTCCACGGGCGGTCGTTGCGGCAACGGTAGGCCATGCCAGGCAAGTTGCCGAGCAGCGTGCTCAGCCGCCGCCGGCTCTCCCGCAACTCGGCCTCGGCCTGCCGGCGCTCCGTGATCACCCGCGTCGTCAACACGATCCCGCCAACGGCGGGCTGATCCAGCAGATTTCGAGCCACGGACTCGACCACGACCCACTCGCCGCCGGCGTGGCGGAAGCGGTACTCGGTCGGCGTTCCCGGGTTCGTGCGCTGCACAACGCTGGCGAAGGCCGCGTGCACCGTCGCCAGATCATCCGGATGGACCAGGGCAAACCCGCTCTTCCCCACCAGCTCATCCGGCCGGTACCCGAGCTGCGTCTCCACGGACGGCGAAAGGTACTGGAACTCACCCGCGGGATTGATCACCGCGATCACGTCGCTGGCATTCTGCACCAGGGCGCGGAACCGTTCTTCGCTGGCCCGAATCTCGACCTCCAGCTGGCGTCGCTCCATGACGTCGGGGAGGGAGGCCTCGTGGGCGACGACCTCGCCCGCCGAAACGCCCGGCGCGGCGCGATCGGCGCCGCGCGCCAGCGCCAGTTGCAGGTGGAACGCCAAATCGTCTTCGAGTGCCGCCGAGTTGGTCAACATCCCGTCGACGTCCGCCTGCAAGGCCGCGCCCAGGTCTGGCCGGACGCCTGCCGTGCCCAACCACAGGACAGCGCATCCGGGCCAGCGTTCCTTGATCTTCCTTTCGACTCGCGCCTCCCCGCTCCATCCCAGGGGGCGCTGCACCAGGGCCAGACGGATGTCCTTCTTCTTGAGGCTCGCAGTCCAGGATGCGAGATCGGAGGCGACCGTCAAGCGAAACGAGGGCAGAGCCTGGCGGATCCAGCGCCGGACGCGTGCCATCGCCTGCTTCTCTCCCACCAACAGCACGTTCACGGCGCTTGCCATGACACCTCCCGTCCCACGCGCTCCACTCGTCGTGCCACCATTCCTAGAACGCCTTTCCTTCGCGCGCAACGGACAAGTTTCAGTTGGCCGTCCTGGCGGACCGCCCGGACCCGGTGATCGGGCGCGCCCCCTCCGCTGACGCGCCTCCCCCAGGTTGGATGCTTAGCCGGCCGGAGGTGCAGGGAGCCACACCGTGAAGGCTGTGCCCTCGGTTCCGCTCTCGACTTCGATCCAGCCGGCATGACGCTCGACGATTTCCCTGGAGATTGCCAGCCCCAGCCCGGTCCCGGGCTGGCCGGACTCCTGCCCGGTGCGCCCGCGGTAGAAGCGGTCGAAGATGTGCGGCAGGTCCTCGGGGTCGATCGGAGGCCCGTCGTTGAACACCCGTGCGCCGACCAACGTGCGCTCGCCCACCGTCGCCGCTCGGGTCGAGAGTCGCACCTCTCCGCCGGGACGCGCGTAGGCGATGGCATTGGCCACAAGGTTGGTGAACACCTGCAGGATCTGCGTCCGACTGACGAGCGCCACCGGCAGGTCCAGGTTCGGGTCGTGACCGAGGTCCACGCCGCGCGAGTGGGCACTCGGCGTCTGGGCGACGAGCACCTCCGCCAGAAGGGCATCCAGCGGGCGTGGCTCGACTTCCATGGCAATCGCCCCGCGTTCGAGCCGCGACAGCGTCAGCAGGTCCTCGATCAAGCCTCCCAGCCGGACGGACTCGGACTTGAGCACATCCAGGTAGTGGGCGCTCCTCTCGGCCGCCGGGGACAGGCGCAACAGGTCGAGATAGAGCAGGATGTTGGTGATCGGCGTGCGCAGCTCGTGCGTGACATTCGAGACGAACTCGGTCTTCAGCCGATCCAGTTCCTGCAGCCGGGTATTGGCAGCCTCCAGCTCATGGGTTCGATCGTGCACGCGTTCTTCCAGCGTCTCCATCACGCCGGCGCGGTGCAAGGCGTTGCTGGCCATCTCGGCGATCGCCGTCAGCAAGCGAACATCCTCCTCCCGGAATGGCGCGCGACGGCCGACCATCAGGCAGCCGATGGTCTCATGCTGCACGATCAGCGGAACACAGGCGACGGCCGGGATGTCCTTCACCAGATCCGGCCGTGCCAGCGCCGAGTCCGTTCGGATGTCGGCGCTGATCTTCGCCACACCGGATTGGATGACGAGCCCGACGACCCCCTCGCCTGGGCCGAGGCGCAGCCCGGCCACAGGTTCCCAGTCGCCGCTGGCCTGAACGGTCAGGTTGTCGCCGCTCTCCACATCCCGCAGGGTGAGCGTGGCACCCTGGGCATCCAGGAGCTGGAGCAGTTGGCCCAGGATGATGGGCTGCATGCTCGGCCGATCGGGGGCGACGCGCAGCGCGGCGGCCACGGTGGTCAGTGCCTCCAGGTACGCTGCGCGGCGGCGTGTTTCATCCAGCAGTCGGGCCTTCTCCAGCGCCACGGACACCTGAGAGCTGAAGACGGAGAGCGGGATGATGTCGTCAGGGCGCAGGTGGTCGGCCCACAGGAGCAGCAGACCGATCACCTCGTCGGCCTGTAGAAGCGGCAGGGCAATCGCCTGTGTCTGAGGACCGATCTGGGCTGCGGCCAGCACCTGGTCCTCGAATTCCGCCCGGAGTGCCGCCGGCAAGATCCTGGCGACCAGGTCCTGAGGCTGCACCAGCTCGGGCCGGCCGTCGGCAAACATCTCGCGAAACCCGGGGATGTCGTCAGCCTGGATGCCCGCCTGGCCGGTTGCCTGGCGCAGCGAAGCCTCGACCTGCGAGAGGTCGGCTGAGCCCGTGGAGAGAAATCGGCTGCTCAGCAGCCCGCTGGCCCTATCGATCAGCCCCAGCCAGCTGTGAATCCCCAACTGCTGCAGCTCGCCGCGCAGCGTTTCGAGCAGCTGATCCGGATCGGTGGATTGCTCAAGGTTGGCGGCCAGGCGGGAGAGCGACTCCATCAGCGCCCGCGAGCGGGCCAGATCGGCAGAACGCTGGCGCTCGGAGTCCAGCAGCCGGGCGTTCTCAATCGCCACCGCGGCCTGGTCGGCGAACAGGCTCACCAGCCGGATCTCCGCCGGCGTGAACTGCCCGCGTTGGAAGTCGCTGACGTAGACCGCGCCGGTGATTCGGCCGGCGACGCGCAGCGGGACGGCCAGGACGCGTCCCAGGCGGACATCGTCGTAGGCCGGGGCTTTTCCCTCCCAGTTCGAGTAGCTCTCGACTGCGAACGGCTCGCCGCGCTCGACCGCCCGTCCGGCCACGCCCTCGCCTACGGCGATCCGCGTGCCCACATAGTCCCGATCCGGGTAACGGCTGACCACCATTTCCAGTTCCTGCGTCGCGTCGTCCAGCAGGTAGAGCCCGCCGACGGGAAGCCCCAGCACGCCTGCGGCCCGGTCGACAACGGCCGCCAGCAGCAAGTCCAGGTCGGATTGGGAGCTGATCTCCACCGCCGTCTGATACAGCGCCTCCATCTGCTCGCTGTAACGGCGCGTTTCGTCGAACATCCGGGCGTTGTGGATGGCAATGGCCGCCTGCTCGGCGAAGAGCGTCGCCAGCCGAATCTCGTCCTCGTCGAAACTTCCGGCGGCCTCGTCCGACAGGTAGAGCACCCCCAGCGTCCTGCCTTGTGTCTTCAACGGGACGGCCAGCACCCGCCCGGTCGTGCTGTCGCGGAAGGCCTCCGCCTTGTCGGGCCAGGCGCGGTGATCTTCGACCATGAACGGCTCGCCGCTCGCGGCGGCGATGCCGGACACGCCCTCGCCCAGGCGCAGGCGCGCCCCCAGGAACTGGCTCGCCCGGCCGTAGTCCAACACCTGTTCGAGCACCTGCCCGTCGGCGGAGGTCAGGAACAGTCCGCCCATGCTGGTGCCGACCAGGCGCGCCGCCCGCTCGACGATCGAGCGCAGCAGCGGCTCGAGGTCCGTCTGGGCGCTGATCTCGAGCGACGTCTGGTGCAGGCCGGCAAACTGCTCGGCCCGTCGCCGAGCGGCCTCCTCCGCCTCCACACGGTGGGTGACGTCGCGAGCGATTCCCTCCAGCGCCAGCAAGCGTCCTTCCTCATCGGCGATCGGGGAGGTCTGCTGCTCAACCCACACAACCCGGCCGGCACGATGCTGCCAGCGAAGCTGCAGTGCCCCGGCCGCCGACACCTTGCCCTCCAGGACGCGCAGCAAGCGGTGCCGATCCTCCGGGTGCACCATCTCCAGCATCAGATCAGGATCGGCATAGAGCTCATCTTGCGAGTAGCCGACCAGGGTGGTGACCGCCGGGCTGACATACTCGAAGGCGCGGTCCGGGTACAGCCGGTAGCGAAAGATGACGTCCGGTGCGTTGTCGACCAACCGCCGGTAGCGGCCCTCGCTCTCCTCGAGCGCCCGGGCGGCACGCTGGCGCCCCATGACCGCTCCCAGCATCCCGGCCGCCGCTCGCGCCGCCTCGACCTCGGCCTGCCCCCACTCGCGCTCGCGCGTGCACTCATCAAAGCCGATCACTCCCCACCAGGTCTGATCCATGAAGACCGGGACGAGCAGGATAGAGCGGATGTCCTCCGGCGTCATGAAGACCGGTCCGGCCTCCGGGAACTGCCAGGCAT
>CAWFSV010000023.1:0-19446 GCA_963818575.1 uncultured Chloroflexia bacterium | reverse complement strand
GTCAGACGGCGCAGGTCACCGAGGATCGCATCGACCTCGTCCAGCGTAATCGACCGCGTCGGCTCCTCGATGTGATGCAGGTCGCCCCGGGCGATGTGCTCGGCGGCGACCTCGCGCAGGCTGACCCGTCGGCGCCCGGCTTCCTTCACCAGTTCGGCGCCGGCCCGGTAGCCGATCAACGGGTTGAGGGCGGTGGCCAGGATCGGATTGCGGGCCAGCCAGCCTTCGGCGCGGGCGCGATGGGCGGTGATGCCGCGCGCCGCCCTCTCGGTGAACGCCCGGCAGGCGCCGATCATCACCTGCATCATCTCGAACAGATTGTGCGCCAGCACCGGCATCATCACGTTCAGCTCGAGCTGTCCGGCCTGGCTCGCCAGCGCCACCGTCGTGTCGCAGCCGATGACGTGGATCATCGCCATGCCCAACATCTCGGCCATGACCGGGTTGACCTTTCCCGGCATGATGCTCGAGCCCGGCTGAACAGCGGGAAGCCGGATCTCATCCAGCCCGGTCGTCGGTCCGGAGGCAAGCGAGCCGCAGGTCATTGCTGATCCGCAGCAGGGTCAGCGCCAACGTACGCAGGCTGGCCGAGAAGTCGAGCCATGTCGGCCATCGACTGCATGCTCTCAAACAGATTGCCGGAGGGCGTCAGCTCGAGCCCGGTCAATTCGGTCAGCCGCAGGACGACCCGCCCCCGATACTCCGGGTGTGCATTCAGTCCGGTCCCGACGGCGGTCCCCCGATCCCCAGGCGGCGCAGGCCGTCGGCGGCGCGTCGGATGCGTTCGGCGTCACGCTCGACCGCCGCGCGCGTACCCGCCGAATTCCTGCCCCAGGCGGATGGGCACCGCGTCCTGCAGGTGCGTCCGGCCGGACTTGACGATCGAATCGAATTCGGCGGCCTTCGAACGCAGGGCATCGGCCAGCGAGCCGACGGCACCGAGCAGCTCTTCCAGCCGGCCCAGGCACCCGAGCCGGATGGCGGTCGGGATGACGTCGTTGGTGGACTGGGCCATGTTGACGTGGTCGTTGGGGTGAACCCGAGTACTCCCCCAGCGAGCCGCCCAGCAGTTGCGTGGCACGGTTGGCCAGCACCTCGTTGACGTTCATGTGGTGGCTGGTCCCGGCGCCGGCCTGAAAGGGGTCGACGACGAACTGGTCGTCGTGTTTTCCAGCGATGACTTCCGCCGCCGCCTGTGCGATGGCGTTGGCCCGTGCCGGATCCAGCAGGCCGAGATCGCGGTGGACCTCAGCGGCGGCCTGCTTGATCGCCGCCATCGACCACACGAACGCCCGCCATGGGCGCAAGCCCGAGATCGGGAAGTTCTCCAGCGCCCGCTGCGTCTGCGCCCCGTACAACGCCGTGCGCGGCACGCGGACATCGCCGAGCGAGTTCGTGTTCGATGCGCACGGTGATTTCCGGTCGGGTGGAAGGTGGTGCAGCCATGGCGAACCTCCCAGGGACATGCAGGGGCAGGAATTACAGAGGGAGCCTGTCGGCTCCCTCATGTCGTGTGTTGCGGGTCCGCTACTTCTCCAGGGCTTTGTAGCCCGGGCCGCCCTTGAAGTACTCGTAGTTCGGCTTGATGTCGGGCGTCAGGTCCACCGTCTCCCCGGCCGTCAGGGCCTTGGTGTGATCCAGGTGGACCGCGTCGCCGTGATGGTTCTTCCCGTCGAACTTGGCGTCAAACCCCGCCGTGCCGGCGGGCATCGCCTGGAGCTCACCGCCCTTGGCCTTGTAGGCCGAGGGCACCTCATCCTCGGTGAAGATCGCCGAGTACGGACACTCGGGGATGCAGGCGCCGCAGTCGATGCACGTGTCGGGGTCGATGTAGTACCACGGCCATTGCTCGACCGGCTTGCCCGGTACGATGCACTCCACCGGGCAGACATCGACACACCCCGCATCGCGCAGGCACAGACTGGTGATGATATGGGTCATCGCATGAGCCTCCGTGACGGATGTGAGGCCGGGCACCTGCAACGACTGGGAGCGTCAGGCACCTAGGCCTTGAAGAGACGGGTCACCGTGTCCCAGTTTACCACGTTCCACCACGCGGCCAGGTAGTCGGCGCGTCGGTTCTGGTAATGCAGGTAGTACGCGTGCTCCCACACATCGACGGTCAGGATCGGACGGAGACCATCGCTGATCGGGGAGTCCTGATTGGCGGTCGAAGTGATCGCCAGCTTGCCCGACTTATCGACCACCAGCCATGCCCAGCCGCTGCCGAAACGGCCGAGGCCGGCCTTCACAAACTGCTCCTGGAAAGCAGCGAAGGAGCCGAAGGCCGAGGTGATCTCCTTGGCCACCTCGCCCTTGGGTGCGCCGCCGGACTTCGGCGCCATCATCGTCCAGAACATGTTGTGGTTGAGCAACCCCTCCGCCGTTGTTGCGGACGGCCGTCCGGATCGCCTCGGGGACCGAGGCCAGGTCCTTGAGCAGCGCCTCGAGGGTCTTGGCCTGCAGGTCGGCGTGCGGCTGCAGGGCGTTGTTCAGATTGGTGACATACGTGGCGTGGTGCTTCGAGTGATGGATCTCCATCGTGCGGGCGTCGATGTGCGGTTCGAGTGCGTTGTACGCGTACGGGAGTGTGACGAGTTCGTGCGGCATGATTCAATCCTCCTGGAGCAGGAACCCCTGCGGTTGACCTTGATACCCGAAGTCGGTACTATCTTGTCCGCGGATTGACCCGAATGGTCAACTCTAGACTAATCATATTATAGATAATTACCCCCATAATTGTCAATCTATCCAGCTTAGGGAGCCGTGAGAGCATGAGCAGCTCGCCAAGGGCGGAATTAGGCCGGCCTGCCATTTCCCCGTCGCCGCCGTCCTGTTGGCGGTCTGCGCCGCCTCGACGGCCTCCATCTTCATCCGCTACGCCCAGGCGTATGCTCCCTCGCTATCGATTGCCGCCTGGCGCATGGTGATCGCCACCGCCGTCCTCGTGCCTCTGGCGCTCGCCCGGCATCGGGCGGATCTAGCGGCGCTCAGCCGCCGAGACCTGGCCGTCATCGGGCTCTCCGGCGCGCTGCTGGCGCTGCACTTCGCCACGTGGATCACATCCCTGGCCTACACCAGCGTCGCCAGCTCGGTCGTCCTGGTCTCCATCGCCCCGCTATTCGTCGCCCTGCTATCGCCGATCCTGCTGCACGAGCGGATCTCGCGGCCGGTAGCCCTTGGGATCGGGCTGGCATTCCTCGGGACGCTGGTGATCGCCGCCAACGACGTATGTACGCTGCCGACCGGCGAGATGTCTTGCCCGGCCCTGGGCGACCTGCTCGGCGGCAATGCGGTCCGGGGTGACCTGTTGGCGCTCGCCGGAGCTGCGGCCATCGCCGGTTACATGATGATCGGACGCAGGCTTCGTGCACGCCTCGAACTCATCCCGTACATCACGCTGAGCTATGGCTCGGCGGCGGTCGTACTACTGCTGATTGTCCTCGTCGCCCGCCAGCCGCTGACCGGCTTCCCTGCCCCGGCGTACGGGTGGTTCTTGTTGCTGGCGCTGATCCCCCAACTCGTGGCGCACTCGACGTACAATTGGGCGCTGAGGTACCTGCCGGCGGCTTTCGTCTCGATCAGCCTGCTCGGTGAACCGCTGGGGTCGACGGTGCTGGCCCTGCTCCTGCTGGGCGAGACGCCCTCCACGCTGAAGCTGGCAGGGGCAGCCATGATCCTGGCCGGAATCGTGATCGCCACCCGGCGACGGACATCGCTGCGAGAATCCCAGGGAGGCTAGGTATGCAGCTGCGCTGCTATCAATGTGGATGGAGTTTCGCGATCGGCAAGGACGTGATCGCCGCGGCGGTTGAGTTGCTGGAGGCATCCGGTGGAGGGCACTACGACGCCCACTGCCCGCGCTGCAAGCGCGCCAACAACGTTTCGCTCGAACAGCTCAAGCGAACCCTGCCCCGCCCGCCCCGCGTGGAAGAAGGCAAGACCTCCGCGTGACCTGAGGTCGCGTCCTGCCCGGCGATGCCTCAGACCGGTTTGCGCCGGCCCGCCGCGGGGAGTGGTTCTCCACGTACCCCGATCAGCGCCGCCGGATCCGGGTCGCCTGGTCAGGTTGCATCTGTAACTGCACGCCCACCGCGATGGGTGCGCTGGTCGGCACGTGCCTGCGCGCTCCGGGGTCTGCACAAGGCCCCCGACCTAGCCTCCCGGCGCGCCAAACCCCTCCGGGATCTCCACCGCCACGACTTCCCCGCGCGCACACACCTCGCCCTGGGCGCTCAGCGTCGAGGTGACGACAACCTTGCGCCCTTTGATCTCCCGGATCGTCCCGCGGATCTCGAGCGTCGGCCCGAGAGGCGTTGGACGCAGGTACTCGACGTGCAGCGAGCCGGTAACGAATCGCGGCATGGGCGCCGTTCCCGGCTCGCCCCCGCGCGCCCGCAGCGCCGCCCCGGCCGCCGTGCCGGTGCCGTGGCAATCAATCAGCGAGGCAATCAACCCACCGTAGACGAAGCCCGGGATGGCCGTATGCTCGGGTCGCGGGACGAAGGTGCACACCGTCTCGTCCCCGTCCCACCAACTGCGAATGTGCAGCCCGTGTTCGTTCAGGCGGCCGCACCCGTAGCACCGGGCAAACTCATCGGCATAGAAGTCCTGAAAGGCCTGGTTCGAAGACATCTCCGTTGCACTCCATGGCACCGTGGGGTGGCCCAATCCTACACGACTTCGCCGCCACGTACGACGCAGGTCCTGCGCGTTCCAGGTTGACATGCCGGTGCCCCAACCTATACTGGCGCCGCCCCATGGAGGCCGTATGCCCGACCCCTCGCCCATGATCACAGCGCAAGATCTGGCCCCCCACCTCGGGGACCCCGCGTGGGCGATTGTCGATTGCCGAACCGAGCTGGCCAATCCCGGCTGGGGACGCGGCGCATACCGACAATCGCACATCCCCGGCGCCTTGCACGCCGACCTTGAGAATGATCTGTCCGCCCCCAGGAGTGGACGCAACGGCCGTCATCCGCTCCCCTCACCCGACGACCTGGCAGCCGTGTTCTCGCGCTGGGGGATCGACGCCGGGGTGCAGGTCGTTGCCTACGATGCGGGGGTGGACTTCTTCGCCGCCCGCCTGTGGTGGTCGCTGCGTTATCTCGGTCATCCGAAGGTTCGAGTGCTCGATGGCGGCTTCGACGCCTGGCAGGCTGCCGGCCTGCCAACGACCGCCGGTGAGGAGTCGCGCCCCGTGCGCCGCTTCATCCCCCAAGTCCACCCCGAGCACATGGTGCAGGCGGCGGACGTCCTGGGCGCCGGACGCCTGATCGATGCGCGCGCACCCGAACGTTTCCGCGGTGAGGTCGAGCCGCTCGACCGTGTGCCCGGCCACATTCCCGGAGCGCGTTCCTACGAGTGGCGGCGCAGCCTGGGGGCGGATGGGCGCTTGCTCCCGGCGCCGGCATTGCGCGCTCAGTTGCAGGGGGCAATGGCCGGAGTCCCCCCGATCAGTCGATTGTGTACTGCGGCTCGGGCGTCAGCGCTTGCCACGTCCTGCTGGCGATGGCAGCCGCCGGGCTCGAGGGCGCCCGGCTGTATCCCGGCTCATGGTCCGAGTGGTGCGCGGATCCTTCCCGTCCGGTGGCCACCGGAGATCAGGCCTGACGGCCTCCACCCGCTTGCATGGCAACGCTGCACCTTGTCCCCCATACGCATTGGGATCGCGAGCGGTATCTGCCGTTCCAGGTCTTCCGCCTCAAGCTGGTGCACCTGCTCGACTTGCTGTCTGAGACGCTGGAGACCGATCCGGGGTACGGTCCGTTCACCCTGGATGGGCTGGGATTTCACGACCTGACGGCCCTGCCACGTCGGTGGCACTTCACGACGTGCCACGTGCAGGCCCGCTCAGATCGTCCCGCTACTCGATTCGGGCGAAGGGGGCGAGCGCGCCGGCCAGCACGCAGATCGCGGCGGTGCACAGAAAGACCGGTGCGAAGCCCACTCGATCGGCCTGGATGCCGCTCAGGAGCGTGCCCACCGAACCGGAAGCGAAGGCGAAGCCCATGATCAGCCCGGAGGAAGCGCCTCGTCGTCCAGGGAGCATCTTCTGCCCGTGTACGATCAAGATGCTGTAGCAGGCGCCCGTCAGCGCGCCCGAGACGAGCGCCAGGACGTATCCCCATGCCGTCGGTCCCAGCGACGGATACAACGCCAGTGGCACGCCGGCCGCGATCAGCGTCAGGCTGACGATCCAGCGCCGTGAGGCGCGATCCCCCAGCCACCCGCCAGCCAGGCCGCCCGCCGCCGTCCCGACCATGAATGCCGCCGCCAGCAACCCGTAGACCGACGGCCGGAAGCCCAGGTCGCTGTAGTACTTGGGCAAGAAGGTCACCATGTTCGTCTGCGCCCACGATTGCAGCGCGGTGACCGCGGCGAAGGCCAAGGAGGCAAACCCGAGGCGCAGGCCCTTACCCGGATCCGCCGAATCTGCCGATCGCTGGGCCGTGTCGCGCGGGTGATCGGCGATATCGCGCGTGGCGAGCAGGCCCGTCGGCAGCGCGAACGGTATCAAGGCCAGCAGCCCGACCGGCCCCCAACGATCGAGCAGCGGTCCCCCAACAGCCGGAGCCAGGATGAATCCGATCTGGCCAAGCAGAAAGAAGTACGAGGCGGCCGTGGTCTCCTGCAGCTCGAGATGCGCCCGAGCGGATCGTGTGGCTTCCATCGCACCCGCCGGATGGAAGGCTGCCGAGCCGATTCCCCCGAGGATGAGCAGCACCAACGCGGCCGGTCCCGGCGCCACCACCGCCAGGCCGAAGGTGACGGTCATCCACAGAATCCCGCCGGCGATCAGGGGGCGCGGGCCGATGCGATCGGCCAGCCAGCCGAAGGCCGGCTGGAGCAGCGAACCACTGATGGTATGGAGCAGGCTGACGAGCCCGATCAGCGCGTTGGTCAGGCCCAGAGGGACGCTCAAGACCGCCAGGAGCAGCGGGCGCTCGGCGTTGAGCAGATCGACGACCAGATGGCCTAGGACGGCGGCACGGAAGGAGCGATCGCGGAACAGGCTCACCGGTACAGGCCCTGGCCGCGGATGATGTGTTCCACGCCCTCCGGGACCAGGTAGCGGATCGATTGGCCGGCCTGCACGCGGCTTCTGAAGATCGTGCGAGGCGAGGTCGATGATCGGCGCATGGAAGAACCGAACGCGAGCGGACAACCCGGGAAGCACCTGCTCAAGATCCGCCAGATTCGGCTCCGCCCCGCTGCGTTCCATCACGCCGATCAATTCGCATGCTTCGAGGAACTCCCGCGGCGTGTGCCAGGAAGGCAGGTCGCGCAGCGAATCCTCGCCCATCAGATAGACGAAGCGAGCCTCGGGTTGCAGCGCGGACAGGTGGCGGAGGGTGCCGACGGCATAGTGAGGCGGTGGACGGTCGACGTCGGCACGCGAGATTTCGAATGCCGGATTGCCTCGAATGGCCGCCGCCACCATCTCCAGCCGCACCTCGACCGGCGTCCGGCGTTCGTTGGGCTTGTGGGGCGGCTGGGCGGTCACCACCCACAGCACGCGCTCCAGCCCGAGAGCTTCCCGCCCGGCCTCGGCCAGCACCAGATGCCCGTAGTGCGGCGGATCGAAGGTCCCGCCGAAGACACCGATCAGTCCTGCCATTCGAACTCGTACTCCCCGATCCGCACGACGTCCCCCTGCCGGGCGCCCGCCTGCCGCAGCGCACGATCGACGCCCAACCGCTCCAGGATGCGCTGGAACCGTCGAACGGCTTCGGCATACTCCCAGTAGGTCATGGCGGCGGCGCGCTCGACCGCCTTGCCGGACAGCCGCCACGTCCGCGCGCCTTCGGGCTGGATCGAAAACGCCGTCGCCTGCTCGTCCGGCCGGTACACCGGAACTTGTTCGGGCTCGGGTTCGGGCGCGGCGCGCAGCATCGCCTGCACACCGGCGCGCAGCAAGTCCCGTGTCCCGGTGCGGGCGAGGGCCGAGATCCGCAACGGCCTGACCCCGAGCTTCTGGAACCGGGCCTCGAGCTCGGCCAGGCGCGCGATCACCTGGGGCTGATCCACCTTGTTGATCGCCACGACCTGAGGCCGGCTCTTGAGCCGTGCATCGAACAGGGCCAGCTCGGTGTTGACCTGGGAGAAATCGGCGATCGGGTCTTCCGCCAGACCGTCGACCAGATGGATCAGCGCCCGCGTGCGCTGGATGTGGCGCAGGAAGTCGGCGCCCAGGCCGGCGCCGCGGTGCGCACCCTCCAGCAGGCCCGGGATGTCGGCCAGCACCACGGCCGTTTCATCATCCAGGTTTGCGACGCCCAGATTTGGCTGCAGCGTGGTGAAGGGATAGTCGGCGATCTTCGGGCGGGCATTCGTCAGCGCCGCCAGAAGCGTCGACTTGCCCGCGTTCGGGACGCCGATGATCCCGAGGTCGGCGATCAGCCGAAGCTCCAGGCGCAGCCTTCGTTCCTCACCCGGCTCGCCGTGCTCGGCCATGCGCGGCGCCTGGTTGCGCGAGTTGGCGAAGCGGGCATTGCCCCGGCCGCCGCGCCCTCCGCGGCAGACACGCAGTCGCATCCCGGCTGTGGTCAAGTCGCCCAGCAGCTCGCGGGTGATCGCATCCCGGACGAGGGTCCCCGGAGGAACGAGCAGCTTCAGGTCGTCGGCGTTCTTCCCGGTGCGGTCGCTCCGCGCGCCGCGCTCGCCATCCGCGCCTCGGTAGGCGCTCCGATGGCGGAAGGCGGTCAGGGTGTTGAGGGTTGCCGAGACCTCGAGGATCACGTGCCCGCCGCGGCCGCCATTCCCTCCGTCCGGTCCGCCACGCGGCACGAACTTCTCGCGCCGGAAATGGATCGCCCCGTCCCCGCCGCGACCGGAAGCGACCGTGATATCGACCTGATCGAGGAACATGCCAATTCCTTCCCGATAGCGGAATTATACCTTCCGCCTCTGCGGCAGCCCTTTGCGCCGCACGCGTCCAGGAGTATCCTTCTGCTGTTGCCGCTGGCCGCGCTGCACCGGAGGTTCGGATGGCTGGAGTGCAAGTGCCGGAGATTGTCGTGGGCCGACTGCCCCTCTACCTGCGCGCGCTGGTCCAGATGGGTTCCGAGGGTAAGGAAGTCACCTCCTCCCAGGAACTCGGCGAGCGACTGGGGATCTCCTCGGCTCAGATTCGCAAGGATCTGTCGCAGTTCGGGGAGTTCGGCAAGCAGGGCACCGGGTACAACATCGCCTTCCTGGTCGGCCAGCTCAAGCGCATCCTGAAGGTCGAGAAGGTGTGGGACGTGGCGCTGGTCGGCGTTGGCGACCTGGGTCGCGCCGTGGCGCACTATGCCGGCTTCGTCGACCGCGGGTTCCGCATTGTCGCCCTGTTCGACAATGACTCCGAGAAGGTCGGCACGCGCATCGGCGAACTGACGGTGGAAGCCACGACCCACATGGCTGAGTCGATCCGGGGACGCGGGCTGCGTGTCGCCATGCTGGCCGTGCCGGCGCCCCAGGCGCAAGCCGCGGCCGAGAAGCTCGTCGAGGCCGGGATTCAGGCGATCCTGTGCTATGCCCCGACGTCGATCACCCTCCCCGCCAACATCCGCATCGTGTACATCGACCCCGTGCTGCGCCTGCAGCAGATGACCTACTACCTGTAGGGACCGGGCATCCGCCCGCAAATCGAGCCGACGGGTTGGAGGCAGGGGCGAGCTCCTCGCAGCGCGACCCGCGTCCCCGGCCACTGAATGAGACGAGCGGCCTTGCGGCCGCTCGTGGACAAGCGCAAATCGATCCGTCCTAGACCGGCGGCAGGGCCCTGCGCAGCCGTTCCAGCATGGTCAAGGACTTGGCCGCGCCCTTCGCCACGCACGCCACCGGCTCCTCGGCCAGATAGGCCGGGATCCCCGTCTCACGCGTCAACCACTTGTCCATCCCGCGCAGCAGGGCCGTCCCGCCGCAGACCACCATGCCCTTGTCGATGATGTCCGAGGCCAGCTCGGGCGGAGTGCGTTCGAGGACATTGCGCACCGCGGTCAGCATCAGGTGCAGCGTTTCCTGGACCGCATCCACCAACTCGTGCGTCGTCAGGACCACGGGCCGCGGCAGGCTGGTCACCTGATCCTGCCCCTGGACCTCAATCGACCGATCTTCGTCCTGCGGCACGGCAGCGCCGATACGGATCTTGGCTTCGGCCGCGGTGCGCTGGCCGATGATCAGGCCGTACTTCTTGCGCACGTACACGGCGATCGCCTCATCCAGCTCGTTGCCGGCGATGCGCACGGCGTCGGCCGAGACGATCCCGCTCATCGCCAGCACCGCCGCCTGCGTCACGCCCCCACCCAGCTGCACGACCATGTTGCCCGACGGCGTGGCCACCGGCAGCCCCACGCCGATCGCCGCCGCCAGCGGCTGCTGGATCAGGTGGACGTCGCGGCTGCCGGCCTGCAGGGCCGCCTCGTGGACCGCACGGCTCTCCACGCTGGTCACCCCATACGGGACGGTGATCATCACCCGCGGTTTGAACAGCCGCGTCGGGCCGCAGGCCTTCTCGATGAAGTGTCCCAGCATGCGCTGGGTGACCTCGAAATCGGCGATCACGCCGTGGCGCAGCGGCCGCATGACCTGGATGGTATCCGGGACCCGCCCGTCCATCTCGCGCGCCGCCTGCCCGACTTCGACGATCTTCAGCTCATCGACGTCGATGGCGACCACCGTCGGTTCGTGCAGAACAATATCGGCGCCTTCGCAGATCAGCGTGTTGATCGTTCCGAGGTCGATCCCCAGGTCGCGGCCGAACAGGGCCATGGGTCAGCTTTCTTCCGGTGGGCGCGGCGGCCGAAGGCCGGCGCGGCCCGCGCGGCGGTATCGCCGTGCGGCTTCCAGGCGCAGCGTCGAGCGCCGCAGGGCTGCCTCGAGCGCCTGGTAGCGGTCGGCATCGGCCGGGGTAACGGACTTGAGCATCGCCTCGGCCCGCGCCCGCGCCTCCTGGGCGCGCGCCAGGTCGATCTGGTCGACGTCCTCGCCGACATCCGCCAGCACCGTCACGACTTCCGGCTGGACTTCCATGAAGCCTCCGGCGATGGTGAACGCGTGCTCAACCGGTCCCTGGCGGACGCGCAGAACGCCGAACCCCAGCGTGGTGAGCAAGGGCGCATGATCGGGCAGGATGCCCATCTCGCCCTCACTGCCTGGCGCCACAACCATGTCGACCTGCCCCTCGAAGAGCAGTTTGTCCTGGGTGGCGATCTCACACCGCAGCGCCATGGGATCTCCCGTCGTCGCTGGAGCGCTAGGCCGCGCTGGCCAGTCGCTCGGCCTGCTCGACCGCGTCCTCGATCGTCCCGACCAGCAGGAAGGCCTGCTCCGGCAGGTCGTCGTGCTTGCCGTCGAGGATCTCGCGGAATCCGCGGATCGTCTCCGGCAGCGGGACGTAGCGTCCCGGGCGGCCGGTGAACTGCTCGGCGACCGACATCGGCTGCGAGAAGAAACGCTCGATCTTGCGGGCGCGCGCCACCAGCAGCTTGTCGTCCTCACCCAGCTCATCGATGCCCAGAATGGCAATGATGTCCTGCAGGTCCTTGTAGCGCTGGAGCACGCGCTGCACTTCGCGGGCCGTTGCGTAGTGCTCCTCGCCCACGATCACCGGGTCGAGGATGCGCGACGTGGACGAGAGCGGATCGACAGCCGGGTAGATGCCCTTCTCGACGATCGAGCGTTCGAGGGCGATGGTGGCGTCCAGGTGGGTGAAGGTTGCCACCGGCGCCGGGTCGGAGTAGTCGTCGGCGGGAACGTACACCGCCTGCATCGACGTGATCGACCCGGTGCGCGTCGAGGTAATGCGCTCCTGCAGTTCGCCCATCTCGGTCGCCAGCGTCGGCTGGTAGCCGACGGCCGACGGCATGCGCCCGAGCAGCGCCGAGACCTCCGAGCCGGACATGCTGAAGCGGAAGATGTTGTCGATGAACAGCAGCACATCGCGGCCCTGGTCGCGGAAGTATTCCGCCATGGTCAGCGCCGTCAGGCCCACGCGCAGCCGCACGCCCGGCGGCTCGTTCATCTGGCCGTAGACCAGGACCGTGTCCTTGAGCACGCCGGACTCGATCATCTCGCGGTACATCTGCGTCCCCTCGCGCGTGCGCTCGCCGATGCCGGCGAAGACCGAGTTGCCCTTGTGCACGGTGGCGATGGAGCGGATCAGCTCCTGGATGATGATCGTCTTGCCGACCCCGGCGCCGCCGAACACGCCGGTCTTTCCGCCGCGGGTGAACGGAGCGATCAGATCGATGACCTTGAGCCCCGTCTCGAACACCTCGACCCGTCGCGACTGATCGGCAAACGCCGGCGCCGGACGGTGGATCGGGTAGGTCAGGCGCGTGTCCACCGGTCCCTTGCCATCCACCGGGCGGCCGAGCACGTTGAACACGCGTCCGAGTGCGGCCTCGCCCACCGGAACGAGAATCGGCGTCCCGAGGGCCACGGCCGTGGCGCCCCGCGGCAGTCCGTCGGTGGTGTCCATCGCCACCGTGCGCACGCGGTTGTTGCCCAGGTGGCGCTGCACTTCGAGCACCAGCGGTTCGGCGTCCGGACGCTCGACCTCCACGGCCTCGAACATCTCCGGGAGTTCGTTCGGCGGGAATTCGCAATCCACCACGCCGCCCTGGACCTGCACCACGGTTCCGATCGACCTACCCATACACGCCTCCGTCCAATCGCCGGACTATGCCCGGCGGGCCTGTGCCAGTGCTTCCGCTCCGCCGGCGATATCCAGCATATCGCTGGTGATCGCCTGCTGGCGGACCTTGTTGTAGTCGAGCCGCAAAGCCGAGACCAGCTCCTTGGCGTTCTCGGTCGCGTTGCGCATCGCCACCATGCGGGCGGCATGCTCACTGGCCTGCGACTCGAGGATCGCCTGGAACACCTGCAGCGCCGTGAAGCGCGGGACGAGTTGATCGAGCAACTCGGTCTCGCCCGGCTCGTAGATGTAGGCCGAGGGTCGCAGCTTCTCCCCGGCGAACTCCGACACGCGCCCGCCCTGCGCTTCCAGCTCCAACGGCAGCAGCTTGACCTGGCGTGGGATCTGGGTCAGCAGATTGACGTAGTCGGTGTACACCAGGTGGACCTGGTCCGCCTGGCCGCCGAGGAAATCGTCGACCGTCAGGCGGCCGATGGCAGAGACATCCGCGAACGCCGGCTCGGCCGGCAGGCCGCTGAACTCCGCCCGCAGCTCGCCGCGGCGCCGGACCAGCATCTCGCGGCCCTTGCGGCCGATGACGACGTAGCGCACGTCCGCCTCGGCCTGGCGGAATCGTTCGAGCGCGAAGCGCACCACGTTGATGTTGTAGGCGCCGCACAAACCCCGATCGCTGGTCACCAGCACGACCAGGATCCGCCGCTGCTCGGCCCGCTCGGTCAACAGCGGGTGCAGGTAGGCTCGGCCCGGCTGGTTCGAAAGGTGCTGCAGGACCTGCCAGGCTTTGGAGGCGTACGGGCGCGTGGCCGCCACCGCCTGCTCGGCCTTGCGCGCCCGGCTGGCGCTGACGGCCTGCAGGGCGCGCGTGACCTGGGCGATGTTGCCGACGCTGCGGATGCGGGAGCGCATCTCCCGGGCGGAAGGCATCGCTCAGCGCTCCGTGCTCAGGCGGCCGCCTGCCAGGTACGGTTGAAGGCGTCGAGCGCCTGTCGGACCTTGGCCTCCGTCTCGCCGGTGATCTGCTTTCGCTCGGCGATGTCGGCCAGCAGTTCGGAGTGGGAGGTTTCCAGGTTGCGCAGCATGGCTGCCTGCCAGGCCTTCACACCGGTTGCGGGGACCGCGTCGGCATAGCCGTTGGTACCTGCGAACAGCGAGACAACCTGGTGCTCGAGCGACATGGGCTGATACTGCGGCTGCTTGAGGATCTCCTGCAGTCGCTGGCCCCGGTTGAGCTGCGCCTGGGTCGCCTTGTCGAGGTCCGAACCGAACTGCGCAAAGGCCGCCACCTCGCGAAACTGGGCCATGTCGAGGCGCAGCTTGCCCGCCACCTGGCGCATGGCACGCACCTGGGCCGAGCCGCCGACGCGTGACACCGACAGGCCGACGTTGATCGCCGGACGGATGCCGGCGTAGAACAAGTCGCTCTCCAGGTAGATCTGGCCGTCGGTGATCGAGATCACGTTGGTCGGGATGTAGGCCGAGACGTCGCCGAGCAGCGTCTCGATGATCGGCAGCGCCGTCAGGGAGCCGCCCGACCCGCGCACCTTGGCCAGGCGCACCTTCGAGCCGTCGGCGGCCTTGAGGGCCAGCTCGGCATCGTGGCGCGCCATGGGTCCGTCAAACACCTGGCCGTCCACGGACTGGCCGGCTTCGACTTCCCCGTCGGCGCCAGCCGGCGCCAGGACGAATCGGTCGGCCATGCGCACCGCCCGTTCGAGCAGGCGGCTGTGCAGATAGAAGACATCGCCCGGATAGGCTTCGCGGCCGGGCGGGCGGCGCAGGAGCAGGGAGACCTGACGGTAGGCCCAGGCGTGTTTGGAAAGGTCGTCGTACACCACCAGGGCGTCTCGTCCGCTCTCCAGGAACTCCTCGCCGATGGCGCATCCGGCGTACGGCGCGATGTACTGCAGGGCGGCGGGCTCGTCGGCCGCCGCCACCACCACCACCGTGTGCTCCATCGCGCCGAAGCGTTCCAGCGTGGCGACACTGCGGGCGACCGCGGCGCGCTTCTGTCCGATGGCGACGTAGATGCAGATCAGGCCTTTGCCCTTCTGGTTGATGATGGCGTCGATGGCGATCGCCGTCTTGCCCGTCTGCCGGTCGCCGATGATCAGCTCACGCTGGCCGCGGCCGATCGGGATCATGGCGTCGATGGCGGTGATGCCCGTCTGCACCGGCGTATCGACGTCCTGACGGCGGACGACGCCCGGCGCGATGCGCTCGATCGGCCGGAAGGTGGACGACTGCACCGGCCCCTTTCCGTCGATCGGATGCCCGAGCGCGTTGACCACCCTGCCCACCAGCGCGTCCCCCACCGGTACGGAGGCGATGCGGCCCGTGGCGGAGACCGTCATCCCTTCTTCGATCCCGGCGTAGTCGCCCATGACGATCACGCCGACGGCGTCCGCCTCCAGGTTGAAGGCGATGCCCATCACGCCGTTGGAGAACTGGACGAGCTCCTGAGAGCGCACGTCGGCCAGGCCGGAGACGCGAGCGATCCCGTCTCCGGATTCCAGGACGGTCCCGACATTCTTGATCTCGACGATCGGGGAGAACGCTTCGATCTGGCGGCGTAGCTCAGAGGACAGGTTCTGGAGCGGGTCCGTCATCATGCCTCCAGGACGGGGGTAAGGCTCTTCGGGAAGGCGTCGCCTGCGGCCCGATACAAGCCGCGGCTCGACGCACCTGCCCGCGCCGGTTGCGCGCACCACTACCTTCGTGGGCCTACGAGATGAACCGTCGAATGATAACTGAACCGCTCTGTTTTGTAAAGTCGTTCACAAGCGCGAGCGTCAGTCGGGCCCGACGGGAGCCCGTTTCTGTCCCCGCCCCAGCTGCACCGAGCGCTCATACGCGGCCCAGATGGCACGTGAGATCGCCGGCCGGAAGCCTGCCTTTTCGAGGTAGTAGAGCGCGGCGGCCGTCGTCCCCGCCGGCGATGTGACCTGGTTGCGCAGCCGCGCCATGTGGCTGGGAGAGGTCTCGTAGTACGCCACCGATCCCTTCAGCGTCTGGACGACCAACTCCTCGGCGATCCTGCGCGAGAAGCCCAGATGGACGCCGGCATCCACCATCGCTTCCATGAACAGGAAGGCGTAGGCCGGTCCCGTGCCGGAGAGCGCGGTCGCCATGTCCAGCTCATCCTCGTCCGCGGCGAAGATCTGTTTGCCCATGCACTCGAGTACCTGGCGGGCGATCTCGCGCTGGGCGGGGCTGACGGCATCGGTGGCCGTCCAGACGGTGATCCCCTGCCCGATCTGGGCCGGAGTGTTGGGCATGGCGCGCACCGCCGCGGCATGGGCGAGCTTGCCGGTCAGGTCGCTCAGGCGCGCGCCGGCGACGATCGACAGGACGAGCGCCCCGGCGGGGATTCCCCCCTGCAGTCCTTCGAGCACGCCCGGCAAACTCTGCGGCTTGACGCTCATCACGACGACGGTCGCAGCAGACGCCGCCGCCCGGTTGTCGGTGGTCGTGCCGATCCCGTAGCGGTCGGCAAGTTCGCGCAGTCGCTCGGGGCGCGGACCGCTGGCGGTCAGGCTGTCCGGGTTGACGCCGGCACGATCCAGCAGGCCATGCAGCATGGCCTCCGCCATCACCCCCGGCCCGATGAATGCGAACTTCTCACCTTCGAACATCGCTCACCTCTCAATTGTCGCTGCGAGTCTTCCTTGCCAGGGCGGTTGGGTCGCGCCTTTGAGCCGCGATCGAGCTGCGCCTTCAGCCGCCGGACGGACCCAGGTGAGCCGCGAAGCGGCTCCGCCGGCCAATCTTGTTCCGTGGTTGGCCAGGACACCTGCGCCGCGCCGCGGCGGCGCAGGACGAGCACCAGCCCGCCCCCGCCGCAGTCGTTGCAGGCCGAGATCGTATGGCCCCCTGCGCCGGCCCCGCCCGGGACGGAGATCGATCGCGAGAACGACCCGCTGCCGGGCATGGTGAACGAGTTCGAGCGTGGCGCCGTCCCAGCGAATCTCGGCGTTGAACCCCGGCGCAAAGCCCGAGCCGTTGACGGTGACAGTCGTGCCCGGTGGCCCGCTCGTCGGGCTGACATTGATTGAGGCATAGGATGGTGCGGCAGCGATCGCCTGTGTGGCGAGCAGGCAGATAAGGATGGTGAATCGAAACGCAGAACGGGGGCCGGTAACGAGCTTGGATTGCATGCTGGGGCTCCACAGTGAGAGCGGGCGCCGTGGTGATAGATGGAGGATTATACCCGCATTTATCCAGATATTGCCATGGGAATGATTGCTTGTGCGCCACGCCGCCGAGGGAGAAGCTTCAATCCCTTGCTGCGCCATGACCTGCGGGGGCGGGCCTGGCACCAGCGGCGACAACTCGTTGGCGGGCACAGGCGTGACTCTCATCGAGATCCGAGCAGACGGTTAGAATGACAATTAGGGTACAATATCTCTACTTTAAGCGGACGAGACGTGCAGCATCATGGGGGCCGGGTAGAAGACCCTCACAAACCGGCTGCGTCGCCCATCGCCCATCCATCGACCAGATCCACTGGAGATAAGCGTGAAGAAGCCGATCGCAATCGCTCTGGCGGCGGCGTTCCTGTTGGCCCTGGCGGGGTGCAGCTCGTCCGTGACGGCACCGCAAGAGCCCGACCTCGCTGCCTCGACGGCAACGTCCGTACCGGTGTCCGTCACGGCCACCCCGACCTCGGTCCCCGAGCCGCTGCCTGCCGGCTATGCCGACTTGCTGGAGAAGAAGATCGCCTCCGGTGATTGGACCCTCGAGACGGGCCTGGTGACGCTGCTCAGGATGTCCGTCGGCGAGATCCCTGAGAATGAGGCGGGACTGGGACCGGGCGTCCTGGTGACGGAAGGCACCGGCATCCTCCAACTGGCGGGCGAGTACATCCAGTCCGGAACCGATGAAGCCTCCAGGGACGAGATCGCCCGCTTGCTCGACGTCCTCGTCCCCTCCCAGGAAGCGCTCGACCAATACTCGATTCCGCGAGAGCAGGCCTCTGCCCGCGGCGGCCCACGCGCCAGGGCTGGCATCCCCGGCCCGTCAGGACCCGGAGGAGTGCGCCAGCCTTTGGAGGCGTGGCTTCCCTCAGCCGGGATTGACCTCCTTCCCGTGTTTCATGTTCGACAAGGTGGAAACCGCCGGCAACACGTACCAGGTCTATGCCCCGCTGGCCTGGCATGGTGACGGAAGCCGGGAGCCCTACTATTCGGCGACGCTGGAAGCCATCCGGGATTCGATCGACGTGTTCCGGACTTATGGCACGGTCAAATCGATCTACTTCGTGTTCTCGACCTTGCCCTACGGCGGGTTTGATGCCTACACTTACTACCGGTGGTACGACCAGCGCCCCCGCGGGGCGCCCCGCGACGCACCACCCGGCGAAGCCTGCCCGGTGTTCATTCATCCTTCTGCGACAGCCAACAATAGACCTCGCGTGTTCAAGCAACTCATTGCCCACGAGATCTTCCACTGCTTCCAGTCCTGGAACCTGACCGATCAACTACTCGGGCCGGGAGACAATTCCTTCTGGTGGTCGGAAGGCACGGCCGAGTATTTCAGCAACCTGGTCTACGAGGATGTCAACTCCGAGCATCAATATGCAAAGAGTTTCTCGGAGAGGTCAATCACCACACCCCTGACAAGTATGGACTATCAGAATTTCGCCTTCTTCCAGCACATGGCTAACCAAATCGGCCCGGAAGGAGTGATGGGCATGCTGCGCACGATGCCCACTTCATCCGGGCGGGATGCCCAGATTGCCGCGCTGGCCGCTGTTCCCGGGATGGAGGCTTACTTCGAGGAGTTCGTCCGCGCGGTAATCGACAACAGTCTCAGGGACACCGACACGAGCAAGATCGTCTTCGAGGAGAACTACTCCGATCAGGTCTACTTTACGGATATTGAGAGCAAGGATTTTTCCAGCCAGCCCTTTGTTGCCGCCCGTTACCTGGTCAGCTTTCCCACCGAGAAGATGTTCACGGCTGAAACAAACTCGCGGGGGGAGGGGCGTTCAGCATGGCGCGCCAGCAAGTCTGTGGGGGAGTGGGGGCCTTTGCCGGCTACAGTCTCCGGCAGGTGCGACGAGTTGCTCTACATCCTGTATGCCACTACCACCACCCCCGGCGCCGAGCGCCAGGAGACCATCGCCACCACCATGGTCACCGCCGATCCATGCGACGAGTGTCTGATCGGGCGGTGGCAGGCGACGAACGACAGCCTTGTCGCCTACCTGCAGTCGGTCATCGCCGCGGGCGGAGCCGCCCTCCCCAAGGTGGAAGGCACGACGGGGACCCAGTTCCTGGTGTTCCAGGGCGACGGCACCGGCTCGGGCGGGTACGAACAATTCAAGGTCCACGAGACGGGCCTGGCCGGCGTCGCCACCACCGAGGTGTATGTGACTTTCGACGGCTTCGCCGGGGGACCCTACACGGCGGACGGTTCCACACTGATCGCTTCCTACGCGGCCGGCACGCCCGGAGCCGGGGTCATCGTGGTCACGGCGGAGCTGTTCGCCAATGGCGCCTCCGTGGGCACATCGACCATCCCCTTTCGGCCGGAGGATCTCCCGGTCGCATCCGGCATTCCTACCACATACTCGTGCGAGGGCGACACCCTGACGATGTTCCCGCCCGCCGAGGGCGCCGCGGTTGCGCCGATCGTCTATGTCCGCGCCAGCCCGTAGCTCGGCGTTCCCTCACGCCGGAGGCGGTGATACCCGGCCCCGGTGACCCGCGGAGGGCATCCCCGGCAACCGGGTGTCCGATGCCGTCCGCTCACCTCATCCTTCTTGCGAGAGGCAAGAACGATGGGTTGGTGGGAGCTCCTTC
>CAWFSV010000022.1:0-8245 GCA_963818575.1 uncultured Chloroflexia bacterium | reverse complement strand
GCCGGAGAAGCGGCCGCGACGCCAATCGGTTCCCGAGCTCGTGGCGCAGCCGGGGCAGAGTCGGCAGCAGGGTGAGCACGAACAGCAGCGGTGCGAAGACGGCGTAGGGCGCCCCGCTCCAGCGTGCCACGCCGTTCGGCAGCGCCAGCAGTGAGGTCTCAAGGAACAACAAGCCGCCCAGCCCGAGCGAGGCACGCACGCCAAAGAGATTCGCCTGGCGATCGCCGACGGTTCCCATCCATGCCAGTGCCAGGGCGATGCCGATGATCAGCGCCGCCCACAGGATCTGGGCCGGCAGCCAGATGGGCTGCAGGCTGAGGTCGAATGTCTGGCCGACGGCGCGCAGCACCTGGTCGAGCGCCAAGGCAGTCAGCAGCGACGGAAGGGCCAGCGAACGCCGGGCGGTCAGCAGGCCCGCCAGATACAGCCCGGCGGAGGCCAGGACGACCAGCGCTCCCCAGTAGCGGAGAGAGGCATCGTTGAAGGTCAGGGCAATGCGCGCCACCGCGGTCAGGGCGGCGAGGATCGCCAGCCAGGCGTGGCCGGGGCTGCGCGGCGCCACAGCCGGAAGTGCCAGCGCCAGGAAAACCAGCAGCACGCTGATCGGCAGCCAGGCGTCGGGCGACCCGGCGAAGACCTGATCGTAGATGATGCCGAACAGCACCGAGAAGACGACCCGCAGCGCCTGCAGGAAGAACAGCATGATCGAGGTCGCTTCGACGGCGCGCAGGAATCGCGTGTCGGTCATCCAACTCCCTCGCATGCAGGCGGGATACACGGAACGGCGGCGCAGGGGCCGTGGACGAGATCACCGTCCGTGTGCAGGATCCGAACGCTGTGCCGGTTGACCCGATTATGACACGGAACGGCGGGCCCCGAGGCCGCCGCGGGGCCTGCCGCACCCGAATCCCGATCCTGGATGATGGTCCGGCGCCTGCTCTGCCCTCATGGATCCCAATGGCTCAGTCGGGGATCGGTCATGGGCTCAGGCCGATCCCGCACTCCGACTCGCAGCCCATGTCGGCCCCGAAGAACGCCTCCCGACCGATGCGGCGGATGTAGTCGATGTCGTAGTTGCCGGGATCCTCGCCGCGGCTGATGCAGATGGACATATGGTCCGCGGAGATCACCCCGTACATCGTGCCCTCGGAGGCGCGAGTCTGCGGCCCCCCGTTGACGCCGGCCTTGCTCCACGCAGTCGTCTCGACCTCGCTGAAGGGGCCTTCCAGCATCCCGTCTTCGGTGATCGACCCCGATCCTTCGTGGATCAGTCGGTAAGTGTACAGCCAGCCTCCCTGCTCCAACGCGGAGCGGTTCCACTCCACGCCGCGCAACAAACGACCTGCTCCGGCGACCGGCAGGCGCATACGCGTTGCCCTGAGCCACTGGAGAGACAAGCGGGGGCGACCGAAAGACGGGTAGAATCTCGGCGGTGGCGCACCGTTGCGCGCCCCGTGGAGCGCATGGGCAGATGGCGAACCCCGCCCGTCCGGTGAGATCATCCGCCGCAACCGCCATCGCCGCGGTCGTGCTGTTCTCGGTCTTCCCGATCCTCAACCTTCTCTCGAGCAACGCAGAACAGGTATCCATCCTCAGTGCCGTTCGGTCGGCATGCATAGCCGTTCTGGGGGCCCTCTTGCTCGTGGCCGGTGCGCGACTTGCGCTGCGCAATTGGCCCACGGCCGCATTGCTGGTCATCGGCGCGCTGCTCCTGTTCTTCAGCTACGGGCATGTGTACGACCTGCTGCGGCACGATGGAGATCGCCGGTGTGGCCCTCGGTCGTCACCGTTACCTGATACCGCTCTGGATCGCAGCCGGCCTCGTCTTGTTTTGGGTGGCCCTGCGGATGGGATCACGTGTCTCGCCAAGATGGTTGCTCACGCTGGGCGCCCTGACGGTGATCCTTCCCGCCTCGTCCTTGATCGTGCGGGCGATGCGGACGACGCTGGCCCCGGGACCGGAGGCGACAGCGGGTCCCAGCGTGATCGAGACGGCCTCCGCCGAGGCGTTGCCCGACATCTACTACATCATCCTGGACGGCTACGGCCGGTCGGATGTCCTCGCCGATCTCTACGGGATCGACAACACGGATTTCTTGCGCTTCCTGGAACAGCGCGGCTTCTACGTGGCCGCCGACGCCAGAAGCAACTACTCCAAGACCATCCTGTCGCTCGCCTCCGCCCTGAACATGCAGTACCTGGACGAGATCGTCGAAACCCAGGGCGTTCACTCGGCCAATCGTCAGCCACTTGATCGAGATGATCCAGGACAGCCTCGTCGCGCACTCGCTCCGGACAGCCGGCTACTCCACCGTCGGCTTCGAGACAGGTTATCCCCCCACCGAACTCACAGACGCCGACGTGTACCTGTCCGATCCAGGAGTGGCTTCCTCAGCGTCCCCGCTCGAATGGGCGGCGCGTGGCGTGAGCGAATTCGAGATCTTGCTGCTCCAGACGACTGCGCTGCGCCCGGCCCTGGACAAGATCTCCGAGGGTCAGAGCCTTGCCCGAAGCCTGATCAGCCAGCCCTATCGCGATCACCGCCGCCGGGTCCTGTTCACCCTGGAGGAGCTGCCCGGGGTATCGGAGCTTCCGGGCCCGCAGTTCGTCTTCGTCCACATCCTCGTGCCCCATCCGCCGTTCGTCTTTGGGCCCAACGGCGAGGAGGTCCTCCAGACCCGGCCCTTCCGCCTGATGGATATCGAGGAATACGCCTCCGAGGAGTACATCGCGCGCTACGCGGACCAGCTCCAGTCCCTCGACACGCTGCTCAGCATCGCGATCGAACGCATCCTGGATAACTCGGAGCGCCCGCCGATCATCATCCTGCAGGGCGACCACGGCCCGGGCGCCTACATGAGCTATTCCAGGCCGCTCACCAGCAACATGCGCGAGCGCATGAGCATCCTGAATGCTTACCTGGTGCCGGCGGAAGCGACGCGCCGCCTGTATCCGTCCATTTCGCCGGTCAACTCGTTCCGCGTCTTGCTCGACGTCCTTCTCGGCGAAAGCCGGCCGCTCCTCCCCGACGAAAGCTTCTTCACCCTGGACGACACCCGGCTGTACAACATGATCGACGTCACGGAGCGCGCCCGCTCGGACTAGCGCGTGACCTTCCGAATGCCCTGGGTCACACGCGCGTCGGTCCCTTCGCCGCGGAGGTGTTCAAGCCTTCGACCATGGGGGGACTCTGCCGCCTATTCACGGGGACTGAATCGAGAGCGGGGTCCCTAACGGTGCCCCGCTCTACTCATCGTGTCTGATGCGGCGGCCCTGCGCCGGCGAAGGCGGCGCCTGCTCGGCCTAGTGGTAGAACGGCCTGAGCTCCGTGGCCGGCAGCGTGATCAGCCCTTCATCCCGGTCGCCGACCTGCGAGACGCGCGCCGGTTTGATCCCGACCAGGTAGGCCGTGTAGGCCGCCATCAGCGCGTCGAGTTGATCGTGGTCGTACAGGCCGCTCAACGGCAGGTCGCCGGTGAGCAAGTGATGGCGCGTGATCTCCTCCAACACGTGTACCGGGTTGGCGACCTCGAAGCCTTCCACATACAGCACCAGCTGCCGCTGCAGACGTCCCTCGAGCGTTCCTTTGAGGAAACGGTCGGCGGCCGAGCAGCGCGGCGAAGCAGGCGTGCGGGTGGACTTCGATCATCATCCGGTCGGTCGTTGATTCGCCGGCCACGAAGTGCGTGAAGCCCATCGACGACAACCGCCGGAAGAGGGAGAAGCCCTGACGCATCCAGGCCGGGGCGTCCTTCTCCTT
Organism: uncultured Chloroflexia bacterium; assembly: GCA_963818575.1. Lineage (GTDB taxonomy): Bacteria > Chloroflexota > Anaerolineae > Anaerolineales > E44-bin32 > DYJB01. The sequence continues at coordinate 4,485 of CAWFSV010000022.1, read as the reverse complement.
GGCCGGCGTGTTGTACAGCCGGATGTTCCGCCGCCGGAGCTCGTATTCGCACACCTTCCACTGCCCCCACGTCCGGCTGCCGGGGCGCAGGTTGAATTGCCGGCGAACCTCGGCCCGCAGCATCAGCCCCTGGTTCGGGGACTGCGGTGCGTCGATGGCCACGACGCCCGACTGCACGCCGGCGACGAAGGCCAGGACGCTCTCGGCGTCCCCCGAGTCCATGGCCACCAGCTTGAGATCGCGGTCCAGGGCTGCAAAGTGCATCGGGCGTTTGCCTGCCGTGGGATCGATGCCGACGTAGAGCGCGTCGCTGAACAACATTCCGTCCTCCCTGTCCTAATCGCCGGCCAGCCCTGCGGGCGCACCCCGGCGACCGCGACGAACCTCGCGGGCAAAGGCGTCCCATACTTCCGGCGACGTGTGATACGGCGAGAGCCAGGGCTTCGCCCCTGCCTGGCGCAGGGCAGCCTGCGCCGAGCGCCCGTCGACGATCGCCCAGGCCACGAACACCCAACGCGTTCGATGGCGGCCGAGGCTGCTGTGCAGCAGGACCCTTCGGCCGGCCTGCAGGCAGTCGGCGACGAATCGTCCGGCCAGCCAGCGATCGTCCGGTGCGGCGTCGCCTTCCTCGGCGATCCCCAGCCAGAGACAGGCCTGGGGAACGGGCCCGTGGAACGCGGCGGGGCCCCCGGGCGCAGGTGGACCACGGCCGTGATCCCGGTCTGCTCGGCGAACTCAGCCCAGGTCTGGGGGATGTGGTCGCCGCCGGCGGCGTAGATGCGGTCCTCGACCCACGTCACGTGATCCTCGATCTCCTGCTGCGGCGTCCCGCCTTCGCATCCGGTGCGTCAGGGCGAGCTCGAAGCCCAGGTGTTCGGCACGATCACAAAGTCGAACTCCTCGGTCTCGGTCGAGAAGTAGCTGACGTCTGGGCAGCTGCCCATAGGATCCCCCGAAGACGGCATCGAAGATCACCCGGAAGGAGTTGACCGGCGTGATCGTTTGGCTAAGCTGGGCGGCGGCCTCCGGCGGCACCAGGTAGGCGTTGAGGATCGAGAGCTTGTCCTCCATGTTGCGATCCGCCCACCCATGATCGCCCATCAGCACGAAGACCGGCCGTGGTTCGGATTGCGCCAGGATCGCCTCGATGTCTTGCAGCAAGCGCGTGTTCAGGTAGGTGACCTGGTCGGCATACGCCTGCAGCAGCGGATTGTCGCGCGCGGGGCCCGGCGATGCCGTCTCGAACTCGGCCGCGCTGACCGGCTCGCCGTTGGGGCCGAACACGAACGGCGGATGCGGCGAGAGGATGTGAACGAAGACCAGCTTGGGCGACGGCAGGGTCGCTACGTCCGCCAGTTGGTCGAAGACGAACAGGATCCGCTCGCGAACGTCGATCGTGCGGTCCAGCGCCGAAGGCGTCTTCGCCGCCTGGGATGCCATCAACCCATCGAGTGCCACCCGGGCGAGGGTCGTTTCGAGGAACATGAACTCCAGCCGGTTGAGCCTCGGGTCGAGCCCGAGCGCTCCGAGCGAGGAGTTCGCTCGCTGCAGGAAGTAGTCCGCATCCCGCCATTCCGTCCAGATGTGGCCTGTCTCGAATGCGACGGTGAGGTATCCGAGGCACTCGAGTTCCCGCCGGACCTGGTTGTTGCGGATTAGTTCGGTGACATCCTTGACGCGCCGGGGGCGAGCGCCGAACCGCGCCGGGAAATCCTGCGTGTACTCCATGTTCAGCATGGAAGAGAGCGAAAGCTCGGTGTGCCGGTAGTTGCTCAGGCTGCCGTAGGTCACGGTGAAACCCAGGTCCTCCAACGAGCGCAAGAAGGGCGAGTTGTCGTAGCCGTGGAACTCGCGCAGGACGTCATCGCGTTCGTAGGCGTCCATGATGATCACATAGACGTCGGGCAGAGGTTGGCCGGCCGGCGGCTCCAGGCTGCACGCCGCGGAGGTAAGCCTGGTGGGCGAGAGCGACTGCGCCAGGGCCGATCCCAGCGCCACCAAGGGAAACGCGACGGCCACCGCAGAGACCACATTCAGGACGCGATTCAGCGCCGCCGCTTCGCGCGCCGGGCACACCAGACGATGCCTGCTCCCACGACGCATGGCGGAGACTGGCAGCAGGTAGCGATGTCGAACCAGCGTCTCCCCGGACAGGCCGATTTCCTTCAGGCTGTCATACAGCCGACCGTATGACAGGCTGGCCAACAGCGTCACGCTGGCGACCAGGGCCGCGGCGTCGTCGCGTCGCACGGCCAAGCGTGCGGCCGCATACACCAGGATCCCCGCCAGAGCGCGGCGAGCGTGATCCGCAATCCCTGGGTCAATGGGATCTGATCGGCGTTGGCCGCAAGGAGCGAAAGCGCCGGGTAAAGCGCAAACAGCAGTGGATGGAGCCAGAGCTTGCGCTGCGCACGTTGCATGGCAGGTTGCGGGTCTCCTTTGGCAGCCGGATTGAAACCTGGTTCCGCAGACGGTCGCGGCATTCCCCGGGAGATGCGACGCTCCTGCGGGCCATCCAGGGTCCCCTCTTAGGCGAGTATACAACCCGCGGCGCAGGCTGCCAGACCCCTCGCCCCATGAGGTGGAAGGGCCCAAGAGGTTGCATCCATCCTCCCGGGCATCCTGACACCTGTCTTTTGACGCCGCCGGAGCGCCGGTCTATACTCGTCTTGAGCACGACCAGACTGAATGGCCCCAACGAGCCGGGTCATGGTCCAGATCGATCGTCCCGGGCCCGCTGCCGCCGCACACACCGAACGGTGCGGGCCGGTTGCCCGGGGCCGGGGGCCGCCTGCTGGACGGCGCGCTCATACACACTGGCGCAACCCTTATTGTCCGATCCTAAGGAGGCTGCAGGCATGCCGGCGAAGACCAAGAAGAAGTCTACGTTCAAGCTGACCTACGCCACGATGTTCAACCCCCCCGAGGAACTCCACGCGCGCTACGACGTGGAGCTGGCCAAGACCAGGGCGTCCCTGGGGCGCGAGTACGGCATGATCATCGACGGCAAGGAGGTCATGGCGGCCGACAAGATCGAGCACCGGTCGCCGATCAATCAGGACTGGCGGCTGGCGGTGTTCCAGAAGGGCAACGCCGACGACGCCCGCGCCGCCCTGGCGGCGGCCCGACGGGCGTTCCCCAAGTGGTCGCACACCCCGTGGCGCGAGCGCATCAAGCTGCTGCGCAAGGCCGCCGACCTGATCGACAAACGCATCTACGAGTTCGGCGTGGTCATGTCACTCGAGGTCGGCAAGAATCGGATGGAGTCGCTCGGGGACGCGGCTGAATCAGCCGACCTGATCCGCTACGCCTGCGACCAGATGGAAGCCAGCAAGGGCTACGTCGCCCGCATGGGCAAGGATCCCTTGAAGGGCTACAGCGCCACGAACACATCGGTCCTGAGGCCGTACGGCGTGTGGGTGGTCATCAGTCCGTTCAACTTCCCGTGCGCCCTGACGGCCGGCCCGGCCGGCGCGGCGCTGGTCGCCGGCAACACGCTGGTCATGAAGCCGGCGACCAACACCCCCTGGACCGTGCGGCTGTTCGCCGAGTGTCTGCGCGATGCCGGCGTCCCCGACGGCGTGTTCAACTACGTCACCGGACCGGGCAGCAGCATCGGGCAGGAGCTGATCGACAACCCCGAGGTCGACGGCATCACCTTCACCGGTTCGTACGACATCGGCATGGGCATCCTGCGCTCGTTCGCGAACGGGCGCTACGCGCGCCCGACGATCCTCGAGCTGGGCGGGAAGAACCCGGCCATCGTGTCGCGCAAGGCCGACCTCGACCGGGCGGCGATCGGCATCCTGCGTTCGGCCTTCGGCCTGCAGGGCCAGAAGTGCTCGGCCTGCTCGCGCGTGTTCATCGAGCGGCCGGTGTACCAGAAGCTGGTCGACCGCCTGGCCGACCTGACCGGCAAGCTCGTCGTCGGCGACCCGACCGACCGCGGCGTCTACACCGGACCGGTGGTCAACCGCTCATCGTACAAGGACTTCCAGGACTTCTGCGTCGAACTCGGCAAGTCCGGCAAGTTCCTGACCGGCGGAAAGGTGCTGACCGACGGCGCGCTCGCCAAGGGGTTCTTCTGCGCCCCCACGCTGGTGGTCGATCTGCCGCTCGAGCACCGCTTGTGGAAGTACGAGATGTTCCTGCCGATCACCACGCTGGCGCCGGTTGACAGCCTCGACCAGGCCATGGGCCTGGCCAATGACGTCAACTACGGGTTGACAGCGGGCTTCTACGGAAGCGAGAAGGAAGCCGCGTGGTTCTTCGACAAGATCGAAGCCGGCGTGACGTATGTCAATCGCCCGCAGGGCGCCACGACCGGCGCCTGGCCCGGGTTCCAGCCGTTCGGTGGATGGAAGGGGTCGGGGTCATCGGGCAAGAATGCCGGCGGCTTGTACTATCTGCCGCTGTACATGCACGAGCAGATTCAGACGCTGATCAAGTAGGCCGATCTCACGCGGGGGCCCGCGGCCGATTGGC
>CAWFSV010000021.1:0-91332 GCA_963818575.1 uncultured Chloroflexia bacterium | reverse complement strand
CGCCGCGGCGCAGGCGATCGAACACATCGTGACGTCCGGCAGCCCGGAGGCGCTGGCGTCGCGTCCAGAGCGCGTGGCGATGCTTGCCCGGCTGACGTCCCAGGCGGACCGAATTGTCCGCCCGTTGCTCGACCTCCCGGCGACGCTGATGCACGGTGACTACTGGCCAGGGAACATCGCCGTAACGCGCGACGGCCGCCAGGTCGTGTACGACTGGCAGATGGCCAGCGTCGGACCCGGAGTGCTCGACCTATTCAACTTCGTCACCAAGAGCCGGTGGACCTTCGGTGAACTGCCGATGGACGAAGGCGAGATCATCGAACGCTACCGTGCCGAGCTCGCGGGACGGACCGGGTGAGCGCTGGACGCAGGCCGCCTGGGATGCCATCTGGGATCATGCGCGATGTGGCGCTTCCTCCAGGAGTGGGTCGACGTCCTGGCCGCTTCCCCCGATGCGCTGCTCGGGGCAAGCACGCAGGCGCTCGAACGCCAGTGGCTCGAGCCGGTTGCCCGGGCGGTGGCCGTTCGATTGACAGACGGCTAAGGCGTCGTCCGGCTCCTGGCAATCGGACTCCGGGTGATCCGGATGTCCGTCCGGCTCCCGGCGCCGCGTGGTGCCGACCGCAAGCGTGCAGAGGCATGCGGCCCACGCCGCTGCAGGGTATGATGAACCCGACGAGGAGAGGACTTCATGGCTGAGGAACGACTACCATCGCGCGCCGACAACTTCTCCGAGTGGTACAACCAGCTCGTGCTGCGCGCCGAACTGGCGGACTACGCGCCGGTGCGCGGCTGCATGGTGGTGCGGCCGTATGGCTGGGCGTTGTGGGAGAACATGCAGGCCGCCCTCGACCACCGCTTCAAGGCGACCGGCGTGATGAATGCCGCCTTCCCGCTGCTGATCCCGATGTCCTTCCTCGAGCGCGAGAAGCAGCACGTCGAGGGGTTTGCGCCGGAGCTGGCCGATCGTCACGATCGGCGGCGGCGAGAAGCTCGAAGAGCCGCTGGTCGTCCGCCCGACGTCCGAGACGATCATCGGACACATGTGGTCCAAGTGGATCAAGTCCTACCGCGATCTGCCGGTGCTCCTCAATCAATGGAACAGCGTCGTGCGCTGGGAAATGCGCACCAAGCTGTTCCTGCGTACGATGGAGTTCTACTGGCAGGAGGGCCACACGGCGCACGCCGCGCCGGAGGAGGCCGAGGCGCGAGCGCTTCAGATGCTCGACGCCTACGCCGACTTCGCCGAGAACGAAGCCGCCGTGCCGGTCGTCCGCGGGCAGAAGAGCGAGAGTGAGAAGTTCGCCGGCGCCCTGCGCTCGTACTCGATCGAGGCCATGATGGGCGACACGCGCGCCCTCCAGTCGGGCACCTCGCACAACCTGGGGGACAACTTCGCCAGGGCTTTCGATATCCGCTACCTCGACCACGAGAATCAGCAGCAGTTCTGCTGGACGACCTCCTGGGGGCTGTCGACGCGCTTCATCGGCGCCGTCATCATGGTTCACGGCGATGACCAGGGGCTGATCCTTCCTCCCCGCCTGGCGCCCTATCAGGTCGTGATCGTGCCGATCTACAAGAGCGACGCCGAACGTGTCGAGGTCCTGCAGGCCGTCGATCGGCTCGTGCCCGAGCTTCCCGGCCTGCGCGTGCATGTGGACCGGCGCGAGGGCTTGACCCCGGGCTTCAAGTTCAATGACTGGGAAATGCGCGGCGTGCCGCTGCGAATCGAGCTGGGACCGAAGGACATCGCCCGTCAGCAGGTCATGCTGGCGCGCCGGGACGTTCCAGGCAGGGACGGCAAGCAGCCGGCGCCCGTCGCCGGGCTGGCGACACGGGTGCAACAGATGCTGGACGAGATCCACGCATCGCTCTACCGCCGTGCCGAGAGTTTTCGGCGCGAGCACACCCACTCGCCGGCCGACTATGAGGAACTCAAGCAGGTCGTCCAGAATGGCTGGGCCGACGTGTGGTGGTGCGAGCAAGCCGCCTGCGAGGCGCAGATCAAGGAAGACACGCGCGCGACGACTCGATGCATCCCTCTCGATCAACCAGGCGGCAAGGGCGCCTGCATCCGCTGCGGGGAGCCGGCCACTCGGCGGGCGATCTTCGCCCGGTCGTATTAGCCGGTCCCGCATGTCGGAAGGCCGGTTCACGCGCTGATCGCCAGGGTCCGCTGCGCAGGCGTCGTTCGCCGGTCCGGTGCGAGGCGTCCCTGGCGATGCTGGAGAGATCCGACGTCGGGCAGCAGCCCGGCATGATCGGCCCGGTTGGAATGACCCGCGGAGCGATCCACTCCACGGGATAGGTTCGCCCCGCCTGCGATCCTGGGGAAGGGTGCTCTGCATGCCCGCCATTGACCTCAGCCGACTGTCGCGTGAAGTCGATCGCCTGCGCAGCGCCTTCGCTTCGCCGGGCGATGTCGTCCGCGGCGCCGTGGACGTACTCGATTTCTACGCCGAACGTGCTCGCCGCCCGTCGGCCGTCCCCGCACCCGAGGACCGGGGCCGCAGCCTCGACGTCCCTGCGCCTGTCCTGCGTGCGCATTGGCATCGGGCCTGCAGACCCAGGCGGGGATGCAGCCGGACGACTGCTGGCCGGTCGCGCAGGCGCTGTGGGATGCGGACCTGCGCGAGACGCGCGTCCTCGCCTGCTGGGTTCTCTCGGGGCTCAACGATCCGGCCGTGGCCAGGTGGATGGAGCTTCGCGCCGCCGACTTGGAAGATCCGGCCGTGCTGAATGCCGTCGTCGAGCGAGCGCTGCTCGGCTGGAGGCGGTCATCGGGAAAGGCCTACATCGAGCAGATGGAGCGATGGCTCGGCGCGTCCCACACCGTGCTCCATGCCCTTGGCTTGAGGGCGCTTCTGGCCGGGCTTGAGATGCCCGAACTGGAGGACCTGCATCGAGCATTCCAGGCGCTTGCCCGCCTGCCGCACCCCGTACGAGGCGAGGCACGACAGGCGCTCGGTGACCTGCTGGCGGCGCTGGCGAAGCGGAGCCCGGCCGAGACGACACGATTCCTCCTGGAGGGGATTGAGCACGACCTGCCCGGGATGGAGCGCCAGGCGCGGTCCTTGCTGGCCGCCCTGCCTCAGACCCAACGCGAGCGTCTGACCGCCGCCCTGGGTGCCTCCAGCGCTCGCAACGCATCCACCTGACCAACGCAAGATGAAGCCGGCTACTCCCGGGGCGCGCCATGGCCCTCGGTCCGCGTTGAGTTACGCAGAGACTCGGGTTTCGACTCGTCACTTGGAGCCGGGGTCGGTCAGCCGTCGAGGAGCGAGTCGAAACGGGCCAGCCCGATTTGGTCGGTGTAGGCCGCCTCGAATGCCTGGCGGGAACGGAGCGCGTAGTCCTGTCGCGCCCCCGGGTCGCTGCGCAGCCGGGACAGGAAATCCACAACGCCATCGACGTCACCGTGCCGCAGGCTGATCCCGCAGCCGAATCGTTCGATGGCTTCGTGGACATTCCCGCCGGGCGGGCCGATGTACAGGATCGGCAGCCCCGCCGCCAGCGCGCTGTGCAGTTTGCTCGGGCTCATCACGCCGAGCATCTCGTCGCGCAGCGTGATCAGCGCCACGTCCGCGCTCGCCAACACCGAAGGCAGGACGTCGTGGGGGACATACCCCTCCAGGCTCAAGTTGGCCGGGCGACCGGAGTTCGCGGGCGGCTCGCAGATCGGGCCAGGCCGATCCGCCCCCGACGAACACGAAAGCGTGCTCCGCTGCGGGCAGCCGCTGTGCCGCCTGAATCACAGTATCGAAGCGATGCCCTGCGCCGGCGTTCCCAAGGTACAGCACGACCAGCTTGCCCCTCAATCCGAGTCGGTCCGCTCCCTCCCAGGTCGGGTGGCCGGCCTCCGGCAGGGAAGCGTGCCGCGGGCTCCCAGTTCGGGATGACGACCAGCCTGGGGTGCCCGCCGGGCGCGTAGGCGTGTTCCAGCAGCCGCCGCATGGCGTCGTCGAGGCATACGACGCTGTCGAGCCGGCGGTAGAGCCACCGGTTGAGAGCGCGCATCGCCGCGGCGATCCGCCCGCCAACCCGGATCATCCCGGCCTGCTCGAGTGTTTCCGGGTAGCAGTCCATGCTCCACACGATCAATCGAACGCGGCGGTTGCGCAGCCTGTGCACGAGGCCGGCAACCGCCAGGAAGGGCGGAGTGGTCATCAGGAGGATGGCATCTTGCGGGGGCAGGGTGAGCAGACGACAGCACGCCTGAACGAAGAAGACAGCGTAGTCCAGCGACCGCCTGAAGGCCGTGCCCCGCCCGAGGGAGGGCGTCCACAGTCGATCGAGGCGCGGATTGGCCGCTGAAGGGGATCGACCCGCCTCCGCCCGGGCGGTGTAGCCGCCGGTGCCGGCCACGACCGTCACCTGGTCGCCGCAGCCGGGCGCGGCTTTCGGCCAGCGAAGCAGCCAGCTGCGCGGTCGGGCTGAGGTCGGGTGCATAGAACTGGTTGACCAGGGTTAAGCGCATCAGGAGCCCGGTAGTCGCAGGATGTGGCTGCGAGGCCGTTGGGTCCTTCCGAGCAAGGGAGCCTCAGGCCCGCACCGGCAGCCTATGGGCCAGCCGCGTCGAGTTCGCCAGGGGGAATTGTAACCCGGGGCAATCGCCTCATGCCCGGCCGCGGGGCGCTTGGGCGGAACCTTGTCACCTCCTGGGGCGGCTGGTATAATGCCACTTGACTAGACCGGTGGGCGGTCACCGCAGACTGCCCCCTGGGTGACCTGCAGAGGAGCAGATGTCGTGACCCTATCCAAGGAAGCCAAGACCGCACTGATCGGCGAGTATCACCGGCATGACGGCGATACGGGTTCCCCCGAAGTCCAGATCGCCATCCTGACCAACCGCATCGGCCAGTTGACCGACCATCTTCGCACCCACAGCCACGATGAGTTATCGCGGCGCGGATTGTTGAAGCTGGTCGGCCAGCGCCGAAGGCATCTGGCCTACCTGAAGCGCAAGGACGCCAAGGGGTATCTTGCGCTGACGGACCGCCTGGGCATTCGCCGAAAGTAGGTGAGCCCGACGAGCGGATGACGAGCAAGACTGTCATCGGCTCGTCTTGTTTTCCGCTGAGCGGCCTGCCCGGAAGGCGGGCAGCCCGCACATTCAAGTCAAGACGCCGGCGCACCTAGACCGGGTTGGGAATTGGAGCGCGTTCGTCAGCCCACGGGCTGGCGGGCGGTCTCCAGTCCCTGACCCGAGCCAGCCCCGGCGCGGAAGGGAAATCCATGCAGCAGCCAAGACAATTCACCGCCGTCGTCGAGGGTGTGACCGTGACCCTCGAGACGGGCAAGCTCGCCCCGCAAGCGGGGGGAGCCGTAACCGTGCGCCAGGCGGACACCGTTCTGTTCGCCGCGGCCACGATGAGCCGGAAGGAGCGGGAGGGGATCGACTTCCTGCCGCTGACCATCGACTACGAGGAACGGCTGTACGCCGGCGGCCGCATCCCGGGTTCGTTCTTCCGGCGCGAAGGTCGGCCGTCTGAGTCCGCCATCCTGACCGCCCGGCTGGCCGATCGCCCGCTCAGGCCCCTGTTCCCCAAGGACCTGCGCAACGACGTGCAGGTCGTGATGTACGCCCTGTCGTCCGACGGCGAGAACCCGATTGACATGCTCGGCATCGTGGGCGCATCGGCCGCGCTGATGATCTCCGACGCTCCCTTCGGCGGCCCCGTAGCCGCCGTTCGCATCGGACGGGTCGACGGCCAGTTCATCGTCAACCCGACCTTCCAGCAGCTGGAGCAGTCCGACCTCGACCTGCGGGTGGCGGGCACGCGGGATGCGATCCTGATGGTCGAATGCGGCGCCAATGAAGTCGCCGAGGACGTCATGGTGGCCGCGCTGGAGCGCGCCCACAAGGCGATGCAGCCGCTGATCGATGTCCAGGACGAGATGCGCGCCGCCGTGGGAAAGCCCAAGCGCGCCTACACGCCTCACGACGCGGCGGCCAGTGCCACGCAGGCCGTGCGCGGCTGGGCCGGCTCACGCCTCAAGGACCACCATGCCAAGCCGCTGACCAAGGCGGAGGTGGATCAGGGCCTGGAGGCTCTGGCGAGCGAAGCCGGGGCCGCACTGGCAGGCGACGGCGGGCTCGAACCCGCGGCCGTGCGCGCCGCCTTCGAGGATCTCTACCGGGATGCGCTGCGCTCGATCGTGCTCGACGACCGGCGGCGCGTCGACGGCCGCGGCCTGGGCGATCTCCGGCCTCTGAGCGCCGAAGTGGACCTCAGCCCGCGCGCCCACGGCTCCGGACTGTTCCAGCGTGGCGAGACGCAAGTGCTGACCCTGGCGACGCTGGGCACGCCCCGCGAGCGGCAGAACCTCGACGGCCTGTCCCCGGTCGATGAGAAGCGCTACATGCACCACTACAACTTCCCGCCGTTCTCGACCGGCGAGACGCGGCCGCTGCGCGGCACGTCGCGACGGGAGACGGGACACGGAGCCCTGGCGGAGCGCGCCTTGCTGCCGGTGCTGCCGTCGGTGGACGAATTCCCCTACACCCTGCGCCTGGTCTCCGAGGTGCTGTCGTCGAACGGTTCGACTTCGATGGCCTCGGTGTGCGCCTCGACGCTGGCGCTGCTGGATACCGGCGTGCCGATCAAGGCGCCGGTGGCCGGGATCGCCATGGGCCTGATCAAGGAGGGCGATCGCTACGCCGTGTTGACCGACATCCAGGGGATCGAAGATCACCTGGGGGACATGGACTTCAAGGTGGCCGGCACGCAGGCCGGCATCACCGCCTTGCAGATGGACATCAAGATCACGGGCATCACGCCGGCGATCATGGCCGAGGCGCTGCAGCAGGCCCGCGTGGCCCGGATGAAGATCCTGGAGACGATCCAGGCGTGCATCGCAGCCCCCAGGCCGGACCTGAAGCCGCACGCGCCGCGGATGACGGTGATCAAGATCGACCCGGACAAGATCGGCGCCATCATCGGGCCGGGCGGCAAGACCATCCGCTCGATCCAGGAACAGACCGGGGCGTCGATCGACATCGAGGACGACGGTTCGGTCTTCATCGCCGCCACGAACGGCGAGAGCGCCGCCAAGGCGCGGGCGATGGTCGAGAGCCTGATCGAAGTCCCCATCGTCGGCCGCATCTACACCGGGCGCGTCGTGCGCACGACCGACTTCGGAGCCTTCGTCCAGATCCTCCCCGGCACCGATGGGCTGGTGCACATCTCGCAGCTGGACAGCGAGCGGATCGAGAAGGTCGAAGATGTGGCCAAGGTCGGCGACGACCTGACCGTCATGGTGACGGCCATCGATCCGGAGGGCAAGATCCGCCTGTCGCGGCAAGCCGTCCTCGAAGGATGGACGCCCGAAGAGGCGCTGGAGCGCGACCGCCGGCCGACCCGTAAGCCCGGTGAAGGGGGCGGCCGTCCGGGCGGCTCGGGCGGGCGCGGAGGGCGCGGCGGGCCCCGGGATCGCCGCTGATCGTAGACCAAGCCGCGAGGCTCCGGGAACCCCGGAGCCTCGTTCGATTCTTGCGACTCGCTCGTCCGTCAACCCAACGGACGGCGACTCCGGGTGAAGGCGCCCTGAGGCGAGGGCGCCCATCGCATGCAGGAGGCCACGATGTCAAAAGACACTCATCCGGCAGATCGTGAACTTGCTGGCCGTGATCGGCACGATCACGATGAACGGCCTGGCGAACGCGCTGCCGCTCAACGGCCAGCTGACCGGCGAGATCTCCGATCGCTTTCGCGTCTTCTTTGTCCCCGCCGGCTACGTCTTCTCCATCTGGGGCCTGATCTACGTCGGCCTGCTGGCCTTCGCCGTCTTCCAGGCTCTACCCTCCCAGCGTCAGAACGCCGGCTTGCGCCGCATCGGCTACCTGCCCAGCCTGAGCGGTGTGGCCAACGTCGCCTGGCTCTTCCTGTGGCACTACAACCTGTTCGGTTGGACGCTGGTGGTGATGCTGCTCCTCCTGGCGAGCCTCCTGGCGATCTACCTGCGCCTCGGCATCGGGAAGACGCCGGCGGTTGGGGCGGGTGAGCTCTGGGCGGTGCGCGTTCCCTTCAGCATCTATCTGGGCTGGATCACGGTCGCGACCCTGGCGAATGTGACCGACGTCTTGTCCCTCACGGCCTGGGATGGATTCGGCATCGGCCCCGAAGCCTGGGCGGTTATCCTGCTGGTGCTTGCCACGCTGCTGGCGCTGGCCATGGCCGCCACGCGGCGCGACGTGGCCTACATCCTCGTCCTGACGTGGGCCTTCGCCGGCATCGGCGTCTCCCAGGCCGGCGTGCCGCTGGTGTCCACCGCTGCCTGGATCACCGCGGCTGTCACCGCACTTCTGGCCGCCTGGGCGTTCGTGCGTAGAACGAGAGCACGGGAAGTCGCCACACTCCGGTCGTAGCCGCCCGCTGTAGCCAGCGTGGTGCTGGATCACACCCGTCCGCAAGTCCTGCGGACTCCCAAGGCAGCGCAGACTGAGCGGCTGCCGCAGCCGTCCGGTTCTTCGCCGTGGAATCCCCGTCAAATCCGGACCCCCGATCGAGTGTTCGCACGCGTCTTCCCCGTCGCCCGGACGCGGCTGTGTGGAAGCCCGCCGAGAATCTGTGTATCATGGGGTGTCAACCGCATCCGTGGCTGGCGGAACGATGCCCGACGGAAGCCACCCGTCTCGAGGACCGCACACTGATGACCGAACCCCAGACCGGTGATTCCCCAGCCTGGCGGCCCAGCTCTCGGCTGGCCGGCGCGCTCGTTCTGCTGGTGCTGGTCGCCGCATTGCTCTACGCCTTGAGAAGCCTGCTGCTGCCCATCATGCTGGCCCTCCTGCTGGCCTACATGCTCGCGCCGGTGATGCATTGGCTTCGTCGCAGGCTGAAGCTCCCGCGGCTTCTGAGCGCCATCCTCATCTTCGTCGTCCTGGGCGCCGTGCTCGGCGGGGCCGCGACGGGTCTGGGCCTGGCCGCCAGCCAGCAGTTGGGGGGGTTGATCGAGGACCTGATCCTGCTTTCGGATCAGGTGCCGGACCAGCTGCAGCGAATCGCCGACGCAAAGATCGTCATCGGGCCCTGGGTTTACGACCTGTCGGTCGTGAACGCCGAGCCCATTGTGACCGCCGTCGCCTCGATCCTGCAGCCGTTCCTCTCCCAGACGGGCACGCTGCTGGCGACGTTGGCTTCGGCCACGGCCTCGGCTGTCGGCGTCATCGCCCTGATCGTCATCATGGCGTTCTATATGCTGGTCGACCTGGATGGCGCAGAAGAGCGACTGGCCGAGTGGGCGCCTCCCGACTACCGCCAGGACTTCCTGCGCCTGCTTCAGGAGACCACGCTCGTCTGGCGCGCCTATGTCCGAGGGCAATTGCTGCTCGGCCTGGTGCTTGGGATGGTCGTCGCTGCCGTCCTGGCCGCGTTGGGTGTTCGGTTCGCGTTGGTGCTCGGGTTGATCGCCGGCGTGCTCGACATCGTCCCGTTCTTCGGCCCGTTCGTCGCCGGGCTCATCGCCGTCGTGGTGGCGTTCTTCCAGGGCTCCAACTGGTGGGGGCTGCATCCGCTGGCCTTCGCAGCTATCGTCCTCGGGGCATTTCTGGTCATCCAGCAGATCGAGAACACGATCCTGATCCCCGGCATCCTGGGGTTCTCCTTGAAGATGCGACCGCTGACCGTGCTGCTGGCGGCCATGGCAGGGGGAAGCCTGGCGGGGGTCGTGGGGGTTCTGCTGGCGCAGCCGGTGGCGGCGATGCTCCGCGTATGGTTCTTCTACTTCTACCGCAAGACGGCCGGTCTCGACCCGTGGCCCGAGCCCCCGTCACCTCCTCCCGTTCGTGCCCCGCGCCGGGCGTGGTCGTGGATTCGCAGGCGCGGCCGCCGGCCGCCGTGAGGGGAATGGAGAGCGGTCCGATGACGAGCACTGAGCCTTCGTCGCCGCGCTGGGGCACGACGACCAAGGCATTGGTGGCGCTTGCCGGGCTGGTGTTGCTGGCGGCGCTGCTGGTTCGCTTCCAGACCATCGTGCCCCTCTTGATCGTTGCCGGGATCCTCTCCTACCTGTCGCTTGCCGTTCGTCCGGGCGATTCACCATCGAGCCCGGCTGTCCTGGGCGGCGTCGACCAACATCATCTTCGTCTACTGGCTGGCGATGATCGTGCTGGCGTCCACGGCCGCCGGGCTGGCGGTTGTGCAGCAGCTGCAGGCGCTGATCGTGACGCTGCAGAGGCTGTTGGAGGGCGTCCCGGCGCAGCTCGCCGCCCTCAGCCAGCAGCCGATCGCCCTCGGTCCATGGACGCTGTCCCTGACCACCTCCGAAATCGTCCCCCTGGTCGAACGGGGGCTGAGCACCGTCGAGCCGCTCTTCAGCCGTGCGAGCACGTGGGTGGCGACCGGCGCGGCGCATGCCCTGGAAACCCTGGCGCGATTGATCTTCGTCCTGGCGGTGTCGTACTTCCTGACGGTCGATCACGACCGGATCCGTTCGTCGTGGACCGGCATCACCATCCCCCGCTACGAGCACGATCTGTCCCGCCTGCGCACGGCGCTGGCCGGGATCTGGCATGCGTTCCTGCGCGGCCAATTGCTGATCGTCCTGATCATGGCCGTCCTGATGACCATCTTGATGGGCGCGCTCGGCGTGCGCTTCGCACTCGGACTCGGGGCGCTGATGGGTGTGGCCAAGTTCGTGCCGATCGTCGGGCCATTCAGCGCCGGCGCCGCCGCGGCGCTCGTGGCGCTGTTCCAGACCAGCAATCCCTTCGGGATGACCCCCGTCGCCTTCGCGCTGGTGGTCATCGCCTGCACCACGCTGCTCGATCAGTTGGTGGACTACCTGCTCCTGCCGCGCATCCTCGGCAACTCGCTCAACCTGCACCCGGTGATCGTGCTGGTGGGAGCCATCGTCGGCGCGACGCTGGCCGGAGTGATCGGCCTGTTGCTTTCGGCTCCGGCGATGGCCACGGTTCTGCTCCTGGCCCGCTATGCCTATCGCAAGTTGGTCGATCTCTCACCCTGGGATCCGCCGATCGATGCCATTCGTCCGTGGACGCCACCCGTCCTGCCTCGGCTGTGGCTCAGGCGCCGGCCGCGCGTCGGGACGGAGCCGCCTCCCGCCCGGTGAGACGCGCCACAGTTCCCACGCATGCCCGCTCGCGTCGGCCGCCTCGGACGGTGCGCCAGGCGCGACGCCGCGCATGAAGTGGCTGCATCGGTGGCGGCAGGCACCGCAAGGCGTCGGATCCGCCCGACCCGGGATTCGCCTACCGCGTGGCGTGGACGAAAGAGGCGCGCGCGTGGGATGCCGGAAGGCGGGCTGCGATCGCGGAGTCGTTGCGGCACGTGATCCGATCCGACGGGTTCCTCGCCAACGCCTACGATCGGCGCTACCGGGTCCCCGGGCTCGACGACTTGCGCCACTCGGGCGCCAGCCTCGTCGCTCTGGGCGACGTGCTGGAAGCGCTCGAACACGATTCTCCATGAGGTGATCGCATGACCCCTGAACCGGACATGAACACTTCCACGCTTGCCGAGACGGCCAACTACATTGCCTGGAAGGCGACGGAGCCCGATGGAGAGGTGACCTATCACCTCGAACTGGGGACCGTCACGCTCCACTTCTTCCAGGAGGAGTGGAAGGAATTCGTCGAGCTCGCCCGTCTCCTGCCGGAGACGTGAGCCGGCCGGCACGGCGCTCGCCCGGTCGCGGCACGTGCTAGACCGCGAATCGCTTGCCTGGCTGGATTCGGATTCGGGCCGGGAGGCAATGGCCCAGGCCGAATCGATGGACCCCGGCGAGCAAACCTTCCTGGCTGCCTCGCAGCGGCTTGCGCGCCGGTGGGCCGAGCCGCTGGCGCGAACGGCGGTCGAGCAGGCGATCTTGCGCCGCCGGGCGCGGGCCAAGTTCCCCGCGCCGGCGAGATGATCTTCCTGCGCGAAGCCCTCGAACAGTCGACCGGCCAGCAGGTGGCGGCCTACCATGCCCGACGGCTCGCAGGGCTGTCGCCGCGCTTCGACCTCGGCTGCGGGATCGGGGGCGACGCGTTGGCCCTCGCCGCGGACGGGCCGGTCGTCGCCATCGATCGCGATGGGCTGCGTCTTCAAGTGCTGCAGACCAACGCTCGAGCGCTCGGCCTTGGGCCGCACATCCAGGCACTGCAAGGCGACCTGCTGCGGCCGGGATGGCGTTTGCCGCCATCCGCCGGCGTCTTCGCCGACCCCGGACGGCGCCGTCAGGGTCGACGGATCCACGCCCCCTCCGCTTACGAACCTCCGCTGGAGCATCTGGTCGGGCTGGCGAGCAAGGTCGCCGGCCTGGGGATCAAAGTCTCGCCGGGGATCGACCGACGGGAGACGGATGCGCTGGGCGCCGAGGTCGAATTCATCTCCGACGCCGGCGACCTGAAGGAGTGCGTGCTGTGGTTCGGCGCGCTGCGCACGACCGCCTCGCGGGCGACGTTGTTCCCAGGCGGCCACACGCTCGCCGGGGCGGAGGCGCCGGAGCATCCGGCCCACCCGGTCATGGGCTATCTGTACGAGCCCGATCCGGCGGTCCTGCGAGCGGGCCTGGTGCGCCGACTGGCCGAGCAGCTCGGTGCAGGCCAGATCGACCCGCAGCTGTCGCTCCTGACCGCCGATCGCTGGATCGCCTCGCCCTTCGTCTCTGCCTTTCGCGTCCTGGATGTCCTCGCCTTCAGCGAGAAGTCGCTCCGCGCCGAGCTGCGCCGGCGCGGGGTGGGGCAGGTGACGCTCAAGAAGCGTGGCTCGGCCGTCGACACCGAGGCGCTCGGCAAGCGACTGCGGTTGAAGGGCGAAGGTCAGGCGACGGTGCTCCTCACCCGCGTGCTCGGTAAGCCGCTGGCGATCATCCTCGACCCGCTCGCGCCCGGCTAGTGCACGACCCGCCGATCCCTACGCGGCCTCGGCCAACTGTCTGGCGGTGGATCTTGCCTGGCAAACTCCCGGTGTGCGCCCGTGTTTGTCCTTCGGGGGCGGAGATGCTACCATCGGCCAAGACAGGGGCAGGCGGTGTGGGATGGACAAGCGTAAGGAACTGGTTACCTGGCAGGAGGTCGAGCGGCTGGTCGACCACCTGATCCCGCAATTCACCACCGAATTCGACAGCATGGTGATCGTCACCCGAGGCGGGATCATCCCGGGTGGGCTGCTGTGTGAAGCGCTCAACATCGGGAGCGTGATGACGGCCAGCGTGGACTTCCCGTTCGAGATGCAGCGCGAGGCGGCAAAGCTGCTTGCTTGGCCCCAATTTATCCAATTCCCGGAGGAAAGCCGGATCAGGGGCCAGAAGGTGCTGGTCGTCGACGACGTGTGGGGATCAGGCCGGACCATTACGGCGGTCAAGAACCGCGTCTCGGCCGCCGGGGGGTTCCCGGCCACCTGCGTCCTGCATTTCAACCCCCATCGGAGCCTGTTTTCCCAGGCTCGGCCGGACTTCTATGCGGCCGTCACCGACGCCTACATCATCTTCCCCTGGGAAGTGAACCGGGGGGCGGACAAGGTGCTGCTGGACACCCCGGAACAGGGCTAGGATTCCCGTTTCAGCCTGAATTGACAATTCGGAGGGGGGTGCTTATAATCCGTGTGCAGTCGCATGCAGGCCGCGTTGACTGGTACAGGAGGGCGCCTGGGCAGAGGTTAACCACGCTCAAGATGGCGTCGATCCGCTGAGCAAGGCCTGATCGGCTAGTGACGGTGCTGATCAGGCGTTTTGTTTCCGGGGGAGGGCGGATGGCGGAGCCACCCGACAGTTTTGAAGCCTTGCTCGCGCAGGAAGAATCAGTTGCCATGCCACGCCGGGGGGATCTTCTGCGCGGCGTGGTGCTTTCGATTGATACCCAGGGCGCCATCGTCGACCTGGGGCTTAAGCGAGACGGGGTCATCCCCCGTGTCGACCTGGACAAGGTGCCTCCCGGCGGGGAGGGTCCCCGGGTCGGGGACAAAGTCGCCGTCATGGTCGTCGACCCCCTGGACGACGATGGCAATCTGGTCGTCTCCCTGGCTCAGGCGCGCGAAAGCGGCGACTGGCTCGACGCCCAGCGGCTGATGGAGTCCGACTCGATCGTGGAAGCGGTGCCGAGCGGCTTCAACCGCGGCGGCCTGATTGTGACCTTCGGCAGGCTGCGCGGCTTCGTGCCCGCATCGCATCTGACGGACCTGCCCCGCGGCCTGGATGAGGAGACGCGCGTCGTCCACCTCAAGCAGATGGTCGGCCGGAAGATGCCTTTCAAGGTGATCGAGGTCGATCCGCAGCGCCAGCGGCTGGTCCTATCCGAGCGCAAGGCGATTCGCCAATGGCGCCAGGATCAGAAGGGGCGGGTGATCTCCGAACTGAAGGAAGGCGAGGTTCGGAAAGGGGTCGTCACCAGCCTGCGCGAGTTCGGCGTGTTCGTCGACATTGGCGGCGCCGACGGCCTGATTCACATTTCGGAGCTGGCCTGGCAGCGGGTCGAAGACCCCGGCCAGGTGGTGCACGTCGGGCAGGAGGTCGAGGCGGTGATCATTCGTCTGGACCGACAGTCCAACCGCATCGGATTGAGCCTGAAGCGCCTGCAGCCGAATCCGTGGCAGCAGGCGGCCGAACGCTACGGCCCGGGCACCCTGGCCCGGGGGCGGGTGACGCGTCAGACCGGCAGCGGCACGTATGTCTCCTTCGGCGACGGGATCGAAGGCGTGATCCGGCCGTCGGAAGGCGCCCCGTCGCTGGCGAACGGCACCGAGGTCGAAGTGCGCGTGCTGGCCCTCGATCCGGAGCGCGAGCGGCTCGAGTTGGAGGTCCTTCCGGCGGCGGTGAGCGTCGCCGAGTGAGGCCAGGGGGAATCGGAACCGGGAGGGAGGTGATTCTGTATGGCGACAGTGGTCCTACGTCCGAATGAGTCGCAAGACCAGCTGCTGCGGCGATTTCGGAAGAAGGTCGCCAAGAGCGGCATCCTGAGCACCTTCCGGCGCAAGCGCTGGTTCGTGTCCAAGAGCGAGCTGCGGCGAATTCGAGCGCAAGAAGGCCATCCGGCGCCTCAAGCGCCGCCAGCGCAAGTTGGCGCCGCGCGTCGAGAGTTAACCGGAAACGAAGGCGCGGTCGCGGGGTGTACCCGCGGAGGATTGGATGACGAAACAGCAGGACAAGGTCGAGGTGGAAGGGACGATCGTCGAGGCGCTGCCGTCGACGCAGTTCCGCGTGAAGCTCGAGAACGGCATCACGGTCCTGGCCTACCTCTCCGGCAAGATGCGCAAGTACTACATCCGCATCCTGCTCGGTGACCGGGTGCGCGTCGAGCTCTCGCCCTACGACCTCACCCGCGGCCGCATCACCTACCGCTTCAAGAAGCGCGGCACCGAACCGGAAGAGGAAGTCGTCGCGTAGTCCGGCTCCATCCCAAGAACAGTGACCGCCCTACGATCCGTAGGGCGGTTTGCTTTTCAGCACCAGGGCGCGCCATTCCCCCGCCTGGCGCTGCTCGAGGCGCTCGAGCCCGTGGCCGAGGCAGGTCGCTTCCAACCCCTCGGCCTGTTCGGCCAGCACGCCGGCCAGGATCAACACTCCCCCGGGACGGACGGCGCGCGCCATTCCCTGGCGCGCCATCTCGTCCAGGACCGGCGCCAGGATGTTCGCCACCATCAGGTCTGCCGCCGGCGAATCGGCTTGCAGCAGATCGGGAAGCGAGCCGGCGCTGACGTCGATCTGCGCGGTGAGGCCGTTGCGTTCGACGTTCTCGCGCGCGATTCGAACGGCCAGCGGATCGATATCCAGCGCTCGCACGCGCCGCGCTCCCAGGCGCGCGGCGGCGATGCTCAAGATGCCCGAGCCGCATCCGAGGTCGATCACTTCGTCGCCCGGGCGAAGATGGTCTTCCAGCGCTGCCAGACACAGCTGCGTGCTCGGATGGGTGCCGGTGCCGAAGGCCATCCCGGGATCGAGCACGATCGGGAGACGATCGTCAGCCGGGGAAGGCAGCCAGGCCGGCAGGATCAGCAGCCGGCGACCGATGCGGATCGGGTGGTAGTGCTCCTTCCAGGCCTCGGCCCAGTCCTCTTCGGCGACGGACGCGATAGGCTGGGCGCCGGCAGGCGGTGGATCATCCCCAGATGCCACAACCCGTGCTCCACGCTCGTCCGGCGTGACTCGAGCGCTCGTCGGCCGGCAGGTAGGCGCGGACGATCACCGGGGTCTCTGGAAGGGCGGCCTCGTCGCCCTGGCGCGCCGACTCGATCGCCACGCCTCCGGTCGCGTGGCGGGCGAGCAGGTCGGCAACGGCTTCGGCCCATTCGCCGTCGACCGTCAGGCTGACCTCCAGCCAACTCACCCGGCCGTTCCCCCGAACAGGTCCTTGAGTGAATCGAGGAAGCTCTTCTCTTGCGGCCGCGCCTCGCTGCCGAGCGTCGCCGCCAGCTTCTCAAACAGCTCGCGCTGATCCTTGCTCAGCGTGCGCGGCACCTCGACCGAGAGCATGACCAACTGGTCGCCGCGTCCGGTACGCCGGACGTGCGGCACGCCCTTGCCCTTCAACCGCACGACGCGCCCGGCCTGCGTGCCGGCGGGTACGGTCAGGGCCTCATCGCCATCGACCGTCGGCACGCTGATCTTGGCGCCCAGTGCGGCCTGGGCGATGTTGATGCTCACGTCGAGCAGGATGTCGTCCTCTCGCCGGCGGAAGAACCGGTGAGGTTTGACGTGCAGGACGAGGTACAGGTCGCCGCGCGGGCCGCCGTTGATCCCCGGTTCGCCCTCGCCGCTCAGGCGGATCTGCGTGCCGTCGTCCACCCCGGCCGGGATGGGGACCAGGCGCTTGACCTCGGTGCGCTGCTGCCCCGAACCGCGGCAGGCGCGGCACGGGGTGGCGACCGTCTCTCCGGCGCCACCGCACGTCGGACAGGTGGAGACGTTGACCATCGAGCCGAGGAACGTCTGCCGTACCTGGCGTACCTCGCCCGCGCCGTTGCACGCCTTACAGCGGATGGGGGTCGTGCCGGGCTCGGCGCCGGAGCCGGCGCACGTCGGGCAGGTGTCCTGCCGGGCGAAGGCGATCTCCTTCTCGACGCCGAAGACCGACTCCTCAAACGCCAGGCTCAGGTCGTAGCGCAGGTCGGCGCCCCGGCGCGGCGAGCGCCGCGACCGGCGGCCGCCGCCCATGCCGAAGCCGAAGAACTCCTCGAAGATGTCGAACGGGTTGAGGCCGAAGTCCGCCGGCATACCCTGCACGCCGGCATGCCCGAAGCGGTCGTAGGCCGCCCGACGCTCGTCATCCGACAGGACGGCGTAGGCCTCGTTGATCTCCTTGAAGCGTTCCTCGGCCTCCGATTCCTTGTTGACATCCGGGTGATACTGCTTGGCCAGCCGGCGGTAGGCGCGCCGAAGGTCCTCGGACGAAGCGTCACGAGGCACCTCCAGCACCTGGTAGTAGTCGCGCTTCTCAGGCATGGGGGGCCGGGTGGCTCGATCGCCGGCTAGGTTTCCTTGAACTCGCCGTCGATCACGTCATCCCCGGGCTTGCGCCCTGGTCCAGGCGTCGGGCCGGTCCGCAGGTCCGGCCGCGTGCCCGGAGGGCGGTTGGTCGGCCGACGATCCAATCTCCTGCATCACCTGCAGCAGCTCGTTGGTCGCCGTCCGGACGCGCTGGGCGTTCTCGGATTCGAGGGCGCCGCGTGTCGCCTGGATGCGCGTCTCGATCTTGGAGCGAATATCCGCCGGCAGCTTGTCGCCGATATCGCGCAGCGCCTTCTCGGCAGCGTAGACGGCATTCTCGGCCGCATTCCGCGCTTCGGCCATCTCGCGCCGCTGCTGGTCCTCGGCGCGATGCGTATCCGCCTCACGGCGCATCTTCTCCACTTCGTCCTCCGACAGCCCGGACGAGGCCGTCAGCGTGATGTGCTGGCTGCGCCCGGTGGCCTTGTCGGTGGCGCTGACCTTGAGGATCCCGTCGGCGTCGATATCGAACGTCACTTCGACCTGCGGCACGCCGCGCGGGGCGGGGGGGATGCCGTCGAGGGTGAACTTGCCCAGCGACTTGTTGTCGGCCGCCATCGGCCGCTCGCCCTGCACGACGTGAATCTCCACCTCGCGCTGGTTGTCCGAGGCGGTCGAGAACACCTGGCTCTTGCGCGTCGGAACGGTCGTGTTGCGCTCGATCAGCGCCGTCGCCACGCCGCCCAGCGTCTCGATCGAGAGCGACAGCGGCGTCACGTCCAGCAGCAGGATGTCCTTGACCTCGCCGCCGAGCACGCCGGCCTGGATCGCCGCGCCGACGGCCACGACCTCGTCCGGGTTGACGCCCTTGTGCGGGTCGCGGCCGAAGATCTTGCGCACCGCATCCTGCACCGCCGGCATGCGCGTCATCCCGCCCACCAGAACCACTTCCTGGATGTCGGCCGGGCTCAGGCTGGCATCCTGCAGCGCCTGGCGGCACGGGCCGATCGAGCGCTCGATCAGGTCGTCGGTCAGCTGCTCGAGCTTGGACCTCGAGAGCGTGAGGTTGAGGTGCTTGGGGCCGCCGGCGTCGGCGCTGATGAACGGCAGGTTGATCTCCGTCTGCATCACCGTCGACAGTTCGATCTTGGCCTTCTCGGCGGCTTCCTTGAGGCGCTGCAGCGCCTGCCGGTCGGAGCGCAGGTCGATGCCCGCCTCCTTGCGGAACTCGTCGGCCACCCAGTCGATCACGCGCTGGTCGAAGTCGTCGCCGCCCAGGAACGTGTCGCCGTTGGTCGCCTTGACCTCGAACACGCCGTCGCCCACGTCGAGGATCGAGATATCGAACGTGCCGCCGCCCAGGTCGTAGACGGCGATGGTCTGATCCTGCTTCTTGTCCATGCCGTAGGCCAGCGACGAGGCGGTGGGCTCGTTGATGATCCGCAGCACCTCCAGCCCGGCGATCTTGCCGGCGTCCTTGGTGGCGTTGCGCTGCGAGTCGTTGAAGTAGGCCGGGACGGTGATGACCGCCTGGGTGATGGCCTCGCCGGCGTAGGCCTCGGCGTCGGCCTTGAGCTTGGCCAGGATCATCGCCGAGACTTCGGGCGGCGAATACTCGCGGCCGCCCATGTGCACGCGCACGTCGCCGTTCGGCGCGGCGCTGACCTTGTAGGGCACCAGCTCGAGCCCCTTCTGCACCTCGGGGTCGGAGTACTTGCGCCCCATGAAGCGTTTGATCGAGAAGATCGTGTTCTCCGGGTTGACGATCGCCTGTCGCCGCGCCACCTGGCCGACCATTCGTTCGCCGCTCTTGGGGTTGACCGCCACCACCGACGGCACCAGCCGCCCGCCTTCCGAGGAGGGGATCACCGTCGGCTCGCCGCCTTCCATGATCGCCACCACCGAGTTGGTCGTTCCCAGGTCAATGCCGATGATCCTGCCCATGTGCCTGTCTCCTATTTCGCCACGCGGACCAGGGCGGGGCGAATGACGCGCTCGCCGATCCGGTATCCCTGATGGATGACGCCGATGATCTGCCCTTCGGTGTGGTCCGGGCTGGGCTCATGCGAGACCGCCTCGTGCACGTTCGGGTCGAAGGTCTCCCCGGCCACGGGAATCATCGGCCGGACGCCCTCGGCGTCGAGCACGGCCATCAACTTGCGTTGAATCATGTCGATCCCGGAAGCCCAGGCCGCCGCATCGCCGTCGGTGGGGCGGTCGCGCAGGGCGCGCTCCAGGTCGTCCAGGATGGTGACGAAATCCTGCAGCATGTCCGCCACGACCCGGGCGCGGGACTCCTCCTGCTCGCGTTCGACGCGCTTCTTGTAGTTGGCAAACTCCGCCCGGGCGCGCTGCCAGCCGTCCAGGTACTCAGCCGCCTGGCCCTGCAGCCGTTCCACCTCGCTCGCCGGTCCACCCGGCCCCGCGACGGCCTCGTCGGCATCGCCGCCGGCAAGTGCAGCCTGCGACGCGACGTCTCCGGCGACGACCTTTGCCTCGGACGCCGCCTCGGCCGGCTCGCTCCACAACGCACCCTCATCCGCTTCCGGATTCGGATTTGGCTCGGCGGCCTCGTCGGGCGGGGTCTCCTGCTTCGGATGCTTGCGTCTGCTCACGGGCCTCACACTCCCCTCTCGTCCCCGATCAGCCGGGGGCGGACGAGGTTATCCGGCGTAGCTTTCGACCAGCAGGTCGCTCATCAATCCGGCCACGTAGCGGACGGCCGAGATCGTGCGCCCATAGGCCATGCGCGTCGGCCCCAGCACACCCAGGGCGCCGGTGGCGTAGCCGGGGGCGCCGTAGCGCGCCAGGATCATCGAGCAGTCTTTGAGTTCCTGCCAGGCGCCTTCTCCGCCGATCACCACCTGCACGCCGCCGACGTTCGGGCTCAGCGCCTTGGCCAGCACTTCTTCCAGGAAGCTGTGCTCCTCCAGCAGCCGCAGCGCGCTGCGCGCCGTCGAGACGTCGGAGAACTCCGGCTGCGTCAGCACGTTGGCGAGGCCGTCGTGGACGATGGCTCCGGCCGAGACGGCATCCGCCCGGGCGATGATCTCCGCCACCAGGCGAGTGACCTCCTGCTCCAGGTCAGACACCCGTCCGGCATGCGCCGAGACGGCCTGCGCATCCTTGCCGACGCAGGCGCGGTTGATCGCTTCGGCCACCACGGTCAGGCGCGCCTGGTCGAACGTTTCGGCCAGGGTCAGCATCTGCTGACGGACCTCTCCGCCCTGCAGCACCAGCACCAGCAACACCTGGCGCGCCTGGGTCGAGATCAGCTCGAGGTGCTTGTAGATCGCTCGTTCGGCATGGGGGGCGGTCACCACCGACGCCACGCGTGAGTGGCGCGCCAGCACTGCCGCCGCCAGCCGGACCCACTCGTCGACATCGGCCCGCGCCTGATGGAACTGGTGGCTGATCAGCCGCTTCTCTTCCGACGGCAGTTCGGTTTCCCGCAGCAGCCGCCGGACGAAGTAGCGATAGCCTTCCTCGCTGGGCACACGCCCGGCCGAGGTGTGGGGCTGGCGGAGCAGGCCCTCCTCGGTGAGCGACAGCATCTCGCTCCGCACCGTCGCCGGGCTCACGCCCAGGCTGTAGTGCTCCACGAGCGACTTCGAGCCCACCGGCTGCGCCGAATCAATGTACTCGTGAATGATCAGCGCCAGGATCGTTTCCTGCCGTTCGGAAAGCTCAGGCATCCGCCCTCGGAGAGTTGGCACTCTCATGGTTAGAGTGCCAACGCATTGGGTCGGATGATACCACGCCGGCAAGACGGGCGTCAAGCAGCGGAACGGCCCGTGTGGCCAACATCCGTCGTGTTGGGCCTCCTCCGGCGCCCTCGGCTCCGCCTCGGCCGCCGGATGCGGCTGCGGGCGTCTGCGACGCGATCGAGCCGATACGCCGGCTCGGACCGGTGCCGCAGACGCGTCCGACATTGGCACCGATCGCTGGCAGAGGCCGCTTACGGTGCTGCGACCGGGTCAGGCCTTCCAGCACCTGCATCCGGCGTAGGGGCGAAGCATGCCGAGAAACGCCCAACGGACGCGGGGCCAGCATGGCATGCTTCGCCCCTACCGCGTCAGGAAGACGCTCGCCATCATCGATCCCGCCGCCGATTACGCGGTCGGACGCCGAGGATCGCTTCGCCGCACGCCCGCCGAGGTCGATTGAGCCCGTGGCTGAACCTCCGTCGATGTGGACCGTGTCCTGCCCTCCCGGCTCCTGTCCAGGCCCGGTCCACAGCCACCCGTGGCTCGCGTAGGGGCGACGCATGCCGTCTCGCACCGGCGTGCCGCCGGGCTTCGCGGCACGAACGGTGCTTCGCCCCTACGATTCCGCGCACCTGCGCACGTCGCGGTCCGCGCGAGGCCTCAGGCGCACGCACGCATCATCAAGCGGGTCCTCCCGAATGCGAGGCCCCGGAATTGAGGACGCTCGTTCGCCACTACACGATCGGTTTCGAGGTGCGAGCCGCTGCGCACCGACGTGACCCGTGTTCGGGCGTGCAACGACCGCGATGCGGCGCTGCCGTGACCGAGCGCTCGACCCGACATGCACGCCACATTGCCGATCCAACCCCTCACGCTCGCCTGCCAACGCCGCAAGGCGTCGATGAATGCGCACGCTCGACCGCAGCGCGTAGGGCGGGTTTCAAACCCGCCCCTACGGAGACACCTCGCCAGGGTTCAGCTATCCAGCGCACGATCCTTCGAAGGACGCGTTCCTTCGAAGCAGCATGGGCCATCGGACACGCCTTGTTTACAGGTCGGCGGGGGCGCTCCCGGATGCACCAGAGCACTTCGTGACGCGCGGATGCTTGACAGTCCCCCGCGCGACGTTTAGCATGAGGTGCGCCCGTTTCGCGCTCAGTACCGGAGTGTCCATGGCCGCGATCGCGTCCACCAGCGACAGCACTTTTGAAACCGACGTCCTGCAATCCGACCTGCCCGTCATCGTCGATTTCGGGGCCGAGTGGTGCCATCCATGCAAACAGCTTGATCCGATCGTCGAAGAGCTGGCGGGCGATTGGCAGGGCAAGGTGCGCGTGCTGAAGCTGGATATCGACCAGAACCTGGACACGACGATGAAGTATGGCGTGATGGGCGTGCCGACGCTGATCCTCTTCGTCGGGGGGGAAGCCAAGGAACGCGTGTCCGGATTCCAGCCCAAGGGCAGAATCCTCGAGAAGCTCGCCGGGCATCTCCCGCCTGCAGGCTGAGCTCCGGCGCACGGAACGATACCCACCGGGCCGGCGATCGCGCTCCCTTCTCCGTCGCACCGCCCGGCCGGGGTGCTCCGCGGTCCGCTGCTCCCGCACGCCCGCGACGGCGGATGACATCATCGCTGGCCGAGAACCGAAGTCCCGGGCGATGGCCCGAGACCCGGCCGGGGTGGCACCGCCGCTGGCTCACTCGTCCCCATCGGGGAAGGGCGATCTTCCTTCCCTCGGACCCGCCCGGCTGCGGATCGACGCCCGAAGTCAAAGACGTGGAGGACCTGGTGGACTCACCTCGCGGACGCATCCTGACCGGTGACCGACCGACCGGCCCCATGCACCTCGGCCACTACGTCGGCACGCTCGCCAACCGCATTCGGCTGCAGGACTCGTACGAATGCTTCTTCATCGTTGCCGACCTGCACACCCTGACCACGCGTCCCGATAAGGCCGAGATCGCCCGCATCGAAGAGAACGTGCGCGAGATGGTGCTGGACTACCTGGCGGTCGGAATCGACCCCGAGCGCAGCGCCATCTTCCTGCAGTCGGCCGTTCCGGAGACCTTCGAGCTCAACCTGATTCTCGAAATGCTGGTCAGCGTGCCTCGCCTCGAGCGCGTCCCCAGCCTCAAGGAGATGGCCCAGGCGGCCCACCTTACGACAATGCCCTTCGGCCTGCTCGGCTACCCGGTCCTCCAGGCGGCCGACATCCTGCTGCCGAGGGCGACGCTGGTCCCGGTGGGCAGGGACAACGCCGCCCACGTCGAGGTGGCGCGCGAGATCGCCCGCCGTTTCAACTCGCTGTACGGGGAGGTCTTCCCGGTTCCGGAGGTCCTGCTGGGGGACATCCCCATGCTGGTCGGGACCGACGGGCAGGAGAAGATGAGCAAGTCCCTCGACAACGCCATCTTCCTTTCGGACGATGCCCGGCAAGTGGAGGCACGCGTGCGTGGGATGTACACCGACCCGCGACGCGTCCGCGCCGACATCCCCGGAACGGTCGAAGGCAATCCGGTCTTTGCCTACCACGATGCGTTCAACCCGGACCGCGACGAGGTCGAGGATCTGAAGGACCGCTATCGACGGGGGAAGGTCGGTGACGTCGAGGTCAAGTCCAGCCTGGCCAGAGACGCTGAACGCGTTTCTCGATCCCATTCGCCGGAGACGCGCGGAGTTGGCTCGCCAACCGGGTCGTGTCGAGGAGGTCCTGCGTTCAGGGACCGAGCGGGCGAGGCACGAGGCGGGGTTGACGATGCAGGCCGTGCATCAGGCCATGGGGATGTACCGGCTCCCAGGAGGCTAGACGTCGGCGCCGGCCTCAACCCTCGCCGGACGCCAGGACACGGTAGATGATCGCCCACCGGTCGCGGTAGACCTCTTCCAGCCCCGGGTCGATCCGTGCCTGGGTCAGAAACGCCCCATGCTCGAGGTCCGAGAACACGTAGCGGGCGCCGAAGCGGGCGGAGATCATCAGGCTGGGGCGCTCGACCTCACCGCGAGTGATGGCCACCCAGTCGTCGTACAGCGTTTCATCGGCAAGCTGCAGGTACGTGGGGTCCAGGCCGAGGACGTACGCATTGGTCGTGTCGTAGAAGAACAGGCGTGGGAAGTCGTCCCAGTCGGTTTGGAACACCAGGTCGCCTGCCCGGCTATGGGCGCCCATCCAGGTGGCCGCAGCGCCGTAGCGGTCAAGCGGAGAGCTCTCGGCGATGGTCTGATGCGCCTGGAAGATCGTCCAACCGAGCGGTACGATGAGCAGGGCTGCGAAGACGGCCGGGATGCGACGTCGAAGCCGCGGCGCAGATTCCGCCAACGCTCGAGCCACGGTGAAGCGGAGATCGCCAGGAAGATCAGGCTGAACGGCGGGAAGTACTCGGCGAAGCGACGCGCCCTCAAGAAGGCGAGCCCGAAGACGGCGGCTACCAGGAACGCCATCACGGACATGCGGTCGATCCGTCCGGGGCGTTTCCCGAGGAAGTACAGCCCGGCCCCGAACGCTGCATACGCCAGCCCGCTGTTGGTGACCAGCGTCCACGCGTCATAGGGGTACCACTCGTTGCCCACCGGGATCTCCAGTGCACCGAGCTTGGGAAGCAAGTGCCGGAGCACGAACACAACATCGCGTGGGAAGTATGGGTTGAGCACGAGCCCGAGCGTGATTCCGACCGCGGCGTAGATCACCGGCCGAAGGTTCAGCCGCCGTTCGACGACCAGGTCGGCGGCCACTCTCGCGGCGCCGATCAACAACAGAAGCGGGAAGGCATCGTACAGCCAGACGTAGACAAATCCCAGCGGAACCAGCCAGAGATCGCGCCGATCGACGAGCAGGAAGAAGCCGACCACGAGAACCAGGAGCGAGGCCGACTGGGCCCTGGGCATGCTCATGCGATAGAGAAACGCTTCCGACAGCGCGAACAACCCGAGGTCCACAACCCTGCCCAGCGCACACGGCGGCGGAGCCCGAGCCATACGGCCAGGGAGGCCAGGGCTGCGATCAGGACGCTGGCCAGCTTTCCTCCCAGCGCCAGTTCCGCCGCCCCGCCGGCCGAAGGGTCTCCCCATGCGAAGGGGGCCAGCAGCAGGTGGTAGAGCAAGTGATGGTCGTAGAAAGCGGACGGGGAGAGGATGGTCAGGGGCAGCCAGCGGAACTCCGGCATCCAGCCGCTGCTCCGGATCAACTGCGCCATGCGCAGGTGGTAGTAGCCGTCAACTCCGACCGGGGCGGGCGTGGCGAATTGAAGGACCGCCCACACCGCGACAGCCACCGCGAACATCATCCCGCCGGATAACCACGCCGCACGCCGTCCTGACTCGAGGCGGCGATGCTCAGGCAGGTCGGGCAGAGGCTCGGCCGCGGCTGGGGAAGGGGGAATGCGAGTGTCGATGGCCATGGAGGTGGCGATTCCGGGCCGACGCGCACCGCCGCCCCTTCGGGTTGTTCACCCCAAAGGGGCGGCGTGAGTCTCGCCGGCTGGATCCGTTAGTACGACGTGTTGTCGTTCGAGTTGTCGTCGCCGGACTCGTTCTCGTTTGAATTCGAGCCGTCGTCCGAACCGTTGTCGTTCATGCTTTCGTTCTCATTCTCATTCTCGTTCTCATTCTCGTTCTCGTTCGAGTTCTGGTCGTCTTCTCCATCGTCGTCCATGTCGCCGACCTCGGCCGCCTCGATCTCGCGGGCGGTGAGCGCGCCGCCGGCACCGACGAACACGTGGACCTTGACCGCGTCACCGATGGCGAACGTGCCGTCGATCTCGGTCTCAGGCGTGACGGCCAGCGTTTGCCCGCCGATCACCCACGCCTCGGGGCCCATCGACTCGATCACGCCCACCAGTTCAACTTCGTCGCCTTCGGCTGCACCTTCGAGCTCGGCCTCGGGCGCTTCGATCTCACGCGCCACCAGCGAACCGTCGGCCGCAACGAGCAAGTGGACCTTGACCAGATCCCCGATGTCGAAGGTGCCCTTCATCTCGGTCTGCGAGGTCACGGCGAAGGTCGTCCCGGCCACCGTCCACTGGTCGATGGCGATGGACTCCACGGCGCCGGTGAAGTCGTACTCGGCGCCCAGCAGTGTCATCGAAGCGGCGTCGGCGCCCTGCACAGCCACGATCTCCCTGGCGGCGAGCGAACCGTCGGCCTGGATGGCGGCATGCGCCTTGACCAGGTCCCCCACCATGAACGTGCCGTCGAGCTTGGTCGCCGGCAGGATGGCCAGGACCTTCCCGTTCAGCGTCCAGGCTGTGGGAGCCATGAGCTCGATCGTCCCGATCAGCTCGAACTCGGTTCCCGGTGCGCCTGCATCGACTGTCTCCGCCGGGGCGACGGTCTTGACCAGCGCCACAGCCGAATCGGCTGCTGGGGTAGCGGCCACCGGGGCGCAGGCTGCCAGAATGGCCGCCGCGAACGGCAACAAGACCCAGGTAACGAACGGTACGAGAAGTCATCTTCAAATCCTCCTGTAGTTTGAGACCAGTTTCACCTATTTAGTCGGACGTGGCCACGAAAAGGTTACGTTGGAAGGGTGGGAGCAGCGTCCTGGTTTCAACCTGTGCAGGAGGCCGCTGGTAGGACGCTTCACCTTCCCGGCTCCGGAGGGGGCCGAATGCGCCTGCAGGGCAGGGTGTGCCAAGGGAAAGCCTCCAGAGTGAGGGCGACCTCAGCGCGGCTGAAACATGGGCGGACGGCGCAAGCAATCGCTTGGCCGCGCGTGAGCCGTGCCCTGCACACCCGTGTCTGCTCACGCCCCCAACCAGCCCCGGGTGTCGTGCCGGAAGGCGCAACGAGTTCGAACCGCCCACGATCCGAGAATCCGTGAGCCGCGGGGCCTGAGGAAGTTGGTGTGTCGCGCCTTCCTCGGTGCGTTCTCGGCACCGGGGTGGGGAGCTGTCCCGAAGGCCCGGTGTATAATCCGGCCTGCTTCCCCCTGGAGGTCAGGCGGATTCCCCCATGGCCAGGAAACTGCGCATCTTAATCGCTAAGCCCGGGCTGGACGGGCACGACCGTGGGGCAAAGGTCATTGCCCGCGCGCTGCGTGATGCGGGCATGGAGGTCATCTACACCGGCCTGCGCCAGACCCCGGAGATGATCGCCGAGGCCGCGCTTCAGGAAGACGTCGACGCCATCGGTCTCTCGGTGCTTTCCGGCGCGCACATGGCCCTGGTGCCGCGCGTCTTCCAGCTGTTGACGGCCCAGGGTCAGGCCGGTGTGCCGGTGTTGCTGGGCGGGATCATTCCGGACGAAGACATCCCCGTCCTGCGCGAACAGGGGGTGACTGCCATTTTCGGTCCGGGGACCACCACCGATGCCGTCGTGGCCGCCTTTGAACAGGCCACCGCCCGCAGCACCCCCACGCCCTGAAAGCGGGACTCGAATGAGCCTGTTGGACCGCATCCTGGCGGGCGACCGTCTGGCGCTGGCGCGGCTGCTTACCCAGATCGAGAACGAACAGCCGGAAGGATTCGAGGCGCTGTCGGGTCTCTTCCCGCGCACCGGCCACGCGCACCTGGTGGGGATCACCGGCGCGCCGGGCACCGGCAAGTCGACCCTGGTCAACCGGCTGGCCCTCGAGCTCCGGTCCAGGACCCAGGCGACGGTAGCCATCGTCGCCGTCGACCCGAGCAGCCCGTTCACGGGCGGGGCGATCCTCGGCGACCGTATCCGCATGCGGGACCTGACCGGGGACACAGGGATCTTCATTCGCAGCATGGCCAGCCGAGGCGCGCTGGGTGGGCTGGCGCGCACGACCGCCGCCGTGGTGGACGCGCTCGATGCGGCCGGGTACGGCTGGATCCTGATCGAGACCGTCGGCGCCGGCCAGGCCGAGGTCGAGATTGCCCGTACCGCGCATACCACGCTGGTCATCGAGGCCCCCGGGATGGGCGATGATGTGCAGGCCATCAAGGCCGGAATCCTTGAGGCCGCCGATGTGTTGGTCGTCAACAAAGCCGATCTGCCCGGCGCCGACAACGCCGTGCGGGCACTGCAGTCGTCGCTGGAGCTGGCCTCCGGCGTACGTCGGGTTTGGGATCATCACGGTCGGCTCGAAGCGGTGGACGCCCCGGCGGATGCCCGGGTGACATGGGTGCCCCCGGTCCTGAAGACCGTTGCGGCGCTGGGGGAGGGGATCCACGAAGTTGTGGACGCCCTGCTCAACCATCGCACCTACCTCGAGACCACCGGCGGGCGAGCGCGCCGCGACCGCGAACGCTTGAGCCTTGAAGTGCGCGCGCTGCTGGGAGACAGGCTGCTGGCCCAGTTCCTCGACGCGCTCGCGCCTGCGGATCTGGGTGCGGCGCTGGAGCAGGTGTTCACCCGCCAGTCGTCGCCGCGTCAGGCGGTTGAAAGGCTCCTGGCCTCACGAGGCTGACGTCCGGCGCCCGGCGCATGCCGGACGACGGCAATCGCGCTACACTACGCCGGTCGGCAGGCGGCGAGGCATGGGCCAGCGCAGACGGCGGCCCGCATTGCACACACGAGGGATGCCATGGGCAGGATGTTCGGGTACGGGGATATCCAGCTGTTCGCCGGGTCCGCCAGCCGCGATCTGGCGCAAGAGATCAGCGACTACCTGCGCGTCCCGCTGAGCGACTACGACCTGGTCGAGTTCTCGAACGAGAATCTATTCGTCCGCCTGCACGGCAGCGTCCGTGGCCAGGACGTGTATGTGATCCAGTCCATGTCCTCGCCGCTCCATCGCAATATCATGGAGCTCCTGATCATGATCGACTGCCTCAAGCGCGATTCGGCCGGGCGCATCACGGCCGTGATCCCCTACATGGGATACGCTCGCTCCGACAAGAAGGACCAGCCCCGCGTCCCCATCACCGCCCGCCTGCTGGCCGACATGCTCGAGGTCGCCGGCGCAGACCGCTACATGACCATCGACCTGCACGCCGGGCAGATCCAGGGCTTCTTCTCGATCCCCGGCGACGTCCTGACCGCCTTCCATCTGCTCAGCGACTACTTCGCCGCCAAGGAACTGGAGAACACGGTCGTGGCGACCGTGGACCTCGGCTTCGCCAAGAAGGGCCGCAATTTCGCCGCCAAGCTGGGCCTGCCGTTGGCCTTCGTCGAGAAGCGGCGGGCGCGCGACGACTCCCGGGCGCAGGCGACCACCGTGATCGGCGAGGTGGAAGACCGCAACGTGATCCTGGTCGACGACGAAGTGCTGACCTCCGGATCGATCACCGAAGCGGCCAAGATCGTGCGCGAGCACGGCGCCCGCGACGTCTACCTTTCGTTCACCCATCCCCTGCTGGTTCCGCCGGCGTCGCAGAGGCTGGTCGAAGCCAATCTGAAGGAGATCGTCACCACCAATACGATCGACCTCCCGGCGGAGAAGCGCCTGCCCAACATGACCGTGCTCTCGGTCGCCCCGCTGCTGGCCGAGGTCATCATTCGGGCCCATGAGGGCCGGTCGGTCGGCGAGCTCTTCAACGAGTGATCCGGCTCGACCGCCTGGGTGCCTCGGCCGCCCATAGCCCCGCATTGCGAAACACCTGCGCCGTATCGAATCTCGCTCCGCCCTCGGCCGATTGGCCCGGCGTGAGCCCGCTCCAGGCCGTGATGCGGGTTCTCCGACCTGGCCTCGCCGCGCTGACTGCTGAACTCGTGCCCCAACCAATGGGACCTGGGTAACCGCGCTGTGCTGGCGGGGGCCGTCCTTCCGGTCCTCCAAGGGAGGTCAGAATGAAGACAAGGGCTAGCCCGGCCAGGACGACGAAGCAGGCCCCGGCGCGGGTGACGGTGCAGAATGTCAACGTGCCCGGGTACACCACGACGGTCGATGCCGCCATGTATCGGGCGATGCACCGCGCGCTGGTCAGGATCCTCCCCACGCGACCGCCGGGTCTGACGCAGGCCGAGATGTTCGAGGCTGTCGTGCCCCATCTCCCGGACGATCTGTTCCCGAAGGGGGCGAAGGCGGGCTGGTGGGTGAAGGCCGTGCAGTTGGACCAGGAAGCCAAGGGCACGATCGTGCGAGACACCGGTAAGCCGCTGCGCTGGCGCCGGAAGGCGCGTCGCTAGCTCGCGCTCATCCGCTCCGGCTCTCTTCTCCGAGCCTGTCCAAATCCTTCGGTGCCTTGAGGTGGATGGCAGGCCCGGGCGATGCGAGCAACTGCGCCAACGTCTGAGCCCGGGCTTCTGTCTGCGCCGGCGAACGGCGCGGGGATGGTTGGAGATTCTCAGGGGTGGCGAAACGCCGCCATCAGTGGTTCCCAGCCCGTGGTGTCGAGCGCTCGCTTGCGCCTGAGGTAGTAGTCCCTGGCGATCTCGCCTTGCTGCTCAACGTCGAAGCCGCGCAGGAGCGTGCCGGCCCTGACGGCCGCGAAGACCGCGGGCTCCCCTCCGTAGTCGTAGACATTTCCCTTGCTTCGCAGGTGAACGCCAATCGCTTTGGTCAGATAGCTTGCCCCGATGTGTTCGGCCTGCCAGGCGTGGGTGAGTTCGTGGATCAGCCAGGCGAAATCCCCGAATTGACCGGCGGCCAATGTCTCGAGCGACGTGTGAAGCCGGCGGGGGAAGTAGGATGTGCTCCCCAGGGTCACGGCGTTGTCGGCGATCGGCAGGGGATGTCCGGAGAACCAGCCGCGCAGCCGGAGCAGGGCGTTGGTCCAGCCCGCGCTCTCCGCGACGCGCACTCGGGCGTACTCCAATCCGTCGGCGAAGACGATCCGCGCCTCGGTCTGTTCGGTCGGGGTCAGGTTTCGAGACGCCATCGGTGCTCCTCCGGATGTTCAGGATACTCCACTCCCGGCCTGTCTGACAGGTGATTTCGCCGCCTGTCAGGCCGTGTGTGGCGAGAGGTTGGGGTCGCGGCTATGATTGCCAGATCCCAAGAGTGGAGACCGGCGGGATGCCGGTGGAGAGGAGAGTTGGATGGCATTGTTTCTCGACTCGGCGAACCTGGATGATGCCCGGCGCGCTTCGGCGCTGGGGTTCGTCATCGGCGCGACGACCAATCCCGGGCTGTTGGCCCGCGCCGGACACACCGACGGCCTGCAGGCTCTCCAGGCGCTTTGCCCGTTGTTTCCAGGCACGGTCTTCCACCAACTGCTCGGCCATACGCCGGACGAGATGCAGGCCGAATCAGCGCCCTTCTTGGATCTCGCCGACAACCTCGGACTCAAAGTTCCGTGCACGGTGAACGGCCTGGCTTTCACGGCTCAGGTGTCTGCCCGGGTGACGGTTGCCGTCACCGGAGTCTTCACCCCGGCTCAGGCGTACCTTGCGGCGCAGGCGGGCGCCGAGTACGTCATTCCGTACGTCAACCGGGTCACGCGGGCGACCGGCGATGGACCCGGGCTGGTGGCGCAGCTGGCGGCGATCCTCGATCCGACCGAATGCGAGATCCTGGCCGCGGGCATCAAGTCCGCCGCCGAAGCGGTCGACACTCTGTTGGCCGGCGCCCAGCATGTCAGCCTGCCGCTGGAAGTGATCCTGGCGATGGCGGAGAACCCGCTCACCGAGCAGGCGGTCGCGGATTTCGAGGCTGCCTGGGCGAAGCGCGGTTCCACCGCCGGCTAGCCGGGCTCGCGGCGCGCACAGTCTCCGGCGGAGGCATTCGGGGTAGCGCGGCATACGCTGCTGCCGCTCACGAGTTTCCCATCCCGAACGGGCCGGCGCCGTCGTACAATAGGCCAGATCCGGCACGGGAGCATTGCGTGTCCCTCCAAGGTCGAGACAAGACGAAAGATGAAGCCCTCGCCTGGCGAGCGATCCTCGGCCTGATCCTGGCCGGGGCCGCCGGCGTGATCCTGGTGACCGGGGTGATCGTGCACGTGCTGGTGCGCGATTTCACCGCCCGGGTCTCGGGCAATGTCCTTCGCCCGTTTTCCGGAGGCGGAGACACTCCCCCGGGTTCGACCGCCGAGCCGGGAACGACTCCCTTGCCTGAGCTCGAGACGATCAACCCTCAGCCCTGGGACGGGAGCTCGCGGGTCACCCTGCTCGTCATGGGCCTCGACTATCGCGACTGGGAGTCCGGCTCAGGGGCGCCGCGCTCCGACAGCATGATGCTGGTGACGATCGACCCGATCACGCACCTGGCCGGCATGCTGTCGATCCCCCGTGATCTGTGGGTGGAAATCCCCGGCTTCGACCATAACCGCATCAACACCGCCTACATGCTTGGGGAGGCGTACCGCATGCCGGGCGGCGGCCCGGCGCTGGCGCGCCAGACGGTGGAAGACGTCGTCGGCGTGCCGATCAACTTCTACGCCGTCATCGACTTCAAGGCCTTCGAGCGCATGATCGACGAGATCGGCGGCATCGACGTCCTGGTCGATGAGCCGATCCGAATCGCCCCCATCGGCCGGATGTCGATCAACCTGGAAGCCAAGGCCTACCACTTCGACGGCGCCCAGGCGCTGGCCTATGCCCGCGTGCGCAAAGCGGCCGGCGATGATTTCGGCCGCGCCCGCCGCCAGCAGCGGGTCATCCTGGCCGTGCTCGACCGGGTCGTAGGGTTCGACATGCTCCCAACCTTGATCACCCGCGCGCCGACGCTCTATCAGGAGCTTGCCAGCGGGGTGCGGACCGATCTCTCTCTCGATCAAATGGTCTCGTTGGGCTGGCTGGCGGTCCAGATCGAGAAAGCGAATATCCGGTCCGGCGTCATCGGTCCGCCCAACATGGTCCGTTTCTACACGCGGCCGGATGGGGCCAAAGTCCTCGGTCCCGTGCCGGATCAGATCCGCCTGCTGCGGGATGAGATCTTCACCGCCACCAGTGGGTTCGGGCCTTCCGCCGGCCTGAATCCGCCGGTTACGCCCTGAGGTCGCGCACCGATGCTCCCGCCTTCGTCCTCCATCGCCAGCACCAATCCGCACCCGACGCGTCCACCCGCGCCGCCTCGTCGTGCTGCGCCCATCGGTTGCGGTCATCCTCGGCCTGGGCGTGTTTGCCGTCGTCGTCTTGACCGTCGCCACGCTGACCGGCGTCGCCTCGGGCCGCCGGCAGGCGGGGCTGTCCACCGATGAGATGCTGGGGCGCGCGGCGCAGGAGCAGTTCGACCGGGGCGTCGAGGATCTCCTGGCGACGCGCTATGAGCTGGCGCGCCAACGCTTCGAGTATGTCCTGCAGATCAATCCTGACTACCCGGGGGCAGCGGAGCTCCTCGATCGCGCCCTGACCGCACTGGAACTTCCGACCCCGATGCCGAGCCCCACCGGCCCTCCGGCGACTCCCACACCCACGCTCGATGTCTCCTCGCTGCAAGCCCTGTTCGACCAGGCACAGTCGGCCCTCAATCAGGGCGGATGGTCGACGGCCCTCGAAGCGCTGATCACGGTGCGCGGGCGGGATATCACCTACCGTGCAGGCGAGATTGATTCGCTCATGTCTCAGGCCCTGCGCAACCAGGGGTTGGATGAAATCCAGCGCGGGCTGCACGAGCAAGGGATCTATCACCTTACGCTGGCGGAGCGCTTTGCCCCGCTGGACAACCAGGCCATCGCGTGGCGCAACTCGGCCGCCTTCTACATGGCGGCCAACTCGTACTTCGGACTCGACTGGGCGGAGTCCGCCCGGCTCTTCGGGCAGATCTGCAGCGGGCAGACCTGGGATGCCTGCCGCAAGTACGCACGCTCGGCGATGGAGTACGGGCACCTGCTGCTGGCAACCGGCGACCCGTGCGGGGCGGCCGCCCAGTACGACCAGTCGCTGCGCACCTTCTCCAACTCCGACCTCGAGCCGACCGCCGACTTCGCCGCCGACTCATGTCTGACGGCCACGGCCGGGACACCGACCCCGACGACGACCGCCACGCCGACCCCGACGATCTTCGTGCTGATCTCCGACACGCCGTCGCCCACCGCAACCGATACGCCCGGGGCCGACACACCGACCCCGACGGAGACGGCGACCGAGACCCCCACCGAGACGCCCACGGAGACGTCGACCCCTTGATAGCGGCGCAGGCAGCCATCACAGCCGCGTTGATGTGCCGATGCTCCCGCCGAGCGTGACGGCTTCTCTCCCTCGGGCCCCTGCATCCCGCGCTTCACGCCATGGCTGAGCTCGCGACGCGCGTCCTGATCGTCGCTGAAGACCTGCTGGCGCGGGCTGGCCTGGCCAGCGTCCTCCACGACCGGCCCGATGTGATGGTCGTCGGACAGAGTGCACCTCTCGGAGACCTGCAGGCGATGATCGCCGCCAGTCGTCCTGATGTCCTGCTGTGGGACCTGGGATGGGCGATCGAGCCCGTTCTGGAGGAACTCATGGGCCGCGCCGGCGAGCTTCCCCCGATTGTGGCGTTGCTCCCGGTCAGCGCCCGGGTGCAGGGAGCGCGCCTGACAAAGCTGCACGGATTGCTCTCCCGCGATGCCGCGCCTGAGACGCTTGGCGCGGCCGTACAGGCGGCGGCTCATGGACTGCGCGTCATGGACCCGACCCTGGAGCCGATTCGGGCAGGGCTCGAGCCCACAGATCCCCTCCCTCTCACCGAGCCCCTCACCGAACGCGAGCTCGAGGTTCTTCGGCTGGTTGCCGAAGGCCTGGCCAACAAGGCGATCGGTGCACGCCTGAGCGTAAGTGAACACACCGTCAAGTTCCACTTGAATGCCTTGCTCCGCAAACTCGGCGCCCAGAGTCGCACCGACGCCGTCGTCCGGGCGACCAGGCTTGGCCTGATCCTCCTCTGACCTGCCCATTCGATCAGGTGCCTCCCGACCACTCGAGCAGTAGAGGTCCGCGGCCCGCGCCGGTATTGTGGAGTCACGGCGCCCAACCGGTGCCGATGAGGAGGTGCAGAATGAGCAGCGTCCTGATGGACTTGTCGTCCGCGATGGCCGGCGCAGTCGAATCGAGCGCCGCGCACATCGTGCGCGTGGAAGGCCGGCGGGGTGTCCCGGGAACCGGGATCGTGTGGTCCGCCGACGGCGTGATCGTCACCGCCAACCATGTCCTACGCCGGGATGATGGGCTGCAGGTCGGGTTGCCCGACGGGCGAGAGATCGAAGCCAGGCTTGTCGGCCGGGATCCGACGACCGATGTGGCCGTATTGCGTGCCTCGGCCGCGGGCCTGGCTGTCCCGGCCTGGCAGGCGATCGACACCGCCCGGGTGGGCCACCTGGTGTTGGCCCTCGGGCGTCCGGGGCGAACGGTCCAGGCCACGTTGGGAGTCGTCAGCGCACTGGGCCAGGAATGGCGAACGCCGGAGGGCGGGGTGGTGGATCGCTACCTGCAGACGGATGTCGTGATGTATCCGGGATTCTCCGGAGGTCCGCTGCTGAGCCCCGCCGGCGGATTCCTGGGTCTGAACTCCTCGGGTCTGGCGCGCGGCGTCAGCCTGACCATCCCGGCGATCACCCTGCAGCGCGTCGTCCCGATGCTGCTGGAGCACGGGCGCGTCCGCCGTGGCTACCTGGGTATCGGCGCACAGCCGGTGCGGCTTCCGGAAGACGTCGTCGGCCAACTTGGCCAGGAAACCGGCGTGCTCCTGATGTCGGTTGAGCCGGGAGGCCCGGCGGCGAAGGCCGGGATGGCGCTCGGTGACACGCTGGTCTCACTCGAGGGCTCTCCCATCCGCCATATGGATGATGTGCTGGCTGCACTGGGAGGCGATCGGATCGGCTCGACGCTTGCCGCGCGAATCCTGCGCGGCGGCGCGCTGCAGGAGATGCGCGTGACGGTCGGCGAGCGAGGGTGAGGCGATGGCCGCACCCGGGTTGATGACGACCCTTCAGGCAGATCTGGGCGCCGTGGCCGATCGGGCACGCGCCAGTCTGGTTCAGATCCGAGATGGCGGGCAGGGCGCAGGCTCCGGGACGATCTGGGATGACGAAGGGCTGATCGTGACCAACGCCCATGTCGCCCGGGGACGTCGGGTGGACGTCCGCCTTCCGGGCGGCCGCCGATCGGCGGCGCAGGTTCTTGCCACCGATCCCTATCGCGACCTGGCGGTTCTGCGCCTCGAGGCGCACGGGTTGCCGGGACTCGTCCCGGGCTTCTCACGCAGCCTGCGACCGGGCGAGCTGGTGATGGCCGTTGGGCATCCGTGGGGTGTAGAGGGAGGGACGACGCTCGGTGCGGTCATCGGCGTCGGTGCCGACCTGCCGGAGAATCCGGCTCCGGGGCGAGAGCTGATCGCGCTCAGCCTGCAGCTCCGTCCCGGGCACTCCGGTGGCCCGCTTGGTGGATGTCCAGGGAAGGCTCGTCGGGATCTGCGCCATGATGGCCGGTCCGGAGGTGGGCCTTGCCATCCCGGTGGATGTGGTCCGGGATTTCCTGAGGAGTTGCCTCCCAGGATCTCAAGCCCGCGCGGCATGAACTTCCGGCGCCCCCTCCGACTGGAGGGGGCGCCGATCTTGCCAGGTAGTCTACGGCTGCCTACACCGGAACCGTGAAGACCCTGTAGCGCTTGTACTCCTCCGCCCCCAACCGCAGCGAGATCTTGTTCGTCTGCGGGTTGTCCTCGCCCGTCAGGCTGCCGTCCAGCCAACGATAGCCGCGACGCAGGCTGACCTCGCCGATGCGTGAGAGCATCCAGGCTTCCAGCCCCATTCCCCAGTACGCCGGCTCAACGGCCAGGATCTTGAACGATACCGACCGGATCCGCCGCATCTCCCAGGCCAACCGCAGGTACTGCCACGGATAGCGCAGCCCCCCCACGTGATGGAACGCCTCGGCCACGTTGGGCACAGCCAGGCTGAAGCCGACCTCTTGCCCGTCGACCAACGCGAACCAGATCAGATCCTCGACCAGGATCGGCCGCAAGCTATCGGCAAACCGCCGCAGCTCGTCCTCGCCCATCGGCGTGAAGTCCGCCAGCGTGGCCAGCGAGCGATTGTAGATCCGGCGGACGATGTGCAGATCGCGGTCGAACTGCTTAAGCTGAGCGGGTCGGAGCGCGCAGCGCGGGTTGCGGGCAACACGATCGGCGACATGGCGGAGCTTGGCCGGCATGAGCTCGAGCTGTTCGCCCGCCTTGTACGATTCGAAGCGGTAGGCGAGCGTATCGTTGTGCTCACTCCATCCGGCTCGCTCGGCCATGCGCAGGTAGTAGGGAGGCGTGTGGCCCTCGAACAGCGCCGCCGGGCAGTCGTGACGACCGACGAGGAACCCGGGGAAGTCGTTGTCCCCGAAGCTGCGCGGCCCGATCATGTGGGTCGCCCCGCGAAGATGAAGGTATTCCTTCGCCTGGTTCGTCAGGGCGGTGAACACCTGCTCATCGTCCACGAATTCGAGGAAGCCAAAGATCCCCCAGCGCCGGTCATGGACGCGGTTGGCGGCGTGATCCAGCGCAACGCCGATCGTCCCAACCACTCTGGCCGTCGCGGCGTGCCACAAACCAGTCGGCATCCCCTTGCTCGAAGAATGGGTTCTCTCGGCGCAGCCAGGCCAGCTGCTCCGGCCACAGGCGCGGGATCCAGTTGGCATCCCCACGGTAGAGCCGATAGGGCAGGGCGAGGAACTCGCGGCGGTCTGCATCGGTCACGACGCGCCGAAGGCTGAGGTCTGCCTGGTTCATGCGATGGTCGGGCGTCCGGGAGATCCGGCCGTCATGAGGCCGAGGCCATGGCATGCAGCAACGCGCGGGCCAACAGAGCGTCTGCCCGGGCCCGGTGCGCATTCGGCAGTTCCAGGCCGACCTGCCGCCGAGCCGCCTCGAGGCTGTGCCAGCGGAACGAGCGGCGTGAGGCGTCCCATTCGCCGCGGAACTGCGCGTACAACAGCATCAGGCAGAAGAAACCGCTGGTGTCGACTGACTCTGTGAGGCCGTGACGCGCCAGCGTCTGGCGCAGCAAGCGGGTGTCGAATTCGGCGTTGTATACCGCAACGCTGCGGGATTGCATCAGCTCGCGCAGCCTTGGCCAAAGGCTTGGCCAGGTCGGGGAGGCCTCCACTGCCGCATCCGTGATGCCGTGCAGGGCCACGGCGTCCATCGGGATCGGGCGCGTTGGCCGCACGAGGCTTTCGAACAGGACCGAGCCTTCGGCGTCGAGCAGGCAGACCTCGATAATCTCGTCCTGCGGCCCAAGGCCGGTGGTCTCTGTATCCAGGTAGCAGGGACTGGATTGCAGCCGCTGGCGGGCCAGGTGGGCGGCTTCACGTCGGGCCTGGGCGGGGGGGACGACCATTCGCATGACTCCGACTGGCCGGTCAGGTCATGTGGATCGTCGTATCCGGCGTCCACATTGTCCTGTGCCAGAGGTTCATTCTACCCGGAGCGTGGGTTGCCGAGAACGGGCAGGGCGTCGGGGTCACCAGACGCCAGGCAGGATCCGGGATCGGACGGTGGCGGCGTGCACGCGAGAGCCGGCAGCCGTGGCCTGCGTCGCCTGGCCGGCCACTCCGCCGAACATCGCTGGCAACGGGACGACGCGGTCGAGGAGTAAGGCGGTGAGGTTCGAAGATCGGATGGGACGGGTTGGGAGGGTTCCGTTGAGGATCGGTCGGGTCCGGGATGTGGTGCACGCGTTCAGAATGCTTCGAGCGTCCCGCGCCTCCGGGCCTGGAACTCGAACCAGCGGAACAGGGCATACCCCAACAGGA
Organism: uncultured Chloroflexia bacterium; assembly: GCA_963818575.1. Taxonomy (GTDB): domain Bacteria; phylum Chloroflexota; class Anaerolineae; order Anaerolineales; family E44-bin32; genus DYJB01. The sequence goes on along the minus strand of CAWFSV010000021.1, from coordinate 52,761 downwards.
TATACACCAGGCCGATCGCCGCCTCTCCGGCAATCAAAGGCGCCACGTCCGCCAGGCTGCCTCCGGCGATCAGCACCCGGCTGGCAGCGATCCCGCGGGTGAGCGGGAGCGCCCAGGAGATGGCGGCCACCCAGGCCGGCAGACTGGCGAGCGGGACATTGGCGCCGGAGAAGATCAGCAGCGCGAAGTACGCCAGGTTGTTGATGAACATCGTGTCCAGGCTGACCAGACTCACGCAGCCCAGCAGGAGACCGAGGCCCGAAGTGCTGAACGTGGTCACCAGGATCGTGAGCAGCAGGGCGGAGAGATCGGTGTGGGTCAGGTCCAACCCAAGCAGGAGGACGCCCCAACCCAATCCGATCCAGACACCCAGGATGCCGTCGAAGACATGGAAGAACGCCCGGCCGACGAACATCGCCAGGCGGTTGGCCGGTGTGCCGAAGAGGTAGACCAGCGTGCCCTCCCAGCGGTCGCCGCCGATGCTCATCGTCACACCGTAGATGCCGCTGACCGAAGCGATCTGGATCGCATTCCCGATCACGTAGAAGCTGGCATTCGAGGCCGACGTGGCATACGTCCCCAGGAAGGTGAAGAACAGGATCGACGCCAACGGCATCATGACCTTGGATGCCAGGTAGGTCATCGGGCGAAGCCAGCGGAAGAGGGCGACATAGGACAGGAAAGCCCCTTCCAGGAAGAGACGCAAGTTGAGGGACAGGGATCGGAGCATGTCTGCCTCGGCGCCGGCGGCGCTACTCCAGTCCGAGCGTGGCATCGGCCCGGGCCTTGCGCAAGATGACACGCAGCAGGAAGCCCGAGAAGACCAGATACAGGGCCCCGAACAACCCCATCATGCCCCAGCACAAGGCGAGTTCCCCGGCGGTGGCGCTTCCGTTGGAGGTGGCGTGGAGGGCTCGGGCGGCCCAGTACGGAGCCAGCAGGTAGCTGAAGGGCGTCGTCCAACCCGGCAGCAAGGCGATCGGGAACAGGAATCCGGCCAGGATGTAGACCGGAAACTCCATGGCGTTCTGCCACTGCTGCACGGCTGGATTGAGCAGGAAGACCGGGGCGATGATCAGGCCGAAGCACACGAAGGAGAACACCGTGAGCAGCAGGGAGATGGCGAATGGCACCGGCTGAACGATGCGCAGCTCCAGGTGGAAGAGCAGTGCGGCCAGCGCATAGCTGACCAGCATCGACAGCAGCGATTGCAGCACACTGGCCAGGTTCTTGCCGAAGACGATGTAGGCCAGCGGCGTCGGCTGAGCGACCAGCGACTCGAGCGTCCCGGTCCAGCGCTCGCGGGTGATGCTGTTGCCGCCGACAAACAGCAGCGTGCTCCACAGGCCGGTCATGCCGCTGCCGATGACGACGAAGATGGCCTGGGTCGGATCCTTGGGCGTCAACATCCAGATGGCCAGGACGGAAATGATCAACGGCTGGATCAGGATGCCGAACAGGACGAAGGAGTCGACGGCGATCATCTTCAAGGTCACCTCAAAGGTCGAGGCAACCACCCGCAGATCCTGGCGAAAGGTGGAGGCGGTCATGCTTCGCCCCCGACCAGGCGCACGTAGGCGTCCTCCAGGCTGGGCTCGCGCACATTGACTTTGCCCAGGCGCAGATCGCTCAGCGCGCTCAGGATCGCCGGCAGCGACGCTGAACCCTCCGTCGTCTGCACTCGAACGATCTGGCGCTGGTCGACGTCCTCCACCGAGACCGTGTCCACGGACGGCAGGGCGCGCAGGCGCGCCAGATACTCATCCGGGATTCCGAAGACCTCCACGTCCACCACGGCCAGGTCCTTGACATGCCGCTTCAGGCCGGCAGGCGTATCCAGGGCGATGATCCGGCCCTTGTTGATGACGGCCAGCCGTCTGGCACAAGGCGTCGGCCTCGAACATGTAGTGCGTGGTGAGCAGGATGGTCTTCTTCTCGGCCTGCAGGTCCCGGATCACATGGCGGAGCTCGCGCGCTCCGACCGGATCCAGCCCGATGGTCGGTTCATCCAGAAACAGCATCTCGGGGTCGTGCAGGAGGGTGCGGGCGATGTGCAGGCGCTGCTTCATGCCGCGCGAGTACCCGTCGACCTTCTCCTTGGCACGGTCGGCCAGGCCGACCAGCTCGAGCAAGTAGGGGATGCGCTTGGCAGCCACCGCCGGGTCGACATGGTACAGGCTGCTGAAGTAGCGCAGGTTGTCGTTGCCGGACAGGCGCCAGTACAGGCCGCGCTCGCCGCCGAAGATGAACCCGATGCGGGCGCGCAGGCGCTCGGCCTGGTGCACAACATCCTCGCCCAACACGAGTGCCGTCCCGCTCGTCGGGATCAGCAGCGTGGTGAGCATCTTGACCGTCGTCGTCTTGCCGGCCCCGTTCGGGCCGAGCAGCCCGAACAGCTCGCCCGGCGCCACTTCGAACGAGATGTCGTCCACGGCCACGACCTGCTTGGTCGTTCGCCGCAGGACGCCGATCGTCGCCTTGAACACCCGCCGCAGGTGCTCGACTTGAATAGCGTTCACCCGAGACCCTCGCTGCACAACAGCGCAATCATACTGCCGCCTCCGGGCGCTTTCAATACACTGTGCGGGGGAACTCCCACTTCGGAAAGCAGTGCCCGGATGGAGCCGGAGCCTGCCGTGACTCCGTCCATGGATTGTGATGCCGGGCACGGATTTGCCGTGGCGCGAAGCGGAGCGACCGCGTGTCTCGTCGCTCCGCCTGGGACGCCTGATTTCGGATCGGCTAGCCTTCGCGAATGACGATCGCCCCGATCGCCTGCTCAACCCTCAGTTCGATCCGGTTCTGAGCCGTCGCGAACCCCGGAGAGGTGTACTCCTTGTCGCCCAGGTCGAGCGACCGGCCACCTTCAGGGGTCTGCATTCCGCCGATCCCGGTGGTCATGCGTACGTGAACTGCCACACCCTTGGGGATGACGATGACCGTCTGTCCTACGCCACCGCTCACCTGCCCGCTGAAGCTGCCTCCGGCCGGGAGGGTGATCACCACTCGCCCGACGCCCATCTCGACATCCAGCCCGCTGACCTGCAGGCCGGTGAGGTCAAGATGCGCATCGCCGACGCCGGCCGAGACGCGCAGGTCGATCGGGATCTGTGTCGTGACAGCGAACGCCCAGGGTTGGTCCATCGGCCCGAAGATCGGGGTGACGTAGGCGCCGCTGGCCTCGATCTCGACGGCTGTCGTCGCGCCATCCTGGTGCGTCCTCGCCTCCACCCGGCCGTACTTCTCGGCCGGGACGGTCCCTTCCAGCAGGGCGGTCGTGCCCTGAAGCGCCTCGACGGTGAGCGAGGCAACCGGCGGGCTGAACTTGACCTCCGCCGCGGAAGCACTGCCCAGGGGTACCGAGATCTCCTCCAGCCCGCCCGCCGGCCGCACGCGGACTCCCGGACCTGCAAGCCAGAACCCTCCGGCGAAGACCGCCAGGATGAGCACCAGCGAGAGCAGCGTCCCCCAGATCGTCCGGCGCGGGATCAACAGGTCGATTCCGGCTGCGACCAGAATCAACGGCCACATCCGCAGCAGGCTGAGCCAGATGTCGTCTTGCACCAACCCGAGATTCTGTCCGAGAAGGATCAGCCCGAGGCCGACCAGCAGCACCGGCCCAACCAACCCTCCACGATGATGACTATCCATTGTGCGTACCTCCCACCCCGGGAACCCGGGGAATCTGTTTGGTTGGACCGGCACCCGGACGCATGTCTGGTCCCGTCCGGGCGCTCAGTCAAGGAACTCGGCGCGTTGCCATCGCGGGCAAGGAGCGCGCAGGGGCGCCGATCAATCGGAACCTCCCGAAGCGGTCAGACCCCGGGCTTCGGCCGCGCCATGGCGCGGTAGACCAGGTAGCCGCCGGCGACCAGCAATGCCAACGGACCCAGGAAGCGTGCCAACGATGAAGAGGCGAATGCGATCACGACGCCCAAGACCGCCAGGACCCCCGCCGGGTACAACGCCCAGGTCATCTTGCTTGGCTGCGACAGCAGATAGACCAGGAAGAACGTGCCGGCCAGGCCCAGGAAGAACAGGCTGCCGGTGTCGAATCCGACGACGCCGACCCCATCGTCCAGCGCCGCCACGAGGGCGAGCGTGAGCAGCACGCCACCCGGAATGATCGGCCACCACTGATCGCGCCGGTTGGCGTAGATCACCCAGAACGACGCACCGAGCGCGCCGAGGAAGAGCGATCCTCCCCAGCGGCCACCGGTGGCGGGCAGCGCCCAATCGAGCAGGATCAGCGCGCCGATCCCCAGCAGTGTGAATCCGGGGATGACCGCCCACCAGTTCTTGCGGTCGGTGAGGAAGACGAAGGTGAAGATGGCGCCTGCCGCCAGGAAGCACAGCGACCACAGCAGGCTGAGGCCGCTGCGCAGGATGCCGAAGTTCTGCAGCAGCACCAGGACGCCGGCCGCCACCAGCAGGACTCCAGCCGCCAAGCGAACTCGCGTGTTACCCATTGTCCAACCCTCCAGGCTGCCCGACTCGCGGATCCGGATCCGGACCCCGAGCGGACTAGCTCAACTTGAACGCGCCGAGCCCCATGCTGACCTTGATCTCGAGCCGGTCGGTTGCGCCGGCGTAGCCCGCCGTCTGATGACCTCCAGGCACGGGCAGAAAACGCGCCCGGTTGACCTGCACGTCTGCCAGCCCGCTCTCCGACCGCACGAAAGCCTCGACGCCGGCGGGAACGGTCGCCTCGACCGACGTGGCGCCGCCCTCGATGCGCACGGGGCAGGTGCCCACCGGCTTGGCCGGAAGCGTGAGCACCGTCGAGCTGGCGCCGGTCTTGAGCGACAGGCCGCTCAGCTTGAGCCCCGAGAGGTCGATGTGGCTTTCGCTGGCGCCGGTCTCGAAGCCCAGGTCGAGCGGCACCGTGTCGGTGAGCGCCAGGTCCCAATCGTACGCTCCGCCCGGACCCCAGTTCCAGGGAGTAACGACAGCGACCATGTCCGTATCAGGCTTGAGATCCGCCACCAGCAGGTCGCCCTCGCGGCGGGTGGTCGGGGCCAGGCCGCCGGCGAAGGTGCCGGAGACGAGCATCCCCGGATTGGCGCCGGCATGCACTCGCAGTACCCCTGCGCCGTGGTGCACACGCACGCGGGCGCGAGCCGCGCCCGCCAGGGCGATCTCAGCCGGAGCCATCTCCCGGCGCACGTTCCGGCGCATCACGCCGTAGAGCGTCAGGGCGCCCAGGCCGATCAGCGCCAGCGGCCAGAAGAGCGACCAGGCCGGCACCGGAAGCACTCCGAAGTTGTCGAGCAGGAACAGGCCGCCCATCACAATCAGAACGGAACCCCAGAAGATGGACCCTCTCATCGTCATCCCTTTCTCCCGATTTGGTTCGGGGGGCGGCAGGCCTTGGCGAAGCGCCGCATCGCCGACTCCCGAGTTAGTCTACGCAGGAATCGCCGCCGGGTCTCAGGACTTACGCCTGAAAAGCGTCTGCCCCAGGATGAGCAGGCCGCCGAGCACCAGGAGCACCGGCCAGTAGGGGCTGAATCGTCCCAGCCCCAGGAACGAGCCGAAGACGACGAAGGCAATCGCGCTGAACAGCATCAACCACAATCCGCCGGCGATGTCCTTTCTCGCCTGGCCTTGCATCAAAGCCGCGAGCACGACGCCCAGGCCGACGAAGCCGGGGATCAGCGTCCAGGCATACGCCCAGCTCTCCCAGTTGCCGGTTGCGTTCTGATAGAACAACAGGCATCCGATCCCGCCGACAATGCAGCCCGGGACGGCGAGCGGCGGCGTGCTCAGGGCGAGCGCCAGCACCAACATCAGGAAGCCGACGCCAATGATGATCAGCGGCCAGCTGTCCTCGGCCCGGAACCACGTCCGGAGACCGGGGACGAACTGCGCCGCCAGGAAGGCGCCTCCCACCAGGATCAGGATCAAGCCTCCGACGAGGCCGCTCCGACGGCTGGTTTCCATCGCATGCTCCTTCTTTGCGTGGTCGTCCCCGCGTGACGCGGGGCCGGGCGCGGCCGGCGCGCCGAAGGTCGAGTATAGGGCCGATGCCCGCGCGAGGTGTAGTCACGCCGCTCATGTTACCGGCCGCCAAATGTCCACCCGATTTCGCCCCCGGAAGATGTGGCGTGTCAGGCCAGGGGGAGCCAGGGCACGCCGCAACTGCCCGGAGTCCGATCTGCCGGCGAAGTGCTCCGCCACTCGAGCGGACCGCTCGCCCACTGCCAGGCCCGAAGGGGAACCTGACCTGCTGGAGGGTGCCGGGGTCAGTCTGGGCCTCTGGTACCCTTGACGGACCTTGGGCGAGGGCGATAATCATACCGACCGGTCGGTTTGATAGGTGATCAATGAGCCCACGGACGACAGGACCTGAGACCGAGGCGCGCATCTTGAGCGCCGCCGCGGAGTGCTTCTCGCGCAGAGGATTCGATGCCACGAGCGTTGCCGATCTGTGCGCCACGGCCGGCGTGAGCAAGGGCGCGTTCTACCATCACTTCCCCTCCAAGCAGGCCGTCTTCCTGGCACTGCTCAATCAGTGGCTGACCATTCTGGACGAGCAACTGCTCGCCGCGACGCAGCAGACTTCCAGCGCCGCCGAGGCGATGCGGCGCATTGCCGGCATGTCCCGCGTCGTGTTCCAGTCGGCGAGCGGCCAGCTGCCGATGTTCCTGGAGTTCTGGAGCCAGTCGGCCCACGACCCGACCGTGTGGAAGAACACGATCGCGCCTTATCAGCGCTATCGCGAGTACTTCAGCCTGCTGATCGAGACCGGAGTTGCCGAGGGGTCGATCCGAAAGGCAGACGCCGCCACGGCCGGGCCGGCCCTGATGGCCCTGGTGATCGGTGTGCTGCTGCAGGGCCTGATGGATCCAACGGGGGCCGATTGGTCGTCCGTCATGGAGCAGGGAGTGGCCCTGCTCGTTCGAGGCATGCAGGTCGAGGGATGAGATGAGGATCTTGCTGACCGGGGCGTTCGGCAATGTGGGCGTCAGCGCACTGCACGAGCTGATCGCCCGCGGGCATCAGGTGCGCTGCTTCGACTTGAAGACGCCCGCCAACCTTCGACTGGCGCGGCGCCTGGCGCGCAAGGCCGAGGTCGTCTGGGGAGACATGCGCTCGGCGAGCGACGTCGCCGCGGCGGTGCGCGACGTAGATGTCGTCATCCATCTGGCGTTCATCCTGCCCAAGCTCTCCGCCACCGGGATCGAATCCGAGAAGGAGCCGGTGCTGGCGCGACGGGTCAATGTCGGGGGAACCCGCAATCTGATCCGGGCGATGCGCGCACAGCCGGTTCCGCCGCGGCTGATCTTCTCCTCCTCGCTGCACGTCTACGGCATGACGCAGCACCTGCCTCCGCCCCGCACGGTCGACGAGCTGCCGCAGCCGGTGGAACACTACGCTCGCCACAAGGTGGCGTGTGAGCGCATGGTCCGCATCTCCGGCCTGCGCTGGAGCATCCTGCGCTTCGGCGCCGTTCTGCCGCTCAGCGTCCGCCCCGACCCCGGCATGTTCGATGTCCCGCTGAACAATCGCATCGAGTTCGTGCACACTCGAGATGTCGGCGTGGCGCTGGCGCATGCCGTCGCCAGCAACGACATCTGGGGCAGGGTGCTGCTCATCGGCGGCGGGCCCGGCTGTCAGGTCACCTACCGGCAGATGATGACCTCGATCCTGACCGCCATGGGCGTCGGACCGCTGCCGGACTCGGCCTTCACCCACGAGCCGTTCGCCACCGACTGGCTCGATACGCGCGAGTCGGAACGGCTGCTGCACTACCAGCGTCGCACGCTGGCCGATTTCACCCGCGAGCTGGCCGCTGCGCCTTGGACCGCGCCGGCTCCTGGCGCGTGCCTTCCGACCGTTCGTGCGCGCCTGGCTGATGCGCCAATCGCCGACGATGCAGCGGGCGCGCCGTGCCCCGTGGACAGGGCAGGTGGCCGTTGTTACCGGAGCATCGTCCGGCATCGGCGCCGCCACGGCGCGCCGGCTGGCCGCCGAAGGCGTTGCGCTGGCGCTCGTCGCTCGAAGGGGAGACCGCCTGGAGGACCTGGCGCAAGAACTCCGCCGCGCCGGCGGAGTCGTTCGCGCCTACGTCGCCGACCTGGCGGACGAAGCGGAACGCGTCCGGCTGGTGCTGGCCATTCGGCGCGAGCTGGGGCCGATCGATGTGCTGGTCAACAACGCCGGCACGGCCTGGTACGGACTCGGACAGGAGATGGGCTGGACGACGGCCCGCGACATGCTCCAGCTCAACGCCTCGGCCACGGTGCACCTGACCCTGCTGTGCCTTCCGGACATGCTGCTGCGTGGCCGGGGATCGGTGATCAATGTCAGTTCGGTCGTCGGCGGGTTCCCCAACCAGGGCGTGGCCGTCTACAGCGGGACGAAGTCGTTCATCGATTCCTTCACCACCGCGCTGCACCGCGAGCTGGTCGGGACGGGTGTGCGCGTCGGGGCGGTGCGGCCGGGGTACGTCGAGACCGAGCTCTCCCAGCGCTCGGCTGAACAGCCCGGTGGTCACCCGATTCCCGGCAGGCGCTGGGCGGTGCGGCCGGATCAGGTGGCGCGAGCCGTGACCTCGATGCTGCGCCATCCGCGGCGGACGATCTACGTCCCCGCATGGCAGCGCATCGTGCCGTGGATCGAACTGACCTTCGGCTGGCTGATTGACCGCCTCGGGCCCATGCTCTTCCGACGCCAGCGAAGACTGGCGCGACGCGGCCTGGACGCGTGATCGAGACTGGAGATCACCGCAGGGCGCACATCGGGGCGAACCAATGGGACGACGTGACAACCCCGGCGATCTGCGCCGGGGTTGTGGTCTTGTAGTCTGTGTTGCGGGGGGAGGGTAGCCCGGGGAGCGCCGCCAGGGGTCAGCCTCCGGCGCCCAGGCCCTTGAGCAACACGCCGACGACGTAGGCGACGCCGGCAGCCGCCCCGCCGACCACGAGCATCTCCAGTCCGCTCTTGAAGAAGTTGCGCTCGGTGACCAGGACCTTGGCCGCGCCCAGCCCGAACAAGGCCGCGCCCGAAAGAAGCAGCGAGGCGGGGAAGGCGATCCCCGCCGGGATCGGCGCCACCAGCCCGATCAGGTAGAACAGCAAGGGGATCGAGCCGGCGATGATGAAGGAGACCGAGCGTCGCCAGGGCGCTGGTAACCGGGTTGCGCTCATCCTTCAGCATCCCGAGCTCCTCGACCATCATCGTCTTGACCCACAGGTCCGGCTGCTTGGTCTGGATGTCCACCAGCCGGGTGGCGTCTTCATCGGTGTAACCCTTGGCGCGATAGGCCTCGATCAGCTCCGTTCGTTCGCCGTCCGGGAAGTGCTCGACCTCCCAGGCTTCGCGTTGATACTCGCGGTCGTAATACTCCTGGTCGCTCTTCGAGGACAGGTAGGCACCGACGGCCATCGAGAATCCATCGGCGAAGAGGTTGGCCAGGCCCGAGGATCAGCACAATGCCGCTGCCGAGCTGCGCGCCGGCGACGCCGCTGACCACGGCGAACGTCGTGACGATCCCATCCAGTCCACCGTAAACCATGTCGCCCAGGTACGCGTGGCTGGGCGCGCCGTGCTCTTCGCGCGCCGCGACGGCGATGCGGCCGGCGGCATGCGCCTCCGCCGAGCCGCTCACATCGCCCTTGCGGTAGGCATCGCGCGCCTGGTCTACTCGCTTCATCAGACTCATGTCTCAACCTCCGAGGTGATGCGGTTTCGATCCTCTCCGAACGAGGCCGGCGCGCTCATGCGGCGCCGGGTACGCGCGGGTACGGCGGGTGCAGCGGACGAGAGTTGGCTGACCTCGCGCCGGTGCAGCCGCAGGAACATCGCCGCCGAGGCCATGCCGATCACCCCCGCGGCGTACCATACCCAGCGCGGATCGAACCGGTCCATCACCACACCGGCCATCAGCGGCGCCAGGGCGCTCGGCACCACCCAGGCGAAGCCGAAGACCGCCATGTAGCGGCCCCGCATGTCTTCCGGGGCCATGCGGGCGACCAGCGCCTGCATGATCGGCGCCACCAACATCTCCCCCACGGTCAGAATGATCATGGCGATGACGAACCAGGTATAGGTCGTCGCCGGCCCATAGAGCCCGAACCCGATGGCGTACAGCAGGGTGCCGATGACCATCACCAGGTAGGCGGGGCGCTTCTCGATCCGGCGTGTGATCCAGAACTGCATGACGACCACCATGGCGGCGTTCAGGCTGAGCAGAGCGCCGTAGCCCCGCTCGGGAACCCCGTGGAGGTCCCGGAGATAGACACCCAGCGTGCTGTTCATCTGCAGGTAGACAAAGCCCTGCAGGATGCACGCCAGAATGAAGAACACGAATGTCGCATCCCGGAGCGGCAGCGCGTATCCGCCGAACGTCTTGGTGATTGACTCGGGCTCCTGGTGGCCGATGCGCTGGGGTTTGGTCTCGGGCAGAAAAGCCAGAACGATCAGCGCCGTCAGGCTGCTGGCGACTGTGTCGGCAATGAACAACAGCAGGTACGAGCGCGACGCCAGCAGGCCGCCGATCGCCGGGCCGATGACCACCGCCAGGTTGAAGACCACGCGCAACAGGCCGAAGCCGCCGGCACGCTGCTCTTCCGGCAGGACATCCGCCACCGCCGCCTGGTAGGCAGGACCACCGACGTCGGCCAGCAGCCCCACCAGCACGGCGAGCACGTAGAAGGCCTGCAGCGAGTCGATGAACCCCATGATCAACGTGCTGATCGCCGTGGTGATCAGGCTGAAGACGATCACCCCTTTGCGCCCCAGCCGGTCGGCCAGCGCGCCGCCGATCAGGCCGCCGAAGACGCTCGGCACCGAAAACAGGAGGAACAGGATGCCGACCTCGGTCATGCCGACGCCGAACCTGCTGGTGATGTACAGGGCGAAGAAGGGGAAGATCAGCGCCCCGCCCAGCCGGTCGATGAAGGTCACGATGGCCAGCGTCCAGAAGGGGCGCGGGTATTCGTGGTACAGCCGAAGCGCGGAGAGGTACGGCCGGCGCAGGCTCACGGAGTCGCTCCGTTCCGCTCGGCGATCAGCATGATCTCGAACTCATCCGGGTCCAACGGCCTGCGCCCCCAGTTGCCGGCAGTGCCTCCTCCCACATGTTCGACCGTGAAGCCGGCGGAGGCGAACAACGTACGCAGGTCCTCCAGCCGATGACCGTGCTCATAGACGATCACCTGCCGGTGGCGGCCCTCGGCCTCCCACTCCATGCGGACGCGCTCCGTGAGCGTCTCCGGGTCGAACGTCCCGGCGGCAATGTCCTCGTCGTTGTAGTGCCGGAGGAAGCGCTGGCCGTTCAACGCCGTGAGAACCAGGCGGGCGCCGGGCCGCAGGCAGCGTGCCAGGTTGCGGGCAATCGCGGCGTCATGCATCAGCGGATCCTCTCCCGCCCCGATCAGGCCGAAGGCGCCCTCGCACAGGCAGTAGGCGGCGTCGAATTGGTTCGGCGCGGCGAAGAGCGTGGCATCCGCCTGGACCCAATCGACCGCGACGGATGCCTGCTGTGCGGCGGCCTGCGCCTGCGCGGAGCATGCCGCGCGACAGGTCGATCCCCACCATCCGACAGCCGCGGCGCGCCAGGGGGACGGCATGCCGACCGGTCCCGCACCCCACATCGAGAACCCGGTCCCCGGTCGTCAGGCGCAGTTCTTCCACCAGGAACTCCACTTCGGCCCGAGTGTTCCGGGTGAACACGTTCTGCATGTAGAACGGCGCGTGCCCGTCGAAGAAGGCACGCCAGCCTTCGTGAGTATTTGTTCTGGCCATGACCGGTGTGAAGTTCGCCCGACGTGTGAACCGGCGAATCGACCCCGCGATTATCTCACGAGTCCATGGTGTCAAGGGTGAGGGAGAATTCCATGTCGGAGTGCGACACGGGGCAATCCATCCCGCGGGGCGACGTCAACCGTTGCGCTGACGATCCGGATGGTGGATCTGGATCCGGCGCCGCGGCACCTGCGCATGAAAGGGACCACCGTGCAGTGAGTGCGGCAGATCGAGGCGGAACACCCGGTCACATTTTCCAACCCGGTCGCGGGATGGCCAAATGACCGGGGCCACCGCCCCATCGCCTGTCTGCCTTGGAGAAGGGAGCCGAGGAAGAACACGACGACTCGAGGTCGTTGACGCGGCAAGGGGAAGGCCATGTGTCGATCGGCCTGGTGCGATGACCCATGGGAATGGTCGGGGGGATACCCGATGCCACAGGTTGTCCCGGATGGTCCCTTCGAAAGACGCCGGGCCAGCAGGGCGTGGGCCTCAAGCTTGCCCTGCCGGCGGACCCTCGGTCGTGAGGGAAGAGGATCCCTGCACCCCATCGCAAGATCCCGTCGATGGGCATTGTCAGGGCAAGGTACTCCTGGGGTCCAGCGGTCACCCTGTGCCGGGTCTTGCCTGGGCGCGAGGTCAACGAAGACCGAGCGGGAGATGGTCCCGGGGTTCGGCGGATGCCCTTGGGAGGTGACTTGAGGGGTGGTGCGGTCAATGAGATTGAGCCAGAATTTCGCTTGACCTAATCTGAGAATTAGGGTATACATACTCCATGGATGAGACGAGGACCGAAGCCGAACAGGACTACCTCAAGGCCATTTTCAACCTTGGCCGGGGGGATGGTACCGGTGACGACCAGTCAGCTGGCGCGCCACCTCGGGCTTTCGCCTGCTTCCGTGACCGGGATGGTGCAGCGCCTGGCAGCCGGCCAACCCACCCCTGGTCGTCTACCGCAAGCACCACGGCGTGGAGCTCTCATCGGCGGGGAGGCGTGAAGCCTTGCGCGTTGTTCGGCACCACCGCCTGATCGAATCGTTCCTGCATTCGTCCCTGGGACTTGCCTGGGATGAAGTACACGTTGAGGCACATCGCCTCGAGCATGCGATCTCGCCGATCGTGGGGGAGCGGCTGGCGGCAGCCCTGGGCGAGCCGACACGTGATCCGCACGGCGACCCGATCCCGGATCGCGAGCTCAGGCTGCCGGCCTTCTCGGAGACTCCGCTCAGCGGCGTCAGGCCGGGGACGTCGGTGGTGGTCCGCCGGGTCGACAACTCGGATCCGGCGTTCCTCCGTCATGCCGCCGAATTGGGGCTGGTGCCCGGCGTCTCGCTGCAGGTCGTCGACGCGTCGCCCATCGATCACCTGCTGCGCATCCGCATGGAAGCCCGGGTTGAGCCGCTGGTGCTCGGGCCGGCGATCAGCGAGCGAGTCTACGTCGAAGGGGGCGGATAGAGATGGCCGTCACACGGGCAGCCGCCGGCCTCCATCCGCCATCGTTGCGGAGCACAGGGGACCCGATGATCGCATGGATCCCTGGACTGTGTGAACTTGAGTATTCGGAATCGGAACGCGATGTGGAGACGATGCCATGAAAGCACCTCGAGGAGTACCCCGCCGTGACTTCCTGCGCCTGGGAGGCTTCGGCGCTCTGGCCCTGGCAGTCGGCGCCGCGGTTTGGCCCAGCCCGGCATCACGCCGGCGGCACTGTAGATCTCGGACAAGGCCATCCAGGACATGACGGCGGATCGCCCATGCCCAATTTCAACCGGGACGTCGATCACATCGCCAACGGCTTCAACCCGTCCGACACGCTGACCGACTTCGACTACGGCACGGTCAGCACGCTTCCGGACGGCCGCACGCTGCGCGAATACCGCGTGTTCTCCGGCGACAAGGATATCGAGGTGGCGCCGGGGGCGCGTTTCCCGGCGTGGGTCTACAACGGCCGCCTCCCCGGGCCGACGCTGCGGGCGCGTCAGGGTGATCTCCTGCGCGTGCACTTCACCAACGGCAGCGCCCATCCGCACACGATGCACTTCCACGGTGTGCATCCGGCCAACATGGACGGCGTGTTCGAGGTCGTCCAGCCGGGTGAGACGTTCGTGTATGAGTTCGACGCCGATCCGTTCGGCCTGCACCTGTACCACTGCCACGTCATGCCGCTGGCCAAGCACATCGCCAAGGGATTGTACGGTGCATTCATCATCGATCCCCCGGAGGCCAGGCCGCCGGCGCACGAGATGGTCATGGTGATGCATGGCCTGGACGTCGACTTCGATGGCGTGAACGACTTCTACGCCGTCAATGGCATCCCCTTCCACTATCACAATCACCCGATCAAGATCAAGGCCGGCGAACTCGTGCGGGTCTATCTGGTCAACATCCTTGAGTTCGACCTGATGAACTCGTTCCACCTGCACGCCAACTTCTTCCATTACTACCCCACCGGCACCAGCCTGACGCCGAGCGAATTCACCGACACGGTGATCCAGGGCCAGGCGCAGCGCGGCATCCTCGAGTTCCGCTACCAGTACCCGGGGATGTACATGTTTCACGCCCACGTGACCGAGTTCACCGAGTTGGGGTGGGCGGGGATGTTCGAGGTGGAGGCCTGAGATGAACAACCCAACTCCTGCCGCCGACCGCCGCCCTCGACCGGATCTCAAGACGCTTGGTGTTGTTCGCCTTCCCGGTGCTGCTCCTGGCGGGCGTGATCGCCGCCTTCCTGTTCACCGCCGGCGCGGGGCTGAACGTGGAACCCGCCGCGCCGATCGAAGCCCTGACCTTCGACCGGACCGTCCTGCGTCCCGGAGAGATCGAGCTGCACCTCCGGAACACAGGGCCACGGACTGTTGACGCTCTCGAGCGCGATCGTGAATGAGGCCGTCTGGCCGTTCCGGTCCGAGCCGGGCGACGTGATCCCACGACTTGGACGCGCAACGCTCACGTTCGACTACCCCTGGATCGCCGGCGAGCCCGTGGCGATCAAGATCTTCACAGCCAACTCGGTCGGCTTCGAGACGGTGATCGCCGCCGCCTCCGAGACCGCCCTCCCGAGCAGCGCCACGTGGCTGAGCTTCACGCTCATCGGGCTGTACGTCGGGGTGATCCCGGTGCTTCTGGGCATCTGCTGGTACCCGGCGCTGCGGCGCATGGGGCCGCGCACCTTCGTCTTCCTGATGGCGCTGACCGTCGGATTGCTCCTGTTCCTCGGGATCGACGCCGTCAGCGAGGCGCTCGAGGTCGCCGCGCGCCTGGGCGGCCCGTTCCAGGGTGTCGGGCTCGTGGCCACGGGAATCGTGGGCACCTACCTGTTGCTGGATGCCATCACACGCTGGCAATCGACGACCGGGCGAGGCGAGGCCGACCAGAGGTTGACTCTGGCGATGATGATCGCCGTCGGGATCGGATTGCACAATCTGGGTGAGGGCCTGGCCATCGGCGCCGCCTACCGCGTCGGCGAGGCTGCCCTGGGGACCTTTCTGGTCATCGGCTTCGTCCTGCAGAACATCACCGAAGGACTGGGCATCATCGCACCCGTCGTTCGGGATAGCCCGTCCATCCGACGGTTGATCGGGCTCGGACTGATCGGAGGCGCGCCGGCAATCGTCGGAGCGTGGACCGGCGGATCGATCAATTCCGCCCCGTTGGCGGCGCTGTTCCTGGCGATCGGCGCCGGAGCAGTCTTCGAGGTCATGGTCGAGGTCGCCAGGCTGATCCAGCGCCAGACGGCGAAGGCAGCCATGCCCATCATCGTCTTTGCGGGGGTGATGGCCGGCATGTTGCTGCTCTACGCCACCGGGGTCCTGGTGAAGTAGGTCATCGGTCGCGCCAGGAGATCGCCGGGATCGCCAAGTGCGCTCGGACGGATCGGCGAGGACTCGATGAGGACGACTGGCCGGCGGGTTTGCTTCCCGGCCGAGTGTGGAATTCGAGGCAGGCAAGATGGAGGCGATGTTGACAGTTCGAGTTGCGCGCTATGGATGGCTGATCGCGCTGCTGCTGGCCAGTCCTACTCTCGGGGTGTGCGGCCTGAGCCGCTGGGGCCGCCGCGGGCGGTGGCGCTGGAGGTCACGGAGTTCACGATCACTCCCAGCTGCGATCTCCGCCCAGGTGGGCGAGCGCATCAGCTTCAGGGTCTCCAACAAGGGCGTGCTGGAGCACAACGTGTCCATCCAGGACCCGAGCGGTGAGGAGATTGCGCTGCTGAGCTTGTTGACGAAGCAGCACGGGACGCTTCAGATCGAGCCGACCACACCCGGCCAGTGGATGATCATCTGCACGCTTCCCGGCCACGAGATGGCTGGGATGACCGCCACGCTCACGGTCGCGCCGTGACGGGGAGGGTGAAAAGTCGGCTTCGTGACGCCGGGCTCATGAGGTTCACGAGGAAGCTGGCGCATTGGCTCGTATCGAGAGGCGGTCGAGCCGATTCCTGGGTGCGCGGCGCCGACAGCACGCGCATTGGGAAAGGGCTTCCGCACAACGCACTGTGATGCGCCGGCCGATACCCTGGTGGCAGATCTAGGACGTTGGGCCTTCCGAGGGGCGCTACCGCTTCTCCCGCAGCGGCACTCCACATCGCTCGCAGACGTCGGGGATGCCCAGGCTGGACTGTAGCCCGAGCAGCATGGAACAGCGCGGGCAGCGCACGCTGAACTGAACGACCACACCGCCGATCACAATCGCCGGCAGGATCAAGAACACGACCCATCGGACGATCCAGGCCTCAGCCGGGACGGAAGACGCCAGCCCGACCATCATGCCCAGGTAGAAGAGAACGGCAAGCGCCGTCAGGCGCATCTTCTTCTGCCAGCGCAACAGGCCGCCAAAGTCCTCAGCGGTCAGCGGCGCCGGATGACCATGCTTCCAGCGGGCGGTCTCATTTTCTGCCAGCGCTTGCTTGCGCAGCGTGCGAATGACGAACATCCCCAGGATGCCCGCCACGGCCAGGGCCAGGAACACGTACCGGAAGTAGCCGAGCGTATCACCCATGCATGGTCCTCGTGCCCGCCGTGCCTGGAGGATCTTAGGTGGTCCTGTGCAGGTCGGCCACGGGATACTACCACATCGGCCGGGACAGCAAGCAAAGGTCCCCGGTTGCCCATATGCAGAATTCTCATTCAGGGATTCAAGGCCTTGGGGCACTGGAGCGCCGCTGTCTGTCATGGCCCGGCCCAGGAGCTGCCCGACGCGGCCTGCCGTTGGCTGCCTGAGCGCCGGTTCTTTCGGGTTTGGTCCGCCTGGGCGAAGCGCACCATCGGCCGACCCCAAGTTGACAGGCCCGGGAGCACGCGATAGGATTCGTCATCAGACGTCTGATGACTCCTCGCGGGCAGCCTGGGCGGCGCAGCTCGGGCACCGGGCGCGGGCGTCGGGCCGCGGGACATATGCGGGGTGACGGACATGACGCCAGGGCGGGATAGGCCTTCGGCCGGCTGGCCAACAACGACGACGCCGTCGGGCACGCCGCTCCGCCTGCAGGTGCGCGTGCGCGTGCGCTCGACCTGCTGGCCGAGCGCAAGCTGCGCCCGGCGACCAGATCCCCACCGAACCGGAGCTGATCGCGCTGCTGGGCGTCAGCCGGGCGACCTGCGCGAGGGGCTGCAGCTTGCTCGAGCAGGAAGGCGTCCTGGTCACGTCGCGCACGGGATCGGCCGCTTCCTGGTCGCCGCGCCGGAGACGCTGGTCACCGACATCTCCCGCTTGCGCGGCGTCAGCGAGCTCCTGCCAGAGCACCGCATCCGCGCCAGCGTGCGCCTGCTCGAGTCGTACCGCCGCGAGGCGGCTGACGCCGTGGCGGCCGCGCTTGCAGCTCGCGCCCGGGACGCCGGTCATCCGATCTCGAGCGCGTCTGGACACAGCGCGCCGGACCCGTCGATCTACTCGGTCGACATCCTGCCCGAGGCGCTGCTCGGCGCGGACTGGACGCCGCGCGACTTCCAGGGCTCGCTGCTCGAACTGATCGAGACGCGCAGCGGGCGCGTCCTCGGGCATGCCCAGTCGGACTGCGCGCCGTCACGCTGCCGCCCGCGCTCGCCCGGCGGGTGGGTGTCTCGCCCGAGACCGCCTGGCTGCGCATGGACCAGGTCAACTTCGACACCGCCGGTCAGCCGATGATCTACTCGCAGGACTACCACCGCGGCGACTGGATCACCTTCCACGCCGTGCGCCTGCGCCGCTAGCCCTTCCAGGAGGTCAGACCGATGACCTTCACCGACACACGACCTTGATCCGATCCCCGCCGAGGATCTGACGCGCCAGTACGTGCAGATCGCCGACGAGATCCACACGGCCATCGACCGCGTGCTTGCCCGGCGGCAAGTACACGCTGGGCCCGGTGCTGGAGGAGTTCGAGCACGACTTCGCCCGCTACTGCGGCGCGCAGCACGGCATCGGCATCAGCAGCGGCACGGCGGCCCTGCAGCTGGCGCTGGCCGCCATGGGCGTCGGACCGGGCGACGAGGTGATCACCCAGGCCAACACCTACGTCGCCACGGCCTTCGCCATCAGCTACCTCGGCGCCACGCCGGTCTTCGTCGACGTCGACCCGGTCTATGCCAACCTGGATGTGGCCGAAGCTCGAGGCGCGGATCACCCCGCGCACCAAAGCCATCATCCCGGTCCACCTGTATGGCCATCCGGTGGACATGGACCCGCTGATGCAGGTCGCGCGCACGCACGGGCTGCGCGTGCTCGAGGACGCCTCGCACGCCCACGGGGCGACGTACAAGGGCCGGCGCATCGGGTCGCTCGGTGATGCGGCGGCATTCTCCTTCTATCCGTCGAAGGTCCTGGGCGCCTACGGCGACGCCGGCGCCATCGTCACGAACGATGCCGACCTGGCGAAGAAGATCCGCGTCCTGCGCTACATGGGCCAGGAGGTCAAGGGCACGCACCTGGTCATCGGCTACCAGGAGCGGCTCGATCCGATGCAGGCGGCCATCCTGCAGGTCAAGCTGCGCCACCTGGAAGGCTGGATCGAGCAGCGGCGGGCGATCGCTCGCCGCTACGCGCGAGCTGCTGGATGGCCTGCCGGTGCGCGTGCCGGCGGAGGCCGCGGACTGCCGGCACGTCTACTACCTGTACACGCTGCACGCGCCGCGCCGCGACGAGCTGGTGGCGTTCCTTCAGGGCGCGGCATCGCCACGCAGATGATCTACCACACCCCGTGCCGCTGCAGCCGTGCTACGCGCACCTGGGGTACACGGCAGACGACATCCCGGTGGCGACGCGCCTGGCCGGAGAGCTGATCAACCTGCCGATGTTCCCCGAGCTGCGCGACGATGAGGTCGAGCGTGTCGCCGGCCGGCATCCGGTCCTTCTACGCCGGAGGCAAGCCGTGAGCGATCGGATCAAGCTGGCCGTCCTGGGCGGCAGCGCGCTGGCGACGCCGCTCCTGTTCGAAGGCATGGCCAAGGCCAAGGCCGCCGCGGCCTACGACGCCGTCCTGTTCGGCCGCGACGCCGAACGGCTCGATCTGGTCGCCCGCGTCTCCAACGATCTGGTCTCCCGCCACCCGGGTGCCGACATCCGCGTGCGCCTCACCCAGGACCTCGGCGAGGCGGTCGAAGGTGCGGCCTTCGTCGTCAACCAGATGCGCGTTGGCGGGCTCGAAGGGCGCCTGTTCGACGAGACCTTCCCGCGCGCCTTCGGCCTGCCGGGCGAGGAAACCGTCGGGCCGGGCGGTTTCAACAACACGCGCCGCGGGCTGCCGGTCGTGCTCGAGGCCTGCCGTCAGATCGAGCGGCGCGCCCCGGACGCCGTCCTGCTCAACCTGACCAACCCGTCGAGCCTGATCCAGTACGCCATCCGCCGCTACACCAAGGTCCACGTCATCGGCACATGCGATTCGCCGGTGGCGCTGATGAAGATGATCGCCGGCCTGCTCGGCGTCCCGCGCGACGAGCTGACCTTCGCCCTGGTCGGGATGCATCATTTCACCTGGATCTCCGGCGTGACGCACCAGGGCAAGGAGCGCCTGCCCGAGATCCTGGCGCGGGCCCACGAGCTGCCGAAGCTGGGCATCGACCCCGATCTGATCCGGGCGCTGGGCGTGATCCCGTCACCCTACTACCGCTACTACGCCCACCCCGACCGCATCCTGGCCATGACGGAGGGCCGCCCGGTCCGGGCCCAGGAGCTGATGGGCATCCAGGACCAGATGCTGGCCGAGTTCCGGCGCTGGCAGCCGGGCGAGAAGATCACCGCGCTGGGCCAGCGCGGGCGCTGTGTGGTACGACGAGATCGTCGTGCCGACGCTCCTGGCGCTGGCCGAGCACAAGACGCTGGAGCTGGTGCTCAGCGTCGACAACGGCGCGGCGCTGCCCTGGCTCCCGCCGCAGGCGATCATCGAGGCGCCGGTCCCGATCCGCGGCGGCAGGCTTGGCAAGCCCAGGCCGGCGGATCTGCCCGACGACATCCGCGTCCCTCATCCACCGCAACGCCGCCTACGAGATGCTGGCCGTCGAGGCCATCGTCGAAGACGACCGCGCCGAAGGCGCTGCGGGCCCTGATGTCCAACCTGATGGTGCGCTCCTACAACCAGGCACGCGGCCTGCTGGACGTGATGTGGCCGGACAGGCCGTCGCCGGGCATCTCGATCCAACGCCGGGAGACGGACGCCCCGCAGCCGATGAAGGCGCCGACGCTGCACTACGGCGACCGGCTGCTCGAGTCCGTGCGGCTGCCCGAGGACGACGTCGCCCTGATCACGATGGAGGAGCCGTGGGAGCTGGCGCGACGACCGGCTCGGGCTCGAGCCGAAGGTCATCGCCTTTGTGCGCGAGCTCGACTGGTTCCGGCTGGAGGCGCTCGAGCGCGAGCTTCCGGAGGTCTCGGCCGTCGTCGGCCTGGGCGGTGGCACGCCGACCGATGCCGCCAAGTACGTCGCCTGGCGGCGGCATCTGCCGGTCGACGTCTTCCCGTCGATCACCTCGGTCGACGCCGCCGTCACCAAGAGCATCGCCGCCCGCAGCGGCGGCCACGTGACCTACATCGGCTACATCGTCCCGCGCCAGGTGTACGTCGACACGACGCTGATCGCCGCCGCGCCGCCACGCCTCAACCGCAGCGGCGTCGGCGACATCCTGTGCGCGCACGCCGCGCTGTGGGACTGGAAGCTGGCCCACGACTCGCGCGGCGAGCGCTACGACCCGGCGGCCGTCGACGCCATGCGGCGCTGGCTGGAGCGCATCCTGGCCGGCGCCGACGAGATCCGCGACGTCACGCCGGCACGGCATCCGGCTGATCATGGAAGCCTTCGAGGACATCAGCCTGATCTGCCGCCGCTTCGGCAGCAGCCGGCCGCAGGAGGCTTCCGACCACACCTTCGCCTACAATGCCGAGTTCCAGACCGGAAAGTCCTTCCTGCATGGCGAGCTCGTGGGCCTGGGCACCTACGTCATGGCCTGCCTGCAGGACAACGATCCGGGCTTCCTGCTGGATGCCTACGCAGAGGACCGGACTGCTGTGGCAGCCCCGCGACATCGGGCTGACGCGCGACGAGTTCGTCCAGACTCTGCGCACGTTGAACGCCTACCAGAAGAACTTCGGCCGTCGCTACTCGATCCTGGATGAGCGCAAGGTGAGATGTTGCCTTCATCGAGTCGATCGCCGGAAGGCTGGCGTTCTGAGGCGATGGGCACCCCGCTGCTTGCGTCCGGCGCGCGCCGACGAGGCGCCGGAGCTGCTCGAGGTCATGACCGCCGCGCTGGCGCGGGAGGTGGCCGCCGGCGCGATCGTCCACGCTACCCAGATCCGGAGGGCGAGGCGGCATGGCTGCGCTACCTGCTGGCAACCGGTTCGGGGTGGGTGGCGGAGATCGACGGCGGCGTCGCCGGATTCGGGATCACGGCCTGGCGCGGATCGGTCCACTGGCTGGTGTCGCTGTTCGTGCGGCCCGAAGCTCAGGGACGGGGGCTCGGGCGCCTGCTGCTGGAGCAGCTCTGGCCGCCCGACATCGAGCGCCAATCGGGCGACACTGGTCGATGCCGCTTCACGGCCGGCCATGAGCCTGTACCTGCGCGCCGGCCTGACGCCGCACTTCCCGGTGCTTGCGTTCGGTGGCCGGCTCGAGATCGGACGAAGGCAGCGCCCGCGGCTTGGTGTCGCGGGATGATTGGGCAGAAGTGGGGGAGCGGGTCGCCGACGCCGATGCCGCCGTCTTCGGCGCCGCGCGGCCGGGCGACCACGCGCACTGGACGGATCGCGGGTTTGGCTTCCGCAGCCTTTGGACCCGTAGTGGGGAGTGGCTCGGGTACGGGCGCTGGAGCCCGACCGGCCGGCTGGGTCCGGTCGTGCTGGCCGAAGGCGCCGAATGGCCGGCGGCGCTCGGCGCGCTGGCGGCGGACGCCGCCCAGGACGGGCATGAGCGGCTTCGGCTGATGGTCCCGGCGGTCAACGAATCGGCGCTGCGATGGTGCCAGCATCTTGGGATGCACTACCTGGGGATGGAGATAGCCATGGCGACGCGACTTGCCCGGCGCGTGGAGTCGCTGCCTGATCCACCGGGCGGGGCTGCCATGACGCCCGCTCCCAGAGGATGGCGGAGACCATGAGCGAAGCGGACTCTGCTGCTCGGATTGGACATCGGGACCCAGGGCGCCAAGGGCGTACTCGTCAACCGTGCCGGAAGAGGTGCAGGCACAGGCGCAGGTCGAGTACGACTGCGCGTACCCGCAGCCGGGCTGGGTCGAGCACGACATGCAGGCCAACTGGTGGGAGCACCCGGCGGACGTCGTGCGGCGGCTGCTCGAGCAGCCGGGGATCACGCCGGCACGCGTGGCCGCCGTCAACGTCAGCGGGCTATACCCGGCGATGGGGCCCACCGACGCCGACGGCCAGCCGATCGCCGGCGCCATCCTGTACTCCGACAACCGCGCCCTGGCCGAGGTCGAGGAAGTGAACGCCGCGCTCGGATTGAAGCTGACGAGCGAGGAGCTGACCCCGAAGCTGCTGTGGTTCCTGCGCCATCAGCCGGATCGGGCAAGGCGCATGCGCATGTTCTTCGACGCGGCGCACTACGCCGTGTACCGGCTCACCGGCGCGTACGTGGCCGACACGATCACGCTCGGCCTGTGGGGCGCGATCTACTCGGCGCCGCGTGCCGCCTGGCGGCCGGAGGTCTGCGCCCGGTTCGGCATCCCGGTCGACATCCTGCCCGCCATCCACCCCCCGGCGACGATCGTCGGCCATGTGCACGCCGCCGCCTCGCGCCTCACCGGACTGCCGGTGGGCACGCCCGTCTTGACCGGCATGCCCGATCTGGTGGCGTCGATCATCAGCGCCGGCGCCACGCAGCCGGACGAGGCCGTTGCCTACTACGGCACGGCCGGCGTCGTCCCGGTCCAGCTCGATGACCTGCTGCGCGCGCTGCGGCACTCGCATCCCGAGCGAGGACGGCTACCTGTTCTACTACGCCGCCTACAGCCTGGCCGTAGGCGATGCCGTCAAGTGGTTTCGCGACGTCTTCGGGCAGCCGGAGGTCGACGCCGCGCGCGCTCGGCGGGCCGGGAGCCTACGCCCGCCTGGACGCGCTGGCGGCCGGCGACGCCCGCCGGGTCGGAGGGGCTGCTGCTGCTGCCCGTACTTCCAAGGGCAGCGTTCGCCGGAGTTCGACCCTCAGGCCTCGGGCGTGTACTTCGGCATGACGCCGGCGCACGGGCGCGGCCACTACTTCCGCGCCGTGCTCGAATCGTGGGGCTACAGCATCCGCGATGGACTCGAGACCAGCTACCCGCAAGGATCCCCGATCCGGCGAATGGTCGCCACCGGCGGCGGGGCGCGCAGCGCGCTGTGGCGCCAGATCGTCAGCGACATCACCGGGCTGCCGCAGTCCTACGTGCCGGATGCCGACGGCCCGCTGGGCGCGGCGTACGTGGCCGGGCTGGCGCTTGGATGGTTCGAGGACTTCGAGCCGCTGCGGCGGACCTGGGTGCGCAAGGCGGGCACGACCGAGCCGGATCCCGCGGCCCGGCGGGTCTACGACCGCCTGTACCCGATCTACCGCCGGCTGCACCGCGACCTGCGCCAGGCTTCCGCGATCACAGCCTCGACCGCCGGCGCGGCCGCGAACGGCTGAGGGAGGAGCAGATGGGCAAGCTCGCCCTGTTCGGTGGGACGCCGGTCTTCCCCGGTGATCGGCCGCTGGAGGATCCCTGGCCGGTCGTCACGCCCGAGGACCTGGCGGCCGTGCAGCGCGTGTTCGAGAGCGGCCAGTTCGTCGGCATCCATCACCCGGAGGTCGAGGCGCTCGAGCAGGAGTATGCCGCCTTCGTCGGGACGCAGTACGCCCTGGCGCTCGGCTCGGGCACGGCCTCGCTGCACGCCGCCGTCGCCGCGTCCGGCTGCCAGCCGGGCGACGAGGTCATCGTCCCGGCGCTGACCTTCCTGGCCTCCGCCTCGGCCATCCTGCATCACCTGGCCATTCCGGTCTTCGTCGACATCGACCCGCGGACCTTCAACCTCGATCCGGCGCGAGTCGAAGAGGCGATCACGCCGCGCACGCGCGCCATCCTGGCGGTCGATCTGCACGGCCTGCCGGCCGACTACGACGCGCTGCATGCCATCGCCCGCCAGCACGACCTGGTCGTGATCGCCGACGCGGCGCACGCCATGGGCGCGGTCTACAAGGGGCGCAACGTCGGCAGCCTGGGCGACATCAACGGCACGAGCATCATGCCGGCCAAGCAGCTGCCCGACCTGCGGCGAGGGCGGGCTGTTCTCCACCGACCGCGAGGAGTACCTCAACCGCGCCAGCATGGTGCGCATGTTCGGCGAGATCGTGCGCAAGGGGCAGCCGCGCGCCTACAACGCCTACACGCTGGGCTGGAACTACCGCATGAACCCGATCCAGGCCGCCTTTGCCCGCAGCCAGCTGCAGCGGCTCGGCGCCAACGCCCGGACTGTTCTCCGCCAACGGGGCGCGCCTGGCCGAGGCATGCGGCCAGCTTCCGGGGCTTGATCCCGCCGCATCATCCCCGAGGGCAGCACGCACGTCTACCACATGTTCCGCTTCCGGGTCGACCCGCCGGCCGCCGGGGTGGACGTCCCGGCCGGGCGGTTCGCCCGGGCGGTCGAGGATGCCATGGCGGCCGAGGGGCTGCCGCTGCGCTTCTACCAGAACACGCCCGTGCCCGGGCAGGCGATGTTCCAACTGCGCGAGGGCTTCGGCGGGGGGATCCCGTGGAAGCTGCCCGGTGCGCAGGACCGGCGCTACGACATCGAGGAGTACCCGGTGACGCTCGAGGTGCTCGAGGCAACGCGCTGCATCGGGCGTGCCGGTTCCTCCGGCCCCAACTACTTCGGCCGTCAGGAGACGATCGACCTGTACCTCGAGGGCTTCCGTAAGCTGTGGGACGACCTGCCGGCGCTGGAACGCACGCCCGTCAGGCTCGACTACCGGCCGCCATGGTCGAATCCGGCGCCGTCGACGCGCGGCGAGTGGGACGTGCTCACGCCCTCCTCGCCGGCCTAGCGCCGGACCGATCCGCAGAATCGACAGCGCCGAGGTCATCGACCTCGGCGCTGTCGCTTCCGGGACACGCCGGCGGGCTAGATGAGCCCCATGTTCCCGACGAATGATGCCGACCACGGCGCCGACGAAGAGCGCCGCCGCCACGGCCAGGACGGCGTAGTCGAGCCGCTTGAGGTTGATGTCCTGCGTGGGGGTCGGCTTTCCGGCGCCGAAACCGCGCACCTGCGTCGCCAGCGTGATCTGCTCGACCATGATGGCCACGCGCCGCATCAGCGGGTTCATCAGCGGCACCGCCCTGCGGATCATCTTGACCGGGTTCCAGTGCATCAGCTTCCAGCCGCGCAGCCGCTGCGCGCTGAGGATATTCTCCACCACCCGGCTCAGGTCGGGGATCAGCCGGTAGACGATGGCGATGACGAACACGACCGGGTTCGGAACCTTGAGGGACAGCAGCGTATCGGTCACCTGCGCCATCGAGGTGGTGTAGATGAAGACGAAGGCGTAGCTGGCCATCAGGACGGTGCGAATCTCCACCGCCAGCAGCCACATCAGTCCGCCGGGCGTCAGGCCGATGGTCCCGAAGACGGGCAGGGTGGTGACCAGCAGCGGGGTGGTGGCCCACACCGGATCGAGCACCTTGTAGATGCCCGGGTTGGTCTGGCCCAGGGCGGTCACGCTGACCGGATAGAGCGCCGTCACGACGGCCAGCAGCACGATGCGGAACCAGCGCACGCGGGATCTTCGAGATGTAGATGAAGGCCAGCAGCGGCACCACGAGCACGGCCAGGTAGCGGGGATCCCACCACAGGCCCGAAACCGCCATGATGCTGACGACGGCCATCATCTTGGTGAAGGGATGCAGGCCCCGATGCAGGAACGTATCACGGCTTTCGTACTCCAACCATCGAGCCATCCCGTCATCCCTCGTTCAGCAGGTTGTGAGGTGAGCACACGGGCCATCTCGTCCACCGTCAGCACGTCCTGCGGCAGGCCCAGGTCCTTGAGGTCCTGGCCCAGGCGCGTGATCTGCGGCGGGCGGATGTCGGCCTGCAGCAGGCGTTCCGGCTGGCCGTAGACCTCGCGCACGGGTGCGTCCATGACGATCTCGCCCTGGCTCATCACGATCGCCCGGTCGCAGTACCGGGCGACGGTCTTCATGTTGTGGGTGATGATCACCAGCGTGTGCCCGGCGTCGCGCAGCCGGCACAGGCTGTCCATCATCGTGCGCTCGCCGTGCGTATCGAGGCCGGTGGTGGGCTCATCGATGAGCAGGATCTGCGGCTTGAGCGGGTAGATGGAAGCGATCGACAGGTAGGTCTTCAGATCCTCGGGGAGCGACAGGGTGTAGTCGTCCTCGTGCCCGTCCAGGTGGAAGGTCTCGAGCGCCTCCCTGACCAGGGCGTCGGCCTCCTCCTTGGGGAGCTCCATCATCTCCGGGGCGAAGGCGACCTCCTCGCGGATGGTGTTGGCGAAGATCTGGTCGTCGGCGTTCTGGAAGACGTAGTTGATCTTGCGGATGATGTCGCGCATCTTCAGACGCGTGACGTCGGCCGCCCAGGACGGTGACTCGCGAGGTCTTGCTGGTCGGCTTGAGCAGGCCCACCAGGTGGCGGGCCATGGTCGTCTTGCCCGATCCGTTCTGGCCGATGACGCCGACGATCTCGCCCGAGCGGATCTGGAGTGAGACGCCGCGCAGGGCCCGGACATCCGGCGGGTAGGTGTGGCGCAGGTCGGAGACGTCGACGATGACATCGCCGAAGGTGCGCTTCGACCGACCATTGCGGTAGTCGCCCGGGAGGCGTACGGCCTTGATCTTGCGGTCGCCCAGCAGGCGGCGCACGCCCTCTTCGGCGGCGGGCAGGGTGGTCGGGATGGCCTCCACCTGGACCCCGGCCTGGCGCAGCTGGTCGAACAGCTCCGAGACCTGGGGGCGCCCGACGCCGATCTCCTCCATGCGCACATCGGCCAGCGTCTCCGGCCCGCCGTCGACCAGGATGCGTCCCTCGTGCAGCGCCACCACCCGGTCGACCTTCTCGGCGATCGCTTCGATGTCGGCGCCCGATTCGGAGATGATGGTCGTGGCGCCGCCGGTGCGCGTCACGCGCTCCATGATGCCCATGACGCGCTCTTTGCCGAGCGGGTCGAGCATCGACACCGGCTCGTCCATGGCCAGCAGCTTCGGGCGCATGGCCAGGGCGCCGGCCAGCGCCAGGCTCTGCTGCTCACCTCCGGACAGGTTGTTCGGGTTGCGGTCCTCGAAGCCTTGCAGCTCGGATTCGGCGATGGCGTAGCGCACCCGGTCCCAGATCTCCTGGCGCGGCAGGCCGAGGTTCGCCGGTCCGAAGGCGATGTCATCTTTGACGGTCAGCGAGAAGATCTGCACCTCGGGCGTCTCGAGCACGATGCTGACGTGGTGGGCCATCTCGCTGACGTCGTTGTCGCGGATCGACTTGCCGGCGACGACCAGCTCGCCCTCCATGTAGCCCGGCTCGATATGAGGCACGATGCCCATCAGGGCTTTGAGCAAGGTGGATTTGCCGGCGCCGGCCTTGCCCACCACGCCCAGGACCGTCCCGGGTTCGATGGACAGGGTGATGTTCTTGAGCGCCGGCTCTTTGCCGCGCAGGTAGCGGAAGGAATAGTCGCGTGCGTCGACCAGGGGCATGAGTTCCGTCTCTTCACCTGTCCGCAGACCGGGCCGCTCCAGCGGTGGCGTCGGAGCGGCCCGGCCGGACAGTGCACTAGGTTGTCACGAACAGCGGCCGGGCGCAGACCGCCCGGACTGCGTAGGCTAGCGGCCGCCCTTCCAGGCGCGCCGCGCCGCCTCGCCGGCCAGCAGGCCGATCGGGACGAAGGCGAAGGCGCTCAGGACCCAGTAGGGCAGGAAGGGGAAGCCCGGCTGCGGGGCAATCCAGTCGCGGGCGATGTTCAGCGCCGCCGCCGACCAGGGATTGCCGATGATGTAGTCGCCCACCAACCAGCCGATCTGATGCACCGGCTCCGAGAGGATCCAGGCGGTCAGGAAGGCGGGCAGGAAGGCCTTGCCGGCGGCGCGGCTGTGCACGAACCGGAAGTAGTTGTAGCCGGCGAAGGCCCAGATGGCGGCGTCGAAGATCGCGTACGGCAGCACGCTCAGGAAGCCGGCCGGGTTCCCCGACACCCAGAACGGGTTGATCAGCAGCCGGGCGATGACCTGCCCGACCAGCAGTCCGAAGAAGGAGATGATCCCGCCGAAGAGCGAGGCCGAGGCGGCGATGACCATCGCCTGGAAGTCCAGGCGGATGCCTTCGGTCATCGCCGGCAACGGCGAACAGCGCGCCCACGACGCCGATGGCCACATAGGTGTAGGGCGAGAAGGTCTTGACCTTCATCCCCTCCACGAAACGGCCGGGCATGGCGTTCCACTCGGGGTGCTGGGCGAACTTGTACATGAAGTAGATGGCGAAGGGCAGGGCGCCGACGACGGCGAAGATCCAGACCAGCAGCGTGCGCTGCGGGGAGCCGGATACGCCCATGCCGGTCGCTCCAGGGCGCCATGAGGATGATCGCCAGGGTCGCAAGGATCAGCCCGGCGAACATCGCGTAGCGAAGCGTCTTCTCGTAATTCCTTTCATCACTATCCTCCTCGTAGTTCGGATCCACGATGCAGGTAGAAACGAGAGAACGATACCGCTTTGCCTTGCAAGCTCACGGGAGAACGTTGAGCCTCGATCCCCCGTCGTGCGATGCGCCCTGGCGATGGCGCAGCCGGCATGGACGCCGAATGCGCCGCCGGCTCCTCCTCTGTGGCCGGGGAGGCCCTCGGGCCCGCACCCTCCACGCTCACCCCGGTCCCGAACCGGGACCGGATGCCGCTCGAGGCGGTTTCCGGCCAGCTGCGCCCGCGAATCCCCTCGAACCCCGCGGCTGGCGGGGCGTTCCTGCACTAGACGCAATCGACCTGACGCCCTGGGCCCGGACCGCCCGAACCAGTTCAGCCGGAGCGGCGGTGTCTGTCACCAGGCGGTGGATCTGGTCGACCTGCGCACGATCGGTTCGAAACCGGTCCGCGCCCAGCTTGCTGCTGTCGGTCACCAGGATCACCTGACGCGCCCGCTCCGCCATCTTGCCGGTTGATCTCGGCCATCAGGATATCGGCCGTGGTGGCGCCTTCGGTCAGGGTCAATCCGTCGATGCCCAGGAAGACCTTGTCGGCCATCAGATGCTCCGAGCTGCTCCAACGCCTGCGCACCGACGATCGCCTGGTAGTCCGGCACACACAGCCCGCCCAGCAAGATCAGATTCGGGGCAGGCCAGGCGAGCACCTCGTCTGCCACTGCAGCGAGTTGGTGATGACCGTCAGCATGCCCATTGGTACGCAGGCTGGGGGCAATGTGGGCCGCCACCTGCAGCGTTGTGGTCCCCGAGTCGAACAGGACGATCTCGCCGGGCTGGATGAGGTCGGCGGCCGCACTTGCCGATGCGCTGCTTCTCCGCCAGGTGCAGGCGCATGCGGTCGGTGAGCGGGCCTCGGGCGCGTCTCGCTCCGCCCGCGCCACCGCTCCGCCGTGGACGCGTAACAAGACCTCCCATCGCCTCGAGGATCGCCAGATCCCGGCGGATGGAGGTGTCCGTCACCCCGAACTCCCGCACCAGGTCGGCCACCTTCAGGCGGCGGCCTTCCTGGAGCATCTGGGCGATCCGGGCGCGACGGTCAGACGCTCGAATCGGCCCATGCTCAAGCATGCACCTAGGACTAATAGGGCTAATGAACCGATAGGTCAACCGAGCAATGTCATGTTCTGTTTCGAACGTTCATGCGTTGACTTTCGGTATCGAGGCCTGTAAGCTTCTCATGCTAAGGTCATGTCCGAGCCGGCTGCGGCGTTCCGGCCGCAGACGGCCGCCGACGGCGACCGGACATCTGGGCCGGCAGGCCGCTGCCCGGCCACGACAGCCCCGACATCTGCTCGAGAGGTGATTGGATGCCAAGGAACGCCGAACTGCTGGCCCGTGACACCCAGGTCGTGATCCGCGGCTGGGAGAACATCGCCGAGCCCACGCCCCTGGCCAGCGCCAAGGGCGTCATGGTGACCGACTACGACGGGCAAGGACTACATCGACTGTTCGTCGGGCATGTTCTGCGTCAACGTCGGTCATTCCCACCCGGCCGTCGTGAAGGCCATCCAGGAGCAGGCGACCCGCCTGATCCAGATTTCCGGACACCAGACGACCGAGGCGACGATCCAGCTGGCCGAGCTGCTGGTCGTCGGTTTCCCCGGGCGACCTCAAGACGCTGTACTTCACCGTCGGCGGGACGGAAACCAACAATGTGGCGCTCAAGCTGGCCAAGTCCTTCAGCGGCAAGCACGAGATCATCGCCCTGCGCAACGCCTACCACGGCCTGCACGGGATCGCCCTGGCCTGCACCGGATCGACCTCCTACAAGAAGGGCTTCGGCCCGCTCGAGCCGGGCGTGCGTCATGCCCCGCACCCGTACTGCTACCGCTGCCCGTTCGGGCTGACCTACCCGGCGTGTGACCTGCGCTGCGCCAACGAGATCGAGGCCATCGTCAAGAACGAAGGCATCTCCGCCATCGGGAGGGCGACGTCGGCACGGTGATCGTCGAGCCGGTCCAGGGTCGCGGCGGCATCGTCCCGCCCGACGGCTGGCTGACCCGGGTGCGCGAGATCTGCACCCGCCACGGCCTGCTGCTGGTCGTCGACGAGATCATGGCCGGCTTCGGCCGCACCGGCCAGCATGTGGGGTTGCGACCATGAAGGCGTGGTCCCGGACATCATGGCGATCTCCAAGAACACCGGCGGAGGCATCCCCTCGGGGGCCGTGCTGACGCGAGCGGAGATCGCAGGCACCTTCCATACCTCGGCTGCGCCGACCTTCGCCGGCAACGCCCTGGCCTGCGCCGCCGGGCTGGCGGCCACGAAGGTGATCCTGGAGCGGAAGCTCTGGGAGAACGCCGCCGCCATGGGACAGGCGGTTGGTGGACGGGCCTGCTGGCACATGCAGGCCAGCCGCTACGTTGGCGATGCCCGCTTCAAGGGGCTGATGGGCGGGCTCGAGCTGGTCGCGCGACCGGGCGACGAAGGAGCCGCTGGGCAAGAAGGAAATGGCGCGGATCAAGGAGGACCTGCTGCGACGAGGCGTGATGGTCACCTACTCCGGGCCCGAAGGGAAATGTGTTCCGCATCCAGCCTGCGCTGGTCATCGAACCGGCGCAGATCGACCACGTCGTGGCGCTCGTTCGACCAGGCGCTTCAGTCTGTCGTCGGCTGATCCGAGGCGGAGCTCGCGGTGCTGCTGCTCTCGATCGACATCGGGACCGAAAGCCTGCGTGCCGGGCTGGTCGCCCCGGACGGACAGCGTGCTTGGCACGCGCGCCATCAGTCGTACCCGACCCGTTTCCCCAAGCCCCAGTGGGCCGAGCAGGATCCCGACGACTGGTGGCGAGCGGCACAGACGTCGCCGTGCCTGCCTGCCTGTGCCCAGCGCCGGTGCCTCGCCACGCAGATGTGGCGGCCATCGGCCTGGATGCGTTTGCCTCCACGCTCGTGGCAGCCGATGCGCAGGGCCGCCCGCTTCGGCCGGCGATCCTGTGGATGGATGCGCGCGCCACCGGCCGAGGCCGCAGGCGATCGAGCGGACGGGCGACCCCGTGCTGCGCGTACGGCGGCGGCCGGGAATCCGTCGAGTGGATGCTGCCCCGCCTGCTGTGGCTCAAGCGAGCACGAGCCGCAGGTCTTCTCCACCGCACGCTGGCTCGTCGAAGCCCTCGATTGGTTCACCTACCAACTCACCGGCGAATGGACGCTCTCGCTGTGTCAGCTGCACCGACTTGTGGCACTACGTTCCCTCGCTGGCGGGTGGCCGCCGTTCCCTGCTCTCGGCGATTGGGCTGGAGCAGGCGCAGGCCAGTGGCCGGAACGGATCCTGGCAATCGGGGAGCGTGCCGGCACGCTGACGCAGGAAGCCGCCGATGCCCTGGGGCTGGTCCGCCGGGATCCCGGTTGCAGCCGGAGGGATCGATGCCCATGTCGGCCTGCTCGGGCTGGATGCTTTGCAGCCGGGTCAGCTCGGCTTGATCCTCGGATCGTCCTCGGTCCAGCTGACCCAGACGGAGCGAGCCTGTCTTCGATCCGGCATTCTGGGGTCCGTTCGAGGACACCGTGCTGCGCGGTCGATGGTTGCTCGAGATGGGGCAGGTCTCCACGGGCTCGATCCTGCGCTGGTACAAGGACAACATGGCGCCCCCCAGCGTCTTCGAAGAAGCGGCGGCCAGAAGAATGTCGGCTCTACGCGTACTCTTGATTCGCTCGCCGACAGGCTGGCGCCGGGCGGCGAGGGACTGATCGCGCTGGACTACTGGCAGGGAAACCGAACCCCGCTCCGCGACCCCCTGGCGCGGGGAGCACTGGTGGGGCTGACGCTCTTCCACACTCCGGGGCACGTCTACCGGGCGCTCTTGGAGTCCGCGGCCTTTGGCAACCGCCACATCCTCGAGGCGCTGGATCACGCAGGCGTTCCCATCCGTGAGATCCGGGCATCGGGAGGCGGCGCCCGAAGCGAGGTCTGGCTGCAGATGCACGCCGACACCGCCAATACCCGGGTCACCGTCACCTCCAGTGAGGACGCCTGCCTGGTAGGTTGCGCCGTCGCGGCCGCGACCTGCCTCGGACTGTACCCGGACCTGGTGACAGCCGCCTCGGAGATGGTTCGACCGGTGCGCACGTATGAACCTGATCCGCAACGCCATGCGGCCTATGCGCCCGCCTATTCGTTGTATCGAGATCTGTACCCGGCCGTCCGCCCGATCATGCACCGCGTCGCGGCCGGCTCCGGGCGGGCCTGACGTCGATTTGGAAGGGCGACCCGATCGGGCGGCCCGTTCTCTCTGGGCGATGATCCCGCCATCGACGGCCTGGAATTCGTCCGGTCGAATCGAGTGTCGATGGGGGCCTGCGGGAGGGTGTCGCCTCCGGGCCTGTCAGAGCCGCAGGTACGATCGGATCGCCACCGCGGGCGTCCCGGGCCGTGGGCGAGCAAGGGCGTCTGGTTAAGCTCATGTGTTCGGGAGGTGCGTCGCCCAGGGCGGCGCCGGAGGAGCCGATGGACTTGATCAGGATTGGGCAAGACCGAATGCGAGAGGCGGGCGAGGCGTTGGCGGCAGCCGCCTCCCAATTGGGTCCGACCTTCGAGAGCGCCGCCCGCGCCCTGGCGGGCTGCCGCGGGCACGTGATCACCTCCGGCGTGGGGACCACCGGGATGGTCGCCAAGCGGTTCGCACACTTGCTCTCGTGTATCGGATGCCCGGCGTTGTTTCTGCACAGCGGGGACAGCCTGCATGGAAGCTCCGCCGCGGTCACGGCCTCGGACGTGCTGTTCCTGATCTCGCGCGGCGGCGAGACCGAGGAGACCTGCACGCTGGCGGAGATTGCCTCGGCGCGCAAGCCGCAAATCCTCACCCTTACCGCGCGCCCGGACTCGCGCCTCGGGCGCCTGAGCACGATCGTTCTCAAACTCGAAACAGAACCGGACATCGACCCGTACGACGGCACGATGTCCGTGGGCTCCTCGCTGGCCATGGCCGCCTATTGTGACGCGCTGGTCTGGGCGGTCCTGGAACTCAAGGGAACAGCCAGGCAGGAGTTCATCCGGCACCATCCGGGAGGGATCGTCCCTCATCTATAGGACGGGATCCTCCGGCCGCAGAGCGGGGGAATCCCCGGTCCGAGAGGCGGGCAGATCCGAGTCAGGGCGGGACAAAGGAGTTCACACTCGTGGCAGACGGAGCAGGCTGGCTTCACCAGATGTACCAGAGCACCCCTACCGAGGATCTCGAAGCGGGACGGCAACGCGCTGATGGGAGGCTCGGTGGGGACGGCGGTGCCGAAGTTGTATGCCAAGGCGCGCGGCGCCACGTTCTGGACCGACGATGGCGCCGAGTACCTCGACTGCACCTCGCAGGCCTGGAGCCTTGGACGTTGGGGCGTGTCACCCCTTCATCATGGACGCCGTCCGGGCGCAGCTGGAGTACTTCACCCACGTCCGCACCAACTTCGACACGGTGCCCAAGCTCCTGCTCTCGAAACAGCTGGCCGAGCTCGCCCCGGGGGACCTCAACCGCGTGACGTATACGCTCATGGGTTCGTCGGCGGTGGAAGGGGCGATGAAGCTCGCCATTCGCAACAAGCCCGGGCGCAAGTACTTCCTCAGCTTCTGGGACGGCTATTCGGGGCGATCTCTCGCCACCATGGACCTCTCCTACCCGCACCCCACACCGTTTCTCCAGTACGTCGGGAACCGGCTGAGGGTGCCGCAGCCCTACTGCTATCGATGTCCGTACGCGAAGACCTACCCGGCCTGCAACCTGTACTGCGTCGAGATGATCGGCAAGTTCATCGAGAACTCGCTCGACGAGCGCCCGATGGCGCTGGTCATGGAACCGATCCAGGCCAGCGGAGGCATGATCCCCTTCCCGGAGGCGGCCTACCCGGCGCTGCGCAGTCTGTGTGATCGCTACGACATGCTCCTGATCTGGGATGAAATCCAGACCGGTTTCGGTCGCCTGGGGACGATGTTCGCCGCGGATCTCTACCAGACGATCCCGGACATCCTGATCTTCGGGAAGGCGATTGGAGGCGGATTCCCGCTGGCCGGGCAGCCTGCAGCGAGACGTCCTGCGCGGCTTCGAACCGGGCGATCACTCCTTCACCTTCGGGCACTTTCCGATCTCGATGGTCGCCGGCCTGGCCACGCTCAAGGTGATGGAGGACGAAGCACCACCTGGAGAACTGCCGCAAGATCGGCGCGTACTTCACGACGCGGCTGCCGAGAGATGCAGGACAAGTACGAGCTGCTCGGCGATGTGCGCGGGCCGGGCCTGATGATCGGAATCGAGCTGGTGAAGAACCGGGAGACCAAAGAGCCGGCGCGCGAAGAAGACGGCGCGCTTCGTCGAAGAGGGCTTCAAGCGCGGCGTGCTGTTCGGCCACTCGAAGTACGGCGGGATGGGCAACGTGGTCAAGATCAAGCCGCCGCTGGTCCTCACCGAGTCGGAGGCGGAGCGGGTCTTGCAGGTGTTTGAAGATGTCACGCGAATCCTGAGCGACTAGGCCGGGAGTCCGCCCTCGGCGGCGTCGGTCGCAACGGCGCCCGCGTGTCTGCCGGCGAGGCGGTGCGATGGGCTCGGTCCACTCGTTCGTCTACCCAAAGCGCGTCGCGGGCCGGGGGTGGGCCAGCGCATGGGCCGTTGCACTTCAGGCCTCCCCTCACGCACGGCCGACCTCGAGGGTGGATTGTCGGTATAATCCCGCGCGACGAAGGGCGAGCTCAGCGCTGCCCATTCGACCGGGGACTTCGGCATGCGATCGCAACTGCTCACGGAGCCACAAGCCCGCTTCCTTCGGGACGAGAAGGAAGCCCTGGCCGAGATTCGCCAGGCCCTCGCCGATCTCGAGGTGCCGGCCGCCTCGCTGGCGACGCTGCAGAAGGCCATCCTGCAGCTCGACGAGCTGTTCCTGCTCGTCGTCGTGGGGGAGTTCAACGCCGGCAAGAGCGCGCTGGTGAACGCCTTGCTGGGTGAGAAGGTGCTGCCCGAGGGCGCGACGCCGACGACCTCGCGGGTCACGCTGGTGAAGTGGGGCGAACAAGCGGCCGAGGAAATCGTCGACGAGGGTTTCGCCATCCTCACCCATCCGCTGCCGCTCCTGAAGCAGCTGAATATCGTCGATACGCCGGGCACCAATGCGGTCATCCGCCGGCACGAGCGGCTGACGGAAGAATTCGTCCCGCGCAGCGATCTGGTGATCTTCGCCACCTCGGCCGACCGGCCGATGACGGAGAGCGAGCGCCAGTTCCTGGAACGCATCCTCGCCTGGGGGAAGAAGGTCGTGTTCGTACTGAACAAGGCCGACATCCTGGAAGGGGATGCGGCCCTGCAGGACGTCAGCGACTTCGTGCTCAAACACGCTACCCACGTGCTGGGCGATGCCCCCGAGCTGTTTCCGGTCTCCGCCCGGCTGGCCCAGCGCGCCTGGGACACCGCCGACCCCGAACAGCGCCGCCAGTTCCAGGACGCCAGCCGCCTCGACGACCTGGAGCAGTACATCGCCGCGACCCTGGACGACGCCACGCGCCTGGCGCTCAAGTTCACCAACCCGTTGGGGGTGGCGGATAACCTCGCCGCGCAGGCAGAAGCGACGGTTCGGGAGGAGGCCGAGGCGGCACGCGAGGATGCCCAGACCGTCGCCTTGCTGGAGAGCGTCATCACGGCATACGAGCGCGAGCTGGAGAGTGAGCTCCCGCCGCGGTTGGCCGAAGTCGAGACCATCCTGCACCGGCTCGAGCAGCGCGGCCTCGACTTCTTCGACAGCACACTGCGCCTGACCCGGATCAAGGATCTGGCGCGCGGGGACAAGGTACGTGCGCAGTTTGAGAAGCAGGTACTCGCCGACGTCCCGCAGCAGATCGAGGCGCAGGTTCAGCGGTTGATCGATTGGCTGGTGCAGAAGGACCTGCGCGAGTGGCAGCAGGTCATGACCCACCTGCAGCGCCGCCGGGCGCGCAACATCGAGCTCACGGTCGGCGAGAGCCTGGGGCCGCGAGATACCCGCCGCCGCGAGCTGATCGATAGCGTCGGGCGGACCGTCCAGTCGATCGTCGAGACCTACGACCGCAATCAGGAAGCCAGCCAACTCGCCGCGAGCGTCGAGGCGGCGGTGGCGCAGACGGCGCTGCTGGAGGCCGGGGCAGTGGGATTGGGCGCTCTGGTCACGCTGGTGGTTGCGTCTTCCGCCGTCGATATCACCGGCATGCTGGCCGCCGGCACGCTGGCCGTGCTCGGCTTCTTCGTCATCCCGTACAAGCGCAAGCAAGCCAAAGACAACTACAAGGAGAAGATGCGGGCCCTCCGAGCGAAGCTGCTGGGCGCGCTCACGACCCAGTTCAACCAGGAGTCGGAGAGCGCCGTCGCCCGGCTGAAGGACGGCGTCGCCCCCTACACACGTTTCGTCCACGCCGAGCGCGAGCGGATGACCAGGACAGAAGCCAGCCTGACCGAGATCCGTCAGCGCCTGTCCGCGCTGCGTGCGCGCGCCCAGGCGGTGACGAGTTCGTCACCGCCGCCGCGCTGATCCCCGCTGCGCGCTGTCCGTCGAGCCTCGAGTCAAACCCCACGAAGCACGTACTGGCTCCGGGTTTCCCGGACGCCTAAGGCTCGCAGCTTTCAGGCGCGGAGGCATGATCAGGTCTGCCGCAAGGCTTTCGGCAACAGCCAGCTCCGGGCGGTTGGATCTCGGCATCAGAGCCTGATCGAAACGCGGGTTGCGCGGTGACCGTGTGGCGACGTCGAGATCGGGCGCCCCGATGATGGCAAGCAGCCAGCTCGGCCCTGCCCGGCCACTCTCGAGCGAAGACGGCGTCCGCGCGGACGCCGTCTTCGCTCCTTCAGGCGGGAGGGCAGGGAGGGCGGCGCTCGGATGGGAGGCTCGCCGGATCTGCGCCGACGCTCAAGCCCCGTTCGGGGGGATGTTCTGGTTCACGTGGAAGAGGTTGGTCGGGTCGTACCGGCGTTTGATGGCCGTCAGTCGGTCCCATGTGGGTCCGGGGTACGCTTTGCGAACTCGCACCGGACCTTCGTCGCCGAGGAAGTTGACGTAGGCGCCCTGATCCCCCTGACGGAGTGCCGTCTCGAAATCGGCGACCCACGCCTCACGCAAGGCGCGATCCTCCTGCCCCGCGTAAAAAGCGGCCACGTTGACCATGATCCGGCTCGTTCGGTGGGCGAAGGCCGTCGCCTCGACCGGGACTCGCGCCATGGCTCCTCCGAGGACTCGGATTTGCGCCACTCTCACCGGCGCATCCGAGGCTGCGAGTCGGGCAAGGATGTCTTGCGCGACCCCGCGATCGATCGTGTCGACGAACAGCGTGCGAGCCACCGCCGTCGGATGGTAGCCCTCCTCCTCCGGGAGGTAGATTTCGGGGTAGCGAATCGGGCGGACCAGGTCGGCGATCGGAGGGGCGAGTCTGCGGAAGGGCGCCAGCACTCGTTCACCCGCCTCGACCTCGCCGGCGTAGGCCATGATGGCGAAGACGACCAGCCGGCCGTGGAGCTCCTCCGGGATCATCGGCATCGGGGGCGCGGGCATGACGTTGGCGATCGTCGACAACTCGTCGGGAGCGGCCTCGGCCTCGGCGACGAAGGCGGCGAGGATCTCGGGGGTCGCCGGAAGGATCAGGATCCCGCCGAGGAACGCCGGCACGGGGTTGAGCCGGAACAGGAACTTCGTCACGACTCCGAAGTTCCCGCCGCCCCCGCGGATCGCCCAGAAGAGATCGGGATGTGTCTCCGCGTCGGTGTGAACGAGCGTGCCATCTGCGGTCACCACTTCGGCCGCCAACAAGTTGTCGATCGTCAGGCCATGTTTGCGCGACAGATATCCGACGCCGCCGCCGAGGGTGAGACCGCCGATGCCTACCGTAGCGGTGTCGCCGAACGCCCGTGGCCAGGTCATGGGCGCCCGCAGCGATCGTGTACTCGCCTGCCGTCAAGCCCGCCTCGGCCCATGCCTGACGGCGAGCCGGATCGAGCTCCAGCGCCCGCATGTCCTTGAGGTCGAGCACGAGACCGCCCTCGGAGCTGCTGTGGCCGGCGAAGCTGTGTCCGCCGCTGCGGATGGCGAGCTCCACGCCGGTCTCGCGTGCCCAGGAGACGGCACGGGAGACGTCGTTCGTGTCGGCGACACGGACGATTGCCCCCGGTCGGCGGTCGATCCCGCCGTAGAACACGGTACGGGCCGAGTCAAAGTCGGCATCCTGCGGTCCAATCACCCGGCCCTTCAGGCTGCGACGCAAGTCACTGATGGTCTTGGTTTCAATGGTCATCGTATGTCTCCTGTGTAGGCCCCGGGAGGACAAGCCGAGGCGGAAGTACTCGTCCGGTCTTGCGAGCCTGGCCATGGCCGGAACTGGACCATGGGTTTTCCCGAGCAACCCCGGCTCACCGCCAAGCCCGGGGTCCGGCCGAATGACCCGGCCAGAGTCCCACACATGACCAAGGCATGCGGCGCCAGCAGTCGGCCGGGAGGCCGGGTTCACCCACATGCGGGGCGGACCAGGCTCGGTCGCTGACGTGATCCGCCGGTGTGGCCCCCGGCCTCGTTCTGGGCAATCCCCAGCCAGGATCGGTCTGCATGTGTCCCGGTCGCAAACCATGGCGGCAGGCCTGCCCATGATAAACTAGATATAGATAGTCCGAAAAGGGTCCTGCGAGGCAGGGAAGCGCGGGGGCCCTGGCGCCCGATCGGAGGGGCGGGCGCGCATCGGACCCGCGGCGGACCACGCCGCGAGCATCAATGCGCTGGGAGATAGGCTTGGAGATGAGACCCTTCTACGCAGCCCTCGGCAACACGCTGGTCGCATCGGTGATCAACAACTTCGTCTGGTTTGCGGTGACCTTCTGGGTCTTCCTGCAAACGCGATCCGTAGTCGCCACGTCCATCATGGCCGGCGTCTTCACCCTGACGATCGCCTTCTCCGGATTCTTCCTCGGATCGATCGTCGACCGCTACCCCAAGAAGACGGCGATGATGATCTCGAGCCTCGCCTCGACGGTCCTCTACATCCTGGCGGCGCTGGTGTACATCTTCTCCCCGCCGGGCAGAATGGCCGACCCGGCGAGTGGTCACCTGTGGGCCTTCATCGTCTTGACGCTGGTCGGGGCGATGGCGGGAAACCTGCGCGGCATCGCCCTCTCGACGCTGGTCACGGTGATGGTTCCTGAGGACAGAAGGGACCGGGCCAACGGCGTGGTGGGCACCGCCACGGGTGTTTCCTTCATGGCCGCCTCGATCTTCAGCGGCCTGGCCGTTGGCTATCTTGGGATGACGTGGATGCTCGGGCTGGCGATCGGGTTGATGATCGTGGTCATGCTGCACCTGAGGACACTGTCGGTCCCCGACTTGCCGGCCTCCCTGAGGCAGCAGCCCGGCGCTCCTGGGAGCGGGGTCGACCTACGCGGGACGGTCCGTGCGATCCAGCTCGTCCCGGGGTTGCTCGGCCTGATCCTCTTCCACACCTTCAACAACTTCCTGGGCGGAATCTTCATGTCGTTGATGGACGCCTACGGCCTGCTGCTCGTATCCGTGCAGGCGTGGGGGTCCTTGTGGGGTGTTCTCAGCCTGGGGTTCATTGTGGGAGGGCTGGTGGTC
Organism: uncultured Chloroflexia bacterium; assembly: GCA_963818575.1. Lineage (GTDB taxonomy): Bacteria > Chloroflexota > Anaerolineae > Anaerolineales > E44-bin32 > DYJB01. The sequence goes on along the minus strand of CAWFSV010000021.1, from coordinate 12,326 downwards.
GCTCGCAAGGGACTGAGCAGCAATCCGATGCGGATGCTCCTTCTGGCCAACGCCGCCATGTGGATGATCTGCATCGTGTTCCCGCTTCAGGCATCGATCACGCTCCTCGCCGTCGGGATGTTCGTCTGGCTTTGCCTGATCCCGATCGTCGAGGCGGCCGAGCAGACCGTCCTGCAAGCGGTCGTCGCGCCCGAACGGCAGGGCAGGGTCTTCGGATTTGCCCAGTCCGTCGAGCAATCGGCAACCCCGATCACCGCGTTCCTGATCGGGCCGATCGCCCAGATATTCTTCATTCCCTTCATGACGACCGGAGCGGGCGTACAGGCGCTGGGGCCCTGGTTCGGCACCGGGGTCGATCGGGGCATCGGACTCTTGTTCATCGTCGCCGGATGGATCGGCCTGGTGGTCACCCTGCTGGCGATGCGTTCGAATTCCTACCGGCTCCTGTCGAAGCGCTATGAGATCCCGGGGCAGCCGACCGAGGGACAGATCGAGGCTTCCTTCGTCCCGGGCTGACCCGAGGTCGGCGCGGGCAAGGGCGCAAACCGGGTGAACGAGGCCTTCCCGGATGGCCCCAGGCGTCAAGGGATCGCGGCTGGCGGATCGGCGAAGACGAGCTCAGCCCCGAATTTCGGACCCTCGATCCCCTTCACGGTGATGGCACTTGGCGATGCAGTTCGCCCGAGGTTGCCGCAGGCCCTTGCGCGCCTTCGGCCGGATTCCGTGTGAGGGTCTGCTGCTTCCGTGGTACCCGGCGGACCCAGACCCTTGACCGACTTCTGGAGTCAGGCGACGGAGAATGACGTAGTGATTGACCAACTGCGATCCTGCCGCGTTTCGCCCCGTCCATCACGCCGGCCGACGTCTACTTCGGGATGGTCAAGGAGGTTCTGCCGAGACGCGAAGGACTTCAAACGCAGAACGCTGGAGGCGCGCCGCCGCCAGCACATTCAGGCGCTGAGGATGGCCGCGTGACCCTCGAGGCCGCCGAAGCGCGTCATAGCACTGAGCCCCGAATTCGTCTCGCTCTCGCTGAGACGGTGCACATGAGAGTCCAGCCACCGGGATAGCTGGATCCACAACCGGTGTCTGCCGCAATCCGATCCCCCGACGGGCATTGTGAGAGGCCGCTGGCAGCGCGAGTCATCCCCTCTTGGGGCCTCAGCTAATCAGAACTCTGGTCCAAGACGATAGTCATAGTCCAAGTCCGCCTTGTTGCTGGAAGGATCGGATCCACCAGGAGTGGGGTGACAGTCTCTGTGGATTCGGTGGCCCACAGCATTGCAAGTCTGGCCCGACGCCGTGGCAGGCTGGGCCCTGCCGGGGGCCAATCCGAGTCGCTTGTCTTCGGGCACGTTAATGTGCCACAATAGCTGTGGCGCTCAGCCGGCCCTTCGGCGAGATGCCAGGCGCAACAAAGGAGGAGGCAGGATGGCCAGCAAGGTTCTTGAGACCGTACGGTTCAAGAAAGTCGCCGATGTCATGCACAAGAACGTGGCGACCATTGATGGAAGCGAGACCGCGGCCAGCGCAATTGCGATGATGCGACAGAAGAAGGTCTCCAGCCTGGTGGTCAACCGAAGGACGCACGAAGATGCCTGGGGGATCGTGACTCGAAAAGACATCGTGAGCAAGATCGTCGATCCGGGAAAGGATCCGAAGACTGTCAAGGTCCACGAGATCATGACCAAGCCTGTGATCATGGTCTCCCCGGGTCTCGCGCTGAAGTACTGCGCAAGGCTCTTTAACAACGCGGGCATCCGGAGGGCACCTGTGTTTGATGGCAAGGAGATCGTCGGGATCATCAGCAACACCGACATCTTCAACGCCATCGAAGCATAGGGAACGAATCAGGGCGAGAGCCGGATCCGCCCCACGTCGGCGCGTCCTCCTCATGGCGCAAGCCCGCCGTCGAGTTGGACGCTTGGCGCGGGGCTCCGCCCATGATCCACCAGGGCGGGGCTCAATGCTGGGAGTCCAAGACCCTTAACCGTCATTGACTCCCGTGCCCCTTGAACGTAATCGAAGAAGGCGCGATGAGGTTCTCCTTCCTTTCCGGGGACCTTTCGAGCCCTCAGGCGAGCTCTAAGCGTTCAGCAATCAGCCGTCAGCACGGCCATCTGGGCTGACGGCTGATCGCGTGTCGCTGAAGGCCGTTCTCCAGGAGGCGACGGTGGGACTTGCTCCTCCGCTTCGCTCCGGAGTGCTCCCGCGACCGGCTTTGGACCCGGGCGGAGTCCCCTTATTGATTCGTGATGAACTCGGGCGACTGATTCGCTCAGGAGCGCGGGCCAGGAAACCCACGAATGAGGCTGTTGCAGGATCCGGCGGCGACTGCAGGGCATCTGATGCGCCGTTGGGCTGGGTTCAGGGTAGGAAACTGGGCGGCGGAAAGACACCTGGCAGCGCAACGCCTGCTCGTGGCCTTTCGCAGTTCAACAACGACCGATGAAATCGGGCTTGGCATACCCCCAGGCGCAACGTGGGGCGCCAATCCTCCTGAGCTCCCCGACTACGCTCGCCAGGGGTGCCGCTACCGACTATAGGCGGCTCTTCTTCTCCGATCCGAGCCCGGCCGCGCGCGCCCGGGCGACGGCCTCCGTCCGGTCGGCCACCTGGAGGCGGCCGAGGATGTTGGACACGTGGTTGCGGGCCGTCTTCAGACTGATGCCCATGCGGTCGGCCACCGCCTGATTGGTGAGCCCCTGGGCGAGCAGCGAGAGGACCTCCAGCTCCCGGCCGGTGAGCTCGGGGAAGGCGTGTGGTTCAGCTGGAGGCGTAGCCGCTGCCAGGTACTGGATCAGGCGTTCAGCCACCGCCGGGCCAAACAACGCCTCACCGTTGGCCACGGCCCGAACCGAGCGCAACAGGGCCTCCTCATGCGTGTCCTTGAGCAGGTAGCCCCGTGCCCCGGCCCGCATGGCGGCCAGGACCGTATCCGTGTCCTCGAACATCGTCAACACGAGCACGCTGACCTTCGGTTGCGAGGCCAGGATCCGGCGCGTGGCCTCAACCCCGTTGAGCCCCGGCAACTGAAGATCCATCAGGATGACGTCCGGTCGGACCTCCGCGGCCTTGGCGACCACCTCATTCCCGTCGCCGGCTTCGCCGACGACTTCCAGGTCGGACGCCGAGACCAGCAGGGCGCGCAAGCCTTCCCGGAAGATGTGGTGATCGTCAGCCAGCAGGACCCGGATCCGCTTCTGCGCCATCACGTCTGGGCCGTGCCGTTCACATGCGGGGTGTCGTCCGGACCGCGGGCCTCCGCCACCCAGCCCAGAGGCCGAGGACCGAGGGGAAGCGTGGCCAGAACACGCGTTCCCTCTTCGGGGGGCGACTCGATCATGAAGCTTCCCCCCAGCTCGGAGACCCGGTCACGCATCGAGGTGATCCCGACGCCAGCCCGGTGGCCCACGGGGAGCCCGATCCCATCATCTGTCACTTCGATGTTGACCCGATCCTCGACCCCGATGAAGATCCGGCATTGATGGGCGTGGGCATGCCGACCCACGTTGGCCAGGGCTTCCAGCACGATCCGGTAGGCGGCGACCTCGACGGCGGCCGGCAGCGCAGGCATTTCGTCGGGTGCGTCGACGAGGACCTGGAGCCCGCCAATCGAGAACTGCCGAGCCTGTTCCCGGATGGCGGGGATGATGCCCAACTCGTCCAGCGCCGGTGGTCGCAGGTCGTATACGACGCGGCGGATGTCGGTGATCACGCTCTGGATCTGTTGGCGCAGCTCGTTCATCCCCTCCTGGGCGGCGCCGGGATCTTCCTGGATCAGGTTGCGGACGGCGCCGGCCTTCAGGCTGAGCGCGGACAGGGTCGGTCCGATGGTGTCGTGCAGGTTGCGTCGAAGACGGCGGCGTTCCTCCTCGCGCGCCAGCACCAGACGCTCGCGCGCCAACTGCAGGACGTGCGCCTGCCGCACAACCTGGGCGGCAGCCCCCGCTCCGCCGGCGATCGCCTCCACGAGACGGCTCTCCTCGGAGGTCGGCTGGCGGTTGTCGTCCATGACCACGATCAGCTGCCCGACCGTTTCGGACTTGTAGAGCAGGGGGAAAGCCAGCGCATTCGATGATCGGGTGGCGGGGCGGTCGTCCACCGTCCCAGCAGCAGCACGACGGAGAGGGGGAGAGCTCGGATTCCCCTGTCGCGGCCCCGCCCTCGGCGACGAGCAGGAGCTCCTCAGCGTCGAAGCGCTTGAGGTAGATGGCGACATAGCGCGCCGGCAGGCCCTGCGCAACGACCGTGGCGACCATCGGCATGACGTCGTGCGGATCGAGACTGCCGTGCAACCGGTCAGCCAGGCGGGCAAGCTGGCCCGGACTTTCTGGGCTGGTGTCGGGGATCATGGCCAACCCGGTCTCCCACCGAGGCGCGGACAGTGTTCCGAGCCTCACAAGCGGCGATGAATTGCTCGGCGTTGTGGACCGTACCCATTATAGGCCGCTCGGGCGAGGGTGCCAGTCCGACGTCGGGGAGTGCATGGACCTGCGTGGCGTCGGAGGCTCGGGGTCCGGGGATGGCGGAAGCATGGACTTCAGCCCCTTGGACCGGGCGGTCTCCGCCGGGCTCGCTCCTGGGGGCGGAGGTTGGTGGGACCCCGCCGCTCCGGGGCGCCTGGAGGGCCGCCGCAAGGGTCAGTTGTCGAGCTGACGGGACGTCCTGGCTTGAAGGAGCGCCACGCGTGCGGAGAGCCCTCTCGGGATGGCGGGAAGAGCTTCCCGATGGGTCGGGAACGCCGCCCCTTTCGGACGGGACACCGGACGTGGTATCAATGTCACAGGCACGAACATCATCCCAGATGAAGGAGGAAGCCTATTGCCTGTCATCTTCAGGGATTCCGGCCACGCGACCCACGAACTGCGCTGAGAGATCCACCAAGGCCGCATTCTTCGCTCGCGTGCAAACCGCGAGCAAGCACGAGGAGGTGTGCGAATGAGTTCCATGATGGCCGCTCATCCGGGTCAGCTACGAAGCGATGAAGAAGTACCAGAACTCGTTCCGAGGGCAAGAGACGGCGGTCCAGCAAACGACTCAGAAGTTGACCAAAGTGGTCGAGCAGCTCCGAGGGCGGTGATTGGATCGGGGAAGGCGCGCGACGGCGTTCTTCAACGAGATGGACAGTGAAGTCATCCCCGCCATGAAGAAGCTGCAGACCGCGATGGCCGAGGGCGACAGGGTCTCGAAGGAAATCGAGAAGATCCAGCACGAAACCGAAGCCTCCATCAGTCCCTCTTCACGGACATCCTCAACAAGTTCGGGAATGCCTAAACCTGAGTCAGACCTCGCCTGGTCGATCGCGCATGTAGGAGGGAACCATGACCGAAAAAGTACGAATGAACTATGACACCATGAGAGCGATGAACAAGGAGTTCACGGCGGCGCAGCAAGCAGCTTGAAGATACGATCAAGGTGGTCTCGCAGGTCGGGAAAGACATGGAAGGCGGCGGGCTCCAAGGGGAAGCCGGGCAGACGATGGTCGCCGCCATCAACGGCCCTCTGACGAAAGCGCTCAAGAAGCTCTCCGCCAAGATGGGCGAACTGGCGACGGATGTCGATGGCGCCCGCAGCAAGCGCTCGAGGACGGCGTCAAGACGGCCAAGACCCGATTCCGGAACTAGTTGGCTCCTTAGCCAGGAGGATATAGTTGCCATGGCAGGTTTCGGAAACTCATTCTTCATGAACATCGGACAAGTGGCGGATGGTGGCGGCAAGTTCGGCCAGCAGAGCGACGCAAACGCAACAGGTCCAATCGCTCGTCAAGGCCTACGGACCCAAGATCCAGTCGGCCTGGATCGGTGGCGACGCCGATGAGTTCAACGCCGACATTCTCCGCAAACTGATGCCCAAGTTCATCGAACTGGCGCTGGCGTTCACAGGGGTCCAGGTCAACCTCACCAAGTCGCAGCGACACGGCCTCGAGCGGCGACAAGAAGGCCTCCGGGTTGGCCAGCGGGTTCTCCGACCTCTGTTCGCAAGATCTACCCGTAGCGCGTTTCGGATACCTTGCAGCGAAGGAGAACCGACATGGCCGGACAAGTTGTCCAGATGGACTACCCCGTGGTGCAGAGCACGGCGAAGGGATTCAGACAGCAGGCGGACGTCGTCACGACCATCGGGAAGATCGCTGGTCGGCGATCTTCGACGGCCCTGGAAGCAAGCAGTTTCTGTGGTTCCCGCCGCTTGGCGAAGTACTTCGGTCGCTGCAAGGACGCCATGAAGAAGAAGTCCAAGGAGCTCGCCGAGACGTTGAAGGAGTTCGGCACCGATCTCGATCAGGCCGTTCAAGACCACAAGAACGGCGATTTTGAGGGGAAGAGCTACTTCGGCACGAAGTGATAGCCGTCGTGTGAGCTCTCGCGCGGCTTCACTGCGTTGACCGAAAGGCTGACGGACGGCGGATAAGTGCCGTTCCGCGGTGGTGAGGAGCGTAGGGCGGGCCCTGCGGGCCCGCCCTCGCTTGTTCAGCGGTTCAGCACGACCTGCAGGAGCAGATACGCGACGAAGAGGGCAATGCACAGCAAGGACGAGAGGGCCACGCCGATCAGCACCTTGGTCCCGGCCGGCAGGGGCCGCGTCTCCGGCGGCGAGCCATACACCGACGTGAGTGCCTGGGCCAGGTGCAGCACGGTCGGATAGCGGTCGCCCGCTGCGATCGCCTTGGCCACCAGCTTGACGACCCCGGAGGCTTCAAGTTCCGGGCGATCGATGGGCGGGGGCGATGGATTCTGCGCAACCACGCGCCGCACCTGGTCATCGCGCTTCAACAACGGCTCATAGGCCGGGTGGCCGGCGAGCATCTCGTAGAGCACCAGGCCGAGGGTGTACGTGTCGGCGGCGGGCCCGACGGAGGTACTGCGCGCGGCAAGGACCTCCGGCGCGCTGTAGGCGGGTGCGCAGAGCGGGATCAAGCCCTCCAGGTACGTTCCGTCGCGGCTGCCGTCCCAGAGCCAGCCGAAATCCAGCAGCGTCGGATGCCAGTGACCCTCGGCGTCCGTCTCGACCATCACCATATTGGGCGTCAGCGAGAGATGCGCCAGGTTGCGCGAGGCCAACGGACGCAGCGCCCGCGCCAGGGTGACGGTGGTCCAGGCGGCCTCGTAATGCCACACCTGCGGGGTCTCCAGCAGGCGATCGCTGAGCAGCGAGCCGCGCACCGGCTGCAGAACGGCGAAGACCCTGGGCTCGCCGCGGAACGAGATCTCGCCGTGGAGTCGTTTGGAGGGCGTGGGGTAGGGCGGCAACAGCTTCAGATGGATGGGATAGGGGTCGGGGCGCAGGGACCGCAGGGTCGACGGCTTCCCGGCCACAGCCCCGATCGATTTAAGGAAGGCCGCCTCCCGCTTCAGCCGGTCCTCGCACTCCGGATCTGCGTGAGCCACTTTCAGCCACACCGTCTGCTTGCCGCGCAGCGCTTCGTACAGCGCGCCGGTGCGCCACACGGTGATGAGCTTCGTGACCTTCAAGTCGCCCAGGTAGTCGCCGTACCCCAGCACCGCATAACCCTGCTCGGCCGGGCAATCCTTGTCCTGGCACCACAAGGTTGCCGTCTATCGTGAGGCGCTTGCACCGTTCACAATACCGGGCGAGGTTCATGCTTCTTCCGGCTCCTTGGTCCGACCTTGGTTGACATGCAGCTTCATCAGGCTATAATGCGACAATTCTAGGTCATGACGTCCCGCAAGTCAATCTAGGCTGCGATGCTTGCCGGAAACCGCCAGCAGGTATTGACGTGGCCGCTGGGCCACAGGGGTGTCTCCCATGCCTCTTGAATACATCGATCGCCCGCCGCGAATGCAGCCGGAGCTTCCCACAGGTGCGGTCAAGATCCCCAAGCCGCCCGAGAAGCCAGGCGCAACCCTGCAGACCCTGATCTCGCTCATCCTTCCGCTGATCACCGTCCTCGGCTTCGTCTTCGCCTCGGGTTCGGGCAACATGACCATGGTGATCACCATGGGCCTGGCCATGGGAGCCTCCGTCGTCTTCGGCGTGATCAGCCTGCGGGCGGAACGGAAGGACGCCGCCGAGAAGGAGCACGCCTACCAGATGCGGCTGGCCGAGATGCGGCAGGAGATGCTGCGGTCGCACAACACCCAGCGCATGTTCTTCCACTACAACTATCCGGACGTCCCCTCCCTGATCGAGATCGCGGCCCGCAAGGAGACCAGTCGCTTTGGCTCCCGCATCTGGGAGCGACGCCCGAGCGACCCCGATTTCGGGATCGTGCGATTGGGGATCGGGAGCCGCAAGTCCACCGTCGTGTACAAGGTCGAGGGGGCGGAGGAAACGGTTGACCCGTCGCCGCTGGTCAAGGATGGGCTGCGCCTGGCGGCGGACTCGGAGATCCTCAACGACGTCCCCATCACGATCCCACTGCGGCCGGTCAGCCGGGACGAAACCGACGAGGACCAGGACCGGGGCCCGCGGGACTCGGACAAGCAGGCGATGCTTTCCGGCCTGTACGAGCCCGCGCGCCATTCTCTGGGGATCTTCGGCAAGAGCCCAACGCAAACGGCCGACTTCGCCCGCGCCGTGTTGGCCCACTTCTGCACCTTTCACTCGTCCCAAGACTCCCGCCTCTACGTCATCGGTCATCCCGCCTCGAGCAGCAGTTGGGAATGGGCCGAGTGGCTGCCTCACTGCATTGTCCGGGGATTCGGGGACGACGATGACAGCGGGAAGCCCCGGCCATCGGACCAGCTCTGCTTTTCGGCCAAGCCCGCCGACGTCCGCGGTTTCTGGAAGCGAATCAAGGTTGAGCTGGACCAGCGGCAGGTTCGGCTCAACGAGACGAAGGACCGGGAGGATGGGAAGGGATCGGCGGAGATCACGCTTCCGTTCCTGCTCATCGTTGTGGACCTGCTCGGGGAGGCCCCCGCGAACACCGCCCTGAAGGACGTGGCTTCCGAGGACGTCATCGCCACGCTCAATCGGGATGGCCCCACGCTGGGCGCGGGGGTCCTGTTCCTCGTCGACGAGCCGTCGAAGGTCCCGAGCGACTGCCAGGCGATGGTGGAGGTCGCCGCCGTTGGTGAACAGGTGGTCTTCCGCTATATCGAGGTCGGGCTGAACACGCCCCGCTACCTGGGTGTCGCCGACCTGTTGAAGCCGGTCGAGGCGCGCCAGCAGTTCGCCGCCAGGCTGCGGCGCCTGGAGCTGGTCCGTCCGGCGGGGGCCGATCTGCCCCCGGCCGTCGAGCTGCTCCAGATGATGTCTCTGATCGAGGGACGTCGCATCTCGACGGTGGACAAGATCCCGGTGCAGGAGAACTGGGCGCGCAGCCTGGTTCCCGAGCACCAGGAGTGGTTGAGTGTTCCCATCGGGCTCGTCAGCAGTCGCGAGGCCCGCCACCTGGTCTTCTCGGCCAAAGAAGACGGGGTGCATGGCATGATCGCCGGCACGACCGGGTCCGGCAAGTCGGAGTTTCTGATGACGCTCATCGCCGGAATGGCCGTCCGGTATGACCCGCGCATCCTCAACTTCGTGCTGGTCGATTTCAAGGGCGGCGCCGCCTTTGAGCCGTTCCGCAAGCTGCCGCACGTGGTGGACATTCTGACGAATGTGCAGGCCAGCGCGGTGGAGCGCATGTTCGTGGCCATCCAGGCCGTCATGGAGGAGCGAGCAGGGCTGCTGGCGCGCAGCGGCGCCAAAGACCTGGTCGAGTACCGCCGCAAGATCGTGCCGCGACTTGCGCCGGACGATCCCCTCCCGAAGACGTTCCCGCATCTGTTCATCGTCGTCGACGAGTTCGCCGAGATGATCGTGGCCAATCCGGAGTATCGGGCGCAGTTCGAGAGCATCACGCGCCTGGGCCGGGCCTTTGGTGTGTCGCTGCTTCTGGCCGCCCAGCGTCCGTCCGGTGTGGTCTCGGATCAAATGCGCGCCAACATGAAGCTGCGCGCCTGCCTGCGGGTCGAGACGCCGGACGACTCACGCGAGCTGCTCGGTCGCCCCGACGCCACCTTCTTGCCGAACAAGGCCGGTCGGGGCTTCCTCCAGGTCGGCAGCGACCTGTTGCAGCCCATTCAGGTGGCCTGGGCGGGCGCCGCCTACACCGATGAGCGAACGGTCGTCCTGCGGGATGTGATCTGGCTGGACGACGAGTCCCTGCCGGATGCGAGCGCAGCGGCCGATGCGCCGCTGTACTCGGCGCTCGAAATCTCCGAAGCGCTTGGCCTGCGGTCCGGGGAAACGCCCAGCAATGTGCTGGACTGGATCGTGGGGACCGCCGCCGTGCGTGCGCAGCGAGACGGGGTGCCGGTCCAGACCAAGCCGTGGCCCGACCCGCTGCCCGAACACCTGTCGCTGACCGACCCGCTGGACGCGCGCTACCTCAACACGGACCGCACGCTCGGGCCCGAGCGGACCATCGTCATCAACCCGACGATCGATGCCTGGCTCAACAACGCCGCCGACGAGAACCTGTGGCCGACCTTCGACTGGAAGGAGCCGCTGCCCGTGACGGTCGACATCGGCTTCGTCGACAACCCGTATCGGGCCGAGCAGCGCCTGCTGACCATCGATCTGTCGACGGACCCGCTGGTCGTCTTCGGCGCCGCCGGCCGCGGCAAGACCACGCTGGTCAAGACGCTGCTCACCGCCCTGGCCGTCACCCGTTCGCCGAACGAGTTGCACATGTATGCCCTCGACTTCGGCCGGGGCGGCCTGAAATCGATCCGCGCCCTGCCGCACCTGGGGGCCTCGATCAACTCTTCGGAAACGGCGCGGGTCGAGCAGATGATCCGCATGCTGCGCAACTTCATCAACGAGAGGCAGGAGCGTCTGGCCAAGTACCTCTCGCTGGCCGACCATAACGTCCGGAACCCGAAGGACGTCCTGCCCGAGATCGTCGTCGTCATCGACAACTTCGCCGAGCTCAAGGAGAGCTACGAACACCTCATCCCGGAATTGATGGCTCTCGTGCGCGACGGGCGGGCCTTCGGCGTCTTCTTCGTCATCACCGCCAACTCGCCCAACGACCTCGGCAACAAGCTCTACAACCTCCTGACCCAGCGCCTGACCCTCACCCAGGCCGACTCGTCGCTGTACCTCGAGATCGTCGGCCCCGGCGCCCGCAGCTTCGAGAACGTCCCCGGCCGGGGTTTGATCGCCGCCCCGGTGAGAGACAAGATCCTGCCGCTGGAGTTCCAGGTGGGCGTGCCGGGCCAGCCCGACATGATGCAGGACGTCGATCAGTTCGACGTCTATCAGGACCTGGCCCAGCGGATGGACAGGGTCTGGACCGCTCTGGGCGGGAAGCGGCCGGCCGCTGAACTGCCGCGCTCGGTCACCTTCCTGGAGCTCTTCAAGTTGCTCGAGAAACGGGAGATCGGGGTGCTGGGCGATCTCCATGTTCCCGAAAACTGGAACCACTCGATGCAGCCGGGGAATCAGGAGTGGTTGCGCGGCCCGATCGGCCTGATCAGCAGCCGCGACATCCGATCGCTGGTCTTCCAGGCCCAGGCCGATGGCGTGCACGGGATGGTCGCCGGGACGACGGGCTCCGGCAAGTCCGAGATGATCCAGACGCTGATCGCCGGCATGGCCGTCCGCTACGACCCGCGCATCGTCAACTTCGTCCTGGTCGATTACAAGGGCGGGGCCACCGTCGAGCCGTTCCGCAAGCTGCCGCACGTCGTCGACGTCGCCACCAACCTGGAATCCAACGCCGTGGAACGGATCTTCGTCGCCATCCGGGCCGAGATGGACCGCCGGGCCTCGATTCTGGCCAAGGCGGGCGCCGCCGACCTGGTGGAGTACCGCAAGAAGGTCATCCCCACGCTCAAGCCGGGCTCGCCGTTTCCCGATACGTTCCCGCACCTGTTCGTGGTCGTGGACGAGTTCGCCGAGATGATTCAGGCGAATCCGGAGTACCGGACGCAGTTCGAGCAGATCACCCGGCTGGGCCGGGCCTTCGGGGTGACGCTGATCCTGGCGACGCAGCGGCCATCCGGCGTCGTCAGCGATCAGATGAAGGCCAACATGAAGTTCCGCATCTGCCTGCGGATGGAGACGCCGGACGACAGCAAGGAGCTGTTGAACAAGCCCGACGCGGCACGCCTGCCGCAAATCGCCGGGCGCGGCTACCTCCAGGCGGGCACGGACGTGCTCACCGAGGTGCAGGTGGCCTGGGCGGGCTCGCCGTACACCGACGATCGGCCCGATCCCCAATACCCGACCGAGGCCATCCTGGAGGCACTGGGGACCAGCGAGAAGCCGCGTTCGACGCTGATGTGGCTGGTGGGCGCCCTGGCGGCGGATGCCAAGCGGCTGAAGATCCCCAAGCAGCGCAAGCCGTGGCCCGATCCACTGCCTGCGAC
>CAWFSV010000020.1:0-170412 GCA_963818575.1 uncultured Chloroflexia bacterium | reverse complement strand
ATCCCGCACGCGTGGCTGTTCCCGCGCATGGCGGCGGTCGTCCATCATGGAGGGGCGGGGACGACCGGGGCCGGCCTGACGGCGGGCAAACCAACCATCGTGATCCCGACCGCTTCGGATCAGCCATTCTGGGGCCGCAGGGTGCACGCGTTGAGCGCCGGCCCTGCGCCGATACCCGTCCGAGCGCCTCAGCGCCGGGACGTTGGCGCGTGCGATCTCGATCGCCACGACGGATGCCGCCATGAAGACGAGAGCGGCCGATCTGGGGAAACTGGTCGGTAGCGAGGATGGCGTCGGGGCGGCCGTCGACCGGATTGCCGGGGCACTCGGCAAGCGGCGAGCCACCTGACACGCCGCGGCTGTCGCGCCTCAAGTCCCAAGTTGTGGGGAAGGCGTGGCGCGTCGAGGACGCCGCCTTGCCTGCTCCGAATCGCCGCGCTATGATGGAGCCCTATGGACGAGGCTGAACTGCTGCGACTGGCACAGCGAGGCGATCTGGAGGCGTTCAACCAGATCGTGCTGGCGCATCAGACCCGCGCCTACAACGTTGCCTTGCGCATCCTGGGAGAGGGCGAATCCGCGGCCGACGCCACCCAGGAAGCGGTCCTCTCCGCATTCCGCAATCTGCGCTCGTATCGCGGCGGCTCGTTCCGCGCCTGGCTTCTGCGCATCGTGACCAACGCCTGCTACGACGAGCTGCGGCGCCGCAAACGCCGGCCGACGACATCGCTCGAGGACCTCACGCCGGAGACGGAAGAAGGCGCACCGGAGTTCGAGGAATGGCTGGCGTCGACGGCCGACGGCCCCGAGCGGCTCGCCGAGCGTTCTGAAGTGGTACGCGCCATCCAGGACTGCCTGGACCATCTCCCCGACGAGTTCCGCATCGTGGCGGTCCTGGCGGATGTCCAGGGCTGCGACTACGCTGAGGTCTCGACGGCGATCGGCAAACCGCTGGGGACGGTCAAGAGTCGGCTGGCGCGCGCCCGGGCGCGCCTGCGTGATTGCCTGCAGCGCCACGGGGAACTCCTGCCGCCCGCCTTTCGTCTACAGGGTGAGGCTTCGTCATGAGTCGTTTGAGCCGTCTCACCCCGCGAGATCTGGAGAGCCTGTCGGCCTACGCCGACGGCGCCCTCTCGCCTGTTGAGCGCCGCGACATCGACGCGCGGCTGGCGCAGGACCCGGCGTTGCGCCAGGCCTTGGCGCAGATCCGCGCCACCTCCTCGCTGCTCCGCGCCCTCCCGCAGGTCCGCCCGCCACGCAGCTTCACCCTGACACCCGAGATGGCCGGGATCCGCAGCGGCCGGCTTCGTTATCCCCTGCTTCAAATGGCGACGGCGCTGGCGACCCTGGCCTTTGTTGTCACGGTCGGCGTCGACATGTTCGGAGGGGTAACCTCGAACGCTGCGTTCCGCGCCGCCGCACCGGCCGAGGAAATGGCGCTGCAGGCGCCGGCCGCGCCGCCGACGGAGGTCGGCGCCGACGCCCTCGCGGCGGGCGCGCTGCAGTCCGTGGCCGCGACCAGTGTGCCGGAGGCGGCTGCGATGGACGCGATGGCGCCCACCCCGACGGCGGCGAGTGAGGATGCGATCCGTGAGGCGCCCACCTTGGGCGTCCTTGGCGAGGCTCCCCCCGCCGCGTTGGGAACGGCGACCGCTGCCCCCTTGTTGGAGGCCGAGGTCGGCGGCCACCGGTGGATGTGAGGCCTGTGGAGATGAGCCGCAGGTGCTGTCGGCTACGCCGATGGACAAGTTCGCCGCCGAATCCAGCCCCGAGGCGGCGATGGTGACGCAGGAGATGGAGGCCCAGACCGTGGCGCCGATGCCGGAGGCCACCGCCCTCGAAGCGCGCCGACCGGGTGGCCTGCCGGCCCTGCGTTGGGTCGAGATCGGGTTGGCGGCCGTCGCGCTGGCGCTCGCCGCCGTCACGTTCCGCGCACGTCGCCGCGCGCGATGAGCGGCACCCCCACCGCTATTCATTGCCTGCGCTGCGGCGCCAGGATGGAGGAACGCCCGTCATACGGCCGGCCGCGGCCGGTGTGCCCGGCGTGCGGATACGTGCATTTTGAAGACCCCAAAGTCGCCTCAGCCGTCGTGGTGGAGCAGGACGGGAAGATCCTGCTCGTGCGCCGAGCCTTCGATCCCGAGCAAGGCAAGTGGTCCCTTCCGGCCGGATTCGTCGATGCCGGAGAGGATCCGCAGCAAGCCGCGGTACGCGAATGCCTCGAGGAAACCGGGCTGCGCGTTCGAATCCTGGGGTTGCTGGATGTGATCTACGGGCGGGAGCACCCGCGCGGCGCCAGCATCGTGATTGTCTACCGGGGAGAGGTGGAAGGCGGTTCGCTGGCCGCCGGGGACGATGCGGGGGAAGTGGGTCTTTTCGCCGCTTCAGGTCTGCCACCGCTGGCGTTCCGGGCGACGCAGCAGGTGGTGGAGCGCTGGGCCGCAGGCTCAATGCTATAATCGCCCGACGCTGTGGCCCCGGCTTCTTTGGTCCGCCGGGTCCGCCCAACCTACGCCCGGCCGCTGAGCCGTGCCCACCCCGATGCAATTCGACGTCTTCACCCTGATCCCCGAGGCCGTGCAGGCCTACCTGTCATCGAGCATCCTCGGTCGGGCGCAGGCGCGCGGTCAGATCCGCATCCGCCTGCACAACCTGCGCGACTACACGCACGACCGTCACCGAACGACCGACGACGTTCCGTACGGCGGGGGCGGGGGGATGGTGATGAAACCCGAGCCGGTCTTCGAGGCGGTGGAGACCGTCTTGGGGGAGGACCTTGGGGCCGTCCCGGTCATCCTGCTCACCCCTCAGGGCCATGTGTTCGACCAGGCGCTGGCTGCCGGCCTGACGGCCTACCCTCGCCTGGCACTCCTGTGCGGGCGGTACGAAGGGGTCGATGAACGCGTACGCCGGCATCTGGCGTCGATAGAAATCTCGATCGGCGACTACGTGCTCACCGGGGGCGAGATCCCGGCACTGGCGATCATCGACGCCGTCGCCCGGCTGCTGCCGGGAGTGCTGGGTGACGCCGGCGCCACAGCCGACGACTCGCACGCAGCCGGATTGCTCGAGTACCCGCACTACACCCGGCCGGCCGAGTTCCGCGGATGGCCCGTGCCGGAGGTGCTCACTTCCGGCGACCACGCGCGCATCGCCGCCTGGCGACGAGAAGAAAGCCTGCGCCGGACGCTCGAACGACGGCCGGACCTCCTGACTCGGGCGGAGCTGACGCCGGCCGATCGTCGCGTCGTCGATCGCCTGATGGATCAGGCGACGAATGACAACCCCGAGACCCATGAGTAGGAGTTAACGCGTGTCCCTGCGACGTTTCCTTCTCGTCTTCGTCGTCGCCGCCCTGGTGACGACCCTGCTGGCGGCTTGCGGGTCGCCTCCCGGGGCCGTCCCGCCGCTCACGATCGGGCCGACGGCCGGGGCGCCGACGGCGCCGCTGCCGACACCGCAGCCTCCCCCGAAGACGCTGATCGTGTGCACGGCGTATGAGCCTGCATCGCTTTACTGGTACGGCAACGGCGGGGCAGCCGCCGAAGCCGTCCTGGCGGCACTCAACGACGGCCCGGTGGACCTCGTGGCGTTCGCGCCGCAGTCGCCGCTGCTGACCAAGATCCCGTCCATGGCAGACGGCGACCTGCGCGTGGAGGCGGTCACGGTCGCCACCGGCGAGGTGTACCTCGACCCCCTGACGCTGACGGCCCGCAACCTCGCGTACGGCGACTCGTACCTTCCCTCAGGATGTGCCAGCCCGGAATGTGTCCGCGTCTTCCAGGGCGGGCAGATCTCCATGGACCGGATGGTGGCGGACTTCCACCTGAAGCCTGCGCTGTCCTGGTCGGACGGGACGCCGTTAACGGCGTCCGACTCGGCCTACTCGTTCGAGGTCGATGCGCACCCGGACACCCCGACAACCAAGTACCTGGTGGATCGCAGCGCCGGGTACGAGGTGCTGGATGACCTGACGCTGCGCTGGACGGGGATCCCCGGGTTCATGGATGCCGGGGCCGCGGGCAATTTCTGGGCGCCGCTGCCGGAACACGTGCTGGGGTCGATCGCCATCGGAGACCTGACGGCGGCCGAGGCGTCCGCCCGCGCTCCACTGAGCTATGGGCCCTTCGCCCTCGAGTTCGTGGGCGGCCGGTCGGGAGATTGTGCTCAGCCGCAATCCATACTACGGGAGAGCGGCGGAGGGGCTGCCGGCTTTCGATCGGGTGGTCTATCGATTCATCGGCCCCGGACTGCGCCAGGGACTGCAGCAGATTCTGACCGGCGAGTGCGATGTCCTGGATGAATCGGTCGCCTTGAGCCCGGCGGACGGCGAGGATTACCGCGACTCGCTGAGCCAGCTGCTCGACCTGCAGGAGCAGGGTGAGCTGCGCACGGCGACGACGCCGGGCTCGCTGGTTGAGCAGATGACCTTCAACATGGGTCGAGGCCAGGATGCGAATCCGCTAACCGACTTGAAGGTCCGCCGGGCGGTGGCGATGTGTCTCGATGTGCAGGCCGTGGCGGATGCTGCCTGGCGCGGGCTGGCGGGGGCGGCACACAGCTACCTGGCTGCAGCTCATCCACTGGCCAACCGTGCCGCCGTTCCCCCGACCACCGACCGCGCCGGCGGCGCAGGCACTGCTTCAACAATCGGGCTGGGTGACCGTTGGCGGCGATCCGACCGCCCCGCGCGTCGCCTCCGGAGCCGCCGGGGCAACCACCGGCGCGCCACTTCAGTTCGGACTGATGCTTGCGAGTACCGGGGTGGAGACCTCTGCCGGTCTCGAGATCGAACGGCAGCTTTCCGAATGTGGGATCGACGTCATCCTGAGCGAGATCCCGGCTGAGTCCGTGGCGGCGCCGTACCCGGATGGGCCGGTGTTCGGGGGGAACTATCAGGCCGTGCTGTGGACCTGGCCGGCATGGCAGGCGCCACCCTGCGAGCTGTATGCCAGTTCGGAGATCCCCTCGGATGCCCTGCCCAACGGTGCGAATGCGTCGGGTTTCAGCGATCGAGCCTACGACCGGGCCTGCAGCCGGGTCCTACTCGGGGGTGGACTGGGAAGCGAGTCGGTCGAAGCGGCTGCCGAGACGCAGGCTCATCCTCGCCGATCAGCTGCCCTCCCTGCCGCTTCTGGTGTGGCCGCGCTTGCTCGTCTTCGCTCCCGACGTGTGTGGTCCGCAGGCCGACGCCTCGGTTGCCAGCCTGTTGTGGACGATCGAGGCATATGACCGGGACGAGGGGTGCCCCGCCGGATAGCACAGGTGTTCCGGGGCCGGGTAGTGTAGTCCCGACGGCCCCCCCATTATTGACGGTCGGGTTGATTAGGGTATAATCCCAAAGAACGGGTCAGGTCGCGGCGCCATAGGCCAGGGCAAGTCACGGCTGCACTGGGCGCCCTCGACCGGCTCCGAGAGGCGGGCTACCGTTCGGTTCATTTCTCCGGAATTGCCTGTAGCGCTCATATCCGCACTCCACAGGTCTGAGGAGACTTGCATTGGCGCCCAAAGTACTCGAAGTCAAAGACCTGGCCACGCAATTCAAGACCCGCGATGGGACCGTCCATGCCGTCAATGGCGTCTCGTTTGAACTGCAAGAAGGGGAGACGCTGGGGATCGTAGGCGAGAGCGCCTGCGGCAAAACGGTGACGGTCCTTTCGATTCTGGGATTGATCCCGACCCCTCCCGGTAAAGTCGTCAGCGGGTCGGCGCACTACCTGGGCAAAGACCTGCTGAAGATGTCGGATGAAGAGATCCGCTTCATTCGCGGGGCGCAGATCAGCATGGTCTTCCAGGACCCGATGACGTCGTTCAATCCGGTGCTGACCATCGGCCGTCAAGTGGCCGAGCCGGTTGAGATTCACCAGGGCGTCAGCCGCAAGGAGGCGCTCGAACGGGCCGGCGAACTGTTGACCCTGGTGGGCATTCCCAACGCCAAGGACCGCCTGGCCGATTACCCGCACCAGTTCTCGGGCGGCATGCGCCAGCGGGCGATGATCGCCATGGCGCTGGCCTGTTCGCCGACCGTGCTCATCGCCGACGAGCCGACGACGGCGCTCGACGTCACCATCCAGGCGCAGATCCTGGACATCGTCAAGCGCCTGCGCGATCAGCTGGGCATGGCGATCATCTGGATCACGCACGACCTGGGGATCATCGCCGGCCTGGCCCAGCGGGTGAACGTGATGTACGGCGGGTTCATCGTCGAGGAAGCGCCGGTCAAGGAGCTGTACGGCCATCCCGAGCACCCGTACACCCTGGGGCTGATCGGGAGCCTGCCGCGGCTTGACGCCAGCACGCACACGCGCCTCGTTTCCATCGACGGTATTCCGCCGATCTTGATGCAGAAGCCGACCTCGTGTCCGTTCGCCCCGCGCTGCCACTTTGTCGTTGAGCGCTGCCTGCAGGAGAATCCGCCCCTGCTTTCGGTCGGTACACATCACCGGGTGGCCTGCTGGGTGGATCCCAAGACCGGGGGGCTGCGCTCATGACCACCGACAACGTCCTGCTTCGGGTGGACCACCTGGTCAAGCATTTCCCGATCACCAAGGGCGTCCTGGTCCAGCGGCAGATCGGGGCGGTGCGGGCGGTGGACGACATTTCATTCGACATCCGCCGCGGCGAGACCCTTGGCCTGGTCGGCGAATCCGGTTGCGGCAAGTCGACCACCGGTCGCACGATCCTGCAGCTCTACCGGCCCACCTCGGGGCACGTCTACTACGAGGGCATCGACCTGACGACGCTCAAAGGCTCGGCGATGCGGCCGATGCGGGCCAAGATGCAGATGATCTTTCAGGACCCGTACGCCAGCCTGAACCCGCGCATGACGGTCGGCGAGATCGTCGGTGAGCCGCTGGTGGTCCACAAGGTGGGCGCCACCAGGGAGATCAACCAGAAGGTCGACGAATTGCTGACGCAGGTCGGGTTGAACCCGGCTTTCGCCAACCGCTACCCGCACGAGTTTTCCGGCGGCCAGCGCCAGCGCATCGGGGTGGCGCGTGCCCTGGCCCTCAACCCGGACCTGATCGTATGCGACGAGCCGATCTCGGCGCTCGACGTCTCGATCCAGGCCCAGGTCGTCAACCTGCTGGAGGACCTGCAGGACCAGCTCGGTCTGACCTACCTGTTCATCGCCCACGACCTGTCGATGGTGCGGCACATCAGCGACCGGGTGGCGGTGATGTACCTGGGGATCATCGTCGAGCTGGCCGACCGGGCCGAGCTCTACCACAACCCGCTGCATCCCTACACCCAGGCGCTGCTGTCGGCGGTGCCGATCGCCGACCCGATGGCGGAGGAGAAGCGCGCACGCATCATCCTGGAGGGCGACGTGCCCAGCCCGGCCAATCCGCCGTCCGGGTGCCGTTTTCGAACGCGCTGTCCGATCGCGCAGCCCCTGTGCGCCGAGCAGAAGCCGGAGTGGAGGGAACTGCGTCCGGATCACTACGCAGCCTGTCATTTCGCAAATTAGTCCACGCAATCGAAGGGAGGTGATCGCCGGGCAAATGCAGCAAGAGCAGCACGGATAGGAACAAACCCAGCACGCAACTCGTAAGGAGGAGGAAACATGCGTTCCAAGGGATTGGCCGTTATCGGCCTTTTGGTGGCAGCCAGCATGGTGTTGGCAGCCTGCGGTACAGCGACCCCCGAGACCGTGATCCAGACGGTCGTCGTCGAGGGCACGCCCATGGTGGTCGAGGTCACGGCGGCAGCGCCGGCCGGCCCGAAGGTCGTCCGCACTGAGCTTCGGCTTGCCGGCGACGTACCGACGATCGACCCCGGGCTCTCGACGGACACTTCGTCGACCACGATCGTGAACGCCACGACCATCGGCCTGAGCTACCTGAATGAGGTCGACGCCACGCTGCACCCCGGCATGGCATCGTCGTGGGACATCTCCGAGGACGGCCTGACCTACACCTTCCACCTGCTGCCCGGACATCCCGTGGGTGCAAGTGGAACGGCACCGAGGTGGAGAAGGTCCAGTCGTGCCCGGATGACGCCGGCGCCACCACGGACCGCGTCGTGACGGCCGGCGACTTCGAGTACGCGATCAAGCGTGCGCTGTCGCCCGAGCTGGCCTCGAACTACGCCTACGTGCTGGCCTTCGCCATCGCCGGCGGAGCCGAGTACAACGCTGGTGAGGCCGAAGCCGACGCCGTCGGCGTCAAGGCCATCGACGACGCCACCCTCGAAGTGACCTTCCTCGAGGACGCCGCCTACAACGCCAACATCCTCGGCCTGTGGACGGCGCATGCCGTGCCGCAGTGGCTCATCGAAGGCGATGACTGCACCGAGGCACGTGGCGACCGCTGGACCGAGCCCGGCTTCTTCCAGGGCTACGGCCCGTTCACCCTGAAGGAATGGGTGCACGACTCCTACATCACCATCATCAAGAACCCGTTCTGGGTCGGCACGCCGGACATCCCGGCGCCGAAGCTGGACGAGGTCTATCACTCGATGCTGGATGAGGTCGCCGCCTTCGCCGAGTACGAGGCCGGCAACCTGGACGTCGCCACCGTCCCGTCGGCCGACCTCGAGCGCGTCAAGGCCGACCCGGTGCTGTCGGCCGAGTACCGCAGCGCCCCGAACCTGTGCACCTACTACTACGGCTTCAACACCAAGGCCCCGTTCGTCGATGACGCCCGTGTACGCCGGGCCCTGTCCATGGCGATCGACCGCCAGGGCTTGATCGACAACGTCCTCAAGGCGGGCCAGGAGCCGGCGCAGTGGTTCTCGCGCCCCGGCCTGGTGGCTGCACCGACCATGGCCGACTTCCCCGACCTGGGCGTCAAGTACGACCCGGCCGGCGGCAAGGCCCTGATCGATGAGTACCTGGCGGAGAAGGGCATCGCGGCCGCAGACGTGGACATCACCCTGATGTTCAACACCTCGTCCGGCCATCAGCAGATCGCCGAGGCCATCCAGCAGATGTGGAAGACCAACCTGGGCCTCGACATCAAGGTGACCAACCAGGAGTGGAAGGTCTTCCTCGAGACCATCCGCGACCCGGTGGCGACGCCGCAGATCTACCGCCTCGGCTGGTGTGTGGACTACCCGGATGCGAACAACTTCATCCGTGAGGTCTTCGTCTTCGGTGGTTCCGCTAACCCGACGGCGGGCGGCGGCATCGACTGGAGCGCCGGCGAGGGCAACTACGACGAGTTCGAGTCGATCGTGCTGGCAGCGGCCAAGGAGCGGGATGAGGCCAAGCGCCTGGATATGTACGCGCAGGCCGAGGAAATCCTGGTCGATACCGACGCCGTCATGGCACCGATCTACTGGTACACGTCGTCCAGCGTGACGAAGCCGTACGTGATCCGCACCTACGCGGTGACGGGCCACCAGGACTTCACGCTCTGGGACATCGTTCAGTAGGCTAGTTCTTGTTCCTGGGGGGAGGGCGCGAGCCCTCCCCCAGGGGCAGTCCGTCTGCGGAGCGCCGCTCCACGATCGTTGAGCGGCGGTCCGGAGCCGGGCTGCCGCCCCGAGTCCGAGGAGCGAGGGTATGGGACGCTACGTAGTCCGTCGCCTGATGTGGATGGTCCTGGTCCTGTTCGTCGTCTCGGCCATCACCTTCGGGTTGATGCACGCCGTTCCCGGCGGCCCGTTCGACGCCGAGAAGGCGCTGCCGCCGGAAATCATCGCCAACCTGAACGCGCGCTACCATCTGGACGAATCTCTCCCGCGGCAGTACCTGCGCTATGTCTATGACATCCTGGTGCCGCGCTTCGCCCTGCTGGAGAAAGACCCCGACGGTGGGTACATCATCCCCACGCCTTCCTTGGTGGATGACTTTCTGATCCGCTTCCACGTCGGCGGGGTCGAGTTCAAGTGGATGAACTTCGGGCCGTCGTACGCCTCCCGGAGCCGGACGGTGAACGACGTCTTCAAGGACCAGCTGCCGGTCTCGTTCCAGCTCGGGGTCATGGCGCTGACCTTTGCGCTGCTGCTGGGCGTTCCGCTGGGCATCCTGGCGGCGCTCAAGCAGAACACGATCTGGGACTACCTGGGGATGAGCGTCGCCATCTTCGGCGTCTCCGTCCCGGTGATCGTCCTGGGGCCGATCCTGGTGTGGATCTTTGGCGTGGCGCTCAAGTGGCTTCCGCCCACGGGCTGGGGTTCGCAAGCCGCCGTATGTCCTTGGGCTGTTCCCCAGCAACCTCGGCCCCGAATTCTTCAAGTACGCCATCATGCCGGCGATCGGCCTGGGGCTGGTCAGCTCGGCGTCCATCGCCCGCCTGACCCGCGCCAGCCTGCTGCAGGTGGTCCGCGAGGACTACATCCGCACCGCCCGGGCGAAGGGCCTGATGGAGCGCCTGGTCATCACCCGCCATGCGCTCAAGAACTCGCTCATCCCGGTCATCACCATCCTCGGGCCGCTGTTCGCCGGCTTGGTGACCGGGACCTTCGTTACCGAGCAGATCTTCGGCATTCCCGGGCATGGGCAAGTACTTCGTCACCAGCATCTCCAACCGCGACTACCCGGTGATCATGGGCACGATCCTGCTGTACGCCATCCTGCTCGTGATCGCCAATGTGTTCGTCGACATGATGTATGCCTTCCTTGATCCGCGCATCCGGTACGACTGACGGTAGGAGGCCAGCATGTCTGCACAGACGGGTGTCCTGAAAGCAGGCGCGGGAGGCGCTCCGCTGACGACCAAGCGGGAAAGCCTGACGGCGGATGCCTTCCGACGGCTGATGCGCAACCGGGCGGCGGTCATGGGCGGTGTCATTGTCCTGCTCCTGGTCCTGGTCGCCATCTTCGCCGATGTCATTGCCCCGAAGACCTTCGAAGTCCAGGTCCTGGTGGACAACAACAAGGTCCCGGACTGGCTGGTCTCGATCTTCCCGACCATGGCGCCGTACGCCAAGCTCACCTCGGATTACCTGCTGGGCGCCGACTACGTCGGCCGCGACCTGTTCAGCCGGCTGGTCTACGGGGCGCGTGTCTCGCTCTCGGTGGCCTTCGTCGGGCCGATCATCAGCCTGATCATCGGCATCATCTATGGCTGCATCTCGGGTTACTTCGGCGGTCGCACCGACAACCTGATGATGCGCGTGGTCGATGTGCTGTATGCGTTCCCCTTCCTGCTCTTCGTCATCCTGCTGATGGCCTTCTTCCGCTCGACCTTCGCGCAGCCCGACCCCGGCTCCTTCTCCTATGGCCTCAGCCAGCTGGACGCCAAACTCGGCGGCCTGCTGTTCATCTTCATCGGGCATCGGGTTCACCGCCTGGGAGACCATGGCGCGGCTGACGCGCGGCCAGGTGCTGTCGGTGCGCGAGAAGGAATTCGTCGAGGCGGCGCGAACGATCGGCGCCGGCGACGGCCGGATCATGTTCCGCCACATCCTGCCCAACATCATCGGCCCGCTGGTCGTGTGGGAAACGCTGGCCATCCCGAGCTACATCACGCTGGAGGCATTCCTCTCCTACATCGGCCTGGGGGTCAACCCGCCGACGCCTTCCTGGGGATCGATGATCGCCGATGGCGGACGGGTCATCCGGACCTACCCGAACCAGGCGGTCTTCCCGGCGCTGGCGCTGGCCATCACCATGTTCGCCTTCAACTTCCTCGGTGACGGGCTGCGCGACGCGCTCGACCCGCGCCTGCGGGGCACCCAGTAACCACACCGAAACGGACGGCTCCCACACGCCCCCGCATGGGGGCGTGTGTATAATCCATCCACTCTGGCGCGACAGCGGAGGTCGCCTGGGGGCGGAAGGACGACGCCCCCGGGGACGAGATCGGTATCGTGGATCGAATGATACGGACCCGAGGCTTACGCTTCATCCTGGCCGGGTTGTCGCTGATCCTGATGGCGACGACCGTGCCTGCCTTTGCCGACGCCGTCCGCCCGCAGTCCGGCGATCCGCTCCTGGAGCAGTTGGCCTCCGGGCGGGAGACCTTCCGCTTCTGGTGTGCCTCCTGTCACGCCTACTCGGGCGAAGGGCTGACGCCTGCCTGGATCAGTACCTGGGCGCCGGATGATCAGAACTGCTGGCAGTCGAAGTGCCATGCCGTCAACCATCCCCCCGACGGATTCTGTCTTGCCGCGCTCTATCCCGGCGATCGTCGGCCCGAAGCTGGTCGCCACATTCCAGAATGGAGCGAGCCTGTTCGCCTACATCTCGTCGGTGATGCCCTACCAGGAACCCGGCGTCCTGTCGGATGAGGAGTACTATGCCGTTCTGGCGCATCTCCTGCGGTTGAACGGGATCGACTACGGCTCGCAAGCGCTGGGTCCTGAGAACATCGACGGCGTCGTCCTGCAGGCGGCCGAGGGGCCGGCGCCCGTGCCGGTGGACGCCGAGGCTAGTCCGGCGCCGGTCATGCCACCCTCGGACGCGCCCGTCGAGCCGGCTGGTGCACCGAACGCCGGCCTGCTGGCCGGCGGGATCCTGGGGAGCCTCGCCTTGGCGGCCGTCGCCGCGATGGCTGCCGCCCACGAAAAGCCGGACGCCTGATGGCAGGCAGCCGAGGAAGCACGTGACAGGCAGGTGAGCATGGAGTATGGCAGGCGGGAGCCGGGCACGGACGGGTCGGTCGCCATGGGCAACCAGACACTGCTTGAGATTCGCGGCCTGCAGACCTTCTTCTTCACCGAGGACGGGGTGGTCAAGGCGGTCGACGGCGTCGATTTCGATGTCCGGCGCGGGGAGATCTTCGGGCTGGTCGGCGAATCGGGATGCGGCAAGAGCGTGACGGCGATGTCGATCCTGCGACTGATCGAGTCCCCGGGGCAGATCACCGGCGGGCGGATCGTCTTCGACGGCCAGTCACTGCTTGACCTTCCCGAGCGACAGATGGTGGATCTGCGCGGCAGCCGCATCTCGATGATCTTCCAGCAGCCGCAGTCCAGCCTCAACCCGGTCTTCACCATCGGCAGCCAGATCGCCGAAGTGCTGCAGCTGCATCAGCAGATGAACCGTGAGCAGGCCTGGAAGCGCGCCGTCGAGCTCCTGAACACGGTCGGCATCCCGGATGCAGAAGGGCGCGCCAGGACGTACCCGCACGAGCTCTCCGGCGGGCAGGCGCAGCGCGTGATGATCGCCATGGCGCTGGCCCTCAACCCGCAGTTGCTGATCGCCGATGAGCCGACCACGGCGCTCGATGTGACGATCCAGGCTCAGATTCTCGATCTGATGCGCGACCTGAGCGCGCGCTGGAACACTTCGGTCATCCTGATCACACACGACCTGGGGGTCGTGGCCGAGATGGCACAGCGCGTGGCGGTGATGTACGCCGGGCGGATCGTCGAGCAGGCGCCGGTGCGGACCTTGTTTGATCAGCCGCTTCACCCGTACACCCAGGGCCTGATCGCCTCGATCCCGGTCCTGGGCAAGGTCACCGAGCGGCTGGAGGTCATTCCCGGGTCGGTGCCCAACTTGATCGACCTTCCGGCCGGCTGCCGCTTTGCCCCGCGCTGCCAGGCGCGGCTCAAGCACGCGCTGACGATCTGCACCGAGCTGGAGCCCGACCTGGAGGACGTGGAGCAGGGGCACCGGGTACGCTGCTGGTTGTATCAGAGTCAGGGAGAACACCGCGCTCCCCTGCACGTCGCCTAGGCGGCGGGGCGAGACGGTGTGAAGCAGGCGGACGAATGGGCGGACAAGCCATTGGCGGACAACGGTCGCAAGAAGTTGATCGAGGTCGAGCACCTGACCAAGTTCTTCCCGGTGCGGCGGGGAGTACTGCAGCGCGTGCACGCCTGGGTGCAGGCCGTCGACGATGTGAGCTTTCACATCTTCCAGGGGGAGACGCTGGGGCTGGTGGGGGAGTCCGGCTGCGGCAAGACGACCGTGGGCCGCACGATGCTGCGCCTGCTGGAGCCGACCAGCGGCCGAGTGACATTTGACGGCGTGGAGGTCTTCCGTCTGAAGGGCGGCGAATTGAAGTCGATGCGCCGCAACATGCAGATCATCTTCCAGGACCCGTACTCGTCCCTGGACCCGCGCATGCCGGTGGGCGAGTCGGTGGCCGAGGGGCTGCGCATCCACCGCATCGGGACCCCCGTCGAGCGCCGAAGGCTGGTGCAGGACATGCTGCGCAAGGTCGGGCTGGAGGAGTACCACGCGCGGCGTTATCCGCACGAGTTTTCCGGGGGTCAGCGGCAGCGGATCGGAATCGCCCGGGCCCTGGCCCTGCAGCCGCAGTTCATCGTGGCCGACGAGCCGGTCTCGGCCCTGGACGTCTCGATCCAGTCCCAGGTGCTCAACATTCTCAAGGACCTGCAGGCCGAGTTCAATCTGACCTACCTCTTCATCGCCCACAACATGAGCGTCGTCGAACACATCTCCGACCGGGTGGCCGTGATGTACCTGGGCAAGGTGGTGGAGCTGGCCTCGCGGCAGGCCCTGTTCTCTGACCCGCTCCATCCGTACACGCAGGCACTGATGTCGGCGATCCCGATCCCCGATCCGCACGTGCGCCGTCAACGCATCCTGCTGCCGGGCGATGTCCCCAGCCCCCTCAACCCGCCGCACGGCTGCCGATTCCATCCGCGCTGCCCGGTGGCCATGGAGCACTGCGCCGTCGAGGAGCCGCGCTTCCAGGAAGTCAGCCCCGGTCACTCCGTCGCCTGCTGGCGCGTGGCGTAGCCCGCCGCGCGGCACCTCCCGACCAACTCCCCCGATCTACCGAGGCCCGCCGCAAGCCGCCAGGTGAGGTTGCTGATTCCCGCGGACGGTTCTGGACGGCGCGAGATCACGCGACCCAGGATGCCTTTCGCCCCCTCACCCCAACCCTCTTCCCCAACGATCGGGGGACCGTCGGCCCTACGGGATAGGGCCGCAGGTCCCCTCCCCGTAGGGGAGAGGGCTGGGGTGAGGGGGCGAAGTCCCACATGGAGCACTCCCGCGGGAGCACTGTCTCTCCACACGCGACGCCAGGGATCCAGTGCGGTTGGGGGCGCGAGGATGACGCAGGCTTCGATCCCGGGTCTACAGGACGCTTTGTCGCTTCTCGGGCTGCGACGATCCGCAGCAAGGCATCCGACCGATGGGCGCCTACTGGCCCCTCCAGCCCGCTGTGCTAGAATCGGGAGCATGACCGCCCCGCGCATCCTGCTCGTCGACGATCAGCGGCAGGTCAGCCGCATGCTGCGAGCCAGCCTGGAGCTCTCCGGGCAGGACTACAACGTCGCCGACGTCGCCTCGGCCGAAGAGGCGTTGATCGAGCTCGCGCGTGGGCCCATCGACCTGCTGGTGACCGATGTGCGGCTGCCGGGGATGTCCGGCCTGGAACTGCTGACCAAGGTGCGGCTCCAGAATCCGAAGGCGCGGGCGATCCTGATCACCGGGGCGCCGACGGATGAGATCGAGGCGGAAGCGGCGGCGCTGGGCGTCATCGCCTTCCTGCGCAAGCCGCTCGGCACGAGTTTCTTCCTCGAGGCGGTGGCGCACGCGCTCGAATCGGCCGTGGCCGGCGATGCGGCGGCCGAGGCCGTCGAAGAGGAACGGCCGCGCATCGCCGAGCGGCTGGCGGCGCTGCGCCGCGAACTGGGCGCCGAGGCGGCCATCCTGGTGGGAGACAACGGCCGGGTTGTGGCGCGGGCGGGCGATCTGGTCAATCTGGATCTCGACAGCACGCTGCCGTCGCTGATGCCGGCTTTCTCCGCCGGCCTCAAGGTCAGCCACCTCTTGGGCGCGACCCTCCCGGGGAACCTGCAGTACTTCAACGGTCTGTCGTACGACTTCTACATGACGAACGTCGGAGCGGCCTATTGCCTGCTGATCGCCTTCCAGGCCAAGCCCGAGGCCGGGCAGATGGGGGCCGTGGTCCACTTCGGCCGCCGCGCCGCCGGCGACTTGTTGGCGGCGCTTTCGAGCATGGGCGTGGTCGCGCCGGAGGTCGAAGTGCCGGCGGCCGTCGCCGCGCCGGCTCCGCCGCCGGTGGAGCCCGTGAAGGAAGTCTCGGAGCGTGAGTTGGCCAAGGCGGCGCGCAAGGTGGGGAGCAAGGACGTCAAGTCCTTCTGGGACGATGCCATCGCCGACACGCATGAGCTCGACAAGGCGGAGGGCGATGCACTGTCCTACGAGCAGGCCCGTAAGCTGGGCCTGTTGCCCGAGAAGCCGGATACGGGAGACTGACGATCGGTCGCGCCCGGCCGAAAAACCCGCTGTGTTAGAATGGCGACGCCCGCGGCCCGCTGCCGGGGGACTCTGGGGCGTGGTGCAAGGGCAGCACACCGGACTTTGGATCCGTGGATCTAGGTTCGAATCCTGGCGCCCCAGCCTGACGTGCTCCCCATAGCAGTTGGTGAACCTGATCCCCCGCCCCGCCTGCCTGCCGTCCCGGCCCATCGATGGATCACCCCGTCGAGGAGTAACCGATGAGTGCTGATGTTGGAGCGGTCGTCCTGGCCGCCGGACTCGGTACACGGATGAAATCCGCGCGCCCGAAGGTGCTGCATGAGCTTGGCGGGCGTCCGCTGCTGTCCTGGGCCGTTGAGACGGCGCGCCAGGCGATCGACGGCGGTCGGGTGGCGGTGGTCATTGGCGCCGAAGCGCGATCGGCGGCAGGTGAGCTCCTGGGAGTGCAGACCGAGCTGGTGGTGCAGGCGGAGCGCCTCGGCACCGGCCATGCGGTTCTTCAGGCCGACCAAGTGCCTCCCCGGTGCCGGGTGCTGATCCTGGTGACCAGCGCAGACATGCCCCTCCTGCGGCCGGAGTCGCTGCGCCAGGTCGTGGATCTCCAGCGCCGGTCGAACGGAGTGCTGACGCTGCTCACCGCCCAGACCGATACGCCGCGCGGGTTCGGGAGGATCGTGCGCGACGCGTCGGGTGCGGTCACGGCGATCGTTGAAGAGGCCGCCGCCGGACCGGAGCAGCTGCGCTTGCGAGAGGTCAATCTCGGGGCGTATTGCTTCCGAGCCGAATGGCTGTGGCCGGCCCTCCCACGCCTGCCGCTTTCTTCCAAGGGTGAATACTATCTGACCGACCTGGTGGCGATGGCCGTGGAGGAAGGGAAGGGCGTGGGCATCGCGATCACCGAGGACCTGGAGGAGGCGATCGGGGTCAATACCCGCGAACACCTGGCCGAAGCGGAGGCGGCGCTGCGGCGACGGATCCAGAGCCGCTGGATGCTTGCCGGGGTCACGCTGCAGGATCCGGCGAGCACCTACATCGGGCCCGAGGTTACCCTCGGCGCCGATACGGTGGTGCTGGCCAACACGCATCTGGAAGGCAAGACCAGCGTCGGCCAGGGCTGCCGCCTTGGGCCCGAACACGCGAATCCGCGACTCGGTGCTCGGCGATGCCTGCGTGGTCGAGGCCTCGGTGCTGGAAGGCGCCCGGTTGGACGAGCGGGTCGAGGTCGGGCCGTTCGCACACCTGCGGCCCGGTGCGCATCTGATGCGCGGGGTGCATCTCGGCAACTTCGGCGAAGTGAAGGACAGTACGTTGGGCCCCGGCACCAAGATGGGACATTTCTCGTACGTCGGAAACGCGGAGATCGGCGCTCAGGTCAACATCGGGGCCGGAACGATCACCTGCAACTTCGACGGCGAGACGAAGCACCCGACGACCATCGGCGACGGCGCCTTCATCGGCAGCGACACGATGCTGGTGGCGCCGGTGAAGGTGGGCAAGGGCGCGCGGACCGGCGCCGGCGCCGTCGTAACCAAGGATGTACCCGACGACAGCGTGGCCGTCGGCATTCCGGCGCGCGTGATCCGCAAGCTGAAGGGGAGCCATGCAGGTTGAGATTGCCCTGGGTGTTCTGGCGCTGCTCGGGCTGATGGCCGCGGGCGTGGCGCTGGGGCGCAGCGCGCTGGTCAATAGTCACGCCGCTCGCTTGAAAACCCTGCTGGAAGCTGGCGAGGCGCGAGCCGGGTGGGCCCTCAAGGTCGCCGAGGATGCGACGCGCCTGATGGTGGCCCTGGCCCTGGCGCAGAATCTGCTTCGCCTGCTGGCCCTGGGCATTGCCCTCGGCGGATTCGGCGGAGCGTTCGGCCTGGCGTGGCCGGCGTGGGGTCGCTGGTTTGGCGTGCTGGTCGCGGCCGGGCTGGGTCTGGCGCTCCTGGAGTTGTTGGCCGACAGCCTCGGCCATCGCAATCCGGAGCGCTGGGCCATGCGTCTGGTGCCGATCATCGGCCCGCTGGTGGCGCTGTTTGCGCCGGCCGCCCTGGCGCTGCGCTGGCTGGGGAGCGTCGGCACGCCGGCGCCTTCTTCGGGAAGGGCGGCGTTGGTGACCGAGGAGGAGATCAAGACGCTGGTCGATGCCGGCGAGGAAGGCGGGGCGATCGAAGAAGAGGAGAAGGAGATGATCTTCTCCATCTTCCAACTGGGCGACACGCTGGCGCGCGAGGTGATGGTGCCGCGCATCGACGTCGTCGGCTTCGAGGCGGACGCCCCGCTGGCTGAGGCGACCAAGATGCTGATCGAGACCGGGCACTCGCGGGCCCCGGTCTACACCGGCACGATCGACAACGTCGTCGGGCTGCTGTACAGCAAGGACATCCTGGCCGCGTGGCACGCCGGCAGTGTCGAGCGGCAGGTGCGCGACATCATGCGGCCGGCGATCTTCGTGCCCGAGGCCAAGAAGGTGGACGACCTGTTGGAGGAAATGCAGGCCCACCGGGTTCAGATGGTGATCGTGGTGGACGAATACGGGGGAACGGCCGGCCTGGTGACGCTGGAAGACATCGTCGAGGAGATCGTCGGCGAGATCCGCGACGAATACGACATGGCGGAGGAACTGCCCTACCAGGAACTGGCCGACGGCGGCTACCTGCTGACCGGCGGGATCGACGTGGATGACGTGAACGAGCTCACCGGTTCGCGCCTGTCGAAGGAAGCGGGTGAGACGCTGGGTGGATTGATCTACAGCCAATTGGGACGCGTGCCGGCCGCCGGCGACGTGCTGGAGACCGGGGGGTTGCGATTGAAGGTCGAGCAGGTCCTGGGCCGGCGGATCCGCAAGGTGCACGCCGTGCGAACTCGAGCCGCCCGAGATGGAGGCCGAACGCGATGCAGATCACGGAAGCGCATAGGGTCGAGCTGGTGAAGCGCGCCGTCGAGGCGCGCCGGCATGCCTATGCCCCCTACTCGAAGTACGCCGTCGGGGCGGCGCTGCTGGGCGAGGCCGGCCGGATCTTCAGCGGCGCCAACGTCGAGAACGCCGCGTACCCGACCGGGATGTGCGCCGAGCGCACGGCGCTATTCCACGCCGTGTCGGAAGGCGAGCGCGAGTTCGCCGCCATCGCTGTGGTGACGGAGAACGCCGGATCGCCGTGCGGCGCGTGCCGGCAGGCGTTGTCCGAGTTTGGACTCGGGACGGTCGTGCTGTTGGCCGATGCCGCCGGCCGGATCCAGAGCGAGACGACGATCGACGCGCTCCTGCCGCACGCCTTCGGTCCTGGTCATTTGCCGCGAGGCTGATGACGGCGATGGTCGCCCTCCGGCCTCCGCCTGCTGAGTCCTCAGGCGTCGAGGTCCGGCGAGCGCAACCCTGCCAAGACAACACGCGCGCGGCATGAAGCCAGGCTGAGGCGAGCGCCGACAGGGCTCCGGCTCATGCGCGCCGGTGGTCGCTGGCGGACCCGCTGGTATAATCCGCGCATGCCAAGCCGCGAACGCCTCTACCGGACGGAAGCGGTCGTCCTGCGCCGGGGCGATCTCGGTGAGGCGGATCGCATCCTCACGGCCTACAGCCCGGAACACGGCAAACTGCGATTGGTGGCCAAGGGCGTGCGCAAAGTGCGCTCGCGCAAGGCCGGTCACCTGGAGCCGTTCACGCGGGTCGAACTGCAGATTGCCCGCGGCCATGACCTGGACGTGATCACGCAGGCCCAGGCGCTGGACCTGCACACCGGCCTGCACAGGGACCTGGAGCGCTTCGGCTACGCCGCCTACGTCGTCGAGCTGATGGATCGGTTCACCGTTCAGGAGGGGGAGAGCCGCGGCCTGTACCGGCTGTTGGTCGACACCCTCGACCGGCTGTCCGAGCCCTTCGAGCCCGCGGCGGTGGTGGACTACTATCAACTCCGGTTGCTCGACCTGCTGGGGTACCGTCCGGAACTCTTCCGCTGCCTGGGCTGCGGGGCAGAGGTGCGCCCGGACGACCAGCACTTCTCGGCCGCGGCAGGCGGCGTCCTGTGTCCTGCTTGCGGGCCTCGCCGGCAGGAGGCGCGCCGGCTGTCCCTGGCCTCGCTCAAGGTGCTGCGGCACTTTCAGCGCAGTTCCTTCACCCATGCACTGGCGCCGCGCGTGCGATTCGAAGTCCTGGATGAGGCGGGGATCGTGCTCGAGGCCTACGTGAGCTACCTGCTCGAGCGCCGTCTGCAGTCTCCCGCCTTCGTCCGCCAGATCCGCCATCTCGAGGCTCATCCCGTCACCACGCTTCTCGAGTGAGCCCCGCCGGGCGTCACCATCGGAGAGATCGCACTTGTCTCAGACCCCTCTGACCTTCCAGGATGTCATTCTGACCCTGCAGCAGTTCTGGAGCCGGCAGGGATGTGTGCTCTGGCAGCCCTACCATACCGAGGTGGGCGCCGGCACGATGAACCCGGCGACCTCGCTGCGAGTCCTCGGCCCCGAGCCATGGCACGTTGCCTATGTCGAGCCATCCATCCGCCCGGCCGATGGGCGCTACGGCGAGAACCCCAACCGCTGGCAGCACTACTACCAGTTCCAGGTGATCCTCAAACCGGATCCCGGGAACCCGCAGGAGATCTACCTGCAGTCGCTGGTGGCCCTGGGCATCGACCCGGCCAAGCACGATATTCGCTTTGTCGAGGACAACTGGGCCTCGCCGGCGCTGGGCGCATGGGGGTTAGGGTGGGAGGTCTGGCTCGACGGCCAGGAGATCACCCAGTACACCTACTTCCAGCAGGCCGGCGGGATGCCGCTGGAGCCGGTCTCGGTTGAGATCACCTACGGCCTCGAGCGCATCCTGATCGCCCTGCAGGACGTCGACACGTTCCTGGACATCCGCTGGAATGAAACACTGACCTACGGCCAGCTCCAGCTGCAGGGCGAGCGCGAGTACTGCGGCTACAACTTCGAGACGGCCAACGTCGAGCGGCTGCGTTCGCTGTTCAGCGAGTATGAGGCCGAGGCCCGGGCTTGCCTGCAGGCCGGGCTGGTGCTGCCGGCGCACGACTACGTCCTCAAGTGCTCCCACGCCTTCAACCTGATGGACTCGCGCGGCGCCGTCGGCGTCGCCGATCGCGCCGCGCTCTTCGGCCGAATGCGCGATCTCTCGCGCGGCGTTTCCGAAGCCTACCTCCAGCAACGCCAGGCGGCGGAATTCCCCTGGCTCGCGCCGGAGACACCGGCCGCGCCGGCGGAAAGCTCACCCGTGCGGGGCGCCTCCCCGCCGACGAAGCCTGCGCCGTTCGTCCTCGAGATCGGGACCGAGGAACTGCCTGCCGTGGATCTGGATTCGGCACTCGAACAGCTGCAGGACGCCGTGCCCTCGATGTTGGACACGCTGCGACTCGGTCATGGCGCCGTGCGCGTGCTCGGTACCCCGCGCCGGCTGGCCGTCCTGGTGGACGACCTGGCGCCGGGCCAGCAGGAACAGGTGTCGCTGGTCAAGGGCCCTCCCGCGGACCGCGCCTTCGATGCCCAGGGCAAGCCGACGGCGGCCGCAACCGGATTCGCCCGAGGCAAGGGCGTGCCGGTTGAATTGCTGCAGGCACGCGAGATGGACGGCGGGCGCTACGTCGTCGCCGAGGTCCGCGAACCTGGCAGGCCGGCGGGCGAGGTGTTGGCGGAGGCGCTGCCCGGCCTGGTGGCCTCGCTTCGCTTCGACACGTCGATGCGCTGGAACGCTTCAGGCGTTGCCTTCTCCCGGCCGATCCGCTGGCTGCTGGCGGTGCACGGCGAGTTGATCGTGCCGTTCGCCTACGCAGGCTCGAGCTCGGGAAACCGGACGCGGTTGATGCGCTTCGCCGCGGAAGAGACGGCGGAGATTCGCTCGGCGGACGACTACCGCGGGACGCTGGAGCGCGCCGGCATCATGCTTGATCCCGAGGCACGCCGCGGCGCGATCCGTCAACAGATCGAGAAGCTGGCCGCCGGCGTTGGGGGCGCCATTCCCGACGCCGACGACTTGCTGTCTGAGGTGGCGAACCTGGTCGAACAGCCGACGGCGCTCGTGGGTGCCTTCGACCCGGCGTTTCTGACGCTGCCGCGTGAAGTGCTGGTGGCGGTGATGCGCAAACACCAGCGCTACTTCCCGGTGGAGCAGGGTGGAAAGCTGCTGCCGTATTTCATCGCCGTGCGCAACGGCGGCAGCCAGCATCTGGATTCGGTGACCCGAGGCAACGAGCACGTGCTGCGCGCCCGGTTCTCGGACGCAGCGTACTTCGTGCGCCGCGACCGCGAGCAGCCCCTCGAGGCCTTTCTGCCTCGCCTGGCGACGATGACCTTCCAGGAGCGCCTGGGTTCGGTGCTCGACAAGGTCGGGCGCATCGAGCGGCTGACGGCCCTCCTGGCGCGAGATCTGGAACTGGACGCCGCGGCCTCCAAGACCGCCGCCCGCGCCGCCCACCTGTCGAAGGCCGACCTGGCCACGAAGATGGTCGTCGAGATGACCTCGCTCCAGGGCGAGGTGGGCCGGCAGTACGCGCGGGCCGACGGCGAGCCGGAAGCGGTGGCCGAGGCGATCTTCGAGCACTATCTGCCGCGGCATGCCGGCGATCGTACCGCCGCCGGCCTTCCGGGCCTGGTGGTGGGGCTGGCGGACCGGTTGGACTCTTTGATCGGGCTGTTTGCCGCCGGTCTGCAGCCGACCGGCGCGCGTGATCCGTTCGGCTTGCGGCGGGCCGCCATCGGGCTGGTGCAGAATCTGGTGGAGCGTGGGGTGCGGTTCGACCTGCGCCGGGGCTTCCGGCAGGCGGCGGAGGGGCTGCCGATCCCGGCAGCCGAGTCGGCGGAACTTGAATGCCTGGCATTCATCGCCGGTCGCCAATCGGGATTGTTGCTGGCTGACGGGCACCGGCACGATGTCGTCGAGGCCGTCCTGGCGGCCCAGGCCCACGATCCCGCGGGCGCGGCGGCCGGGGTGGCGGATCTGGAACGCTGGGCGGAGGGCGACGATTGGGCCGCCACGCTCCAGTCGTTCGCCCGCTGCGTTCGTATCACCCGCAGCCAGCCTTCGCCGGCCGCGGGCCTGAAGGAAGCGGAACTGACCGAGCCGGCCGAGAAGGCTCTGGCGGCCGCGCTGCAAACGGCGGTGGCCAGGCAACGCGGTCCTGGCTCGGTGGACGCCTTCCTGGAAGCCTTCCGGCCCATGGTCCCGGCCGTCAGCAAGTTCTTCGAGGACGTGATGGTCATGGCCGACGACGCCGGCGTGCGTGCCAGCCGATTGGCACTCCTGCAGCGCATCGTGGCGCTGGCTGACGGCGTCGCTGACCTTTCGAAGATGGAAGGCTTCTAGGCAAGTCCCTCTGGGGATCCCATCTGCGTCCGTCGGATGATCCGGAGCGCGCGGGCGAAGAACTGTACTCGACCGGTCGGCAAGACGCCGACCGGGGCGCTTAAGTGGAGCTCGGACCACGCTTGCAGGGGAGAGGACGCTGACCGCTATGCAGGCGACCCTCATTGCAGCCGGAAGCCGCGGTGACGTGCAGCCCTACATTGCGCTGGGGGCGGGGCTGAAGCGGGCAGGGCATGCCGTTCGGGTCCTGGCATCCCCGGATTTCCGAGAGCTGATCACCTCCCACGACCTCACATTCTTCGACATGGGCGGGAGTATCCAATCTGTCGCGCAGGGGATGGAGGGTCTGCTGGAGGGGGGGAACCTGCTCAAGATCATGGCGAGCATGGGGCCGGCAGCAGAGCGCCTGGTGAGCGAAGCGGTGGTCAGCGGGATAGCGGCGTGCCAGGGTTCCGACGTGATCATCGCCGGCCTGGGCGGCCTCTTCGTAGGGCAGGCGATTAGTGAGAAGCTGGGGATCGGTTTCGTCCCGGCCTATCTGTATCCATTCACGCCGACGCGTGCGTTCGGCAGCGTCCTCTCGCCGTTGCCCCTGACACGACTTCCCGGCTGGGCCATCCGCCTCTCACACCGGATGGCGCAGCAGATGATGTGGCAGACCTTCCGTGCTGCGGACACCAAAGCGCGGCGCCAGGTGCTCCGCATCCCTGCGGCCTCCTTCTGGGGACCCTACGCGAGCTTGGAGCGGGCAGACCGGCTCATCTTGTGCGGCTACAGCCCGCAGGTCATCCCGGTGCCGAGCGACTGGGGTAGCTCGATCCATGTCACTGGCTACTGGTTCCTCGACCCATCCCCGGAGTGGCAGCCCCCGGCTGATCTGGTGGACTTCATTGAGTCCGGCCCTCCGCCGGTGTACATCGGCTTTGGCAGCATGATCAACCGCCGGCCGAGGAGGTCGCAGAGCTTGTGTTGCGCGCGATCGATCAGGCCAGCCAGCGCGCCATCCTGTCCTCGGGGTGGGGTGGGCTTGCAGGAGGGAGATTGCCCGCGACGGTGTTCATGGCTGGTTCTGTCCCGCACACCTGGTTGTTCCCGAAGATGGCGGCCGTGGTGCATCATGGCGGCGTCGGAACGACGGCGGCGGGCCTGCGAGCCGGCGTCCCGTCCGTCACGGTCCCATACTTCGGCGATCAACCCTTCTGGGGACAGTGCGTCGCCGCGCTGGGCGTCGGCCCGCGGCCAATCCCGCGGACCCAGCTGACGCAGGAGCGGCTGGCTCACGCCGTCCGCATGGCGGTTGACGATATCCCCATGCGTGAGCGGGCAGCCCGCCTGGGCGCGGCGATCCGCGCCGAAGATGGGATTGGCAGCGCCGTTCACACCCTCGAGGAGTTCTCCACGCGCGGGTGGGCACGACCGGAATAGTGGTCGCAGGTATTCGGCCGTCGGCCTGCGGATCATGGGCGTCGCGTGCCCTTGTCTTCGCGGATAAAATCACCACCGGGTGGAAATCAGGGCACGGACGGCATCTGGGGCGCCGCCAGGGTAGGTCCGCATGAGTGTGGCCGACGAGATCAAAGAACGAATCGACATCGTCGAGCTGATCGGCCAATCGGTCAAGCTTCGCAAGACCGGGAAGAACTACACCGGGTTCTGCCCGTTTCACCCCAACACCCGCACCCCGGCCTTCGTCGTGTTCCCCGATACCGGCAACTGGCGCTGCTTCGGCGCCTGCAACGAGGGCGGGGACATCTTCAAGTTCGTGATGAAGAAGGAAGGCTGGGATTTCCCCGAAGCGCTGCGACGGCTGGCGGAACGGGCCGGGGTCGAGCTGCCGGCACGCACGCAGGTCGAGGACGCGGCGGAGGAATCCCACCAGCGCCTGCGTGAGGCGCTCGAGGCTGCGGTCGCCTTCTTTCGCCATCACCTGCGGGAGACGGCCGCCGGCGAGCCCGTCCTGGCCTACCTGCACAAGCGCGGTCTATCCGACGCGGCGCTCGAGATGTTCGAGATCGGCTACGCCCCGCATTCCTGGGATGCCGGGCTGACTCACCTGCTGGAGCGCGGCTACAGCGAGCAGGAACTGCGGGACGCCGGCATGGTCAGCGAGCGCGAGACCGGCGGAGTGTACGACCGATTCCGGCACCGGATCATGATCCCGATCCGCGACGCCCGCGGCCGCATGGCGGGTTTTGGGGCGCGGATCGTCGATCCCAACGACGTGCCCAAGTTCCTGAACTCGCCTCAGACGCCGCTGTTCGACAAGGGCCGGCTGCTGTTCGGGCTCGACAAGGCGCGCAAAGCGATCCGCACCGCCGATCAGGCCGTGATCGTCGAGGGCTATCTCGACGTCATCGCCCTGCATCAGGCGGGCTATGCCAACGCCGTCTCCCCGATGGGCACGGCGCTCTCGGAGGATCAACTGCGCCTGCTGAAGCGCTTCACACGCCGCATCGTGCTGGCGCTCGACGCCGACGCCGCCGGGGATCAGGCGACGCTGCGCGGCCTGACGCTGGCGCGCGAGGCGATGGACCGCCAGGCGGATCCGGTCTTCGATGCCCGCGGCCTGGTCCGGCACGAAGGCCGGCTGGACGCCGAATTGCGCG
Organism: uncultured Chloroflexia bacterium; assembly: GCA_963818575.1. Lineage (GTDB taxonomy): Bacteria > Chloroflexota > Anaerolineae > Anaerolineales > E44-bin32 > DYJB01. The sequence goes on along the minus strand of CAWFSV010000020.1, from coordinate 144,413 downwards.
TCGTGACGCTCCCGCCGGGGAAGGACCCCGACGAGGTCGTGGCGGAAGACCCGGAAGGCTGGTCGGCCATCGTCGGCCGGGCGCAATCGGTCGTCGACTATGTGCTCGACGTGCTGACCTCCGGACAAGTGGTTGCCGATCCCAAGATGAAGTCGCAGGTCGCGCGGCAAGTGCTGCCGCTGATTGAAGATGTGGCCGATCCGGTCGAGCGCGAGGCCTACCGACAGAAGCTGGCGCGGCGGCTGCAGGTCGATGAGCGCGCCTTGCAGCCCGGGGGAGGCAAGCCGAGCGGCGGGCGCAAGCGGCGGGCGCCATCGGTCGAACCGGCGGTGCAGGCGCCGGAGGCGACCGAGGCGCGCATCGAGCGTTTCTGCCTCGGGCTTCTGCTCCGGTCGCCCGAGATCGCCTACCGCGTCGACCGGCAGTTGGCGGAGCTCGACCTCGAGCGCCTGGCTCCGCAGGACTTTACAGGAACCGAGCGTCAGGTTATCTTTCAGGCCATTCGCGGGGCCCTGGCGCAGGACGACCAGGACCCGGGCGAGAGTTGGCGGCGTCAGGTGCCTGAGGCGCTGATCAGCTACGCGCAATCGCTGCTTGAGGAGATCGAGTCGCTGTCCGCCGTCACGTCGATGGACCTGAACCAGCCGAAGGTGTTGGAAGAAGTGTTGGCGCGCTTCCTGCAGCTCAGGAAGCGCGTCCTGGATTCCGATCTGCACCAGATCCAGTTCCTGCTGTTGGCGGCGCAGGACGAGGCGCGCCTGGCCGGGAGCGAGGCGTCCGACGAGAAGGCAGTCCTCTCCGGGCAGGTGCGCAAGTTGGCCGGGCAGAAGGCCCGGCTGGAACAGGCCCTGGCGAAACGGCAGGGGTTGTCCCCCGCGGCCAGGGCCGGATAGCCCGCATGAGCAAGAAACCCAGACGGCCGCTCGACGACGAAGCCATCGACCTGCCCGGGCTCGACGCACCGGACGATGCCGAGGCGGATCAGGATCAGGAGCCCGAAACCGAGCTGGAGACCGACGAGACCGTCGAGTTCGGTCGAGGCCGAGTCCGTCGATGTGGAGCCCGACCTCGATGAAGTCTACGAGGCGGGCGAAGAAGCCGGCGAGGAAGAACTCGACCTCGAGGAGCTGACCTCGGCGCTCGAGCTCGCCGACGACCCCGTCCGACTGTATCTGAAGGAGATCGGCCGCGTCGAGCTCCTGGGACCGGACCAGGAGCTGTGGCTGGCGGTGCGCATGGAGGCCGCCCGGCGTTTCGATCTGCTCTCCGCCGGACGGGCATCGCGCCGTCGCGTGGAAGAGAGTGCCCAGGCGCTGCATACCACCCTGTTCGACGATCTGCGCACGGCATGGAAGCGCGTGCTCGAAGACGCACGGCGCCTGCGGCAGCGTATCCCCGACCTGCACCTGCTGCTGGAGGAGGCTGTCCAGCTTCGCTCCTCCTGGCAGGGCGAATCCCCCTCCTATTTGCGGGCATGGCTGGGGAACGGGATGTGGGGCGCCGACCCGGCCTGGGAGCACGTGGCGCGCAATGCGCTGGAAGTCATCATGGCGTTCTACCTGTTCCCGGCCGAGGTGCAGCAGAAGCTCAGCCTCAAGCTGGGCCGCGGCCAGAATCTGCCGACGCCGCGCACCTTCCAGGGCTGGATCCCCAAGTCCAAAGTCGTCCGGAACGAAGGCGTGGAGATCCACAAGCTGGCGGAGGAGGCGCAGGCGGCGCTGATTCGCGCCAACCTGCGCCTGGTGGTCAGCGTCGCCAAACGCTATATGGGCCGCGGCATCGCCTTCCTGGACCTGATCCAGGAGGGCAACATCGGCTTGCTGCGGGCCGTCGAGAAATTCGATCCGGCCAAGGGCTACAAGTTCAGCACCTATGCCACGTGGTGGATCCGCCAGGCCATCAGCCGGGCGATCGCCGATCAGGCGCGTACGATCCGCATCCCGGTCCACATGGTCGAGACGATCAACCGTCTGATGCGCGTGCAGCGCCGGTTGGTGCAGGAGCTCGGGCGTGAGCCGACGTCGGAGGAGCTGGCGCTGGAGATGGAGCTGCTCGAGCCGGAAGACATCTCGATGATCCGGCGCGGCGTCAGCGGGGATGGCGTGCTCGATCCGGCGCTCGACCGCAAGTGGCGCAGGGCGGCCGCCAAGGTCCGGCGGATCATCCGGATCGCGCAGGAGCCGATGTCGCTCGAAACGCCGGTCGGGTCGGAAGAATCCAGCCAGCTGGGCGATTTCATCGAAGACGAATCGATGCCCGAGCCGGTCGACGCCGCGGCGCGCGAACTGCTCAAGGAGCAGGTCCAAAATGCGCTCTCGGTGTTGACCGAACGCGAGCGGCAGGTGCTCGAGATGCGCTTCGGGCTGCTCGACGGGAAGGACTACACGCTGGAAGAGGTGGGCCGCTACTTCAACGTCACCCGGGAGCGTATCCGGCAGATCGAGGCCAAGGCGCTGCGTAAGCTGCGCCATCCGACGCGCAGCCGGCACCTGCGCGACTACCTGGCCTGAACGACCGCGGGCGCCGACGAGGCGCCCGCTCCGATTCCACCTTCCCGTCCACATTCTGCCCGGCGCACCTTGCCGATGCGGGTCCGGGTGGGAGCCATCGGCACATGCTCCTCGGCTGGGGCTGGGCAGGTGACCCGGTGCGAGGCGATCGCGGCGCCCCGCATTGGGTCGGCCTGCGGCCGGCTGGAGCCAACGCAGACGAGCACGATCAGGTGCTCGTGTGCAGCCCCCAGCGCTGGCGCACGCGGCGCTCGGCGGGACGGAAGAAGGCGTAGTCGGTCAGCAGCCCGATGGCGACGATCACCAGCATCACGGCCAGGACGCGGGCCATGTCGTTGAGCTCGCGGCCGAGAGTCAGGACCTGGCCCAGTCCAAGGCTGACGTACAGCAGCTCGGCCGCCATCAGCGAGCGCCAGGCAAACGACCACCCGAGCTTCATGCCCGAGAGGATGGCGGGAAGTGCCGAGGGCAGAATCACGCCGGTATACAGCCGCCAACCGCGCGCCCCCATGGTGCGCGCCGCGCGCAGGTAGAGCGGCGGCGTGTTGCGCACGCCATCCGCCGTGGAGACCGTGATCGACAGCACCGCCCCCATCACCACGACGAAGCCGATCGCCGTTTCCGAGAGGCCGAACCACAGCAGGGCGAGGGGAAGCCAGCAGATGCTGGGCAGCGCCTGAAGCCCCAGCACGAGAGTTCCGAGCGTCTCCTGCAGCAGCCGCGTCCGGCCCAGGAGCAATCCAAGCGGGATCCCGATCAGCAGCGAGAGGGCATAGGCCAGGAGGATGCGGCGCAGGCTGGTGAGGACGGCCAGGGGGATGAAGCCGTTGGCGATCCCGGCGAACAACGATCGCCCCACCGCCAGCGGTGACGGGAAGACGTACGACGGCCACAACTGCAGCCGCACGAGGGCCTCCCACAAGAGCAGCAGCCCGATGAAGAAGACAAGCTTAAGGCGCCAGCCAGTCACGCCGGACATCCTCCTGAGCGGCCCGAACCTCGCTCCGCAGGTCAGACAGAATCGCCTGGGCCATGTCGACCAGCGTGTGGCTTTCCATCGACCGCGGCCGCGGCAGGTCGCAGCGGAATTCGCTCTTGATCCGGCCGGGGCGGGCCGAGAGGACGCAGCACGCGGTCGCCGAGGACGAGCGCCTCGCGCACGTTGTGCGTGACGAAGACGATCGTCTTTCCCGTCGCCGACCACAGCGTCTGCAGCTCGAGGTGCAGTGACTCGCGGGCCAGGGCGTCCAACGCGGCAAACGGCTCGTCCATGAGAAGGATCTGCGGGTTGAGGGCCAGGGCGCGCGCCAGGGCCACGCGTTGCTTCATTCCACCCGAAAGCTCATGCACCGAAGCGGCGGCGAAATCGCCCAGGTTGACCATCTCCAGCTGTGCCATCGCCAGGCGATGCCGTTCGGCGCGGGGCATGCCGTGCGCCGCAAGTCCGAAGGAGACGTTGTCGCGCACGGTCAGCCACGGGAAGAGCGCCGCCTCCTGGAAGATGACGACGCGGTCCGGCCCCGGGCCCGCCACCGGCTGTCCGTCGATCAGGACGTCCCCGCGGTCGGCCTGCTCCAATCCGGCGATGATGTTCAGGGCCGTGGTCTTCCCGCAGCCCGACGGGCCAAGCAGGCAAACGAACTCGCCGGCCGCGGCGTGGAAGTCCAGGTCCTGCAGCGCACGGAATTCCCCGTGGCTCGCGCGGAAGGTCTTGCAGACGCCCCGCAAGTCGAGCTTCCAGGGCGATGCCGGTGGGGAAGTCGTCATGGGAGAGCCGGCAGCCCGAGGTCAGCCAGAACGGCCTGGAGCGGCCCGAGCTCGATCATCCCGCTCAGGTCCGGTTCGCTTTCCAGGTAGCCGGCCGCATACGCCGCCTCGGCCGAAGCGTTGATGGTGGCGCTCAACGGATCGTAGGTGACGCGCTGTCGGGACCAGGCACCGTCGAGGACGGCTTGCGGCAGGGCCTGGCTGGTGATCCGGCCGATCTCCTCGTTGGCCAGCCGCTTCGCCTCGTCCGGATTCGATTCCTCCCACACCGTCAGGTTGACGTGCGCCTGCAGCCAGCGCTGCACAAGATCGGGGTGGTCGGACAGGAATTCGGTGCGGACGATCAGCAGGGCCGTGGTGAAGTCGCCCTCCGGCCACAGCGAGCGTTCGTCGAAGAACAGCTCGCCGCCACCCTCGAGGAGCAGGCGGGTCGCCCAGGGTTCGGGGACCCAGGCGCCGTCGATTTCGCCGCGGCGGAACAGATCCAGGATCTGCGGATTGGCGGTCGGGATGATCTGCACCGTGCCGCCCTGCTCGGTCGTCGTGAGCTGGTGCTGGGCAAGGTACGACCGCAAGGCAACGTCCTGCGTGTTCCCGAGCTGCGGGGTGGCGAGGCGCTTGCCGTTCAAGTCGTCCGGAGAGCCGATGCCTGCCTCCGGTCGCACGATGAAGGCCGCACCGCCGCTCGTGGCGCCGGCGATCACTCGAAGTGCTTCGCCCTGGCTGCGGACGAAGCCATTGATGGCCGGGTTGGGACCGATGTAGGCCAGGTCGATTTCGCCGGCGAAGAGCGCTTCGATGACGGACGGCCCGGCGTTAAACACCTTGGGCTCGATGCGTGGCCTGTGGGCCGAGGGCTTGGGCGAAGTCGCCTCGGGCCAGGCCGATCAGGGCCTGGCTGTGGGTCAGGTTGGGGAAATACCCCACACGGACTGCGACCTCCGAGGCGGCGGGGGAGGAGGCGCAGCCGGCAAGGCCGAGCATCAGGCAGACGAGGAGAATGGGACGGAGGTCGAGCCGGATGCGTCTCATCGTTCCCTTTCGTGAGCAGGGATGATCCGGCCGGGCCTGCCGCGCGGCACAGGAGGCGGGCCGGAGGAAAGGAGAGGCGGGTGTCTGCCGCTCTACCCCCATTAACGCATGCGCCACCGGAGTTTGTCAACGGCCGGCAGAATTGACCCTGCTTTCGCCCTTGTGATAGAATGAACGCACTTTCCTTAGTGGGTCAAAGTTATCAGATAGCCCGTGCGAGCATCTCCCGAAGGTGAGGCGCGCATGCCATCCGAGTACCTCCCCATCCTGGTCCTGATCGCGCTGGCCATCTTCCTGGCGCTTGCGGCGGTGACGCTCGGCCACCTGTTCGGCCCCCGAAGGCCAACGGCCATCAAGGGCTCCCCCTACGAATCCGGCATGAACCCCTACGGACCGGGCCAGCGCCGCGTGCCCGTCCGCTTCTACCTGGTTGCCGTTCTGTTCATCCTGTTCGACATCGAGACCGTCTTCCTTCTCCCGTGGGCGGTCGTGCTGCGCGAGCTGGGCGTGCGCGGCCTGGTGCAGATGGCGGTGTTCATCCTGGTGCTGCTCATTGGTTTCGTCTACGCGTGGAAGAAGGGAGCGCTCGAATGGGAGTAGAGCAGAAGCTGGGCAACATGGGCGTGGTGACCGTCACGCTGGAGCAGGCCGTCAACTGGAGCCGCACCAACGCCATGTGGCCGATGCTGTTCGGCCTGGCGTGCTGCGCCATCGAGATGATGAGCGCCCAGGCGGCAGACTACGACATGAGCCGCTTCGGGATGGAGCTGATGCGCCCCAGCCCGCGGCAAAGCGATCTGATGATCGTTGCCGGGCGTGTCAGCCGCAAGATGGCCCCCGTCCTCCGTCGGCTGTACGACCAGATGCCGGACCCCAAGTGGGTGGTGGCGATGGGCGACTGTTGTTCGTGCGGCGGGGTGTTCAACAACTACGCCATCGTCCCGGGGGTGGATGAGATCGTGCCCGTGGATGTGTACGTCGCCGGCTGCCCCCCACGTCCGGAGGCTCTGATCCACGGCATCCTGACGCTGCATGCCAAGGTGCGCGGCGAGAAGTTCAAGGACTACGCCTCGGAGGCCGGGCGATGAGCCACCTCGAATACAGCGTGGCGATCCTGCGCGAGAAGTTCGGCGACCGGCTGCCGGCCGTGGAGGAGTTCCGGGGGCAGACGACCGTCGTCGTCGACCGCGGGGCGATCCGCGCCGTCTGCCAGGCGCTGCATGATGACCCACGCCTGAGCTTCGACCTGCTGGCGGCGTTGACCGCCGTCGACTTCTGGCCCGAGGAGCCGCGCTACTCCGTCGTCTACCAGCTCTACAGCCTGAAGCACAACGTCTTCCTCGGCCTGCGCGTCCCGCTGCTGGCGTCTTCGCCCGAGGTGGCGTCGATCGAGTCGATCTACCCCAACGCCAACTGGCACGAGCGCGAGGTCTACGACATGTTCGGGGTGACGTTCGGCGGCCACTCCGACCTGCGGCGCCTGTTGATGCCGGCCGACTGGGTGGGACATCCGCTGCGCAAAGACTACCCTCTCGGCTACGAAGAGGTCCAGTTCACCTTCAACGCCGACGAGATCGACCGGCGCAAGTCCTACGCCAAGGAATGAGGGACGCGTGAACCCTTCCCGACAGATGGAAGTCACGGTCGATGAACTCAAGCACCTGGTATCGCCGCGTGCCCTGACGGGTGACACGATGCTGCTGAACATGGGGCCGCAGCACCCGAGCACCCACGGCGTGCTTCGCCTGCTGCTGGAGCTCGACGGCGAGACGGTGATCACCTGCATCCCGGACATCGGCTTCCTGCACACCGGCATCGAGAAGAACATGGAGGTCAAGACCTATACCCAGGCGCTGGTGATGACCGACCGGATGGACTACCTGAACAACCTGGGGAACAACCTGACCTACTGCCTGGCGGTCGAGAAGCTGGTCGAACTGGATGTCCCGCCGCGGGCCCAGGCCGTGCGTGTCCTGCTGACCGAGCTGCAGCGCATCACCTCGCACCTGGTCTGGCTGGCGACGCACGCCCTCGATCTGGCAGCGATGTCGGTCTTCCTGTACTGCTTCCGCGAGCGCGAGCAGATCCTCGACATCTTCGAGATGGTCTCCGGCCAGCGCATGATGACCTCCTACTTCCGCCCGGGGGGCCTGTGGCGCGAGCTGCCGGCCGGATTCGAGGACGCCGTTCGCGCAGTTCCTGAAGGGCTTCCCGAAACGGGTGGCCGACTACGAGAGCCTGCTGACCAAGAACCCGTTGTTCATCGACCGCACGCGCCAGATCGGCGTGATCTCGGCCGAGGACGCGCTGCGCTGGGGGCTCACCGGCCCGATGCTGCGCGGTTCGGGCATCGGCCTCGACTTCCGCAAGGCGCAGCCGTACAGCGGCTACGAACAGTATGAGTTCGAGGTCCCGACCGGCACACACGGCGACACCTACGATCGCTACCTGGTGCGCATGGCCGAGCTGTACCAATCGGTGCGGATCTGCCAGCAGGCCCTCGACCGCCTGCCGGCCGGCCCGGTCCAGAGCGCCAACCGCAAGTTCGTGCCGCCGCCGCGCTCCGAACTGGGGCACAGCATGGAGGCGGTCATCCACCACTTCAAGTTGTGGACGGAGGGCTTCCCGGCGCCGAAGGGCGCGGTGTACGTGGCCGACCGAATCGCCGCGCGGCGAGCTCGGCTGCTACCTGGTGGGCGACGGCGGCCCCAAGCCCTACCGGGTGCACTTCCGCACGCCGAGCCTGGCGCATCTGCAGGTGCTGCCCCTGCTCAGCAAGGGGCACTTCGTCGCCGACCTGGTCGGCATCATCGGCAGCGCCGACATCGTGCTCGGCGACGCCGACCGCTAGGGCAGGAGAGGCAACCTTGCTGGCAGACAAGTACCGCACCGAGATCGACGCCATGCTGGCCAAGTACCCTCCGGGGTCCGAGCGCTCGGCGGCCATGCCGCTGCTGTACCTGGCGCAGAAGGAATACGGACACATCACGCCAGCCGCGCTGCAGGAGATCGCCGACCTGATCGGCGTCGAGCCGACGCAGGTGGGTTCGCTGGTCGGGTTCTACACCCTGTACCACGACCAGGCCGAGGGCAAGTACAGGCTGCAGATCTGTACCGATCTGCCCTGTGCCCTGCGCGGCGCGGAGACCTTCGCCGAGAAAGTGTGCGAGAACCTCGGGCGTGAAGCTGGGCGAGACGACGCCGGACGGGATGATCACCGTCGAGGCGGTGATGTGCCTGGCGGGCTGCGATCATGCGCCGATGTTCCAGGTGCAGGATGCCGACGGCATTCACTACCACGAAGACCAGACGGTCGAGTCGGCCCTGCAGGTCGTCGAGGGTCTGCGTCGGCGGGCGACGGAAGGCGGCGCATGACCGAGCACATCCTGCTGCGCCATCGCGACCTGCCCGGCCTCGACCGCCTGGAGGTCTATCGCAAGCACGGAGGCTTCGAGGCGCTGCGGAAGACGGTGACCTCCATGACGCCGCAGCAGGTCATCGACCTGGTGAAGGCCTCCGGCCTGCGCGGCCGCGGCGGCGCCGGGTTCCCCACCGGCGTGAAGTGGAGCTTCCTGACCCCCAACGTCTTCCCGCGCTACGTGGTGGCCAACGCCGACGAATCCGAACCGGGAACCTTCAAGGATCGCGAGATCCTCGAGCGCAATCCTTTCCAGTTCCTCGAGGGCGTGGCGATCTGCGCCTATGCCGCGCAGGCGACCCTGGCCTACGTCTACTGCCGCGGCGAGTTCTGGGACCTGGCGCGGGACCTGGAGGGCAAGATCGGCGAGATGCGCGCCGAGGGGCTGCTGGGCAAGAAGCTGTTCGGCACCGACGCCTCGCTCGACATCCACGTGCATCTGGGGGCCGGAGCCTACATTTGCGGCGAAGAAACGGCGCTGCTCGAATCGCTGGAGGGCAAGCTGGGGCAGCCACGGCTGCGTCCGCCCTTCCCGGCGGCCGAGGGCCTGTACGGCAAGCCGACGGTGATCAACAACGTCGAAACGCTGGCCAACCTTCCTCCGATCCTCAGCCGGGGGGCCGAGTGGTACCGGACGATCGGCACGGAGAAGAGCCCGGGGCCGAAGGTGTTCTGCCTCTCCGGCCACATCGTGCGCCCGGGCAACTACGAACTTCCGCTGGGCGCGACCTTCCGCGAGTTGATCTACACGCACGGCGGCGGGATCCCCGGCGGGCGCCGGCTGAAGGCGATCATGCCCGCCGGCGCCTCGTCGTCGATCCTGGCGGCCAGCGACGCAGTGCTCGACACGCCGATGGACTACGAGTCGGTCGCCGCGCTGGGCTCGGCGCTCGGGTCGGCTTCGTTGATCCTGATGGACGAGACGGTCGACATGAGCTGGGTCGTCCGCAAGACAACCGAGTTCTTCACGCACGAATCGTGCGGCAAGTGCACCCCATGCCGCGAGGGAACCTACTGGATGCTGCACCTGACCGAACGACTGACGGGCGCCGACCGCCAGCCGGCGGACGCCTCGCTGCTGGGCTCGGTCGCCCGCGGCATGCAGGGCAAGTGCTTGTGCGCGCTGGGTGAGTTCTCGACCATGCCCGTGACGACCGCCCTGGAGCGCTTCCCGGCCGAGTTCCCCGCCGGCGCGGAGGGGGCGGCATGAGCGACGCACGCGTGCGGGTCACGATCGACGGCCGGGATCTCAGCGTGCCCAAGGGAACGCTGATCGTCGACGCCGCCAAGAAGCTGGGCATCGACATCCCGGTCTTCTGTTACCACCCGAAGATGAAGCCGGTCGGCATGTGCCGCATGTGCCTGGTCGAGGTCGGCCGGCCGCAGCGCGACCGCGCCTCCGGGCAAGTGGTACGCGATGCGCAGGGTCAGCCGGTGATGCAGTTCAGCGGCAAGCTGGAGACGGCCTGCACGACGCCGGTCGAAGACGGCTGGGTGATCAAGGTCGACAGCGCCCTGGCGCGCGAGGGGCGCAAGCAGGTGCTCGAGTTCCTGCTGACGTCGCACCCGCTCGACTGCCCGGTGTGCGACAAGGGCGGCGAGTGCCCGCTGCAGAACCAGACTTTGTCGCAAGGGCCGGGCACCAGCCGTTTTCTGTACGACGACAAACAGCACCTGGCCAAGAAGGTCCCGCTCGGGGAGCTGATCTTCCTGGACCGCGAGCGCTGCATCCAGTGCGGCCGCTGCGTTCGCTTCCAGGAGGAGATCGTCGACGACCCGGTGATCGGATTCTTCGAGCGCGGGCGCAAACTCGAAATCGTCACCTACTCCGACCCGGGCTTCGACTCGATCTTCTCGGGCAACACCACGGACATCTGCCCGGTGGGGGCACTGACCACGGCCGACTTCCGCTTCGGCGCCCGGCCGTGGGAGATGAATGCCGCCGCTTCGATCTGCCCGCACTGTCCGGTCGGCTGTAACCTGACGCTCAACACGCGGCGGGAGGCCCGATCGGGCGGACGCGAGGTGGTCAAGCGCGTCATGCCGCGGCAGAACGAATCGGTCAACGAGCTGTGGATCTGCGACAAGGGCCGCTTCGCCCACCACTACGCCTCCGAAGGACAGCGCCTCCTGCGGCCGATGATCCGCCGCCAGGGTGCGTTGGTGGAGACCACCTGGGAGGAGGCGCTGGCGCGCGTCTCCGATGGGCTGCAGTCGGCGCACACATCGCTGGTCGGTCTGGCAGGCGGGCGGGCGTCGAACGAGGACCTGTTCAACTTCCGCCGGCTGGTCGAAGGGCTGGGTGGCACGCCGTTCCTGCATTCGAACATGTCCGGTGGTGAGTGGGTGCAGAAGGCGGGCCTGGGCAGCGACTCCAACCTGGGCCATCTGGGAAAGGGCGACGCCGTCCTGGTGGTTGCGTCGGACCTTCATCAAGAGGCGCCGGTGTGGTGGCTGCGCGTCAAGCAGGCGGTCGAACGTGGCGCCGTGCTCGTCGTCCTTGGCGCTCGCCCGACCCGGCTCGAGAAGTACGCCACCCACGTCCTGCGCCATACCTATGGAGATACCGAAGGTGCGCTCCTGCGCCTGCTGAACGTCGTTCGCCCGCGGCCCGAACTGGCCAGGGCTCCGATGGACGAGACTGTCCAGGCGGCCGCCAGCGCACTTGCCTCCGCCAACCGGCTGGTGGTCTTCTTCGGCCAGGAGGGCATCGATTTTGGCGCCACGGAGGCCGTCGCCCGGGATTGTGTGGCGCTGTTGAGCGCTACCGGCCACGCCGGCAAGCCGGACTGCGGGTTGGTCCCCGTCTGGCCACAGGGAAACGTGCAGGGTGCCTGGGATGTCGGCCTGTGGCCGGATCCAGACCGCCTGCGACAGGCATTCGACCTCGGCCAAGGCGCTCCTGGTGATGGCGGCGGACCCGCTGGGCGATAACCCCGGCCTGGCCGCCGCGCTTCCGGCCGGCTGTTTCGTCGTCGTCCAGGAACTGACGATGACCGAGACGGCGCGGCGCGCCGACGTCGTGCTGCCCGCCCAATCCTTCGTCGAGCGCCAGGGCAGCTACACCACCGGTGAACGCCGGGTGCAGCGCTTCTATCCGGCGATTCGACCGCAGGGTGAGGCGCAGCCGGATTACGAGATCCTGGCCCGCATCGGGCGGCGATCCGGCGTCCCGCTGCAGGATGATCCATCGGAAGTCATGCAGGCCATCGCCGCGAACTGCCGGACTACTCGGAGATCACCTATCAGGCGTTGGCGCAAGTCGAGCCGCAGTGGCCGCTGGCCGGCGGTGACGATCTGTATCTGGGCGGCACGGCGTACAAGAACTTCCAGGGACTTGGCGTGGCGTTGCCTTCGGCGGCGGAGCGAGGCGAGCCCCTGGCCGTCAACCTGATCGATCCCGAGGCCGACCGCTCACGCGGCGCCGGTCTTCTCCTCGTCCCGATCGCCCGCCTGCTGGATCGGGGCGCGACCGTCCTGCCGTCCACTCTGCTCTCGCAGCGGTTGGCCGACCGCGAGATCCAGCTTGCACCCCGACGAAGCGCGCCGGCACGGGTTGAAGTCGGGCGAACCGGCCGAAGTGCAGCTCGACGGCCGGGCGTTCGCCGTGCAGGTCCGAGTGGAGGAGCAGCTTCCCATGGGAGTTGCGCTGGTCCCGCGCAGCGTCGGCATTCCGATCGACGAGCCGACGCGTGTCGAGGTCAACCCGGTCCGACCGCAGGTGGCGCCATGAACTCGGCCCTGCTGCTGGAGTGGGTGATCAAGTCGGCGGTGATCCTGGCCTTTCTGCTCGTCGGTTTCGCCTACCTGACGCTGTTCGAGCGGCGGGTGCTGGCGCGGATGCAGGTGCGCATCGGGCCGAACCGCGCCGGCCCGTGGGGACTGCTGCAGCCGGTGGCCGACGGCCTCAAGCTGATCTTCAAAGAAGAACTGATCCCGGCCAAGGCCGACAAGCTGATCTTCGTCCTGGCGCCGATCATCACCGTCGTGCCGGCGCTGATCGTGCTGGCGGTGCTGCCGTTCGGCCCGGCGGTCTCGATCGGCGGGCGCCAGATCCACCTGGGCCTGGCCGACGACCTGAACGTGGGTGCGCTGTACATCCTGGCGGTGGCGTCGATCGCCGTCTACGGCATCACGCTTGCCGGCTGGTCGTCGAACAACAAGTACGCGCTGATGGGCGGGCTGCGGTCGTCGGCCCAGATGGTCAGCTATGAGCTGGCGCTCGGGCTGTCCTTCCTCGGCCCGATCCTGCTGGCCAACTCGATGAGCATGCGCGACATCGTCGAGGCCCAGGCCGGCTGGTGGTTCGTGCTGGTGCAGCCGATCGGGTTCGTGATCTTCCTGATCGCCACCGTGGCCGAGGTCAACCGGGCGCCGTTCGACATGCCGGAGGCCGAGCAGGAGCTGACCGCCGGCTACCACGTCGAGTACTCCGGGATGAAGTTCGCCCTGTTGTTCATGGCCGAGTACGACAAGATGATCGCCGTCAGCGCCATCGGGGCGGCGCTGTTCCTGGGCGGGTACTGGGGGCCCGTTCGTGCAGCAGGTGCCCTGGCTGGGGCCGATCTACCTGCTGCTCAAAGTCCTGGCGATTCTGTTCCTGATGATCTGGGTGCGGGCGACGCTGCCGCGCTTCCGCTACGACCGCCTGATGGCCTTCGGCTGGAAGGTCATGCTGCCGCTGGCGCTGGTCAACGTCGTTGTCACCGCCGTGCTGGTCGTGCTGTTCGCGGGAGGGTAGTCGATGCTGGTGACCGAGCTGGCCCGGGGCCTGTGGACGACGCTCCGCAGCATGTTCGAAAAGCCGGTGACCTTCCAGTACCCGGAGGTCAAGCGGCCGGTGCGCGAGCGTTTCCGCGGGCGGCATGAACTCAAGCGCTTCGACAACGGCCTGGAGAAGTGCATCGGCTGCGCGCTGTGCGCCGCGGCCTGCCCGGCGGACGCCATCTTCGTCGAGGCGGCCGAGAACACCGACGCCGTCCGCTACTCGCCGGGCGAGCGCTACGCCAGCACCTACGAGATCAACATGCTGCGCTGCATCTTCTGCGGCTTCTGCGAGGATGCCTGTCCGACGGAGGCGATCGTCCTCGAACACAACTACGAGCTCTCCTTCACCGACCGCAAGCAGGCGATCTATCCGAAGGAGATGCTGCTGGTGCCCGTCCCGCCCGGAGGTCAGCCGACGCCGATGCGCACGATGCCGGGCCAGTTCGACAAAGCGATCCCGGAGATGCAGGACCCGACCTGATCCATGGAGCCCGACACCCCATGACGCCTGACTTGATCCTGTTCCTCGGCCTGGCCGTCCTGGCCATTGCCTCGGCCGTGGCGATGCTGGCCGGCCGCAACGCCGTGTACTCGGCGCTGTTCCTGGTGCTCAACCTGGTGACGGTGGCGATCCTGTACCTGTTGCTGAACGCCGCCTTCATCGCCATGGTCCAGATCACCGTGTACGCCGGGGCGATCATGGTCCTGTTCCTGTTCGTCATCATGCTCCTGGGCGGGCAGCAGGCCGGCAGCGGGCCGGACCTTCCCTGGCAGCGACCGGTGAGTGTGGTGCTGGCCGTGGCGCTGGTGGTCTTGATGGCCTACGCCCTGCTCGCCGGGGGCCGCGGCCCGCTGCTGGCGGACGCTTCGCTGCCGGAGGGGTTCGGCAGCCCGCAGTCGGTCGGCCGCCTCCTGTTCCGCGACTACCTGATCCCCTTCGAGGCGATCTCGGGGCTGCTGCTTGCCGCCATGGTGGGGGCGATCGTCCTCACCCGCGATGAGCCGAAGGAGAAGCCATGAACGTTCCGACGTCCTACGTCGTGGCCCTCTCGGCGATCCTGTTCACCCTGGGCGCGATCGGGGTGCTGATCCGGCGCAACGCCATCATCGCCTTCATGTCGGTCGAACTGATGCTCAACGCCTCCAACCTGGCGTTCATCGCCTACGCCCGTTCCCTGCAGCAGCTGAGCGGGCACATCTTCGTCTTCTTCATCATCGCCGTGGCGGCGGCCGAGGTGGCCGTCGGGCTGGCGCTGATCGTGACCATCTTCAAGACCAAGCACAGCATCGACGTCGACCAGGCGAGCAGCCTGAAGGGCTGATCCGGGGCGGAGGCAGCGTATGCACTTCAGCGAGGCAGCAGTGGAGGGTTGGTTTGCGCTCGTGCCCCTGATCGTCGCCTTCCCGGTCGCCGGTCTGCTGGTCAACCTGGCGCTGGGCCGGCGGCTGGGGGAGCGCTTCACCGGCGTCGTCGCCAGCGCCGCGGTGGCGCTGGCCTTCGGCGTCGCCGTGCTGCAGGGCCTGGCGCTGCAGCAGCACCCGGAGGGCGCCCGCATCGTGGTGGCCGACTGGATCGCCATCGGCGGGCTCTCGGTGCCGTGGGCGATCAAGGTCGACACCCTCTCGGTGACGATGATGCTGATGGTCACCGGCGTCAGCACGCTGATCCACATCTACGCCACGGGATACATGCACGACGACGTGCGCTTCCAGGGCGACCCGGGACGCTACACGCGCTTCTTCATCTTCTTCAACCTGTTCGTCGCCGCCATGATGATCCTGATCTCGGGCGACTCCTTCCTGACGCTGTTCGTCGGCTGGGAGGGCGTCGGGCTGTGCTCGTACCTGTTGATCGGCTTCTGGTACGAGAAGGGCAAGGATGGGATCGGCAACGCCGTGGCGGGCAAGAAGGCCTTCGTCGCCAACCGCATCGGCGATTTCGGCTTCCTGATCGCCATGTTCCTGACCTTCGGCGCCTTTGGCAGCCTGACCTTCGACACCGTCTTCGAGCACGCCGAAGCCGCCGGGCCGCAGGCCGGGTTGGTCATCACGCTGATCACGCTGTTCCTGCTGCTGGGCGCCGCCGGCAAGTCCGCCCAGCTTCCGCTGTTACGTCTGGCTGCCCGACGCCATGGCCGGCCCGACGCCGGTCTCGGCGCTGATCCACGCCGCCACGATGGTCACCGCCGGCGTGTACATGATCACGCGCACGCACGTCCTGTTCCACCTGGCGCCGGTGTCGTCGTCGGTCGTCGCCATCGTCGGCGCGGCGACGGCGTTCTTCGCCGCCACCATCGCCGTCGGCCAGTACGACATCAAGAAGGTGCTGGCGTATTCGACCATCAGCCAGCTGGGCTTCATGGTGGCGGCGGTCGGGATGGGCGCCTATGTCGCCGGCATGTTTCATCTGGTGACGCACGCCTTCTTCAAGGCGCTGCTGTTCCTCGGCTCCGGCTCGGTGATCCTGGGGATCGAGCACGGCCATCATCGCGCCACGCACGGGCACGGCGATGCGCACGGCGGGCACTTCGACCCGCAGGACATGCGCAACATGGGCGGCATGGCGTCGCGCATGAAGGTCACCTTCGTGGTCTACCTGATCGGGGCGCTGGCGCTGGCGGGCATCCCGCCGCTGGCCGGGTTCTTCTCGAAGGACGAGATCCTGCTCGCGGCGCAGGGGCGGAATCTGCTGGTCTACGTGCTGCTTGACCGCGGCAGCCTTCCTGACCGCCTTCTACATGGGCCGGCAGGTCTTGCTGGTCTTCTTCGGCCGGGCGCGCTCGCAGGCAGCGGCGCAAGCCGTGGAGAATCCGCCGCTGATCGTGCTGCCGCTCGTGGCGCTGGCCGGGTTGAGCCTGCTGGGCGGCGCGCTCAACCTGCCGGGCGTGCACACCCTCGGCACCTGGCTCGGTCACACGCTGGGCGAGGAGCACGCGCCCGAGTTCAGCCTGCTCGTCGCCGGGATCTCGACCGCGCTGGCGCTGGCGGCCATCGCCCTGGCCTGGTCGATCTACGGCCGGAGGCCGCTGGCCGAGAACCAGCCCGATCCGCTCGAGGCCCGCCTGGGAGGCCTGTTCGTCGCCCTGAACCACAAGTGGTGGGTCGACGAGTTCTACGACTGGCTGATCATCCGCCGCTACGTGCGCCTGGCCAACGTCCTGGCGCACCAGGTGGACACGATCTTCTGGCACAACTGGTTCCATGATTCGGTGCTGGCGGCCGGGTTCCGCCGCGGCACGCGCTGGCTGGCGGAGGCCTTCGATCTGCCGGTGATCGACGGCGCCTCGGCCGCGCTGGCGCGGCTGGTGCAGCGCGCCGGCGGCGGCCTGCGCCGGATGCAGTCCGGCTACGTGCGCAACTATGCCGTCTACATCCTGGCCGGTGTCGTCCTGATGCTGTCGTTCTTCCTCGTCCGATCTCTGAGCTGAGGCAACGCCATGGACTTGCTGTTCGCCACCCTGAACCTGGTCACCTTCTTCCCCCTGGTGGGCGTGCTGGTGATCCTGCTCCTGCCGCGCGGCGCGACGAAGGCCGTGCGCTGGACGGCCCTCCTGGCGTCGCTGGCGACCTTCGGGCTCTCCCTGGCGATGCTGGGCCAGTTCGACGCCGCCAACCCCGATCTGCAGCTCGTCGTCCGGGCGCCGTGGATCCGCGTCGCCGGCTGGACGATCGAATACCACCTGGGCGTCGACGGGCTGAGCATCCTGCTCGTGCTGCTGACGACGCTGCTGATGCCGATCGCGATCCTGTCCACCTGGTCGGCGGTCGAGGAGCGGGTCAAGGAGTTCATGATCTTCTTCCTGCTGCTCGAGGTCGGCATGGTCGGCGTGTTCCTGGCGCTCGACCTGTTCCTGTTCTACATCTTCTGGGAGTTCACGCTGGTGCCGATGTACTTCCTGATCGGCATCTGGGGCGGGCCGCGGCGCATGTACGCCGCGGTCAAGTTCTTCCTGTACACCATGGCCGGCTCGATCCTGATGCTGCTGGCGATCGTCTGGCTGGGGCTCAACCAGGGCACCTTCTCGGTCCCGGCGCTGCTGCAGCGGCGGGATGCCGTCCGGCGTGCAGACCTGGCTGTTCCTGGCCTTCGCCGCCGCCTTCGCCATCAAGGTGCCGATGTGGCCGCTGCATTCCTGGCTGCCGGACGCGCACGTCGAGGCGCCGACGGCCGGCTCGGTCATCCTGGCCGGCGTGCTGCTGAAGATGGGCACCTACGGCTTCCTGCGCTTCAACCTGCCGCTGTTCCCCGAGGCCGCCGTGCAGCCTGGCGCCCTGGATGGCGCTGCTGGCGGTGATCGGCATCCTGTACGGCGCGGCGGTGTCGTACGCCCAGAAGGACGTCAAGAAGCTGGTGGCCTACTCGTCGGTCAGCCACCTCGGTTTCGTCATGCTCGGCCTGTTCGCCCTGAACCCGCTGGGCATCCAGGGCGGCATCCTGCAGATGATCAACCACGGCCTGAGCACCGGGGCGCTGTTCCTGATCGTCGGCATGATCTACGAGCGGCGGCACACGCGCGACATGGACGCCTTCGGCGGGCTGTGGAAGGTGATGCCGGTCTACGCCGCGCTGACGCTGATCGTGACCCTGTCATCGATGGGCCTGCCCGGCCTGAACGGCTTCGTCGGCGAGTTCACCATCCTGCTGGGCGCGTTCGGCTCGAAGGCCATCGGCTCGCCGTGGTTCGCCGGGCTCGCGGCGCTGGGCGTGATCCTGGCGGCGATCTACATGCTGTACATGTTCCAGAAGATGTTCCTCGGCCCGCTCGACAAGGATGAGAACCAGAAGCTCAAGGACCTGAACGCGCGCGAGATCGTGACGCTCGTCCCACTGCTGGTCTTCATCTTCTGGATCGGGCTGTACCCGAAGCCGTTCTTCGACCTGATGTCCCCGGCCGTGGACCAACTCTCGGCGGCGCTGCAGGCCGCGGCGCTGGCGGTGCCCTAGCCATGGGCAGCGACTTCCTGGCGATCCTGCCGCTGCTCATCGTCGCCGGGTGGGCGAGCCTGCTGCTGCTGGCGGACCTGTTCGTCCCCGCCGGGGCGCAAGGGGATCACCGGGCTGCTGGCCAGCCTGGGGCTGCTGGCGGCGCTGGGCGTGACCATCGTTCAGTTCGGGGCGCAGCGACCGGTGTTCGACGGCATGCTGCTGGTCGACGGCTATGCCTCGTTTCTGGATGTGCTCTTCCTGTTCGCCGGACTGTTCGCCATCACGCTGGCGCATGACTACCTCAGGCGCATGGGCCTGGAGCGGGGCGAGTACTACGTGCTGCTGCTGTTCGTGATCAGCGGCATGATGATGATGGCGCACGCCGGCGACCTGATCATGCTGTTCATCGGGCTCGAGACGCTGTCGATCCCGCTGTACGTGATGGCCGGGCTGGCGCGGCCGCGGCCCGAGTCGGAAGAATCGGCCCTCAAGTACTTCCTGCTCGGCGCGTTCGCTTCGTCCTTCGAGGTCTACGGCATCGCGCTGATCTTCGGGGCGACGTCGACCACGCGGCTGGCGGGGATCGTGGCTGCCGCTCAGGCGGGGACGGCGGTGCCCGGCCTGCTGCTGCTCGGGGCGGTTCTGATCCTGGTCAGCCTGAGCTTCAAGGTCGCCGTCGTCCCGTTCCACATGTGGACGCCGGATGTCTACCAGGGCGCGCCGACGCCGGTGACGGCCTTCATGTCGGTCGGCGCCAAAGCCGGCGGCTTCGCCGGGCTGCTGCGCGTCTTCTTGCTCGCCTTTCCGGCGCTGGCCCCTTCCTGGGCGCCGGTGGTGTTGTGGGTCGCCGTGGTGACCATGATCTGGGGAAACGTGGCCGCCATCGTGCAGTCGAACATCAAGCGACTGCTGGCCTACTCCAGCATCGCCCATGCCGGATACATCCTGATGGCACTTCCTGCGGCAGCCGATCCACGCGTTGGACCGCTGGCGGTGAGCGCGGCGCTGTTCTACCTGTTCGCCTATGCCATCACCAACCTGGGCGCGTGGGGCGTCGTCGTGGCGCTCGAAGGGTCGGATGGGAAGGGCCTGCAGGTGGACGACTACGCCGGGCTCGGCCAGCGCCATCCATGGCTGGCGCTCTCGATGGTCCTCTTCATGCTCTCGCTGACCGGCGTGCCGCCGTCGATCGGGTTCGTGGCGAAGTTCTACCTGTTCAGCGCCGTACTCGACGCCGGCCTGATCGGTCTGGCGCTGGTCGGCGTGCTGACGTCGTTGATCTCGGCCGCCTACTATCTGCGGGTGGTGGTGGTGATGTACATGCGTTCCGGCGAGGCGCACGCCCGGCGTGAGGGCTGGCTGCACGCCACCGTCGGGCTGATGGCGGCGGCGACGCTCCTCCTTGGACTGCTGCCCACGCCGCTCTTTGACCTGGCGTCTCGCGCCGGGCTGCTCAGCCTGACGCCGTAGGGATGTGAAAAACCCGGCTTCCGAAGTCCCCCAGAACTTCGGAAGTCGGGTCGGGAAGCGGGGGAAAGGAAGCTCCACGATAGCTGCACCGCAGACACGCGTGCATATCTACGTCTCGGGAATCGTCCAGGGAGTGTCCTTTCGCTACTACACGCTCCAGGAGGCGGTGCGCTGCGGCGTGACGGGCTGGGTGCGCAACGTCCCAGACGGGCGAGTGGAAGCCGTGATCGAGGGCGAAGAGGCGGCCGTCGACCGAATGCTCGCCTGGTGCCGGGAAGGGCCGCGAGCGGCGCGGGTCGACCACGTCGAGGTCTTGTCGGAGACACCGACGGGTGAATTCCAGGGGTTTCGGATTCGCTGAGCGATGTGGGGAAATCGGGCGCGGCGAACGTCGGCTAGAGGAGAAAGAAAGAAGGCGCCCATCGGGCGCCTTCGTGTTCGTCGATGGAAAGTGCGGGGGCCTAGTGGCTTCCGCAGCTGGCGCACGAGCCGCCCGAGCACGAGCCGCACCCGTTGCCGCCGGAGGTCCCGGCGACGGTTCGTCCGCCGCTCTGGGCGTAGAACACGGACAGGGTACGCGCCGTCCGGCGGCTCTCACAAACCCGGCAGCCGATGACGGTATCGGCATCCTTCATCGGCCGCAGCGCCTCGAAATGCGCTCCGCATTCCTCACAGGCATACTCGTAGATCGGCATGGTTTCCTCGGAAGGGATTCTAACTGCCCTGCCGACCCCGGTCAACCCGCGAGCGGTTAGCGCTTTTCGATCTTCTCCGCCACCCAGTCTCCGTCGACCAGGCGGGCGTCGACGCGCACCGTGTCCCCGACGCCGGGGTCGCCTTCGATCTCCGTTTCTTGATCGACCGTCACTTGCCGGCCGTCGATGGTCCACGTCGAGCCAGAGATCGCGGTCACTTCACCGGTGAAGGTCTCCTGGTCCTGCTCCTCGGGATCCTCGGACGAGTCTCCCCCCGATCCGCCATCGCCGGGTGTGGGAGTGCTCTCCTGGGCTGCTCTCTGGCGTGTCCTCGGGCTCGGGGCTCGAGTCGCCGTCCGAGCCGCCTTCAATCTCCGCGTCTTCGCTGCCGCCATCTTCCCGGGTGATCTTCAAGGCGAGCACACGTCCCTGGGCGGTCGTCTGTGCCTTCACCCGGGCAGCGTCGCCGACGTGCAGCGTGTCGTCGAGCTCGGTCTCGGGGACGATCAACAGCGTCTGCCCGGCGACGATCCAGACCTGCGCGCCGATCGCCTGCACCAGTCCTTCGAATTCCCATTCGTTGGTCGGGGACGGGGAGGGTTCGGAGTCCGGTCCCTCCGGCCCCAGGTAGAGGATCGAGCGGGCATGCGCGCTCCCGGACAGAACATCGATCAGCACCAGGACGCGATCGCCCAGCCGAATTCCGGGCGCGATGGCGGAGGACCGATCGACGGTCAACACACGCCCCGAGACGGTCCAGGCCTGCAATCCGATGGCCTCGACCGTCCCTTCCCAGGTGTAGGCGGCCAGATGGATCTCGCGGGCCAGGACCGTCCCGGTGGCGTCGGTGCTGCCTTCCACCTCGACGGTCATCCCGGGGACGAGGCCGGCGTCCACCTCCGCCTCAGTCCCGACGACGACACGTACGCCGTTCACATCCCAGACCTCGCCGGTCTGCGAGCGGACGACGCCGGTGAATTCGATCTCGTGTACGCGGCCGAGCTCCAGCAGGGCGCGCACCTCCTCCGACCGTCTCTCGGAGTACTCGGTCTCGAGGTCGGATCGTTTGGAGGGGGCGGACAGACCGAGGCGCAGGTTCTCGTCGACGCGTTTCACGCGGTAGAGCGAGTCGCCCGGGAGCGCCTGGGCGGAGGCCGTCGCCAGGCCGCCCCAGCCGAGCACGACGAAGAGCAGCAGCGAAAACGCTGCCAGTGCGAGCCTCGAGAATCCCCGCACGGCGATCGTTCGACGACGGGTCATCCCGCGCAGTTGGGCGGCGCGTCCCAGCAAGCGCGTTCGGCTGCGCTGGATCCGCTCCGCCGGCATCTCCGGCAGGCCGGTCGCAAGCAAGGAGGCGGCCTGCCAGGCTTCCAGCGCCGCCGTCAATTCGTCGGCCAGCTCGGGATACAGGCGCACAGCGGCGTCCAACGGCACGCCGGTTTCCAGCGCCAGGCGGCAGACCTCGAAGGCGTCGTACAACCTGTCGTTCATGTCTGCCGCGCCTCGAGCTCGCGTCGAAGCCCGGCCAGGGCGCGGAATTGCAGCGCCTTGATCGCATTCGCCGAGCGATCCATCAGTTGCGCGGTCTCCTCCAACGACAGCCCGCTTCCGAATCGCAGGGACAACACGTGCTGCTGCTCGGGCGTCAAGCGGAGCAGGGCGCGCCGCACGTCCGCCTGGCGCTCGTTCTGTTCGGCCTGGGCGCTCACCTCCGGCGCGTCGGAACGCAGGTTCTCGGTGAGCTCTTCGGTTGGACGGCCGTAGGCCCGCCGGTAATGGTCATTCACCAGGTGCGAAGCCGTCCCCATCAACCACCCGCGGAGTGAGGTCGCCGGGCCCTTGCCGACCCGCACGGCTTCCAGGAGACGGACGAGCACTTCCGAAGCCAGGTCTTCAGCCAATTGGGGGTCGCCGGTGCGGTAGGCCGCGTACCGATACAACTCGACGAAGTAACGCGCGTGGACCGCCGAGATCGCTTCGGCGTCGAGCGCTCGCAGCGCCATGATTTCAGGGGAGGCGTCGGTCACGAGTGCGATGGTCCTCGGGATGGTGTGGGTCGGGCGTGAGTCGGAGAGGGGCCGGTTGCGGGAGTATACCATTGCACCCTGCGGCCAAAGCCCCAGGGTGAGCGAGATTGCTGTGCAGATCGGCAGAGATTCCACGATCCTCACTGGCTGGGGTGCGATCAGCGCCCGGCGCATCCGATCGAAGCGAAAGGCCTTCCCAGACAGGGCTGCCGGCACCCCGTGGCGAAGACGCACCGGGCAGACAATCCCCGCCTGTCCTTCCCGAAGGCGGCATGCGCCGGGAATTCCAACTGCTTCAATCCATAATGTCGTGCTGGGAGAGGAAAGGTTACGGGAGACCGGCACCTGCGGACATGGAAGCCGCCTGTAAGGTCCTGTGCGCCCTATCGGCTCTACACTGAGGCAACCAACAGGGCAGGGAGGCTGGGAGCTGTCGTGGCAACGGTAATGGTGGTGGACGATAACCCGACCATGGTCGAGATGCTCTCCATGGCGCTGAACATCTTCGGCCACAACGCCCTGGCGGCGTACTCCGGCGAGGAAGCCCTGGAGCGGATCCTGGAGGACGTTCCCGATCTGATGCTGCTCGATTTGACCATGCCCGGAATCGATGGCTATGAGACACTGCGCCGGCTCCGCGCACGCCCGGAGACGGAGACGCTTCCGGTCTACGTCATTACCGCCGCCGCCGAGCTCGACCTGGAGGAGCGCGTCCATCTGGCGGGCGGGACGGGCCTGCTGCGAAAGCCGATCCAGATGGAGACGCTTGCCGACCTGGTCGAGTCCCATTCGCGCGCCGAGCTCTTCGAGCAAACTCAGCGACCGGCCGCCTGATCCGCTGATTTCTCGACCCAAGTCAAAGAGCCCCGCGGGAGACCGCGGGGCTTGCTGTTCATGCAGAAGGTGTAAGGAACGGCGGCGGCTGGGCGCCAGGCCTGCGCCGGGCGCGCCTGGCCCGGCGGCGAACCGACGGCACGCCAGCTAGGGAGCCGGGCGGTGCGCCTTGGGTGCCCGGGGCGGGAGCGACCGACCGTGGACGATGGCCTTCTCGACGTAGGCGCGCAGCTTCGCCGGTGAGCCCACGATCCCGGCGGGAAGGACGACATGCTCCCGCATGGGACGCCCGGGCATCGGCTCGAACGGGTGGGCGCCCTTGAGCTTGAGCAGCCGGGGCGCTGCTCGGGGGACAAGCGGATGAACCACTCGTCGCCGAACAGACCGGTGACCATATTGCCGCGGATGAAGGCGCACGGGCAACCGAACACCACACGCACCTGCGCCTCGGGATAACCGGCTAACGCTTTTCGGAATTGCTCCGCCAAGGCCGCCGGCGACTTGCGGAATGCCGGGCGGGAACCGGTTGCTGCGGGTTTCTTTGGATCGACGCGTTTGGACATGCCCGCTCCTGTGCGCTTCGCCCTGGCCGGGGTCATCCGTCAGGGCGCCGGATCTGGATGTGATCGAAGTCCCGTGCCACGCTCACGTTGGGAAAGACCGCCGCGGCCTCCTCGAGCACTTCGCGCTCGCGGTAGCGGCGGGAGATATGCGTCAGGTACAAGTGCCCGACCCCGGCGGCGGCGGCCAACTCGGCGGCCTGCCGCGCCGTGAGGTGCCCAAACGAGCGCGCCATCTCCGCCTCCACCTCCAGATAGGTGGCTTCGATGACCAGGCCGTCCGCATCGCGGCAGGCCTCCATCAGGTCGTCGGTGCGCCCGCAGTCGCCGATGTGAATCAGGCGCGTCCCCGGCGAAGCGGGCCAAGGACCTCGTCCGGGGCGATCTGCCGCCCGTCGGGCAGGCGAACCGGCTTGCCCGAGACCAGGTCGCGGCGTAGAGGGCCGGGCGGCACGCCGAGCGCGTCGGCTTGCTCCGGGCAGAAAGGGACGCCGGGCGAGCTCCTCGAACACATAGCCGAAACACCCCGGGCCTCGATGTGTGACCGGGATGGCGGACAGTCGGAACGTGTCTTCCTCGATCAGCGTACCGGTCTCCACGGGCACCAGGTCGATGCGCATGGGCGGGCGGGCGCCGCGCAGCACGACGCCGAACAACAGGTCATGGATCCGTTCGAGGGCGTGCTTCCCCGCCCAGATCTCGAGTTCGTCGATCGCCTCCCAGCGTGCGAAGGTCGAGAGCAGTCCGGCCAACCCCAGGATGTGGTCCAGATGCCCGTGCGTGATCAGGATCCGGTTCAGCCGCCGGAAACCGATCCCGGCATGCAGGATCTGCCGTTGGGTCCCCTCCCCGCAGTCGATCAGGAAGCGGTGTTCGCGGTAGCTGACGACCTGCGCCGACAGGCCGCGATGGACAGACGGGGCGGAAGCCGAGGTTCCCAGGAAGACCAGTTCAAACAATGCAGCGTCCTTCGAGCAGGCCATTGTACACGAAAGGGCGCCTGCGAAGGACGGTGAGGGCGGCGCGGCCCGCCGGCCGCGGGCGTGCCTGGCGGCATCCCGTCGCAGAGGACGGAAATCAGCGCGCCGGGAGTCCCAGGCGGCCCGTCGGTCCAGGGCTGCGGTGGCGGCGCAGTGCGCCGCATGTTTGATTCGGGACGGGGACGGCGGACGGTCAAGAGACCGAGCCGCAGCGAGTCGCTGCGGCCCGGTTTCATCCTCCAGCGGGAGAGGCCTGGCTTCCCTACCCTCCGACGCGCATCGGCATGGCTGGCGGCTGGCGCAATGTACGCTTCGAGGCGCGAGCGGCGGCCTCGAGCGCCGACTGGATCGCCAGGAATTCGCCGACGTTGTGCTTGGTGAGCAGACCCGCCAGCTTTCCGCTGCGCAGCACCGGCAGCATTTCACATTCGCAGGTCTGCATCGTCACCAGAGCGGCCTCGAGCATCTGGCCGGAGTCGACCGTCGAGTAGTCCCGCTTCATCACCTGCTCGACGGGAACGTCTCGCCCGTGCTGGGCGAGCGCGGCGACCAGCCCACGCCGGTCCAGCACGCCCACCAGCTCCCCATCGCGCAGGACCGGGAAGTCCTCCTGCGCGCCGTGCAGCAGGATGTCGACGACCGCACCCAGCGTCGCCGTCTCAGAAACCGCCTGGTAGTCGGTGATCATGGCGCGGCCGATCGGGATGCCGCCCAGCGCCGTCTTCATCTGGACCATGCTGGCCTCCTGCGCCGCGCCGATCCAGACGAAGAACGCAACGAAGAGCAGGAACGGGTTGGAGAACAGGCCGACAAACCCAAAGATCAGCGCGATCCCCTGACCGAGGGTGGCAGCGATATTCGTGGCGCGGGTGTACTCCATGCGCATCGCCAGCAAGGCCCGCACCACTCGTCCGCCATCCATCGGGAATGCCGGCAGCAAGTTGAAGAGCACCAGCGTGAGATTGACGAGCATCACGCGTTCGAGGAAAGATCCCTGGGAGACGCTCAGGCTGGCAAGGGGGACCAACAGCGACTGGCTCGCCAGCCAGACGTAGAGCACGGCGGCGATCACGGCGTTAACAGCCGGCCCGGCCAACGCCACACGGAGCTCCTGGCGCGGGTCTTCCGGCATGCGCTCCAAACGGGCCAGGCCGCCGATTGGAAGAAGCGTGATGTCACGCGTCTGGATCCCGTAGCGCCGGGCCGTCAGGGCGTGCCCGAATTCGTGCAGCAGGACACACCCGAACAGCACCAACATGAAGCCCATGCCCGCCAGCGTGCCTGCCAGGGACCGCTCGGCAAGCCAGTTGGTGAGCCCGATGAACCCCAACAGCAGGAAGAACGTCGAGTGGATGTACACGTCGATGCCTGCAAAACGACCGACCTTCCACGACCACTTCATGGATCCACCTCTTTCGAGTGCAACCAGTCTAGCGAAAGGTCATTAGACGGGCGTTATCGGCCGATGGGTGCGGGCTGAATGGTGTGGGCCGACTCAGGGTTGCGAACGTGCCGGGACGGGCCGGCCGGGCACGGAGGGGCGAAGAAACGGCTTGCTTGCCACTCGATGAAACCCTGGGTCACGGCGGTTGGAGCAGACGCCGGGCGGGCGGAGTTCAATAGGCCGTCGACGGGGAGAAGAGAAGCCGATCTTATGCTGTTCGAGCGACGGCGGTCAGGGCGAGGACAAGGAGCGCCAGAACGGCGTTCACCCGGTTGAGGCGATCGAGCGCCTGTCTGGTATGCGCGATCAACTCTGCGTCAGCTAGTGTGCCCGTCGCTTCGAGCAGCATGTGATGAGCGAGGCGTGGCTGAAGGACCCAGGTCTGTACCGCAGCGATCAGCACCATGCCGCCAAAGGCCAGGTGTTTGGCCAGGATCGCTTGCGCCCAGCGGCCGTCGATGACCAGCAGGCCGGCATACTTCGGGTGGGCCGCCATTTGGGTCAGCCCGGTAAAGACCAGGATCGCCAGGCTCAGCCAGGCGATCGGCTGGAAGCGGCGGGAGAGCGCGTCGAAGAAGCGGGCGCGGGCTTGAGGCTCGAGGGCGCGTGTCGCTGTCGGAAGCAGGACGGCCTGGAAGAGCAGGCCGCCGACCCAGGCGACGGTGGCGGCCATGTGCAACCAGTACGCTGCGCTCAACACCCAGGCGGGCATATCCTAGCCGGAGGGCTGGGTCTCGGTGGGCGTCTCGGTCGGCGTCGGAGCCCCGCCTTCAGGCGTGGGCGTCTCGGTCGGCGGCGGCACGTACTGCGACTGCTCGCACAGTACCCAGGCCTCGGTCGCGGTGGGCACGAGCGTCTCGTTGAGCCATGCGGCCAGCGACTGCTCGAACTGCGCCTCGGCTCCACACGGATCGCCGGCGGCGATCAGCTGTTCCCCGTATTCCTGCGAAGCGGTGGCGTACTTCACGTAGGCATCGTTGCGCAGGTACGGGGCAACGGCGAAGACCTCGGCGAAGTACTGCGCGGCCTTCGCCCAGTTCAGACCCATATAGCTGTCGGCCTGCAGGTACAACTCGGCCCACGCGCGCCAGTTGCCCGCATCACGATCGAGCGGCGCGAAAAGTCCGGCACGGCTCATATCGTAGATGCCCTCTTCCAGCAGACCCTGCTCGGAAATGCGCTGCACGCCGCGGTTGCGGAAGGCGTTGTAGAACATGCCGTCGACTTCGACGGCCCGGAAGGCGCCGTCCTTGGCGCGCAGCCCGATGAGCGTGTCGATGGCCGTCGTCCAGTCCTGCCGTTCGAGGGCGGCCAGTGCCTGTGAGAACAACTCCTCCACCGGCGCCAGGTTGGGGGTTGGCGTGGCCAGCGCCATCGGCGTCGCCGTGCCGGCCCCCAGCGCGACCAGCGCTTCGGCCAGCCGCTCCGGCGCACCGGGGTAGGTGGGGTCGAGGCGGATCACGTACTCGAAGCGCTGCCGGGCAAGCTCGAAACGGCCCGCCTGCAAGTCCTCGACGCCCAGATCGAACTGTTCGCGGGCGCGCTCGGCCACCGCCTCACGCTGCGTTGCCTCGCGCTGGCGGGAGCCGACGAGGTAGCCGCCGAACCCTCCGAACAGCAGGGCCACGAACAGCAACAACACCGGCCAACGCAGTCGGCGGAATGAGCGAAGCATCGCTGCGTCGAGGCAGACTCCGTCGGCTGCGTATCTCCAGGCGGTGGGACGGGCTGTGTGTTCGAGCCGGGGTCAAGGGCGCTCATGCGGGCGATTATACCGCGCCGGTGTGCGGTTCCCCGGTCTCCGACGGCGCCCGCCGCACGCTTCCGGCCATCAGGCGGCCGCCCGTGATTCGCTCATCCGCTGCACAGGCTGGCGGTGTAGGATGAAAGGGCGGGGGCGTGCGGTCGAGGGACCGTCCGCGTGTGTGATCCCGGCGAGCCGGTTCACAGGCGCGGCTTGACGCTCGAGGAGCCCGGGTGGTACCATGCACCTCCTTCGCTCGTGACCAGGGGCACAACCCTTCATGTACCTCAGCGGCAGCAAATGGAACATGCGCAAGCGCCGGCGACGGTCGAAGCCGTGGCTGGCGCTGGCGTTGGTTGCGCTGATCGCCGCCGGGGTCTACGTCGAACGGGTGGTCATCCCCACGGTTCCGCCGCTCTTCATCCCGACGCCAACGCCGACGCGCAGCCCGGCGACGTTCGTCGTCCAGGCCGAGAGCCTGTTCGCCGCCGGAAAACTCGATCAGGCCGAGGAGACGTACCTGCAGGCCATCGCCATCGACCCGCAGCAAGTGGCATTCTACGTGGCGTTGGCGCGAACCCAGGTCTTCAACGGCAAGCCCGAAGACGCAGCCCGCTCCGCCCAGGATGCGCTGCTGATAGACCCGAACTCGGCCCAGGCGCACGCGGCTTACGCCTGGGCGCTCGACTTCATGGGAGGCGAGGAGAATCTGACCAAGGCACGCGAGGAGATCGACCGGGCCCTGCAGATCGATCCCAACTCGGCGCTGACCCAGTCCTTCCTGGCCGAGATCCTGATGGACAGCAGTCCGGAGAACTACAAGGATGCCCTCGACGCCGCCCAACGCGCCGTCCAGATCGACCCGAACCTGCTGGAAGCGCACCGTGCACTGGGCTACGTGTGGGAAGGAACCGCCACCTACGACCGGGCCATGCAGTCCTATGAGACGGCGCTGCGCATCAACCCCAACCTGGCCATCCTGCACATCAGCATGGGCAATATGCTGCTCAACCAGGGAGACACCAATACCGCCATCAGTTCCTACTTGCAGGCCTCGCAACTGGCGCCGACCTCCGTTCAGCCTCTGCAGTTGATCGCCCAGGCCTACGCCCGGGTCGGTGACTTCGGCAAGGCCTCCCAGTACGCGGAGACCGCCGTCGGCCTGCGCCCGGCCGATCCCCGGCTGCACGGCGACCTGGGTCGGATGTACTACAAGAACAACGACATCGACCAGGCGGTGGTCGAGCTCGAGCTTGCGGTGCGCGGCGGGACGAGCGCCGGAGGCGTCTCGGTCCCACCGGTGCCCTGGGATGCGGCGCGGGCGTCGACGGTCGAGTTCTACTGGACCTACGGGCTGGCGCTGGCCAAGTCCGGCCAGTGCGGGCAGGCCGTCGAGATCTTCCAGGCTCTGCTGCGCGAGGTGCGTGAGGACACCGTGGCGATCGAGAACGTCACCCAGGGGATGGTCCTGTGCGGGGTGCTGCAGCCGACGGCGACGCCGCGCCCCGGGGTAACCCCCACTCCGTAGGGGCCGCGGCATGCACCTGAGCGGACAACAGATGCCGTTTGGCCGCGAGGCCCGTCGCTCCAGCCTGCGCCGGGCGGGGCTCTGGCTGGCCTTGATCGCCCTGGGCGTGTTGGTCCTGTACCTGCGATACGTCACGCGGGTGGTCGAGCCCCTGTTCCTGCCGCAGCCGACGCCGACACGCACCGCCCTGTCCTTCGCGGAAGAGGGCAAGACCTACTTCTCGGCCGGCGATCTGGAAAAGGCCATTCAGGCCTACCAGCAGGCCGTCGGATCTGGCGCCCACCGACTCGCAGCTCCTGGCCGAACTGGCGCGCATCCAGACCTACTACAGCGCGCAACGGCCCTCGGTGGAAGACCGCCGGGCGCAGCTGGCTGACGCTCGCCAATCGGCCGACGCCGCCATCGCCGCCAATCCGGACAACGCGTACGCGCATGCCATCCGCGCCTTCGCCTATGACTGGTCGGCGACCGAGGAAGACGGAGCCACGCGCGAGGCGTTCCTGACCGAAGCCCTCAACGCCGCCACGCGGGCTTCCCAGCTGGCCACCGTGAACACGCCCACCTGGGCGCTGGCGGCCGCCTTCCAGGCCGAAGTGCTGGTCGACCAGCAGCGCTTCGTCGAGGCGCAGAACCTGGTGAGCAGGCGGTCGCGCTCTCCCCGGACAGCATGGACGTCCACCGCGTGGCCGGCACCGTCTGGCAGTCGACGGCCCTCTACCGGCAGTCGATCGATGAGTACCTGCTGGCCGCCGAGATCAACCCCAACCTGACCTTCCTGTACATCCAGATCGGCGCCAACTACCGGCGGCTGTTGGATCCCGACCGTTCGCTCGAGTACTTCGACCGGGCGGTGCGGATCAATCAGCAGTTGGGTATTCAGGACCCCGGTCCCTACCAGGCGATCGCCCGCACGTACCTGCAGGATGGCGAGTTCTTCATCGCCGCGCGCAACATGGAGCGGGCGCTCCTGATCGATGAGGGCAACGCCGGATTCTGGGGGTTCCTGGGGGTGATCTACTACAAGGCGCGCAACTACGAGAGCTCCGAGGATGTCCTGCGCTGCGCCGTCGACGGGTGCAGCGCCGAGGAGACCCGCCGGTTGATCTGCGAGTTGAACATCGCGGCGTGTGACCCGGACGACCTGAATGACCCGGTCGGCCTGCTGCACGGCCAGGTCATCTCCCCCCAGGCTTTGGCCGATGGCTCGCTCGAGGCGTACTACACGTACGGGTCCGTGCTGGCCTTCAACGGGAAGTGCGACGAGGCCGAGCGTGTATTCGGCTCCCTGCTGGCGGTCTATGGCGGCGACCCGATCGTCTCCGGGATCGTGGTCGACAACCGGCTCCTGTGTGCCGCCTCCACCACGCCCGCCCTCCCGGCGGAGATCACACCAAGCCCCAACCCTTGACAAGCCCCTCAGGTTTGACTAAACTAGGGATTGGCACTCTGTAGCTCTGAGTGCCAGAGCCCCTTAGGGCAAATCTTACTCAGAGCATCCAAATTCATCACAATCAGGAGGGTTTCGCATGGCACTCAAGCTGAAGCCGCTCGGCGACCGTCTCGTCGTCAAGCCCCTGGAAGGGGAAGATGTGACGCCTAGCGGTCTCGTCTTGCCGGAGACGGCTAAGGAGAAACCGCAGAAGGGCGAGGTGCTCGCGGTGGGTCCGGGCGCCCGGGACGAGGATGGCAAGCGCATTGCCATGGACGTCAAGGCGAAGGACAAGGTGCTCTTTGCCAAGTACGCCGGGACTGAATTCAAGATCGATGGCGAGAAGGTGCTCATCCTGCGGGAGAGCGACATCCTTGCCATCCTCGATGACTAAACCAAGCTGATCGAATAGGAGATCGAACGCAATGGCTGCCAAGCAACTCGCCTTCTCCGAGGACGCCCGCCGGCGCCTCAAGGCCGGGGTCGACGTCCTGGCCGCTGCCGTCGCAACGACCCTGGGACCCAAGGGCCGCAACGTCGGCCTGGATCGCAAGTTCGGTTCGCCCACCATCACCCACGACGGCGTGACGGTGGCCAAGGAAATCGAGCTGGCCGACCCGTTTGAGAACATGGGCGCGCAGCTCCTCAAGGAAGCTGCCACCAAGACCAACGACATCGCCGGCGACGGGACGACCACGTCGACCGTACTGGCCCACGCCATGGTGACCGACGGCCTGAAGAATCTGGCCGCCGGCGCCAACCCGATGATGCTCAAGCGCGGCATCGAAGCCGCCGCCAAGGCCATCGCCGAGGCCATCACCAAGCAGGCCATCGCCATCAAGACCAAGGAAGAGATCTCGTCCGTGGCCGCCATTTCGGCCCAGGACAAGGAGATCGGCGACCTGATTGCCGAGGTGATGGACAAGGTCGGTAAGGACGGCGTCATCACCGTCGAAGAGTCCAAGGGCCTGCAGTTCGAGACCGAGTACGTCGAGGGCATGCAGTTCGACCGCGGCTACATCTCGGCCTACTTCGTCACCGATCCCGAGCACATGGAAGCCAAGATCGAAGAGCCCTACATCCTGATCCACGACAAGAAGATCTCGGCCGCCACCGACATCGTCCCGATCCTCGAGAAGCTGGTCCAGATCGGCAAGCGCGAGCTGCTGGTCATCGCCGAGGACATCGACGGCGAGGCGCTGGCCACGCTGGTGCTCAACAAGCTGCGCGGCATGCTCAACGTCATTGCCGTCAAGGCGCCCGGCTTCGGCGACCGCCGCAAGGCGATGCTGCAGGACCTGGCGATTCTGACCGGCGGCACCGTCATCACCGAGGAACTCGGGCGCAAGCTCGAGTCGGTCGCCATCCAGGACCTGGGGCGCGCCGGCAAGGTGGTCGCCACCAAGGATGACACGACCGTGATCGAGGGCCAGGGCGATCCGGCCAAGATCAAGGGCCGCATCGAAGAGATCAAGGTCGAGATCGACAAGTCGACCAGCGACTACGACAAGGAGAAGCTCCAGGAGCGCCTGGCGAAGCTCTCCGGCGGCGTGGCCGTGATCCGCGTCGGCGCGGCGACCGAGACCGAGCTCAAGGAAAAGAAGCACCGCGTCGAGGATGCACTCTCGGCCACCCGGGCCGCCGTGGAAGAGGGCATCGTGCCCGGCGGTGGCGTGGCGCTGATCAACGCACGCGAGGCCCTCAAGGACCTGAAGCTTGACGATGAGGACTCGAACATCGGCATCGCCATCGTGCGCCGGGCGCTCGAAGTGCCGATGATGCGGATCACCGAGAACGCCGGCCAGGATGGGGCGGTGGTGATCGACAGCGTGCGACGGATGCAGGCCGAGAAGAAGAGCAAGAACATCGGCTTCGACGTCATCAAGGGCGAGTACGTCGACATGGTCAAGGCCGGCATCATCGACCCGGCCAAGGTGACCAAGGGCGCCCTGGAGAACGCCGCCTCCATCGCCGCCATGATCCTGACCACCGAAGCGCTGGTGACCGACGTGCCCGAGAAGGACAAGGGGCCCGCCGCGCCGCAGATGCCGGACTACTAAACCGGCACGCTGCATTCCAGGAACCATCTCAGCCCTTCTTCGGAAGGGCTGAGTCGTTCCTGGGGAATGACTCCACCTGACCGGTGCGCTCGGCGCTGGTCCGGTGGTGTCGCATCACTCCGCGACCTTCGGAGCGCTCCTGCGTAGACTACAGATGGAGGTGAATCATGACCCCGAACGAGAAGAAGCTCCGCCGATCGCGTGGCATGGTCGCCGGCGTGTGCGGCGGGCTGGGTGAGTTCTTCGGCCTGAACCCGTGGTGGTTCCGGATCGCGTTTCTGATCGCCTTGATCCCGGGAGGCGTCCCCGGCATCCTGGCCTATCTGCTGTGTTGGATCATCATCCCTGGAGGCGGCTAGAAGCTTCCTGACGGGGAGTCCCGCATAGACGGCGCCGGGTTGTCGGGCGCCATGACGCACGCGAGGGTGGCCTGGCCACCCTCGCGTTTTGTCGGTGGAGTGCGCTGGCGGGCAGCGGCCCGAACGCGAAACCGCGGTGAGGGCGAGGTACCGGCCGGCCGGGGGAGGGGTGATCGCCCAGGACGATTAGCCCATGGGCGGATGCGGCCGAGCAAGCCCACGCAGCGTAACGGCCAACCACACCAGGTGAAAGCCCAGCATCGGCCAGAAACCGAGCGCCAGGAATTGCCACTCGGCTTTCCCGGCCTCGGCGCCCGACCAGATATCCGGCCGTCCGAGCATGTGCCACAGGTCGGTCAACGCGCCGAAGAACCCCAAGAGGCATGCCAGGGAGAGCAGGGCGAAAGATCCCAGGATCCAGGCGACCGGTCGGGTGAGAATCATCTTCGTCCTCCTCGGTCAGGTTGCGTCCGGGAGAATCCGGTCTTCGCAGCCGTCCGGCGGGGTCGAGGCGGATTGGCGGGCAGGGTGCGGCAGGAGGCGAAGGAGCGGGCGGCGGTCAGGCCGCCCAGCGAGCAACGCCGACGACCACCGCCACCGCCATCAGCGCCAGGCACCCGACGCTGAAGATACGCAGCGTGGCGCGCAGCACCAGACGCAGAAGCATCAGCGCCAGGAATGCAGCTCCGGCGATCAGCAGCGTGTTGATGACCGTGTGGCTGTTCAGCAGGGCCATATCATCCCTCGGGCCAGATCGGGTGGGCAAGCCGCCCGTCCTTGACCACGAGGGATACAAGATTGGTGCCAAACCGATACCCGAGGTGCCGGTAGTCGGGAGCATCGAGCACGAGCAGATCGGCCTGCTTCCCGACTTCCAGGCTCCCGACATCCGCCTGCCGGCCGAGGGCGGCAGCGGCGTTGATCGTGGCGGCGGCGATCGCCTGGGCCGGGGTGAGCCTCATCGCCCGGCACGCCAAGGCGATCACGAACTGCATCGACTCGCACCAAGCCGTTCCGGGGTTCAGGTCGCTGGCCAGGGCCAGGATCGCTCCGGCATCGAGCAGGGCACCGGCCGGCGTGTAGTCGCGCTCCCCGAGCCCGAACGGCGTACAGGGCAGCGATACGGCGACGGTCGACGACCGGCTGAGCGCCTGGATGTCGGCCGTCGGGAGTGCGCACCAGGTGGTCGGCCGAGACGGCGCCAAGCTCGACGGCCAGGCCGGTGCCGCCCAGCCCGACGAATTCATCGGCATGGATCTTCAGCGGGAATCCCAGGGCGGCCGCCGTCTCCAGCAGGCGCCGGCTCTGGGCGAGGTCGAACGCTCCCTGCTCACAGAAGACGTCGACA
Source organism: uncultured Chloroflexia bacterium (assembly GCA_963818575.1). Classification (GTDB taxonomy): domain Bacteria; phylum Chloroflexota; class Anaerolineae; order Anaerolineales; family E44-bin32; genus DYJB01. Next base: position 109,514 of record CAWFSV010000020.1, on the reverse strand, counting down.
AACGGAAGCGGCGTGCCGGGCCAGGCGGTCGCCATGTGCGTCCGCACGGCAGGCAGCATGTCGATCGCAGACCAGGTCGACGTACGCCTCGGTTCGGCCGGCGTACTCGGGCGGGACGGCATGCGCGCCGAGGAAGGTGGGCGCCAGGTCGAGCGGCCCCTCGGCGTCGAGGCGCAGGATGGCATCCAGCATGCGGATCTCGGCGCCGGTCTCCAGCCCGTAGCCGGTCTTGGCTTCGGCCGTCGTCGTTCCGTGGGCCAGCATGCGAGCCAGGCGCGGCCGGGTGGTCTCCATCAACGCTTCGACCGAAGACTGACGCGTCTGCTTCACGGTGGAAGCGATCCCGCCCCCGGCGGCCATGATCTGCATGTACGTTGCGCCTTGCAGGCGGAGCTCGAACTCGGCGGCGCGGTCGCCGCTCCACACGACGTGCGTGTGCGGATCGATGAACCCGGGCAGCACCACCCTCCCCCTGGCGTCGATCTCCTGGAGAGGACGGTAGCGGCGCTTCAACTCGGAGGATGGGCCGACGGCCACGATCCGCGTCCCGGCCACGGCGACGCCGCCGTCGTCGATGATCCCTAGCCGGCCGAGCTCACGCCCGCGCTGCGGCCCGCCGGCGAGCGTCAGCAATTGGCTGGCGGAGTGGATCAGCAGATCGACTTCCCCGCTGACTTCCGAAGTCCGAAGGACTTCGGAAGTCGGGTTAGGGGCAGATGCGGGCGCAGAGGAGGTCACTTCCGGTCGCAGTAGTCACAGACCTACTCCTCCAAGACGAGGTGCTCAAGACCATCCATCGTGTCCCCGGCTGCAGCATCGGAGACCCAGCCGCGATATGCCCTCCGGCCGCGGCAAAGCTCAAGCACTATGATCGGGGTCGCGGCAGCGTGCCCGGGCTGCACGCCGAGGTATTCGCGGCAGCTCGAATTCTCCCAATCATCTGGGCGGCGAACGAGCCCCGCCTGGACCGGATTGCGGTGGACGTACGCAGTCAGGTGGATCAACTGCTCATCGGTTTCGACCGCAACCGCTTGGAACTGTCCCTGGAAGAGAGCTCCGACGCGCTGGTACTTGGCATTCGATGGTCTTGGTGAACGAGATCAGCAGGCGCTGCATGCGAGCGGAGAGATCGTCGTCCTCGGGTTGTATGACCAAGTGGTAGTGGTTTGGCATCAGGCAATAGGCAAGCAGCGTAGCGCCGGTAGATCCGTCGGCGTGGGCCAGAGGGATGTCAAAGTGGCGCGCCGTAACGCCTGTAGGAATGCTCGGTAGTCCGAGTCGCAGCGGAAGACCGTTTGTCGGTTATGGCCCCGGTTGTACAGGTGATAGGTCCCTCCTGCCCGGAAGGGAAGGGCTCGTCGCGGCATCGCAGTCCCCCTGGAAACCCGACTTCGGAAGTCGACTGTCGACTTCCGAAGTCGGATTCTAGTCGGATTCTACTCGCGGACGAAGGCCAGCAGGATGATCAGGGCGAGGAGATCGATCCCGGCAGCGGCAAGGGCATTGGGGAGCATCCCGCCGCCGAGTAGTCCTCCGGCAAAAAGCGCCGGGCCGAGCAGCGCTCCCAGCGAGCGCCCGGCAGAATGCGAGCCCACGTTGGCCGCCAGCGTCGTGGCGCGTGCCCCGGGGACCAGTTCGGACATCAACGGGATACTGCTTACCAGGGCAAACTCGAAGGTGATGTAGAACAGGAACAGCCCCAGCAGCGCGCCGGGCAGGGAGTGGCCCAGCGGTTCGAGCGCCAGGCACGCCGCCGCGTTCGCCACAATGCCAAGCGCCACCGCGCGCCGCTTTCCGATCCGATCGGCCAACCCCGCCACCAGCCCCTCGCCGCTCAGCTCGGAAACGCCGATGACCGCCGACGCTGCGCCCAGGGCGGCTACCTGCAGCCCGAAACCATTCTCCAGCCACGCGCCGAAGACGATGTTGACCACTTCGTTCGAGACGCAGATCAGCAGCCCGACCGCCAGCCCGGCGAGCGCTGCCCGACTGGCGAGCACCGCGTCCAGGCCGACGCGCAGCGAGGTCCGGGTGTGGATCCGCCCGTCTTCGGCCGGAACGATGAAGCGGACCAGCACAGCGCTGGCCAGGCCCAGGATGCCGAACAACAGGAAGGGTTTGTTCCATCCGGCGCGGGCGATCAGCCACCCCGCCAGCGGCACGCCAAGCAGGGCGGCGCCCGACCAACTCACTTCGGAAAGTGCCATGGCGAGGCCGCGACGCGAGTAGGGCACACGATCGCCCAGGAAAGCGCCGACCGCCGGGTCCAGGATCAGCTTGCCGGCCACAGCCAGGATCAAGCTGAAGAACAGCGCCGGCAGCGTCGGCCACAGCCCGACGATCAGCAAGCTGAAGCCGAAAAGCGCCAGGCCGAAGACCATCGTCCGCCGTCTGCCGACGACATCGGCGAACGAGCCCAGGAACGGGGAGGCCAGTCCGAGGCTGGATCGGGCCGTGATCGCCAGGGCCAGGTCCGATAGCTCCACCCCCAGGCCGCGGGCGATGACGGGGAGGAAGGGGTACACCATGCGGTACCCGGTGTTGACGACCGTGCGCGCGGAAGTGAGAACGAGCAGCAGGACGGGGAGCGAGGGGCTGCGCTGCGCCTGCATCGCCTAGGCGACGAGCCGCCGATGGAGCCAACGCGCGATTTGCGAGCCGGCGGCGAGGCAGGTCAATGTCAGCCCGGCGAAGTAGGCCTGGAGGGCAAGCCAACCGGAAGATGCGATCGGAGAGGCAGGATGCATGACCTCACGCGAGGCGGCAAGCGACCAGGCCAGCCCGGCAAAGTACACGATGTTGACCGCGCTCGCCCATGCCGGCCGATCGAGGAGCAAGATGCCTGCCTGGAGCAGCACGGCGATCAGGGCAAAGTCCAGGCCGATGCGGAAACGCGGCTCTTCCAGGAAGAGGCCGTTCCAGTTGGCCTGCATCACCAGCAGGCTCATCGGCAGATAGGTGACCCAGAAAAGCGTGGCCGCCTGACCGAGGGCGATGGAGACTCGCTGCCAGTTGACGCGACGGAAGAGCAGGCCGGCCAGGCCGGCCACTGCGGCGGCGGCGAAGCCGAGCAGCGCCGTCCATACCCAGGCGCCGTGAAGGTAAACCAACCGGACGTTCACGCCGAGCGACCGTTCGCGCGGGCCGAATCCTGCGACGAGCAGGGCAACGGCGAGGAAGACGGCGGTCAGAATCAGGGGGTGCACCCGGCGGAGCATGCGGCGATTGTAACAGAGGCGATCTGGACACCACCTGACAGGTGCCTTCAAGCACCTGTCAGGTGGTGTGCGAAGGCCACTACCGCCGGTCAGTCTCCGCCGTGCCTCGACTGAAGGGCTCAAGGCGTCCGAGGAGGACCTCCGCCCAGCATCGGCATCTTGATCCCATGTCGGCGTGCGGCGTCGATCGCCTCCGGGTAGCCGGCATCGGCGTGGCGCACCACGCCCATGCCCGGGTCGGTCGTCAGCACCCGCTCCAGCCGGCGCGCGGCTTCCGGCGTCCCATCCGCCACAATCACCTGGCCGGCATGCTGCGAGAACCCGATCCCCACGCCCCCGCCGTGATGGAACGAGACCCACGTGGCCCCGCCCACGGCGTTGATCAGTGCATTCAGAATCGGCCAGTCGCTGACGGCGTCCGTTCCGTCGAGCATGCCCTCCGTCTCACGGTTGGGTGAGGCGACCGAACCGGCATCCAGATGGTCTCGGCCGATGACGATGGGCGCCTGCACCTCGCCGCGGGCGACCATCTCGTTGAATCGCAGCCCGGCCCGCACCCGCTCGCCGTAGCCCAGCCAGCAGATCCGCGCCGGAAGTCCCTGGAAGTGAATCGTCTGGCGCGCCATCGTTAACCAGCGCCGCAGGGCATCGTCATGCGGGAAGAGCTCGAGGACTGCGGCGTCGGTCCGGTAGATGTCCTCCGGATCGCCGGACAATGCCACCCAGCGGAAGGGGCCCTTCCCTTCGCAGAACAGCGGGCGAATGTAGGCCGGGACGAAGCCCGGGAACTCGAAGGCGTCGGACACGCCGGCGTCCAGGGCGCGCTGGCGCAGGTTGTTGCCGTAGTCGAAGACCTCCGCCCCGGCGCGGCGGAAGGCCAGCATGGCCTGGACATGCCGCGCCATCGAATCAGTCGAGCGCCGGCTGTACTCCGCCGGGTCGCGGCGCCTCAGCTCGTCGGCCTGCGCCGGGCTCAGCCCGTGGGGCACGTACATCAGGATATCGTGCGCCGGCGTCTGGTCGGTGACCACGTCGGGGATCACGCCGCGCACGATCAGCTCCGGGTAGACGTCGGCGGCGTTGGCGATCAGTCCCACCGAGAGCGGGCGGCGGGCCAGGCGCGCCTCATCGACCAGCGTCATCGCCTCCTCCAGAGTGTCGACGACGCGATCGACGTAGCCGGTCTCCAGACGACGCCGGGCGCGCGCCGGATCGACTTCGACGATCAAGCCCACCCCGCCGTTCATGGTGATCGCCAGCGGCTGGGCCCCGCCCATGCCTCCCAGGCCGGCCGTCAGGACGAACCTGCCCTCCAGCGATGGCCAGCCCTTCTGCCGGGCGAGCGAGCTGAGCGTTTCGAAGGTCCCCTGCAGGATCCCCTGCGTGCCGATGTAGATCCAGGACCCGGCGGTCATCTGGCCGAACATCATCAGGCCGCGCGCCGCCAGCTCGTCGAAGTGCGACTGGGTCGCCCAATGCGGGACCAGGTTCGAGTTGGCGATCAGGACACGCGGTGCATCCGGGTGGCTGCGGAACACCGCCACCGGCTTGCCGGACTGGACGAGCAGCGTCTCATCCGCCTCCAGCCTGCGGAGCGACTCCAGGATGGCCTCGAAGCAGTCCCAGTTGCGCGCCGCCTGACCGCGACCGCCGTAGACGATCAGGTCTTCCGGCCGCTCGGCGACCTCCGGATCCAGGTTGTTCTGGATCATCCGATAGGCAGCCTCGATCAACCAGTTCTTGCAGGTGAGTGCAGGACCGCGCGGGGCGCGGATGGTACGAGGTGCGGCCATGCTAGCCTCCTGAGGCCGAGATCGGAGCAGGGAGGGGTTGGTGGGCCGGGGCCGCGGCAGGCCCGGGTGGTTCGAGATCGCCGCGGATCGCCGGCCGGGCTGGATTCGTCCCGCGCCGATCGGCGTCGGGAAGGGAAGGCGCGCCGCGCGGGGCTACGCGTGGCGCCCCCACTCCTCGTGATGGAACAACTCATCCGGCGGTTTGCGTCCGCCGGAGCGCGGTGTACGCGACATCTCCGTCGGCTCGGCCGGATAGCCGAGCGAGAGCCCCACGTGGGCTTCCCAGTCCGGCGGGAAGTTCAGCAGATCGCGCGCCTCCTCCGTGGCGTAGATCGTGGCCAGGCAGGAGCCGACGCCCAGCTCCCAGGCCGCCAGCTGCATGTAGGCGGCGGCCTGTCCGGCGTCGAACAGAATCGACCAGCGCTGCTTCGGATCGGGGGTGATGATGACCACGCCCACCGGCGCGCCGGCCATGTGATCGGCATACGGCCCGAGGCGGGCCAACGCCGCGCAGACGCTCGGGATCGCGAACGACAATGAACTGCCAGGGCTGCGTATTCTTGGACGACTGCGCCCGGCGGCCGGCGCGCAGGATGGAGAGCAGGACTTCATCGGGCACCGGAGTAGCCGCAAATCGGCGGATGGCCCGCTTGGTCCGGATGGCATCGGCGACGTTCATGCACCCCTCCCTGGAGAATGGCAGGATTATAGGCTCGGCGGGGACTCCCGTCCAAGTCGTCCGTTCCGCGCGCGTCGAGCGCAGGCCTGAATGAAATGGTCCCCGGGAGGGGACCATGCACGCCAGTCGGTGGTGGGGAGAGTTCAATCGATGGTGGCACGCGGGGGTTCGGGGAGTGGGCGCAGGTACACCGTGCGGGCGTCATACGATTCGACCCGCCCGTTGTTGCGCAGGTTCTCCAGGTCGGTGTCCTGCACCGGCCGGCCGTAGTCCTTTTCGTCATACACCCGGAAGTCGCCGCTCATGATGTCCTGGACCCGGCCGTCGGCCCAGTCGATGACCACCTCGCCGGTCTTCAGGACGAATACCCAACCCCGGGTGACGGGGACCCCGCTGGTCATGGCACCTCCGCTGTCCCGGTAGTCTGACATAAAAAAGGACGCCGGGCAATCCCGCCAAAGTCGGGGAGGGAAGCCGGCGTCCGCCTGTGCGGGACGTCTGTGGGTCAGGAGGAGCGGCCGTTCTTCTTGAGCAGGGCGCCGAAGTCGGCCTTGCTGAGCTGCTCCACCAGCTTGTTCTGGGTGTCGCACCAGATATCGTGGACCGGGCACTCGTCGCCGAAGACGCACGCGCTGCGATCGGGGACGCACTCGTTCAGCGTGATCGGGCCGTCGATGGCTTCGATGACCTCGAGCAGGCTGATGCCCTTCGGCTCGCGCGCCAGCGACACGCCACCGCGTGCGCCACGCGAAGTCTGAACCACACCCGCGACCGAGAGTTGCGAGACGATCTTGGCCAGGAACGACGGCGGGATGCGCATCTCCTGCGCGATCCGGCTGGTGGGCGCCCGACCATTCGCACCCTGCTCGGCCAGGTAGAGGACGGCTCGGACGGCATAGTCAGCCTGACGCGTGATCTGCATGGGTCCTCCCGGACTGGCCAGCATCCTTGGCCTAATAGACAAGACTTGTCAACTTCAACCAATAGTCTACTCCGCAGGTCGGAATTGCGGCAAGTGAGGAGTGTCACGGTGGGACCATGACCTTTTGCGAGTAAAAAGGTCGGAAACAAGGCGTGGTATCATTCGCTGGTTTCGCGGCCGCCTGCACGGCAAAGGAGGGCCTGTGAAGGACATCGCCGTCGTCGGCGTAGGCTACGTCGGGCTGGTCACGGGGGCCTGCTTCGCGGATCTGGGCAACCGGGTCGTGGCGCTGGACATCGATGCGGCGCGCATCGCCGGCCTGGCCCGCGGCGAAATGCCCATCTACGAGCCTGGCCTGGAGGAACTGGTCGAGCGCAACGTGCGCGCCGACCGCCTGCACTTCACCACCTCCTACGAAGAGGCGCTGCGCTCGGCCGAGTTCGTCTTCATCGCCGTCGGCACCCCGTCCGGCGTGGACGGGGAGGCGGACCTGCAGCACGTCCGCGCCGTGGCCGAATCGATCGCCCGAGCCATGACCCGCCCGCTGGTCATCGTCAACAAGTCGACCGTGCCGGTCGGCACCGGCGACTGGGTGGCGGATATCCTGCGCTCAACCCAACCGAAACCCATCCCCTTCGCCGTCGTCTCGTGTCCCGAGTTTCTGCGTGAGGGCTCGGCAATCACCGACTTCATGAGTCCGGCCCGGACCGTCCTTGGATCGCTGGATGCCGAAGCGGCGGAGAAGGTCGCCCAGCTCCATCTGCCGCTGCGGGCGCCGATCGTCATCACCGACTTGCGCACCGCCGAGATGATCAAGTACGCCTCGAACGCCTTTCTGGCGACCAAGATCTCCTTCATCAATGAGATCGCCAACATCTGCGAGGCGCTCGGCGCCGACATCAAGGAGGTCGCCACCGGGATGGGCTACGACCCGCGCATCGGCCGCGCCTTCCTCGAGGCCGGCCTGGGCTACGGGGGTTCGTGCTTCCCGAAGGACGTCCTGGCGCTGGCCTACATGGCGGCCGAGAAAGGCCGGCACCCGCAACTGCTGCAGGCCGTGATGGATATCAACGCCGACAGCCGGCGCCGAATTGTCGAGCGGGCACAGGAGCTCCTGGGCGCCCTGGGCGGCAAGACCGTCGGCCTGCTCGGCCTGACCTTCAAGCCCAACACCGACGACATGCGCGAGGCGCCGGCGCTCGAGATCGCCCGCCGGCTGCTGGCGGAGGGCGCCGTGGTCCGGGCGTACGACCCGGTGGGGATGCCGCGCGCCACCAGCCTGCTGCCCGAGGTCCATATGGCCAGCGACGCCTACGATCTGGCCGCCGGATGCGACGCCGTCATCATTTGCACCGAGTGGAACGAATTCAAGAACCTGGACCTGCAGCGCCTGCACGATGCCATGCGCCAGCCCATCGTGGTCGATGGCCGCAACATCTACGATCCGGCGGAGATGGCTTCCTACGGATTCCACTACCGGGGTGTGGGGCGCGGCTACGACCTCACCCGCGAGAAGGCACTGGCGTGAGCGTCGGCGTGCTGCGCACCCGGCTGCGCAACGGCCTGGAAGTCCGACTCAAAGAGATCCATACCGCACCGTTGATCAGCGCCTGGGTCTGGTACCGCGTCGGCTCGCGCAACGAGCGCCCGGGAACCACCGGCATCTCGCATCTGGTCGAACACATGCAGTTCAAGGGCACGCCTCACTTCCCGGCCGGGGTGCTCGACAAGGCGATCTCGCGCGACGGGGGGTACTGGAACGCGATGACCTGGCTCGACTGGACGGCATACTTCGAGACCATGCCGGCCGGGAGCATCGACCTTGCGCTGCGGCTCGAGGCGGACCGGATGGTCCACAGCCTGTTTGAGACCGACGAATTCGAGTCCGAGCGCACGGTCGTCATCGCCGAACGTCAGGGGAACGAGAACGAGCCGACCTTCCGCCTGGCGGAAGAGGTCCAGGCGACTGCCTTCCGCGTCCACCCGTACCACCACGAGGTCATCGGCCACATGGCCGACCTGGAGACGATGACGCGCGACGATCTGTACCACCACTACCGCGCGCACTACGTCCCGGGCAATGCCGTGCTGGCTGTCGCCGGCGACTTCCAGACGCGTGCGATGCTGGCCAGAATCCGCGACCTGTTCGGCCGTCTGCCGACGTCCGGACGCGTCCGCGAGCCGGCGACGCCGGCCGAGCCCGAGCAGCGCGGGGAGAAGCGAGTCGTCGTCGAAGGCCCCGGGGAGACGCCCTATCTGGACATCGCCTATCACGTCCCGGCGGCGCGCAGTGACGACTTCTTCCCGCTCAGCGTCCTGGACAGCGCGCTGGCCGGAGCCTCCAGCCTGAACCTCTTCGGCGGCGGGATTTCCAACAAGACCTCGCGCCTGTACAAGGCGCTGGTGGAACGCGAAGTGGCCGCCGCCGTCGGAGGCGGGCTGGCGGCGACCATCGACCCGTACCTGTATTCGATCCAGGCCACCGTGCGTCCCGACCGCACCCCCGAACAGGCCCTGCAGGCATTTGATGATGAGGTGGCCCGGCTGCTCGATCACCCGGTCAGCGCCGGAGAGGTCGCCAAGGCCATCAAGCAGGCGCGAGCGCTGTTCGCCTACGGAAGCGAGAGCATCACCAACCAGGCCTTCTGGCTCGGCTACAGTGAGATCTTCGCCGACTACGCCTGGTTCGAGACCTATCTGGAGCGGATCGCCCAGGTGACCCCGGGCGACGTGCACGCCGCGGCGCAGAAGTACCTGACGCCGGCCAATCGGATTGTCGGCATCTATCGTCCCACCGGTGAGCAGTCGCATGCCTGATCGCAGGCGACCGCTCCCGAAACTGGACATCCGCTCGCTTCCTGGACCGGCGACGATCGAACGCCGCGTGCTGGCCAACGGCCTGACCATCCTGGCGCGCGAGAATTTCTCCAGCCCGTCGGTGATCGTGTCCGGCTCGCTGACCGCCGGGGCGCTGGACGAAACGAAGGCCCAGGGCGGGCTGGCGGACCTGACCGCCTCGGCGCTGATGCGCGGCTCCACCTCCCGCACCTTCGAACAGATCTACGAGACGATCGAATCGTTGGGTGCCAGCCTGAGCTTCGGCGCCGGGACGCACAGCACCTCCTTCCGGGGCAAATCGCTGGCCGAGGACCTGCCGATGGTGCTCGGGCTCGCCAGCGAGGTTCTGCGGACCCCCGCATTCCCCAAGATCCAGGTGGAGCGGCTGCGAGCGGAGAAGCTGACCGGGCTGTCCATTCGCGACCAGGACACCGGGTCCGTCGCACAACTCGCCTTCGATGAGCTGCTCTACGGCGACCACCCGTACAGCCTTCCGAGCGACGGATTCCGGGAGACCGTGTCGAGCCTGACCGATGGCTCGGTGCGGGGCTTCCACCGGCGCGCCTACGGGCCCCGCGGCACGCTGTTGGCCGTGGTCGGGGCGGTCCGCGCCCGACAGGCATTGGATGCCGTCGAAGCGGCCCTCGGGGACTGGCGGAATCCCGAGCAGCAGGTGCAGCCGGAAATGCCGTCGGTGGCGGGATTGGCCGGGATCGTCCGGCGTGACCGCGCCTTGCCCGGCAAGAGCCAGAGCGACCTGGTCATCGGAGGGATCGGCCCGAGCCGCTACGACCCGGACTATCTCGCCGCGGCGCTGGCGAACAGCATCCTCGGCCGCTTTGGAATGATGGGCCGGCTGGGGGATGTCGTGCGCGAGTCGGCCGGCCTGGCGTACAGCGTCGCCAGCTCGCTCAGCGGCGGCCCGGGACCCGGGCCGTGGCAGGTCATGGCGGGCGTGTCCCCGGCCAACGTCGATCGTGCCCTCGACCTGATCCGCAAGGAAATCCGTCGCTTCGTCCAGCGCGGCGTCACGCCTCAGGAGCTCGGCGACAATCAGGCGAACTTCATCGGCCGGCTGCCCCTGCAAATGGAATCGAACGAGGGCGTTGCCGGCGCGCTGGTCAACATGGAGCGCTTCCAACTCGGCCTGGATTTCTACCAGCGCTACCCCGATCTGGTGGCGTCGATCACGCGCGAGCATGTCCAGGCGACCTCACGCCGCTTCCTCGAGCCGGACGTGATGGCGATCGCCGTGGCCGGCCCCGGGACGGCGGAGCGGTAGGCATGCTGCGCGCCGGGGTCGACATGATCGAGGTCGATCGCATCGATCAGGCGATCCTGCGTCATGGGGACCGCTTCTTCAGCCGATTCTTCACCAAGCAGGAGCTGATCGACTCCAACGGGCGGACGACGACGCTGGCGGCGCGCTTCGCGGCGAAGGAAGCCGTGGCCAAGGCACTCGGAACGGGGATCGGCGAGGTCGGCTGGCTCGAGATCGAGATCCTGACCGGGGCGCGTCGTGAGCCGATCCTTCTGCTGCACGGAGACGCACTGCGTGTCTCGCGCCAGCTGGGCCTGAGCCACTGGACGATCAGCCTGAGCCACACCCACGAACATGCCGTGGCGGTGGCGGTGGCGCTGAGCGGCGACAACGATGAGGACGACGAATGATGCTGGAAGGGCTGAGGCCGGGTCAGGTGCAGGAGGCCAGCCAGACGGTCGTTGAGAACCTGACGGCGGCCCATCTGGGGAGCGGGACGCTGCGTGTCCTGGCCACTCCTGCCATGGTGCTCTTCATAGAAGAAGTCTGCCGCAAGATGGTCGAGCCGCACCTGGCGGCGGGTGAGTCGACCGTCGGGGTCAGCCTGAAGGTCCGTCATCTGGCGCCGACGCCGATGGGGCAAACCGTTCGCTGCCGGGCCGAAGTGGTTGCCGTGGAAGGCGGGGTGATCACTTTTCGGGCGGATGTCTGGGACCCGGTGGAGAAGATCGGCGAGGCAGAGCACCAGCGAGCGGTGATCGACGTCGACCGATTCCTCCGGCGGGTGGAGGCGAAGGCCGCGCCGTCCCGGGACGCGGATTGACGCACTTCATCCCCTGCCCGATCTGCGGGCAGGCGCGGCCCGAGTTCGCCCGCTATCCCCACGCCGTCTGCTCCGCCTGCGCTGCCCAGACGACTTCCATGGATGGACGGCCGCTTGCGCTTCGGGAACCTGGGGATGTCCGGCGGCCTGGCCGGCACGTACGCCGACACCGGCGAGCCCTACTTGCTCACCGAGTGTCTTGTCCGAGGCGTGCGCTGCCGGGCGGAGGAAGCGCACATGGGCGGTGTCGTGATCCAGACCGACCTCCCCGCCTGACGGGCGGCGGGCTTCCCGCAGGCCCGGGCGTGCACTTCATCGGACACCCCGGCCGCACCGGCTTTGACGGAAGTCCCCGGGCATGGTATGATCTGTCTTGGCTCCCGCCGCACTCCGGCGGGAGACTTCTGCCCCTCTGGGGCACATCTCACACGCTTCCAGACTGGGCGGGGCGTGCCGGTCGGCCAACCGGTTCCCGCCTGGGAAGAAGGAAGCGGAGGGTTAACGCGAAGGAGGTTCGTTCATTATGGCCGTCATCAGCATGAAAGCACTGCTCGAGACCGGGGTGCACTTCGGGCATCGCACCCGCAAGTGGAATCCCCGGATGAAGCCCTTCATCTTCACCGAACGCAACGGCATCCACATCATCGACCTGCAGCAGACGTTGAACGCGCTGGAGCATGCCTACGCGCTGATCCGCGACATGGTGGCCTCCGGCGGGACGCTGCTGTTCGTCGGCACCAAGCGCCAGGCGCAGGAGACGATCCAGACCGAGGCCGAGCGCTGCGGGATGCCGTACGTCAACGCCCGCTGGCTGGGGGGCACGCTCACCAACTGGCGCACGATCCGCAGCCGCATCGATGAGCTGACCGAGCTCGAGCGACGGCGCGACACCGGCGAGCTGGAACGCCTGACCAAGAAGGAAGCGCTGATGATCGGGCGCGAGATCGAGCGCCTGCAGCAACGCCTGGGCGGCATCCGCGAGATGCGAGCGCTGCCCAAGCTGCTGTTCGTCGTCGACGTGCGGCGCGAGGAAGCGGCCGTGCACGAGGCCAACCTGCTGCGCCTGCCGGTGATTGCCCTGGTGGATACCAACTGCGACCCGGGCGGGATCGACTTTGTGATCCCGTCGAATGACGACGCCATCCGCGCCATCAAGCTCCTGGCGGCCAAGATCGCCGACGCCGTGCTCGAGGGCAAGGCGATGCGCAAGGATGACTCGACGGATGAGGCGGCGGAGTCTTCGGCCGCCCGGGCGGAGCGGAAACGCGTCGTCCCGGAAGAGGTCGTCGATGACGCCGATCTGCTCGGCGCCGCCACGCTGGCCAAGCTGCAGAGCGGGGCCTACGACGAGGAACAGCAGGCCCAGGCGGCCGCTGCGGCTGCGGCCGCACCGCCTGCACCGCCTGCCGCCGAGGAGGCGGGCAGTTAGCCCCGCCCCGGTCGATGCGATCCGAAGGACAACTTCCATCATGACGATCAGTGCTGCACAGATCAAGGAACTGCGCGAGGCGACCGGCGCCGGGATGCTCGACTGCCGCAAAGCGTTAGAGGCCTCCGCAGGAGATATGGACAAGGCGGTCGCCTCGCTGCGCGAGAAGGGGTTGGCGACGGCCGCCAAGCGTGCCGACCGGGCGACGCTCAACGGGGTGGTGGAGCTGTACTCCCACGGTGAAGGCCGCGTGGGGGTGATGGTCGAACTCAACTGCGAGACCGATTTCGTCGCCCGCACCAAGGAGTTCCGGGTGTTTGCCCACGAACTCGCCCTGCAGGTGGCGGCCGGCTCCCCCGAGTATGTCCGGCCGGAGGACGTCCCGCCGGCGATCGTCGAGGCCGAGCGCCAGAAGGCGCGCGCCCTCGCCGTCCAGGAAGGCAAGCCGGAGAAGGTGATCGAGCGGATCATCGACGGTCGGCTGGACAAGTTCTACGACGAACGCTGCCTGCTGCGCCAGGTCTACATCCGCGACGATGCCAAGAAGGTCGGCGACCTGCTGCAAGAGGCGGTCGCTTCCACGGGGGAGAACATCGTCGTCCGACGATTTGCCCGCTGGGCCGTGGGTGAGGAGATCGGGTAGAGGGATCGGGCCAACCCACGGTTGGCCCGATTTGTTCCTGCTCCCGAGCGGGGGAAACCATGGACGAACCAGTCTTCAAGCGCATCCTGCTCAAGCTCGGCGGCGAGGCCCTGGCCGGGCCGCAGGGCTTCGGCATCGACCCGCAGCGCGCCGACGAGGTGGCGGCCAAGGTGCGCGAGGTGCGCGACCTGGGGGTCCAGGTGGCGATGGTCATCGGCGCCGGCAACCTGTGGCGCGGCCGCGAAGGTATCCTGCGCGGCATGGAACGCGCCACGGCCGACTACATGGGGATGCTGGGCACGGTGATGAACGCCATGGCGCTGATGGATGCGCTGGAGCGCGGCGGCACCGTCACGCGGGTCATGTCGGCGGTCGAGATGCGAGCCGTCGCCGAGCCGTATATCCGCCGCCGGGCGATCCGTCACCTGGAGAAGGAGCGGGTCGTCATCCTGGGCGGAGGCACCGGCAACCCGTACTTCTCCACCGATACGGCCGCTGCCCTGCGAGCGATGGAGATCGGCGCCAACATCGTCATCAAGGCCACCAAGGTCGACGGCGTCTACGACAGCGACCCGCAGAAGGATCCGCTTGCCAAACGCTTCGGCCGCCTGACCTACATCGAGGCGCTCAACCGCCGGCTGCAGGTCATGGACAGCACCGCCATCTCCCTGTGCATGGACAACTCGCTGCCGATCCTGGTCCTCGACATGTGGCAGCCGGACGCCCTGAAGCATGCCGTCACCGGGCGGGAGATCGGCACGATCATCAGCGGCCAGGCCTAGCGGCGGCGCCGCGGGTCGGGAATCGCAGTTTCGTGCATTCTGCGCTATCCTAGGGTCGGCAAGCGCTCCGAATCCAATCCCCCAAGGAGGGCCCCGGATGGTCAACGACGCCCTGGTCGAGGCCGAGACCCGCATGAAGGGAGCCGTGCGCGCGCTGGAGGATGACCTGTCTGGGATCCGCACCGGGCGCGCCTCACCGGTGCTCATCGAGCGCCTGCAGGTCGAGTATTACGGGACGCCGACGCCGCTGGTGCAGCTGGCAACCATCGGCGTGCCCGAGCCGCGCCTGCTGACCATCCGTCCCTTCGACCCGGCCAGCCTGAAGGACATCGAGCGCGCCATCCTGGCGTCCGATCTCGGGCTGACCCCCAACAGCGACGGGAAGATGATCCGCCTGAATATTCCGCCCCTCACCGAGGAACGGCGGCATGAATTGGTCCGCATGGTACACAATCGGTCGGAGGAGGCCCGCGTGGCCGTGCGCAACGTGCGCCGGGACGTGCACAACGATCTGCGGGAGTTCGAGCGGGAGAAGGTCATCTCCGAGGACGACCTGGAACGAGGTGAGGACAGCCTGCAGAAGTTGACCGACAAGTACATCGAATCGATCGCCGATGCCAGCAAGCGCAAGGAAGCCGAAGTCCTCGAGGTCTGAGACGGCGACTGCTGATGGCCGGCAAGACGAAAACCCCGCTTCCCGAGAGAGTTCCCTCCCACGTGGCCATCATCATGGACGGCAACGGCCGCTGGGCGCGGGCACGCGGCTTGCCGCGGTTGGCGGGCCACCGTGCCGGGGTTGAGAACCTGCGCCGGGTGATCGAGGCGGCGGTCGAGTTCGGAATCCGCACCCTCACGATCTACGCCTTCTCGACCGAGAACTGGGCCCGTCCGCCGGACGAGGTGCGCGGGCTCCTGAACATCCTCGAAGACGTCATCGATCGAGAGCTGGACGAGCTCAACCGCAACGGGGTCTGCCTCCGGCACATCGGCCGGCTCGAGCGCCTCGACCCGGGCCTGCAGCTCAAGGTGCAGAAGGCCGTTGCCCTGACGCGGGACAACCGCAAGCTGGTGCTGAACATCGCCTGGAACTACGGCGGCCGCGACGAGATCGTGCACGCGCTGCAGGCGATCGTAGCGACAGGGGATTCCGGCCGAGGCGGTCGACGAGGCGCTGATCGGCCGGCACCTGTACACAGCCGACAGCCCCGACCCCGATCTGGTGATCCGGACGTCGGGCGAGCTGCGCACCAGCAACTTCCTGATCTGGCAGGCGGCCTACGCCGAGTGGTATGTGACGCCCACCCTGTGGCCGGATTTCGGCAAGGAAGAACTGCTGGCCGCCCTGGTGGAATTCGCCCATCGAGAGCGGCGATTCGGCGGCGTGCCCGACGCGCTGCCGCCGGGTTGAGATGCTCCGCGACCGCGTTGCGATCGCCCTCCTGCTCCTGCCCCTCGTCCTGTGGGTCATCGGCATCGGCGGCTGGCTCTATCCGCTGGCGATCAGCCTGGTGCTCGGCCTGTGCGCCGCGGAGTATGTGCTGCTCTTCCGCCGTGCCGGGCAGCGGCCGTCGATGCTCCTGGTCGTCGGCGGCGTGGTGGCGCTGGCTGCCACGCGAGGCCTGACCGGCTTCGCCGACGCTCCGCTGGTGCTCACCGGGCTGTGCCTGCTGGGGATGACCTGGCATCTGGTGGACTACGAGCGCGGCGCTCCGGCATCCGGCACCGATTTTGCCCTCACCCTGGGCGGCGCCCTGTACCTGGGGTGGATCGGTTCCTACCTGATCTCCATCCGCAGTCTGCCCGACGGCGAGTGGTGGGCGCTGACCGCGCTGCCGAGCGTGTGGCTGGCCAACTCGGCCGCCTACTCGATCGGAAGGCGATTCGGTCGGCACAAGATGTCGCCTCGCTTGAGCCCCAAGAAGAGCTGGGAAGGATACGTGGCGGGGGTGGCCGGCGGCGCCGCCTCGGGCATGGCTCTGGGCGCCCTGTGGAGCCTGGGCGCCGGCCCCGGATCGGCTCTCGGACCGTGGACCGGGCTGGCGTGCGGAGGCCTGATCGCCGTGCTCTCCCCTCTGGGGGATGTGGGCATCAGCATGATCAAACGCCAGATGCAGGTCAAAGATTCGGGCACGCTGCTCCCCGGACACGGGGGCGCGCTCGACCGGTTGGACTCGTGGCTCTGGGCAGGGGTCCTCGGCTACTATGTGGCGGTCTTCTTCGGAGGCATTTGACTTCGCCAGGCGGCTTGCCCGCCGGCAGGTGAGGTGGTATACTCTCGGTCCAGCACACCCGAGCCCGCTGGGCACCATTTCCCCAGTCTGCTTTTTCAACATACCGTTGACCCACCCTGGATGACCTGATTCCGCTGGTTGGACCCGGCCGATCCGGGCCCCAGTGAGACCAGCCCAGTCCCCCGCAGGGAGTTGCCGCATGAACATCAGCGAACTGGAAGGCATGACTCTGTCCGATCTGCGCGTCATGTCCAAGGACATGAACGTCGTGGCGGCGAGCCGCATGAAGAAGGAAGACCTGATCGTGCGGATCATGCAGGCGGAGGCCGAGCGCCAGGGCCTCGAGCTGCGCGGCGGCGTGCTGGAGATCATGAATGAGGGGATGGGATTCCTGCGCGCCGAGCACTACCTGCCGGGCCCGAACGACATCTACGTCTCGCAGTCGCAGATCCGGCGCTTCAGCCTGCGCACCGGCGACATGGTCATCGGGCAGATCCGCCCGCCCGAAGGAAACCGAGAAGTACTACGGCCTGCTGCGTGTCGAGTCGATCAACGGCCTCGACCCGGAGGAGGCCAAGAACCGGCCCAAGTTCGAGGAGCTCACCCCGATCTTCCCCCTCGAGCGCTTCGACCTGGAGACCGACCGCTTCACCCTGTCGACCCGGCTGCTCAACCTGGTGGCGCCGATCGGCAAGGGCCAGCGCGGGTTGATCGTCTCTCCGCCCAAGGCGGGCAAGACGACCGTCCTCAAGCACATCGCCAACGCCATCTCGACCAACTACCCCAAAGTCCATCTGATGGTGGCACTGATCGGCGAGCGGCCCGAAGAAGTGACCGACATGGACCGCTCGGTCGACGCCGAGGTGATCGCCTCGACCTTCGATGAGCCGGTGTCGTCGCACGTGCGGGCGGCCGAGATGGCCATCGAGCGCGCCAAGCGCCTGGTGGAGTGCGGGCGCGACGTCGCCATCCTGCTGGACTCGATCACCCGCCTTTCGCGGGCCTACAACCTGCTCGTCACACCCTCCGGGCGGACGCTGTCCGGCGGCCTCGACCCGGCGGCGCTCTATCCGCCCAAGCGCTTCTTCGGCGCGGCGCGCAACATCGAAGAGGGCGGGTCGCTGACGATCATCGCCACCTGCCTGGTCGACACCGGCTCGCGCATGGACGACGTGGTCTACGAGGAGTTCAAGGGCACCGGCAACCTGGAACTGCTGCTCTCGCGGCGGCTGCAGGAGCGGCGCATCTTCCCGGCCTACGACATCGAGCGCTCGTCCACCCGGCGCGAGGAACTGCTGCTCGGCCCCGACATCACCGCCCGGGTCTGGTTGATGCGGCGCATGTTCTCCCAAATGATCACCCCGCCACCCAACGGCGCCGGATTGGATATCACCAATGCCACGGAAGCCATCATCAACCGCATGGCCCGGACCGAGAACAACGAAGAATTCCTCGAAACCCTGAAGACGGAATCCTTCTAGGGCCGTCGCGTGTTCCGCATCCTTCGCTCCGGGCGCATCTGGATCCCTGCCGTGCTGGTGGCCGGCGGCCTGGCCGCCGCCGCCTGGGCCACGGGACTGAATGCACGCCTGTCGACCGGCAGCGTGGAACCGCCTGCGCCGGTCTCGGCGACGGAGCTCACGCCGGCCGACCTGCCGCCCTTCGAGCCCCAGGCCAAGACCTCCGCGATTGCCCGGCGCGTCAACCCCAAGACCGAGCACCCCCTGCGGCCGCGGGTGGAGGTGCTGCGTTACACGGTCCAGCGCGGTGATTCGGTCTTTGGGATCGCCAAGAACTTCGGGCTCGAGCCCGAATCGATCCTGTGGGGCAACTACGACACGCTGAACGATGACCCCGACATGCTGCAGCCCGGGCTCGACCTGAACATCCTGCCCGTGGACGGCGTCCTGTATCAATGGCAGGCGGGGGATTCACTGGACTCGGTGGCGGCGACCTTCGAGGTCGACCCGCGCGAGATCGTGGATTGGCCGGGGAACGCCATCGATCCGGTGGAGCCTGAGATCAAGGAAGGCGTCGTGCTGGTCGTGCCCGGCGGCAAACGCGAGTTCCGCCAGTGGCTGGTCCCGATCATCTCGCGCGGGAACGCCGGCGTGGGGGCGGCTTTTGGGTCCGGTGGCTGCACGGGCGATTTCACCGGTGGGGCGGTCGGCTCGGGGGCCTTCATCTGGCCGACGGCCAATCACTTCCTTTCGGGTAACGACTTCTGGTCCGGCCACCTGGCGATCGACATCGCCGCGGGTGAGGGCGCGTTGGAGTGGGCGTCGGACTCAGGCGTCGTCGTGTACTCAGGCTGGTCCGGCGGCGGGTACGGCAACATGGTCATGATCGATCACGGCAACGGTTATCAGACGCTGTACGGGCACATGAGCGCCGTCACCGTGCAGTGCGGCCAGTCGATCGGTCAGGGACAGACCATCGGATACAGTGGCTCGACCGGCAACTCGACCGGCGCGCATTTGCACTTCGAGGTGCGCAGCAACGGCGGATTCATCAACCCCTGGTTCGTCCTTCCCTAACTTGACAGAACATGTCTTGACGCCCGATTGGGCGGCTGTTATCATCGCCGTCGGTCGTCAGGAGAGCCGCGATCCGTGTCTGAGAATCCGTCCGAGCCTCAGGAACCCAATGGCGCCCCGCGCCGCTTGCCGCGCCGACGCACGCTCGGCGAGGTCTGGGCGGAGCTCGGGCAGCGGGGGCTTCGGGAAACGCTGGGGCGCTATGCGTCTCACGCCGCGCTGTTGGCGATCATCGCCGTGGGGGTCTGGGCGGCTCGCAGCGGATTGATCACGCTTCCTTCCACTCCGTTCCTGACCCAGGGCGCCGAAGCCGTGGAGATTACCCCGACGGCCTTCATCAGCGCTCTCAAGTTGGCGGACCTCCCGATCTTCAAGCCGGCCTCCGGTGCGGGCGGCGCCATTGCGCGGACGACCGAGCTTCACACCGTGATGCCCGAACGGCCGCGGCTCAAGATCGTCCAATACGCCGTGCAGGCAGGCGATACGCTGTTTGGGATCGCCGATCAGTTCGGCCTCAAGCCGGCCACGATCCTGTGGGGCAACTGGGACTCGCTGTCCGGGGATCCGCACACGTTGAGCCCCGGCCAGGAACTGAACATCCTGCCGGTTGACGGCGCGCTGCACGAGTGGAGCGACGGGGAAAACCTGGAGCGCGTGGCGACGTTCTACGGCGTGACGGCGCAGGACATCCTCGAGTGGCCCGGCAACGAGTTCGATCCGGCCGAAGACCCGGCGACACTCGCCATTCAGTCCGGCACGGTGGTCATCGTGCCCGGGGGTACACGCGAGACGCCGACGTGGAAGACGCCGCGCATCCCGCGATCCAACCCGGCGTCGGCCAAGATCCTCGGTCCCGGCGCCTGCGGCCAGGTGGTCGACGGGCCGATCGGCAACGGGACCTTCGTCTGGCCGACCGCCTCGAAGTGGATTTCCGGCTACACCTATGATCCGGCCACGCACCCGGCGATCGACCTGGGCGGGTCGATCGGTACGTCGATCTTCGCCTCCGACACCGGCGTCGTGGTGTACTCCGGCTGGAATGACTGGGGCTACGGCTACGTGGTCGTGATCGACCACGGGAACGGCTGGCAGACGCTGTACGCGCACCTGAGCGCCATCAACGTCGGCTGCGGCCAGGCCGTCTTCCAGGGCGGGACCATCGGCGGGATGGGCTGCACCGGCAACTGTTCGGGACCGCACGTGCACTTCGAGATGATGAGCGACGCATACGGCAAGGTCAACCCGGTCAATTTCCTGCCCTAGCCGTCCCGCGCCCGCGTGTGACCCTCCGGCCCGGCGTCTCTCGCCGGGCCGACTTCATTCCGGCCAGTGATCAGACATGTGGCGCGGCCCGAAAGACACCGTCCCCCGCTGCGGGGGGACGGCGCGTGCGCCCTCGACGCGATCGAACACGCAACCCGGCTGCTACGCACGGAGGTTCGCTGCGGGGAGACGAAGGAGAGCAGGGAACGATCCGCTCTCTCGACGTCACGCCCGAGTGCAGCTTCAACAAGCCGCAAGAGTGCATGTGTTGCGGGGACGTGCATGTTCAGCCAATCACCTGAGCGGATCTTGTTGACGGTGTGCCGACGCGCACAGCACGGGACAAGAGGCGATCCAGTTTCCCTCAGGGTTGAAGTTGATCCGTCGAGAGCAGCAGGAACTCGTAGGCGGACTCGCGCGGCCACTTGCTCCAGTACACCTCATCCTCGACCAGCGGGAGATCCGCGTCGAAGTAGCAGTTGAAAACGACGCGGAAGGTATTCACCGGAGTGATGCTCGGATAGAGCATCGACCGGCAGTCCTCGCGGACCAGGATCGCGTTGAGGATCGCCGTGCGCTCGGCCTGACCCATGCCCAGCCCCGGGCCGTGGTCAGCCTGGAGGATGATGACGGGAGGGGTGTCCGAGTTGTCGAGGATGGACTGGATGACCTCTTGTGCGCGGCCGGTGACATAGGCGGCCTGATCGCGGTAGAGGTCCCGATCGTTGGCGCTTACGTCGGCCGCCTCGAGGAGTGTGAAGGGCTCATCCGGGTTACGGGCTTCACCGGTGGCGGTGAAGAGGTACGGACTGTGTGGAGCGACGATGTGCGCAAAGACAAGCCGGGGACCTTCCAAGGGGAGCGGCTGGGCCAGGTGGTTGAATTCCGAAAGGACGATCGCTCGCAGGACATCGTAAGGGTAGCTCTGATTGCGGGTTGGGATCCCTTGGAGCTCGAACCCGATGGGCTGGCCAGCTCAGCACCGGCTGAAGCAGTGTGGTGTCCAGCAGCATGCTCTCGAAGGCATTGGGTTGAAAACCCTTGCTCGGAGATGGTGGGCTGTCGGTGGCTGGGCCCAGGTAGACATCGGCGTCAATCCACTCGGTGGGAAGGTAGCCTGATTGGAACGCGACGCTGCGATACCCGATCTGCTCCAGGGAGCGCCGGACAAGGCTATGGCGGATGAAGTCGACAAAGGGCGTTGGGTAGTAGCCCGGGAGCATGTTGGCGCCCAGGTACTGCGCCAGGGTCAGGTTCAGGGATGAGGAAAGCGAAAGAGAAGTCCAATTGTGGTTCGAGCGACTCTCCGCGGCCACATAGAAGCCCTGGCGCTCCAGGAAGGCGATGAACTCGGAGTTGTCGAGGCCGATCGCCTCGTGCATGGTGTCGGAGCGCGCATATCCGTCCAGGATGATGTAGTAGATGTCCGGCGATGGCACGTCCGTCGGGGGTCGGAGGACGACCGCAGGGATCCGCGTGGCCCGCGCATCGTCGGTCTGTGACCTGGAGAAGAAGAAGACCAGCGAGAGGATCGGCATCAACAGCGCGGCAAGGCCCATGACATTCAGGACGGGAGTCATCGATCGGCGGATGCCCGCTTGCGGGCCATGATGGCGGAGGCCGCCAGGAACACGGCGACCCAGGCGGGAATCAGGAACCGATGGCGTGCGAACTGGGCGCCCAGGCTGCGGACCTGCCCCAGGGAGTCGTAGACATGGCCGTAGGAGAAGAACAGCAGCCCTGCCAACGAGGTGAGGATGGCAGCCCGGTGAATGTCGCGGGTGATCATGGCCAGCAAGGCCCAGAGGATGAGGCAGCCGGCGAGGGTGGCCAGGAGGCTGCGGATGGCCTGCCCGGCGTAGAGTTCCTGGACGTTCCATGCCAGAAGGGAGGCGACTGGATAGAGGAAGAAGAAGAATGGGTGGATGGGAGCAGCCCCCCGGACCTTGCCAAGCGCCCGTGCGCCGGATCGCGCGCTGCCGGACCGCTCGGTCATCGAGCTTCCTCACCTGGGCGGGCATCCAGATGAATGGAGCCGCCCGCCTCTGAAGAAGGCGGGCGGCTCAGGCGCCCTCGGCGCGACTTGAACGCGCGACCCTTTGCTCCGCAAGCAAATGCTCTATCCAGCTGAGCTACGAGGGCATTCACGCGACGCGTGCTGCGCCGCCAGCGGGGAGGGAGGGATTCGAACCCTCGGTCGAGGCTTTACAACCCCGACAAGCGCTTAGCAGGCGCCCCCGTTCGGCCACTCCGGCACCTCCCCTTACAGGGACTACCTGGCCACGCTGGGTTCTCTCGCGTCCCTCCTCGGTCTTCCGGGACGTCAGGCGGAGGGAGAGGGATTCGAACCCCCGGTGGGTTGCCCCACAGCTGTTTTCAAGACAGCCGCCTTAGACCACTCGGCCATCCCTCCGGGCTCGAGTGCTCCCCTTCCTTCGCGACCGCATTCTACCATGCGGCCAGAGGCGTGTCAAAGTTGCGCCGCTGCAGGCCCTTGTGCGGGCCTCGGCGCGACGTCCGACGATGCCGGCGTCCATACTTCGTAGCGCCCGAGCCGCCCGCCCTGTCCGTCGGAGAGGAAGGTTCGCACGGGCCGAAACCCGGCCTGCCCTGCCAGCGCCGCCAGCTCGGCGTCGTCGAAGGCGTGCACATAGCGAAGCCCGCGGCCCCCGTGTCGCCAGTCGAGCAGGAAATCCCCGGGATCGACCTGCGCCGCGGTCGAGGCCGATCGCCTCCCACGGGACGATCCGTCGCCGCAGCCGCTCACTGGTCTGGAACTGCCAGACGGAGAACGCGAACAAGCCCTGCGGCTGTCAGCAAAGACCGCACCGACCCGACGAACTCGGCCTCGTCGACTCTCGCCCGGCAGGTGATGCAGGACGGCCAGGGCCAGCGCGTAATCGTAGGGCGGGTGCGTCTGCTCGGGCCATCCGGGGGCGGCGAGGTCGGCAAGCAGGAACGTCGCCTGCCGCAGCCCACAAGCCCGGGCTTCGTCGAGCAGGCTATCGCAATCGTCGATCCCCAGGTAGGCGCCGCGATGCAGGCGGCGGGCCAGGGCGCGCGGCACCTCGCCCGAACCGCAGCCGAGATCGAGCACGCAGGCGTCCGGAGGCAGGCCGCGCACCAGTTCGGCCGCGCCGGGCTGCAGCCGGCGACGCGTCTCGGCGAACGGGCGGGCAAAGGCCTGATAGAATTCGCGGTTGACCTGCAGCAACCGTTCGGCGACCGCTGCGTGCATGATCGAAGTATACGTCCCATGACCCGAGACCAGTCCTGGATCGACGCCCGCCGCTATTCCCCCGCCATGATGTCGCGCGCTCGGGACATTCTGGAGGAGGTGCGTGGCGGCGCGGAGGTCCTGCAGGCAGTTCGCCGGCACCCCCTGCCTGACGGCCGCTGCCTGGGGAAGCACGCCCTGGTTCACGCCTACCGCCAGCTGACCGAGAGCGGAGCCTGGCCGGCGGATCCGACGCTGCTGCGCCGCATTCGCATGAAGCCGGTGCGTACGCTGTCGGGCGTGGCAACCGTGACGGTCCTGACCGAGCCGGCGGGATGCCCGGGCGCATGCCTGTTCTGTCCGACCGAGCCCGGAATGCCCAAGTCGTACCTGGCGGACGAGCCCGGCGCACGGCGTGCGGTGCAGCATGCCTTCGAGCCCTTCGCGCAGACTGCCTCCCGACTGGAGGCGCTGCGCGCCATCGGACACTCCACCGACAAGGTCGAGCTGTTGATCCTCGGCGGGTCCTGGACCGCCTACCCGGCCGAGTATCGCCGGCTGGTTCGTCCAGCGCTGCCTGGACGCCCTCAACGGCACGGCCTCCGGCTCGCTGGAGGAGGCGCAGCAGGCGAACGTCCACGCGCGGCATCGCAACGTTGGACTGGTGATCGAGACGCGCCCGGACACCATCACCCCGGAGGAGGTGCGCGCCCTGCGCGGGCTGGGAGTGACCAAAGTCCAGCTCGGCGCGCAGAGCCTCGATGACCGCATCCTGGAACTGAACCGGCGCGGGCACTCGACGGACGCCACGCGGACGGCGGTCCGCCGGCTGCGTGCCGCCGGCCTCAAGATCGTGCTGCACTGGATGCCGAATCTGCTCGGAGCGACGCCCGACTCCGACCGCCAGGACTTCGCCAGATTGTGGAGCGACGTCGACCTGCGCCCGGATGAGATCAAGATCTACCCTTGTCAATTGCTGGCCAGCGCCGGCCTGGCGGCCTACTGGCGGCGCGGCGAGTACCAGCCCTACACGACCGAGCAATTGGTCGACCTGGTCGCCGACCTCAAGCCGACGATCCCGCGCTACTGCCGGGTGAACCGGGTGGTGCGCGACATCCCGTCGGGGCATGTCCTGGCCGGCAACCGACGGACCAGCCTGCGCATGGATGTGCAGGCGGAGCTGGCAAGGCGCGGGGATGTCTGCGCCTGCATTCGTTGCCGCGAGGTCCGAGATCGGACACTGGACGCGAGCGTCTTGCGCCTCGACGACCACACCTACCCTGCCGGCGCGGCCGAGGAGCACTTCCTGTCTTTCGTCACGCCGGATGACCGATTGGCTGCGTACCTGCGCCTCTCGCTGCCCGGCCGCGAGTCGCCGTCGCTCGGGCTGGGCGATCTACAGGGTGCGGCGCTGGTGCGCGAGCTGCACGTCTACGGCGAGGCGCTGGCGCTTGGAGAAGAGGATGCCGACGCGGTCCAGCACGCCGGGCTTGGCCGGGGACTGATGAGCGAAGCCGAAACGCTGGCTGCGCGGGCAGGCTATGCGCGGTTGGCGGTCATCGCCGCCCTCGGAACGCGCGGCTACTATGCACGGCTTGGCTATCGATTGGGGGAAAGCTACATGTTGAAGGAGCTGCCGGGCCAGCATCCGGCGGCAGGCAGCGAGCGGCGATCGTGATGGCCGGGATGACCGCCCGATGTCGGGTCCCAATCGGTGTAAATCGGGCCAATCGTGGTAAAATAGTCAGTATTGAGTAGTGCTTGAATTGCGGAGTGATCCGGCCAGAATGCGTAAGTCGAAGCGCCTTCGTCCACTTGCCCTTCTGTTCCTGAGCAGCCTGCTGCTGGCGGCATGCGGCGGCATGCCGCGCCAGACGGAGACGCTGCGCCGGCTGATCATCCTGCACACCAACGATGAGCACGGCTGGATGGACCCGTACAAGGGGTCCGGCGGGGCCGCCGGGCTCATGCGGCTGTGGGAGAGCACGCGAAGGCTACACCCCCGATGGTCCCTATCTGATCGTCAGCAGCGGGGACATGTGGACCGGGCCGGCCATCTCGACCACCCTGGCCGGCGAGTCGATGGTCGACGTGATGAATGCATTGGGCTACCGCTCGGCGACGCTTGGCAACCACGATTTTGACTTCGGGCAGGAGGCGATCCGCGAGCGCCGTCTGGAGGCGTCCTTCCCGTTCCTCGGCGCCAATATCCGCCTGCGCAGCAATGGTGCGCTGCCCGACTACGTCGAGCCTTACACACTCCTCGACATCAACGGGATACGCGTCGGCGTGCTCGGCGTGACGACGGTGGAGACCCCGGTGGACACCCGCCCGACCAACGTGGCCGACATTGAGTTCCGCCCCTACGCCGAAGCGCTGGAACTCTACGTTCCCGAGATGCGCGCCGCCGGCGCCGATCTGATCATCGTCGTCGGGCACATCTGTGGCTCCGAGACCGAGGCCCTGGCGGAGCAGGCGGCCGCATTCGGCATCCCCTTGATCGCCGGAGGGCATTGCCATGAGCAGATTGATGCAGATCCGTCGGCGGCGTGACGCTGATCGAGAGTGGGTACTTCCTGCAGGGATACACGCGGGTGGACCTGATGGTGGATACGGCGCAGGATCGCGTGGTCGAGCTCCAGGCGGAGTACAAACTCAACAAGGGCGGCGCGGCAGATCCAGAGATGGCGGCCCGCATCGCCTCCTGGGCAGCGCAGCTCCCGGCGGGGATGTTCGATCCGCTCGGTTACGCGCGCGAGAACATCGACCGCCTGTCACCGGAGATGCATCGTCTGCTGCTCGAGGCGTGGCTGGAGGCGGATCCGCAGGCGCAGGTGGCGCTGGCCAGCGCGCGCTACGTACAGCAGGACCTGCTGCCGGGCGAGGTGACGCAGGCCACCGTCATCGGCATGCTGCCGACGGAGAATGAACTGGTGCGGATCGAGCTGACCGGCGAGCAGCTGCTCGAGGTGCTCAAGGCGCGCCGCCCCCTGGTCGCGGGGCTGACCGAGACGCCGGACGGCTATCGCCTGGCGGATGGCCAGCCGCTCGACCTGCAGGCGATCTACCACGTGCTGCTGCCCGAGACGCTGTATCTGGGCGGCAACTACTACGACGTTGCCCGATTTCGATTCGTCACCGACGCCGACGGGGATCGATTGGCGCGACCCGACGCTGGCGCTGCTCCGTTCCCTGGGGACGAGCCGAAGCAACCCGTTGGAGACGGCCCTGGGGCCGAGCGCACCGTCGCCCTGATCATCCCCACTCGAACGGATGGCACGCGATCGCGTGCGCAGGCGCCGTGAGGCGCCTGCGCTTCTCATTCCGGAGATTGGCAGAACCGCCCTCGATGAGTCACCCCTCGATCTGAACCGCCTTGCCGGACGAGCTGACGTCCTCCCGGAGCTCCGGCGATCCGATGTAGTACAGCGAGCCGCTGCTGCTGAGGGTGACGCGCAAGGACTCCTGAACGCGAATCGTGGCACTGCCGCTGCTGCTCAGGTCCGCCTGCGCCTCGAGGCTGGTCAGTGTCCTTCGCCATGTAGTTGCCCGAACTGGAGAGCGTGATCTCCTGCCGTCCAACCTGTCCGCCGGCAATGATCAGATTGCCGGAGCTGCTGAGCTCGACGTCGAGCGTCTCCGCCTGCAGGCTCCGGACCGACACGTTGCCGGAGCTGCTGATCGTGACCGAGAAGTGGGGGGCCACCAGGTCGGGGGCTTCGACGTCACCGGATGAGCTGACGATCAATGTGTCCAGGCCCGTGACCGTCAGGTAGTAGTCGATCGGCTCTCGCGGCAGCAGGCTGACGCCCGGGCTGGTCTGGATGACGAGCTCGCCGCCACGCGCCTCGGTCTGGATCCGCTCCAGCAGATTGTCCTCGGCGGAGATGCGGAGCGAGCTTGCGGCGCCCAGCTCGATGTGCAGTGTCCCGGGCATCGCCAGTTCGACGGCGGTGACGTCGCCGATGGGCCGCGTTTCTTCGGCCAACGTGCCCGAGCCCTCGATCGGCTGGCCTTCGGCCGGAGACAACGTAGTGCAGCCCGTCAGGCCGAGTGCGAAAAGCAGCAGGAGTGTTGAGATCGTTCGCGGCGTGTGCATCGTTGCATCCTCATATCCGGTGTCGGCCGGAGATTATCTGCCCAATCCTCGAATCGCGCCGCCGTGCGACCGAAGGCAATTCGGCGACCGGCCGGGGAAACATGCGCCTTGCGGCCGCTCGCTGGATGGCGCGGCACGCACGGTCTCAGCCCGACTTCGGGAGAGCACGTTCGTAGGCCCAGTCCTCCACACGCATGTAGCCTCGGATGGCGTGCCCGGCCAGGAAGCGGATCGGCTCGGGGGGCCAGGGGATCATCTTCCGGCCGACGAACCAGACGCGGGTCAGGTCGGTGTCGCGCTCGAGGATCAGGTCGGCGATCGTGCGCCCATTCAGGTGCGCCATGGAGACGCCGTGGCCGACGCACCCGAGCGAGTAGATCGCCCGGCGGTCGCCCAGGAAGCCGATGGCCGGCGCCATATCGATCGGGACGCTGACCGGGCCGCCCCAGCGATCGGCGAAGCGGATGCCCTGCAGGGCGGGGAACATCCGCACCACATCACGCTCCAGGTCGTGGAAGACGCGCGGGTTGAGGTCGCGCTGCATCTCGCGGCCGTAGCTCAGGCTGACATCGCTGCCGCCGATGGCGATGCGCTGGTCGGCCGTCAGGCGCAGGTAGTGCACGAAGTTGCGGGCGTCTTCGATCCCCTGGCGGTTCTTCCATCCAATGGCCGCCTGCTGCTGCGGCGTTGAGCGGCTCGGTGACCACCATGTGGGTGAAGGCCGGCGTTTCCTTGGCTGCGCATCTCGGGGAACAGGTGGGAGTAGGCATTGGTGGCGAAGACCAGCTTCTGGGCGGAGATGGACCCGCCCGGCGTGTGCAGCGTGAAGCCGCCCTGGCGCTCGATGGTCAGGACCGGGGTGTGTTCGTAGATCTGCGCGCCGGCCGCGAGGGCGATGCGCTTCAGCTCGCGCACCTGCCGGGCCGGATTGAGCAGCCCGCAGCGCGGCTCCCACCAGGCCCCGAGGGCGAGCGGGGAGGCGATCTCGGCGCGCACCCGGTCGGCGTCCCACCATTCCAGGCCGCCGATCCCCATCTGGGTCAGGATCTCGAGGTCGTGCTGGATCCTTCGCACGAACCCCGGTGTGGTGGCAACGCGCAAGAATCCCGGGTGCTCGTAGTCGGATTGCAGCCCGTGGCGGGCGACCAGATCGCGCACGTAGTCGACGGCGCGCTCCATGTAGCGGTGCGCCTCGACGGTTCGCTGTTGGCCGAAGAGCGCCTTGGTGACCGCCGGCTCGAGCCCGAAGAGCGTCATGTTGAAGCCGCCGTTGCGGCCGCTGGCCCCGAAGCCCACCACGCTCGCCTCGAGCACGGCGACGGTCAGGCCGGGCGAGTCGGTCTTCAGGTTGTAGGCCGTCGACAGGCCGGTGTAGCCGCCGCCGATCACGGCCACGTCCACCGTCAACGGGCCCTCCAGGCTGGGAGAGGGTTCATAGGCGCCGTAGGCGCGCAACCAGTAGGAGGGCTGCTCCGAGAGGTCCATGGCTGTTCTCCTTGGATCAGGTATCCGGCCGGTCAGGCCGCGCAGTCGGGCGGCGCGAGCTTGCGCCAATCCCTTCTCGATCGTCGAGCAGATTCAGCGGAACCGAGCCGTGGGGCCGTCCGTCGATGTAGACCGTGTTCGCCACCCCCCAGCGTTCAACCGCCTCGCGTTCGCCGGTATCGATCAGGCGCAGGTCGATGTCGGGCCCGGCGAATTCGCCCTCACGCTGCAGCCGATCGAGCACCCACCCGGAGTACGGGCACTGCGGGCAGTGGAAGAAGTCCACCGCAATCCGTTCGCCGCCCTGGCGCGGGACGTGTCGCAGCGGCAGGAAGTGCGGCGAGGCCGCACGGCCGAACGGTTTGTTGAGCAGTGCATCGCCCTCGCGGCTGGCTGCCGGCTGGTAGCCGAAGGCGGTGAAGAAGTGCGCCGGGACGCCCGGGCCGGACCAGCGGGCGATGACCGCCATGCCGTCGGCCTGCTTGCGCGCTTCATGCTCGGCCGCCTCGAGCAGTCCGGCGCCCACCCCGCGACCGCGCGCCTCGGGCGCCACGTACAGGCAGTTGAGGAACGCCAGGTGCTGTCCGACCACCGGGCGAGGAGCGTACTCGATCGGCATGAACTCGATGTGCCCGACGGCGCGTGATCCCTCGTAGGCCACCAGCGTCCTCAACCCACGGTAGACGTGGTGGTAGCGCCACCATTCCTTCTGCCGGATCCCGGGCTGCAGCCGGCGCAGCGAGACCTCACGATTGGCGGGGCTGTCCTGGTCGAAGGCGTAGTCGATGCACAGCAGGCACTGATCCATGGCTTCATCGAGGACCTTCATGACCCCTCCCCGAGAATCCAACGCACCGATCGGCCGGAGCGCAACGCTCAGCGATCGGTGCAGAGCCATCCATGGCACCATCCTCGCGGGGTCGGCCCCCGCCGGCATGCTGAATCCATCATAGCATCCGGAGGAGGGGTGTCAAGCCGAAGCAGGCGGCCAGCCCCGCCCGCACTGGGCGCCGCGGGGCTCACCCGTTCCCGCGCCAGGGGAACGAGCCCGGGGCAGGAGCGGAGGTGGGCCGTTCCGATTCGCCCTCCGGAAAGCACCGTGATAATATGGTGCCGCGCACCGGGCGCTCCCACAGGGAGCTTCCCGGGAGCACAGGGAGCGTCCCGCTGCCGACGCCTTGTGGACACAGAGGAAGCCAGAGGACATGGAGACCAAGCTGTACGTAGGGAACTTGCCGTATACGGCGACCGAGACCGAACTCACGACGCTGTTCAGTAAGGCAGGCACCGTGAAGTCGGTCACCCTGATCACCGACCGTGAGACTGGCCGGTCGAAGGGGTTCGGCTTCGTGGAGATGGAGAACGATGCCGATGCCCAGAAGGCGATCAGCATGCTGAACGGGACGGAACTCGGCAACCGATCGCTGACGGTCAACATCGCCCGCCCGCGTGAAGAGCGCTCGGGTGGCGGCGGTGGAGGTGGCGGGTTCGGCGGGCGCCGGCCGGGCGGGCAGGGTGGCCGCTCGGGAAGCCGCGGGCCGCGCTGGTAATCGCTGACCGTTGAGATACACCGGGGGCGCTCCACTGAGCGCCCCCGGTTCGTTCTCTGGAGCCTCGCACTGCCGGCGTCATCGCGGCCCGCTCGGCCCGCGATGGCGCGGCATCTCGGACGACTACGGAGGATCCAGCTAACGCCGGCGCAGAGCCTGTCGGCTGTGCCGCCGAGCGACTACGGCATGCCGCAGTGGTGAGCGGCCGGCGTGCCGACGGGCTCGCGAGCACGGCGATGCATCGCCCCTACCAAACCGTGATCTGTCCCTGGAACCCGAGTGTGACCATTCCCGATGCCACGGCCGCGAACTCAGGCGGCTTCGATGCGGACCTTCTCGCCGCTGCGCACGGCCTTGAACGCCGTGGCGTCGCCGTCGACCTTCCCGAGCGGGTTGACGGGGCTGGCGGCGCGCGGCGCTGAGCCCTGGCTGACCGGCGTCGGGCCGAAGAAGATGCAGAACGCAGAACCCGGCGCCCAGTAGGCCAGCTCGCCAACCTGCATCTCGGCCCTGGCATCCGCCGACTCATCCAGCACGACCGGGATCTCGAAGTAGATCTCTTCCCCCCAACGATTGGCGCGCGCCTCGATCGGCAGCGCCCGGCGGATCGCCTGGGCCGAATCCGAGTCGTTCAACGTCGCCGGCAGGCTGACCTTGCCGGCGGTGATGGTGATGGCGAGCGGCATGTGTCTTCCTCCTTCGGGTCGCCGGCGGGCGAGTGGATCCCGATGACCGGCCGGTTCGGCGCGGTCTCCGAACTGACGTCGTGGGTGATTCTAGTCGCGGCCGGGCGGAGGGGCGAGACACTCCCTGCGCGTGGCGGCCAATGGCAGCGCAAACAGGGCGAAGCAGAATCATGTTGAGGACGACGTTCGGCAGGACGCCGTACGCTGCTGAGAAGAAAGTATCGAGCACAAACCACAGGCCGATGCCGGTGGCCAACGCCCACCACGCCCAGGAGGTATGGCGGGCAAAGGCATGCCGGACGAGCAGTGCGGCGGTGAGGCCCCAACCGGCAACCGTCGCGCCCCACGCGCCGTAGATCCAACCCTGGAAGGCTGAGACGCCGTCGGGGATCGTCCCGCCGATCCAGAACCCGGAGTCGATCGGGCGGTTGATGGGGGCGAAGACGATCGTGCGATTCAGCACAGCCATCCCGAGCCCGAAGGCTATCAGACCGAGGCTGACCCACCAGAGCCACCGATGCCAGAAGTCGAATCGGCTCATGCTGCCTCCCGGGCCCGCCGGAGCCCACGATCGCAATCCCGTCGCGACGGCCGCGGACTGGGGCCGATGATACTCCGAACGAGCGCGGGCCGCGCCAGGGACGGCTGGCGAGGGCGCGGGCGGTATAATCCGCGCACCGATCGTCGTGACCCCTTGGAGCCGTCGAACCCGGGGAACGCAGGTCGGAGTGGAATCGCGCAGGATCGTGCGCAAGGCGAGGGCCCATGCACGGACACGGCGGCAACTGGTGGTCGTTCATCCGCTACGACGAAGAGCAGGACCGGCCGGAAGTCAGCCGGGCGCTGCTGCG
This sequence comes from uncultured Chloroflexia bacterium, assembly GCA_963818575.1. Lineage (GTDB taxonomy): Bacteria > Chloroflexota > Anaerolineae > Anaerolineales > E44-bin32 > DYJB01. Next base: position 77,207 of record CAWFSV010000020.1, on the reverse strand, counting down.
CCGGGTGGGCCAGTACGCCCAGCCGTACTGGGCGGGTGTGGCCGTCATGCTGACGACGATCGTCGCCATCTCGCTGCTTTCGCTCCTGCCGCCCCTGCTGCTGCGCGACCTGATCGATACGGCACTGCCCAAACGCGATGTGGGGCGACTCAACCTGCTGGCGCTGGGCATGATCGCCGTGCCGCTGGCCAACGGATTGATCGGTGTGGCTCAGCGCTACGCCAGCGCCCGCGTGGGAGAGGGGATCATCTTCGACCTGCGCTGCGCCGTGTACGCTCACATGCAGCGCATGAGTCTGCGCTTCTTCACCCGCACGCGGGCCGGGGAACTGATGTCGCGTCTGAACAACGACGTGGTCGGCGCACAGGGCGCCATCACCGGCACGCTGGTGACGCTGATCAGCAACACCGTCTCGCTGGCGCTGACCCTGGCGGTCATGCTGTCACTGGAGTGGCGGTTGACGCTGCTCGGGGTGGCCATCCTGCCGCTCTTCATCCTGCCGGCGCGGCGGATCGGGGCGACGCTGCGGGTGCTGACGCGGCAAGCGATGGACCAGAATGCCCGCATGAACGCCCAGATGAATGAGACGCTGAACATCAGCGGCGCCCTTCTGGCGAAGGTCTTCGGGCGCCAGCGGTGGGAGGTGGAGCGATTCAGCGAGCGGGCGGCTGGCGTGCGCGACATCGGTATTCGGCAGGCTGTCGTCGGGCGCTGGTTCTTCCTGGGGCTCAGCCTGGTGAGCGCTCTGGGCACAGCACTCGTCTTCTGGGTGGGGGGGCATCTGGTGCTGCGCGGGGCATTCACGGTGGGGACGATCGTCGCCTTCAGCGCCTACCTGGTGAACCTGTACGGGCCGTTGATGGCACTGACCAACGCCCGGGTCGACTTTGCCACGTCGATGGTCAGCTTCGAGCGCGTGTTCGAAGTGCTCGACCTGACGGCGGAGATCGACGACCGGCCCAAGGCGATCGACCTGAGCCGGGTCGAAGGCCACGTGCGCTTCGAGGGCGTGTCGTTCTCGTACCGCGAGGAGGAGAGCGGCGCCGGGGGGCTGGAGGAGGTGCGCCGGTTCAGCTGGCACGCCACGACCGATTACCCTCCGGCGACGGCGCGGACTCCCAGCGCGACTGCCGGCACGGAAGAAGGCGAACTTCGTTACGCCCTGCGGGACATCAGCTTCGAGATCCGTCCCGGCCAGCTGGCGGCGCTGGTCGGCCCCAGCGGCGCCGGCAAGACGACCGTCACCTACCTGCTGCCGCGATTGTACGACCCGACGGCCGGCGCGGTGCGCCTCGACGGACACGATCTGCGCGACCTGACACAGGAGTCGCTTGCCCGTCACATGGGCATGGTCACGCAGGAGACCTACCTGTTCCACGATACGCTGCGCAACAACCTGCTCTACGCCCGCCGGCAGGCGACGCATGCCGAGCTCGAGGCTGCCTGCCGGGCGGCCAACATCCACGACTTCATCGCCGGACTTCCCGACGGGTACGAGACGCTGGTCGGCGAGCGCGGCTATCGGCTGTCGGGCGGCGAGAAGCAGCGCGTGGCCATCGCCCGGGTGATCCTCAAGGACCCGCGGGTGCTGATCCTGGACGAGGCCACCAGCCACCTCGACTCGCAATCCGAGGCGCTGATCCAGCAGGCCATGGAATTGGTGATGCGCGGGCGCACGTCGCTGGTGATCGCCCACCGCCTGAGCACGGTGATCGGAGCAGACCTGATCCTGGTGATGGACGGTGGGCGGCTGGTGGAGCAGGGAACGCACAACGAACTTCTGGCGCGCGGGGGCCTGTACGCCCGGCTGTACGCGACGCAGTTCGATCCTCAGGGTGCGCGCCAGGCGTCGCCGCCTTCGAGTTGATCCCAACCAACTGACGAGTGGGGGGGCGTGGTGGGCCCGAGGCGCTCATCCTGGGTGGATAGCTTGCGCCCGGCGACCTGACGTCAGTCTTCCACCTGCTCAGCCGACGGCATAGGGATGTCGGCGGTCGGGAGGAAGCGCGGCGGCCGGCGGACTTGCGAAGCCTGCTCGAAGGCATACGCCAGGCGCAAGAGCGTCGGCTCGCTCCACGCGCGGCCGAAGAACGACAACCCCACCGGCAACCCGAAGACAAACCCGGCTGGAACCGTGATGTGCGGGTAACCGGCGACGGCAGCCGGCGAGGTGCTCTCCATATCCCACGACTGCGCGTCCCCGTTGGCCAGATCGATCAGCCAGGCCGGGCCGCCGGAGGGGACGACCAGCGCGTCGAGGCGGTGCTTGCGCAGCGCGGCGTCGATCCCCTGGGCGCGGGTCAGGCGGTGATTGCGGGCCAGGGCCTGGCGGTATTTGCGGCCGGTGAGCGGACCCTTCGCCTCGGCCACGAGCATGCGTTCCTGGGCGAAGTACGGCATCACCTGCAGCTTGTGATCGTCGTTGAACCGGATCACCTCGGCCAGGGAGCGCACGCGGCTGGTCCGGCCGCGGCCGGCGAGGTAGGCGTTCAGGTCGGCCTTGAACTCGACATACAGCACCTCGAGCTCCGAGGGACCGAAGGCGTCGAAGTTGGGGAGGTCGGCCGGGTCGATCACGATGGCGCCCTGTTGTCGCAGAACGTCCAGACAGGTTTCGAAGACGGCCAGCACGTGTCGGTGGGTGCCGACCATGTTGCGCGCCACGCCGATCCGCGCCCCGCGCAGCCCGGCCGGGTCGAGCGTCCGGGTGTAGTCGCGCTGGCCGCGCTGCCGGCTGAGGCGCGTCGCAGCGTCGCGGCGGTCGACTCCGGTGAGCGCGCCAAGCAGCAGGGCGGCGTCCTCGACCGTGCGCGCCATCGGACCGGCAGTGTCCTGGCTGTGTGCGATCGGGACGATGCCCGTGCGGCTGATCAGCCCGAGCGTCGGCTTGAGGCCGACGATGCCGTTGGTCTGCGACGGGCAGATGATCGAACCATCGGTCTCCGTCCCCAGGGCGGCGGCGCAGAACGAGGCCGACACCGCTGCGGCCGAGCCGGACGAGGAACCGCAGGCGGTCCGGTCGAGGGCGTACGGATTGCGCGTCAGCCCGCCACGGCTCGACCACCCGCTGACCGAGTTCTTCCCGCGAAAATTGGCCCACTCGCTGAGGTTGGCTTTGCCGAGCAGGACGACGCCGGCGGCCCGCAGCCGGCGCACGACGAAGGCATCGCGGCGTGCCGGCGTTCCCTCCAGCGCCAGCGAACCGGCGGTGGTCTGCATCCGGTCGCCGGTATCGATGTTGTCTTTGAGCACGATCGGGATGCCGTGGAGCGGGCCGCGCACGCGGCCGGCCCGGCGCTCGGCATCGAGCGCCTCGGCCTGGGCCTCGGCCTCCGGGTTCAGCTCGATGACCGAGTTCACCCGCGGTCCGTTGCGGTCGAGGGCCTCGATGCGCGCCAGGTAGGCCTGGGTCGCCGCCAGGGAAGTGGTCTCGCCCGACGTCATCTCTCCCTGCAGCTGCCGGATCGTACGCTCTTCCATCTTTAACCTCTCATGCACGACGGTGTCGATTAGGCCTGTTGATCCTCCCGCAGCGGGCCGTCGGCTTGCGGCGCCATGATCGGGAGAACAGGGCCTGTGGCCGATGATCTATCGGGTGGGCTGGATCCGCAAGGGCGCCCGAAGGCCCTCGTCAGCGCAGGTCATGGCCTGCGGCTACCAGCCGGGACGATAAGTTGATCACGGGCGGCATTCCCTGACCATGCCCGCAGCCGCCGCCTTTGGACTGCGTCCCGCTGGACCGGGAGCTTGGCCTGTGCACGGAAGACGCAGGTCATGACCTGTGGCTACGTGCCTGCCGGGGCTGCTGTCGGAGCTTCATGATGAGCCTGACGTATTCCGTAGGGGCGAAGCATGCTTCGCCCCTGCGACCGGACAGGGCGGCGCGCCCCATCGGTCTCGGCACATGCTTGGGCAGGTCCGCTGCTTCCGTCGGGGCGAGACGGCCGGCGTGCCGCCGGGCTTCGCGGCACGAACGGTGCTTCGCCCCTACCGACCTCCGGCGGAACGGTGCAGCCGGTGCAGGACGGCCAGGTCCAGCTCACCAGCCACGCCCCAGCCCTTCTCGCCCTTCGGGACTGCGGGGCGGAAGCTTTCGTAGAGGGTGAACGCCTTCTGGTGTAGTTCGGCCGGCGGGTAGGACCGCGCCAACTCGCGCATCGCCTTCTCGACCTCGGCCAGGCTGTCACCGAACTTCGAGTCAAGATAGCGGCGCACGGACTCGGGGCTCATCGCTTCGCCCTTGTCCGCGGCACGAAGCCCCTGACGCGTGCGAACGACGGGGATCGAGCGCCCCATCAGTTCGACGGTGGCCGGCGGAGCGGCGGGCGGTGCGGTCGCGGAAGACCCTTCGGGCTTGGGACGCGGGGCGTAGATCCCCAGCCGTCGTCCCTTGGATTGTGCGTTCAGCCCCGCCAGGGCCTTGCCGAGCGTGAGGGCTTCGGCCTGCGCATGCCCCAGGCGTTCGGCAACGATGGCGGCCCACAACGTGAGGACGGGAGCGCGATTGATCTTGACCTTCATGGGGATTCCCTCGTCACGCGGAGCGCCCCGTGCGGCAAAGGCCCCGGCCTTCAGGCCGTGACTTTCCCCTCCGGCGAGAGAGACGCCGGGCCGTAGATCCGGTAGACGCGTACGGCCCAGAAGACCAGCAGCACGGTCATCACCATCCCGGGGCCGATCACGCCGGACGGCCAGACCGAGAAGAAGTCAAACAGCCCGTGGAGAACGACCAACAACAGCAGGCTGCCGCGCGTGCCATTGTACATCCAGGTATACACCGTCGATCCGACCGCCGCCACGGTGAGCAACATCGGGATCACCAGCAGCCCCATCTCGAGGTACGTGTCGCGGTAGAACAAGGCTGGAAGATGCCAGACGGCCCAGAAGGCGCCCAGCAGCATCGAGGCGGAGAAGGCCGTCCGGTCGGCCTGGAGCCGCGGCAGAGCATAAGCCGCGCCATCCAACCTCTTCACCGACGCCGAAGGTCACGGTCCACAGCAGCAGCGTCGGGATGATTCCCAGGGCGGGAAGATAGTCGGGCTGACCCAACGATGCCACGCTCGGCCACGCTCCGTGCGCGAGCCGAGTCGCCAGGACGAGCACGATGAAGACCACGCACGGCGCGGCGACGGCTACGATCCAGTAGATCGGTCGGACGTCCCAGCGGGCGAACCCGGACAGCAGGGCGGCGACGCCGCGCAAGCCGCGCGAGGCGAGCGTCACGACGATGGCCGCCAGGAAGGGTCCGAACGGAGCGAGATAGTGCAGCCCCATCGGCAAGACGGGACGGATCACACCCTGGGCTTGCAGCGCCAGAGGCACCTCGATCGCCCAGGAGAGGACAAACGTCAGGAGGAAGAAGACGGCCAGGTCGCGGTGCAATCTGAATGGCGGCGTGGCGGTAGCGTTCACCTGCATTGCTCCTGATTCATGCGGCGAGGCCGAAGCGTAGCACCAGGTTCGCCGGAATGCCTTCGATCCACCCTCCGAACGAGGAACGTCGGACGCCGGGCGTCAGGGTCTTCACCCATGCCCGATGGAAGGCGGCACACGCCAAGTCCATGGGGCGCAATGTGCACTGGAGGAGTGGACCGAGAGTGCAGTGTGCCGGCTGCTGGAAGGCGCGGAACACATCGCCGGATTGCACGGACCGACCAACGGCGCCAAAGCGATATCCGATCGCCCCCAGCCGACAGGGACGGCGGGGAGATGGGTCCCCCTGCGCTCCCGGTCCGTGCGCCGGGACGAACGGCCCCTCCAACCGGCGTGCGATCGCGACCCGCGTTCGAGGAGGCGGTGGGCCGCTTGAGCTCGCGACTTGCGCATCCGTCTCCGACATCCCTCCCCGGGCGCGCCAACTGCGGACCATGGCGCGAACCGGAGCTGCGAGATCGGCGCAGGGCCGAAGCATGCCGTCTCGCAGGGTCATGGTGGGTTTCGCCGCCAGCCGGCGAAGATAGCCGGAAGCCCCGAATGCGACGAACCGCCGGAGGACGATGGATTGCAGTCGCCAGAAGGAGAATGAATCCCCGACGCGTTCCGGCCGGATAAGACAACTCCCGAGGCGGGGCAACCCTCGGGAGCATGGACATCAGGGATGGTGAGGGCTACAGGCCGTCGATCGCCGTGGCCAGCGCCAGGAGGACGAAGCCGATGACCACGAGCCAGAAGGCGTAGGGCGTGAGGACTGGGATGGTGATGACGGTGGACAAAATGCCCAGGACGCCGATGACGACGGCGATCCACCAGGTGATGACTTTCGGCGGGCTCAGTTTCATGCTTGCCTCCTCTGTTGCAGTTGCGGTCTTCCCGATCGACACATGGGATCCGCCATCCGGGTTTGCCCCGTGGCCGATGGCCAGTTGCCCGAACGGCGAACCGGACCCCTGACGGTGAGGCTCACCGTCCTCCCTATTAAACACCGATTCCAACCGGGAGTTGCCGTCGGGCCCCAGATTCTGGCGTCGCCCGTGCAGCCGATCCGGGGTGTGGGGATGACCGAGGACAACCGGACCTGGTGGGCCTCACGGGCGCAGGATGCGTCCCCCATCTCGTGGTGGGCCGCGCCATGCTGAATGGCGGACGGAAGGTAGGAGACGGCGTTGCGCAGCGCGCCCGGCTAGGCGAGCGTGAAGTACACCGCCACCGTGGCAAGATCGATCAGCGCATGCCCGATCACCAGGAACGGAAGCAGCCGCGGCCGGAGCTTCAGGATGGCACCGATGTAGAAGGCGAAGGGCAAGTACATCAAGGCGCGCCACAGGACGAAGCGGCCGTCCAGGATCAGCGGCAGCGTCGCATGCTGCAGGCCCAGGAACAGCGAGGCGATAGTGCATTCACGACCACGGGCTCTCCTTCGGGATGGACGGCCCATGCCGGAGCGGAGGGCGCAGATCTGGAACATGCGGACCGTGACAAGAGCCGTGATCGGCCGGGCGGTCAGAGTCGCGGGTTGGGATCGGGCCCGTGGGCCTCAGGGTAGATCGCCGGCTTCGAGCGTGAACTCGTCGACGATCGTCCCATCCAATGCGATCGCCTGAGCGGTCAGGGTGGACCCGTCGACGGAAAAGTGCACCAGGTGGTGACCGTTGTAGAACGCTTCGGTGTCCGGGTCGGGTCCATCGATGAAGTCCAGCTCGGCGCCGGCGCCGCCGGTGACGACGTAGGTAATGCCGTTGACGATCGAGCGCTGGTAGTTGTGGTTGTGGCCGTTCAACACCAGGTCGACCTCGTAGCGCTCGAACAGCGGGACGAGGTTGATGCGCACGGCGTCGCCCATGTTGTCCTCGGGCAGGGCGTCGTAGGGCGGCACATGGAAGTACACGATCAGCCACGGCTGGGTGTTGGCGGCCAGCGTCGCCTCGAGCCACTGCACCTGCTCGCTGCTGCTTGCCGAAGGGTACGATGGCATCGATCTGGAGCGAGATGAAGCGGGCGTTGCCCCAATCGAAGGTGTACCAGCGTTCGTTGCCGGGCAGCACGAAGGCCTCGAAGTAGCGCCGGTCGTTCTCCTCATGGTTGCCCGGGCTGGGGAACAGCGGCACGCTGGCGAGCATGGCGCGCTCGATCTCGAAGAAGCGGTCCCATTCGGCCGGCTAGGCTGCCGTGGGCGACCAGGTCGCCGGTGTGCAGGGCTGAAGTCCGGCTTGAGCGCCAGGATGCGTTCGGCGATCTGACGGTGGGTGGGTGACCAGGCTTTGCGAATCGCCGATAGGCGACGAAAGTGAAGGACGGATCCTGCGGAAGCGGGGCGGTACGGAAGCTGCCCGCTTCCGACAGCGGATAGCCGGACGAGGCGACCCAGTAGCCATACTCGGTTCCGGGTTCGAGGCCGGTGAGCATGGACTTCATGGCGCAGGCCGTCGCGCGGGCGAGACCAGGCGCTGGTCGTACGCCCCGCCCCGCCCGTAGATCACTTCACCCGACAAGGGACGGTCGGTCTCCCACACGATGACGATCGAGTCCGAAGTGGGCGACTGAAGGTAGGGACCGCGGGTGATCGCTCCGTCCGGCGTCGGCGGCGGCGTGGGGGTACGGTGCGGGACGGGGCGACGAGGTTGGCGCGGCGCCGACGGAGTGGACGAGGCGGCGTGGGTGGGAAGGGCCGTTGGGGTGGCGATGGGCGCGGGCGAGGCCGTGGGCTGCGCGGCCGGCGCGAGCGAGCAGCCGGCGATCAGGGCGATGGCGAGGGCAGCTTGGCCGAGCCGAACCATCGGGCGTACCATCTCGGGGGCCATTATCAACCGGCGCGGGCCCGGCCGACAAGGGTACGCTGGGGGAAGGTCCCAGGGGCGCGGAGCCGAACCCGTGGCGGGGAGCCCCTCGCCGGCCCAGGCGAGGGGCTCCCCGCTGCGGGCCAAAGCCTGAATCCTGCCCGAGGCCTGGCGGGCGAATCTGCGTAGACGGGAGTGAGGCAGACGAACGTGACCCGAAGCAGAGCGACTGGCATCGATCGGGGCGAGACCCGGTGGCTGGAACGGGCCCGCCAGGGGGACGAACAGGCGTTCGCCGAGCTGGTGGAAGCGTACCAGCGGCCGGTGTTCAACCTGTGCTACCGGATGCTCGGCGATGCGGGCGAGGCGGAGGACGCGGCCCAGGAGAGCTTCCTGAGGGCCCACCGCAACATGCGGCGCTACGACCCGACGCGCAGCTTCTCGACCTGGCTGCTGTCGATCGCCTCGCACTACTGCATCGATCAGCTGCGACGCCGGCGGCTGCCGGTGGACTCGCTCGAGGAGCTCGAGCCGTGGGAAGAGGCGCCCGACCCCGGGCCAGGTCCCGAGACGGCGGTGGCGCGGCGCGAAGGACGTCGAAGCGGCGCGGGCGCTCCTGGCGAGGCTGGGCCCGCAGGATCGGGCGGTGGTCGTGCTGCGCTACTGGGATGACCTCTCGACCGAGGAAATCGCCGGGGCACTATCGCTCACGGTCAAGGCGGTGAAGAGCAGGCTGCACCGTGCGCGGCGTCAGATGGCCGAGGCCTGGATGCAAGCGCACTCGGAGCCGGCGTGGAATGGAGGACGAGCCGATGTCGCATCAGCCCTTTGAAGAATGGATCGTGGGCGACGAGGCACTGACGCTCGAGGAGCGGCGGTCGCTGGAGACGCACCTGGGCGGCTGCACGGCGTGCGCCCGGCTGGCGACGTCGCTGTCCGCGGCGGAGCGAACGCTCGGTGAGGCCAAGGCGGTGGCGCCGGCGGCTGGTTTCCGGCTGCGGTTCTCCGAGCGGTTGGGGCGCGAGCGCGCTGCGGGCGGCGCGGCGACAGGCATGGGGAACGTTTGCGGCGGCCGTGCTGGCGGCGTCCGCGCTGGCCATCCCGCTGATCGTGCGGCTGGGCGCAACCTGGACGTCGCCGGGCGAGATGGTGGTGCAGATGCTGATCCGGGCGTACGACGCCTGGGTCGGGCTGCGGGTGGCCAGCGGGTTCGCCCGGGTCGCCTGGAGCAACCTGTCCGAGATCGTGCCGCCGGCGTGGTTCCTGGCATTCATCGCCGCGTGCCTGGGCATGGGCGTGGTGTGGATGGCAACGTTGTATCGCTTCGCGTATCGACGCGTGACGGAAGGAGAAGGAAGATGAAACGCATGATGGTGATCGTGAGTCTGGTGCTGGTGGCGGCGTTGGTGCTGCCGATCACGGCGGCGGCTGCCGGCGCCGGGGAAGTGCTGCTCGACGGACGGATCGTGTTCGGCGGCAGCTACACGCTGGCCAGCGGTCAGACGCTGGACGGCGACCTGCTGGCCTTCGGCGGGAACGTGACGCTCGAGCCGACGTCGGTGGTCACGGGTTCGGTGTTCCTGGTCGGTGGGAACATGAACTCGGCCGGGACGATCCGGGGCGACCTGGCGTTGGTCGGCGGGAACGCCAACCTGCAGGCCGGGGCGGTGGTCGAAGGCGGCGTGGCTTCCTTCGGGGGCAACGTCAACCGAGATCCCGCGGCGCGGATCGAAGGCGAGATCACGAGCGGCGGACAGACGGTGGAGATCCCGGGGATCTTCCCGTTCGAGGGAGTCCCGCCGCTCGAGTTCCCGTTCGTCGGGCGATCGTGGGACGCTCCGCGGATCGACCTGCGGATGCCGATGCTGGATGGCGGCTGGCTGCTGCTGCAGTCGCTGCTGACGGCGGCGCTGGCGGTGCTGGTGGTGATGTTCGGCGCCAACCGCGCCGGACGCGTGGCCAAGGCGGCGGCGGATGCGCCCATCGCCTCGGGTATCGTCGGACTGCTCGGAGTGGTGGGGATTCCGGCGCTGCTCGTCGTGCTGGCGCTGACCATCTGCCTGATCCCGTTCACGCTCGTCGGCGTGCTGCTCTTCGTCGTGGCGATCGTCTACGGGTGGATCAGCATCGGCCTGGAGGTCGGCGAGCGGCTGACACACATGCTCAAGTGGCAGCTGGATCCGGCGGCGGCGGCCGGGCTGGGGACGTTCGTGATCAGCCTGGTGGCGAATGGGATCAACTTCATCCCGTGCGTTGGCTGGCTGGCGCCGACGGTAGTGAGTGCCGTGGGCCTGGGTGCGGTGCTGCTGACGCGCTTCGGGCGGCAGGGGTATCCGGGAACGGTGCCGGGTGGGGCGATCCAGGTTCCGCCGGCGGGGTAGCGTGGGTAGAGGTGACGTGGACGACGGGGCGGCCGAGCGGCCGCCCCGATTGATTTCGGGCACCGATGATGCCAGGTGAGGTACATGCCGTGTGCGTCGCCCCTCGTGGTCTCCCTGCCGAGGGGACGCGGCAGGGATGCGTGGGAGTGCTCGGTGTGAGTTGTCGACGCGTCGATCTCGTCGCCCCCTGTGGTCCCCCCTGCCGGGGGACGGCGGGGGGATGGTCCCGCCTGCAGCGGTGCGGCGAGCGGCTGCGTGCGCGTGGGGCTGATCGGAGTTCGCGTGAATCGTTCGCCCCCTGTGGTCCCCCCTGCCGGGGACGGCGGGGGGATGGATCCCCCCGCACTCCCGGTCCCTGCACCGGGACGAACGGCCCCGCCAAGCGGCCTGCGATCGCGACTGGCGTTCGAGGAGGCGGTGGGCCGCTTGACCTCGCGATCGTCTGGCGAGATGAGTCTCGAACGCGTCCCGCCCGCAGTGGCCCAGTTGAGGTCCTCCATTGCAGAGCGCGACGCGAGACGACGCGACGAACGCCCCCTGCCAAGCGGCCTGCGATCGCGACCTGTGTTCGAGGAGGCGGTGGGCCGCCTGACCTCGTGACCTGCGCATGAATCAGGCGTCCCGCCCCTGGTGGGTTGAATCGGGGTCCGCGGCGCGAAGGCGAATGGCAAGATACGCGCGGGGGCGAAGCGCCGTTCGTGCCGCCGAGCCCGGCGGCACGCCGAGTGGCAATGGCTGGCGCGGGTTGCTGGGGGCGGCTATAATGACGGAACCACAGGCACGCCCGAGTGCCCATGTCTTTTGTTCACCTGCACGTCCATTCCGAATACTCGCTGCTCGACGGCCTGAGCCGCATCCCTCACTTGGTGGAGCGCGCCAGCGAATTGGGCATGCCGGCTTTGGCGTTGACCGATCACGGCACGATGTTCGGCGTGATCGACTTCTATCGCGCCGCCAAGAGCGCGGGCATCAAGCCGATCCTGGGCATGGAAGCCTACCTCGCCGCGCGGGGCATGCGCGACCGGGACCCGCAGCTCGACGCGCGCTCCTTCCATCAGCTCCTCCTGGCGGAAAACGACACCGGCTACCGAAATCTCCTGCAGCTTGCCAGCGCCGCCCAGTTGGAAGGTTTCTACTATCGCCCGCGCATCGATCATGATTTCCTGGCGGCTCACAGCGACGGCCTGATCGTCACCACCGGCTGCCTGTCCGGCGAAATCCCGCGCGCCCTGGCGGATGGGCGCACGGAACACGCCCAGCGGCTGGTGGACTGGTACTTCGAGGTCTTCGGCCCGGAGCGCTTCTTCTTTGAGCTGCAATCGCATGAGGTCAGCGAGCTGACGGCGGTCAACCGCGGCTTGATGGATCTGTCCAAGCGCTACCCGGCGCGCTTCATCGCCACCAACGACGTGCACTACGTCAACCCCGAGGACGCCGAGCTGCAGGACATCCTGCTGTGCATCCAGACCGGGTCGCTGCGCGCCAACCCCGACCGCATGCGCATGACCGATCCGTCCTACTACCTGCGAACCCCGGACGAGATGCGAACGCTGTTCGCCGAGGTCCCCGAGGCGCTGAGCAATACCCTGCTCATCGCCGAACGGTGCAGCGTCGACCTGGACTTCAAGGGCTACCACCTGCCGGCGTTCGACGTGCCGGACGGGGCGACCCCCGACTCGCACCTGCGGGCGCTGTGCACGGCCGGGCTCGAGCAGCGGTTTGGCGAACGGGCTTCGCGGCCCGAGATCCGCCAGCGCCTGGACTATGAGCTGGACGTGATCCACCAGATGGGCTTCGAAACCTACTTCCTGATCGTGTGGGACCTGTGCCGCTACGCCCGCCAGCAGGGCATCTGGTACAACGCCCGTGGGTCGGCGTCGGGCTCGATCGTCGCCTACTGCCTCGAGATCACGCTGGTCGACCCGCTCGAACACGGGCTGATCTTCGAGCGCTTCCTCAATCCCGGCCGGGTCTCGATGCCGGACATCGATCTCGATTTCCAGGACGACCAGCGGGCGCGCATGCTCGAGTACACCGCCCAGCGCTACGGCCGCGACAAGGTGGCTCAGATCATCACCTTCGGCACGCTGGGGGCACGGGCGGCGCTGCGGGACGTCGGCCGCGTGCTGGACATCCCGCTCCCCGAGGTCGACCGGGTCGCCAAGCTCGTGCCGAACATCCCCGGCAAACCGATGACCATCCCGGAGGCGCTGGAGGGCGTGCCGCCCTTCAAGGAAGCCTACGAGTTGGCGCCGTACCTGAAGGACCTGATCGACACGGCCGTGCGCCTGGAGGGCGTGGCGCGCAACGCCGGGACGCACGCCGCCGGGGTGATCATCACCGACCGTCCGCTGACCGACTACGTTCCGCTCCACCGCCCCACCAAAGGCGCGCCGGAAGACAACCCGATCGGCGCCGTGACGCAGTTCGAGATGCAGGTGCTCGAACTCGCTCGGGCTGCTCAAGGTCGACTTCCTCGGGCTGTCGACGCTGACGGTCATGGCGCGCGCCTGCGCGCAGATCCAGCGCCGGCACGGGATTGCCCTGGACCTCCAATCCATCCCGCTGGACGATCCGGCGACTTTCGATCTGCTGGGACGCGGCGACGTGCTGGGCGTGTTCCAGGTGGAGGGCGCCGGCATGCGCCGCTACCTGATGGAAATGAAGCCGCACTCGCTGGCGCACATCGTCGCCATGGTCGCCCTGTACCGGCCGGGCCCGATCGAGTTCATCCCCGAGTACATTCGCCGGATGCACGGCGAGGAGCCGGTCACCTACCGCCACGCCAGCCTCGAGCCGATCCTGCAGGAGACCTACGGCATCACCGTCTATCAGGAGCAGATCATGTACACGGCCATGCAAATGGCCGGGTACTCGGCGTCGGAGGCGGACTTCCTGCGCAAGGCGGTGGCCAAGAAGAAGGCCGAGGCGCTGCATCACGAGCGCGACCGGTTCGTCCAGGGCGCCGTGGCCAACGGCATCCCGCCCGCGACGGCCAACACGGTCTTCGACGACTGGGAAGCGTTCGCCCGCTACGGGTTCCCCAAGGGTCACGCCGCCGACTATGCCGTGATCTGCGTTCAGACCGCCTACCTGAAGGCGCATTATCCGACCGAGTACATGGCAGCCTTGATGTCGGTCTTCAAGGCCGACACCGACAAAGTGGCGCTGTACATCGTCGATTGCCGGCGCATGGGCATCGAGGTCCTGCCGCCGGACGTGAATGCCGGCGGGCTGGATTTCGAAATCGAGGACCGGCCGGAGGGCAAGGCCGCCATCCGCTTCGGGCTGGCGGCGATCAAGAACGTCGGTGTCGGGCCGGTGCAGGCGGTCCTGGACGCGCGGGAGCGCGGCGGCAGGTTTGCCGACGTCGAGGACTTCGCCCGCCGGGTCGACCTGCGGCTGGTGGGCAAACGCGCCCTCGAGTGTCTGGCGCGGCGTCGGCGCCCTCGACAGCCTGTGCCCGCGCTGCAACCTGCTGGACGCCGTCGATCGCCTGATCAGCCTGTCGACGACTCATTTTCGTGCTGCCGAGGTGGGGCAGATGTCGCTCTTCGGAGGGACCACCGGCGTCTCAGAGCGACTCGAGATGCCGGCCTCGGGAGCCGGAGTTTCTGTCCGCCAGCAGCTGACCTGGGAGAAGGAACTGCTGGGCGTTTACATCTCCGACCATCCGCTGACGCCCTACCTGGAGACGCTGACGCAAGTGGTGACGCACTTCAGCGCCGAGCTCGGCGACGCCGAACACGGACAGGCGGTGACCGTCGCCGGAGAGGTCAGCCACCTGCGTCCGTACCAGACGCGCACCGGCAAGGCGATGGGATTCATCACGCTGGAGGACCTGCAGGGGTCGATCGAGCTGGTCGTGTTCAGCCGCGTGTGGGCGGATGTCTCGCGCTGGCTGACGCCCGGCAGCATCGTGCTCGTACGCGGCAAGGTGGACAGCGAGCGCGGCGATCCGAAGGTGCTGGCCGACGAGATCACGCGCGAGTTCACCATGGTTCAGCCGGCGCGCCCCACGCCTTCGGCTGCAGCGCCTGCGATGGACGAGTTGCCGCAGGCAGGCGAAGTCTGGTCTCCGGAGCAGGCGATCGAGGTCTGGTCGGAGCCCGAGACGCTGGTGGTTGCTCCGCCGGAGCCGGAGGCGCCCGTGTCCGCGGCGAGGGTCGGCGAATCGCCGGCGGGCGACCCGTGGCCGGCGGTCTCCGACCCGGGGTACGTTCCCAACGAGGCCCAGGTGGCGCTGACGCTCCTGACCGAGCAAGCGCCCGTCGAGGCGACCGGCGACCCGCGCATGATCACGCTGCGCCTGCATTCGACCGGTGACCGCGAGCGGGACGCCCGCCGCATGCGGCGGGTACACGGGCTGCTGACGTCCTACCCCGGCCGGGATCGCTTCGTGTTCCACGTCTATGAGGCCTCCCGGCGTTACCATCTCGAGTTCCCCAACTCGACCACCGGATACTGTGCCGATTTGCGCCGCGAGCTGCAGACATTGCTCGGCGAGGGATCGGTGCAGGTCGAGCGGTTGCGGATCCAGTAGCGCCGCCCCGTGCGCGGCGCCAGACCTGCGGAGGGAATCAGCATGCGGATCGGCATTCTGACAGGCGGGGGAGATGTCCCCGGACTCAACCCGGCGATCAAGGCTGTCGTGCATCGGCTGACGGACGCCGGCCACCAGGTCGTCGGCATCCGCCGCGGCTGGTCCGGGCTGCTCAAGTGCCGGCCGGAAGACCCGGCCTCGGTCGCCAGGATGCACGGTCGTCCTCGACCGGCTGGCCGTGCGCAAGATCGAACGCGACGGCGGAACGTTCCTGCACTCGTCGCGCACCAATCCGGCGAAGGTCAAGCCGGAGGACACGCCTGATTTCCTGAAGGGGCAGGGGGCGACGACGGAGAAGGCGCAGGACTTCACGCCCCACGTCCTGAGCGTGCTCCAGGCGTTGAAGATCGATGCGCTCGTCCCGATCGGGGGGGACGACACGCTGTCCTACGGATTGCGGCTGCACGACGAAGGCTTCCCGGTGGTGGCCATTCCGAAGACGATGGACAACGACGTCAGCGGCACGGACTACTGCCTGGGATTTTCGACGGCCGTCACGCGCAGCGTGCGTTTCATCACCGACCTGCGGACCTGCATGGGATCCCACGAGCGCTTCGGCGTGATCGAGCTGTTCGGCCGCAATAGCGGCGAGACGGCGCTGGTGTCCGGCTATCTGGCCTACGCCGACCGCGTGTGCATCTCCGAGGTGCCCTTCAACATCGAGCATCTGGCGGAGCTGCTTCAGGCCGACCGCAAGGCCAATCCGAGCAACTACTCGATGGTGGTGATTTCGGAAGGGGCGCGCATGCAGGGGGGCGAGATCATCCAGCGCGGCAAGCCGGATGCGTTCGGTCATCAGAAACTGGGCGGCATCGGGGAGCAGGTCGGCGACATGCTCAAGGAGATCACCGGCGTCGGGATCATCCATCAGAACGTCGCCTACCTGATGCGCTGCGGCCCTCCCGACGCGCTCGACCTGATGGTCGCGGCGAACTACGGCACGCTGGCCGCCGACCTGCTGCTGGCCAAGCAGTCGGGCCGCATGGTGGCACTCAAGAACGGCTGCTACACACATGTCTCGATGACCGAGACACGCGCCGGGGCCCGCAAGGTGGACATCGAAGCGCTGTACGACGCGGTGGACTACCGGCCGCGCATGCGTGCGGTGGAGGGGATGCCCATGTTCCTGCGCTGACCCGCAGGGCAGGATCCTGAGGACGCGCATCAACCTGGATGTGCGTTCCGAATGAGGTCGTTGGGGCGGGTCCCAGACCCGCCCCTGTGTCTTTCTATGGGCTCCACGATTCCCGCCCGGCTCGAGGAGGCAGCCTGGGTGCTGCAGCTCCGAGCGTCGTGAGCGGAGACTCGGCGGCTGCAAGCTGACCGTCGCGGGCAGGTAGCCGCAGGTCTTTAGCCTGCGTCCTCGGCCTGCATTCCTGCTCCACCCGCGTCGGACAGACGGGCGAAGCGTGCTTCGCCCCTACGGCTTTCTGTGAGATACGTGAGTTGCGCTCGGCTCGAGGACGCGGCCTGGAGGCTGCAGCTCCGAGCGTCGTGAGCGAAGACTCGGCGGCTGGAAGCCTGACCGTCGCGGGCAGGTAGCCGCAGGCTTTAGCCTGCGTCCTCGGCGTGCAAGTCCCCGTCCACCCGCGTCGGACAGGGGGCGAAGCATGCCGTCTCGCGCCCCGCTCGGGCCGCGAGCCCCGGCCCGCCGGGGCGAGACGGCCGGCGTGCCGCCGGGCTTCGCGGCACGAACGGTGCTTCGCCCCTACGCGATTCAGGCAGGCGGATCCACGCGACCGCTGCGGGGGAATCCGGGCGCAAGGTTGGTCGCCGAGGATGTCGTAGGGGCGGGTTTCAAACCCGCCCCTACGCGATGACGTGGGAGGTTTCCGGACGCGGCTGCGGGCGCACGCGGGAAGGGCCGGCCCCGGGCCGCGACTGCGGTCAGGCGAGATCGACACCGGCCAGCCGGCGAAGGCCGGCGCGCTTTGCCAGCCGGACCGCGGCCCGGAATTCTCCGGTCGGCAACGGGCGCCTCAACAACGGGTATTCGCGCGCCAGGTAGGCCGGCCGGTACTGATCCATCAGGTTGAGGTAGGTATCCCTCGAGACCTCCGACGCCAGGAACCGGACAACGCCTGCGGTGCCGGCCAGGCCCCCGGGGAGCACCAGGTGCCGCACCAGCAAGCCGCGTCGGGCAAGCCCGCGGGCATCCATCCGCAGGTCACCGACCTGCCGGTGCATGGCCCGTACCGCCTGCCGGTTAGCTTGCGGGTACACGGCGGCGTGCGACAACCGCCTCGACACGGCAGGATCGTCGTACTTCATGTCGGGCATGAAGATGTCGACGATGCCATCCAGCAGCTCGAGGGCCTCGAGGAAGTCATACCCGCCCGTGTTGTAGACGATCGGGAGCCTCAGGCCCCGCTCCACCGCGACGAACAGCGCCGGAAGAATCGCCGCCACCACATGCGTCGGCGAGACCAGGTTCAGGTTGTGGCAGCCCTCTTGCTGCAGGGCGAGGAACATGCCGGCAAGCTCGTCGTCGCTCATCGGCCGGCCGGCGTTGCGCTGGCTGATCTCATGGTTCTGGCAGAAGACGCAGCGCAAGTTGCAGCGCGAGAAGAAGACCGTGCCCGATCCGGCCCAGCCGCTGAGCGGGCGCTCCTCGCCGTGATGCGCCCCGATCGATGCCACCCACGCCTGGACGCCGGTACGGCAGAAGCCCAGATGCGTGTAGCGATTCACCCCACAATGTCGGGCGCACAGATCACAAGCCATCAAGTGGTCGCGCGCCTGCTCGGCGCGCGCCCTGAGCTCACCGGAGGACAGGAGACGAAGGTAGGCCGGCTCGAAGGGGGCCACGCCGGGATGATAGCAGAAGACACGGCGCGGCGGGTCGCCGTGCAGGGAGCCACGCCGGCTCGCGGCGGATGAGCCACGGTGGAGGTGAGCTGGAGAGTCTCAGCCCTGCCCCGGAGCTGGCTGGCGTGAAGCTTGCACCTGTGCCGGCGCGGCCAGCGGGGGCGGCCGGAGGGAGGGATGCCGATGCCCGGCACGATATACCGAGGCCCACAGGTTGGCCGACCGACTCGACACGTTGTGCGAGCCCTATCGCCAGAACGCGATCGCGTGGCTCCAGCTGTGCACCCAGAGCCCGATGGACGACCCGCGCGCCGAGATGCTCCGCTTCCTCTCCGATCTCAACCCGATTGTCCGGGAAACCTTCGTCCTGCACGCCGGCCGAGTGCTGGAAGAGGCCGTGCGCTACTTCGGCGTGAAGAAGGGCGCCACCAGCCCGCTGCGGGCCAAGCCGGGTCAGGGCTCGTATCAGGCGGTTGCGGTTGTCGGTGCGTGAGCATCGCCGATCCCGGCGAAGGAAACCTCGGCGGGGCACCCAGGGTGCCCCGCCGTCTCCTTCGGACTGCGGACTGCGGCCAGGTGTGCCGGCAAGCGCCTCAAATCCAGGTCGGTTCCTCGTAGCGCCCGAAGACGTCCTTCATCACGTCGACGATCTCTCCCAGCGTGGCGAAGGCGCGCACGGCGTCCAGGATGAAGGGCATCGTGTTCTCGGTTCCCTGGCACGCCACTCGCAGGCGGTCGAGCGCCTGGCCGACGGCACCCGGATCGCGCCGCTTGCGCAGCGCCTCCAGCCGGCCCGCCTGGCGCTCGAAACCCTGCGGATCCATCGCCAGCAGCGGGATCACATACGGCTGCTTATCGGTGTAGGCGTTGACCCCCACGATCTTGCGGTCCCCGGCGTCGATCTCGCGCTGGTAGCGGTAGGCCGCCTCGGCGATCTCGCGCTGGAAGAATCCGGCGGCGATGGACGGCAGGACGCCGCCGTGCTCGTCGATGCGGCGGAAGTACTCGCGGGCCTGCGCCTCCATCCGCTGCGTGAGCGCCTCGACGAAATACGATCCCCCCAGCGGGTCGATGGTGTTCGCCACGCCGGATTCCTCGGCCAGGATCTGCTGGGTGCGCAAGGCGACCGTGGCGGCGTGGACGGAGGGGAGGGCCAGGGCCTCATCCATCGAGTTGGTGTGCAGCGACTGGGTGCCCCCCAGCACAGCCGCCAGCGCCTGGACGGCGACCCGGACGATGTTGTTCTCGGGCTGCTGGGCAGTCAGGCTGACGCCGGCGGTCTGGGTGTGGAAGCGGAGCAGCCACGAACGCGGGTTCTGAGCGCCAAACGTGTCGCGCATGGCCTCCGCCCACAGCCGGCGGGCGGCACGGTACTTGGCGATCTCCTCGAAGAAGTCGTTGTGGGCGTTGAAGAAGAACGACAATCGCGGGGCGAAGTCGTCGATCGGCAGGCCGCGCTTCAGCGCCCAGCGCGTGTACTCCATGCCATCGGCCAGCGTGAAGGCCAGCTCCTGGGCGGCCGTGGACCCGGCCTCACGGATGTGGTAGCCCGAGATCGAGATCGTGTTCCACTCCGGGACATGCCGGGCGCCGTACTCGATCGTATCCGTCACCAGGCGCATCGACGGCTCGGGCGGGAAGATGTACTCCTTCTGCGCGATGTACTCCTTGAGGATGTCGTTCTGGGTCGTGCCGCGGAGCCGGGTGGCCGGGACCCCCTGCATTCTCGGCGGCGGCGATGTACATCGCCCAGATGATGGCCGCCGGGGAGTTGATCGTCATGCTGGTCGAGATCTGATCCAGCGGGATGTCCCGCAGCAGGATCTGCATGTCTTCCAGCGACGAGACGGCCACCCCGCACTTGCCGAACTCGCCCAGCGCTTCCGGTGCATCGGTATCGAAGCCCATCAGCGTGGGGAGGTCGAAAGCGATCGACATCCCCGTCTGCCCCTGGTCGAACAGGTAGCGGAAGCGGGCGTTGGTCTCCTCCGCCGTGCCGAACCCGGCGAACATGCGCATCGTCCACACCCGGCTGCGGTACAGGCTGGGATGGACACCCCGCGTGAAGGGGTATTCGCCCGGATGGCCGAGATCACGCTCGTAGTCAAGGTCGGCGAGGTCGGCCGGGGTGTAGAGCCGTTCGATCGGCTCCGACGAGGTCGTCTGGAACCGGGTGCGGCGCTCCGGAAGGCGCGCCAGGGCCGGACGGAGCGTCCCGGCCTCCCAGGTCTCCAGCGAACGGCGAAGCAGCTCGAGCCTCTGACGGTCGAACATATCCCCTCCCGGTGGACGCCTGATCCGCTTCGGATTCTAGCACGCCCGTACTGCGGTCCTGCCGCGGAGGCTTACAGTCGGTTTGCATTCGACCCCGGCCGCGTGCCCGGCGTGGCAGAATGGCCTCGCGACGCGGGCGGAGCGCCCGTCGGAGGAATTGGATGTCGGCGAACTGGAAGGCTGTGATGTGCTTCGGTCTGGCCTGGCCCTTTGCGGGCTTGGGCTTCAGCGCGATCAACCTTGGCTACGTTCCTGCGGGCCTTGCGCTGGTGGCCGAAGTGGTGGGGCTGTTCCTGGCGGGGACGATCAGCGCCGCGTTGCTCCTGATTGTTCTGGGCGGTGTTCGGACGCGGGTGGGCAAAGGATTGGTGGCGACCGGCTATGCCATGTTTGCGCCGCTTGCCCTGCTGGGTGGGCTGCTCGCACCCAGTCCCTTCGAGAGCGGCTCGGAGTCGCCCGTCGGGCTGGCGATCATGGCCTTCCTGGCAATTGTGATCTACGCCAGCGCGGCGATTGGCATCGGGCTGGCATTCACCGGTGGACTCGCGGTGGCGGCGCATTCGCTGGCGATTCGGATCCACTCTTCGACGATGGCGCGGCCTGTCCGCCTGAACCGTTCGACGCGCCCACGCCGGGCGGGTTGTCCCCGCCCGTGGAGTGATGAACATGATATTCCTGGCACTGATCGTGATCCTGTCCTGGCTGTGGATGATGGCCACTGCGCTCCACCTGGATGACGTGAGGACCGAGACCCTGCACCCATCGTCGCTGCCGGTTGGTCAGAGGGAACCCCGGTAACCTCCGGGCAAGCTCGGACTACGCGGGCAGGTGCACCGACAGGATCACGGCGGCTTACCTTCCGGGTCCAGACCTGACGGCGCGCGGCCGACAAGCGAGTCCTCATCCGGATGGATGAGCCGAGGAGATGGCAACGCCCCGCCGGCAGCCGCCGGCGGGGCGCTTGACTCTGAAGGGTGCAGCTCAACGTCGGGCGCGTGCGCCCGGGGTCAGACCACGCTCGCCTGGTAGAAGGCGATCACCAGCGAGACGAGCGCCACCAGACCGCAGATGAAGCTCGAGATCGAAGCCGTGCGGTTCAGGTTGCGGTTGGTCCCATTGATCGAGTCCAGGTAGTTGTTGACTTCCAGGGCCAAGTCCGCCATCGCCTTATCGGTCTCGGCTCCCTTGGGGCCCTCGCCGGCGCGCTGCCGGACCTGGAAATTGCGCAAGGGAGATTGCGCCTGGCGCAGGAACATATAGGCAAACGAGAAGAAGACACCGGCCAGGATCAGCCACAGCAGGTAAAGGACGGCCATCGCTCAACCTCCAGTGTTGCTTTGTGCCCGGCCCTCCGCCCATGCTTGGGCGGCAGGCCGCAGGTAGTGACAGGATAGTGCAGAACGTGCCCGACGGCAAACAGCCCAAGCGGCCCAGTCGCCTGGTCCATCCAGAAGGGTGACCCTGTTGCTGGTACAGCTCGAGCAGGACGCCGCCGGTGCTCTCCGGATGGACGAAGGCGTACTGGCGGCCGTCAGAGCCGGCCATCGGCTCGGGATTGATCAGCCGGACGCCGTGGGCCGCAAGCTGCTGAAGGCTTGCCCGCAGATCCGGAACCGACAGGCAGATGTGGTGCATCCCGGCGCCGCGCTTGGCCAGATAGCGGGCGACGCCTGAGTCGGAGGTCGTCGGCCGGACGAGTTCGATCTCGGCATCTCCGGCAGGCAGGAAGGCGACCTGCGAAGCCTGCTCGGGCACGTCCTCGATGTGCGACACTCGCAGCCCGAGCGCGTCACGCCAGAACTGGAGCGCCTGGTCCAGATCGGCGACGACGACGGCCAGGTGGTGGACTCGAATCCCGTCTGACATGCGCACTCTCCCCATGGCTGTCGTCGGCCGGCCAACGCAATCGGTCGGCGGCTGGCGCAAGCCCGCCAAGGATACCCTACTCGGCGGTCGCCGCGGCGCGCGGCCCGGTCTCCAGAATGCGCACGGCGAGTTCCCGGACCAGCTTGGCTGCCACGCGCGCGGTGAGCCCCATCGGGTCGAGCGTCGGATTCAACTCGACGATGTCGGCGCCGGCGATCGGCCCGGGGAGCGACTGGACCAGGTCCAACATCTCTCGCACCGACAGGCCGCCGGGCTCGGGGTGGGAGACACCCGGTGCGAAGGCCGGGTCGAGGGCGTCGAGGTCGATGGATACATACAGCGGGCCGTGCAGCACCGGACGGGCGCCGCGTGCCCAGGCGCGCATGTCGATGGTCTCGACGCCGAAGCGATCGGCCTGCTGGCGCTGATGCCCGGTCTGGGCACGAATGCCGACCTGGGTCAGCGAGTCCGCCAATCCGAGCTCCATGATCCGGGCGAAGGGGCAGGCATGCGAGAACCGCCGGCCCTCGAATTCGTCGTACAGGTCGGGATGCGCGTCGAGGTGCAGAAGAGAGAGCGTCGGCCAGGTGGGCCGCAGAGCCGACAGGATCGGGAAGGTGATGGAATGGTCTCCGCCGAGGGCGATCGGCGTACGGCCTTCGGACGCCAGGCGGCGCAGGGCGGCTTCGATCGCCATCCGGGCGCTATCGTCCTGCTCCAGCGGCAGGTCCCCGGCGTCGTCCAGAATGCCCGGGGCGGACGTGTCGATCAGCGATTCGGACCAGGCGTTACCCGAGGGTGAATGAAGCGCCTGACGGATGACCGGGGGCGCCAGGCGCGCCCCGGTCAGAAAGGACGAACCGGCATCGTAGGGCAGGCCGATCAGCGTCGGGTGTGGGGTAGGCATCCTGTGCACGCGGTCCGGTCGGCAGCGGTCTCCACCTCAGACGGTGGAGGTGGCCTGATACTCGCCCCAGGTTCGCCGGAGCCGCCCGCAGATCTCGCCGAGCGTGGCGTCGGCTTCCACCGCCTCGATAAACAGCGGCATCAGGTTGTCGGAGCCGAGGGCGGCGTTCTCCACGCGGTCGAGGCACTCCGTGGCGCGGGCTGTATCCCGGCGCGCCCGCAAGGCAGCCAGCCGCTGGCGCTGGGTCTGTTCGACCGCCGGGTCGACCCGCAGGCGTTCGAGGCTGGAGGTCTCCTGCACCTGGAAGGCATTCACGCCGACGACGACCGCATCCTTGTGGTCGATGGCCCGCTGGGCGCGGTAGGCTGAGTCCTGGATCTCGCGCTGGACGTAGCCGGTCTCAATCGCCGCCAGCATTCCGCCCAGGTCCTCGATCCGCTGCAGGTAGGCCCGGGCGCGCGAACTCGATCTGATCGGTCAGGGCCTCGACGGCATACGAACCGGCGAGGGGGTCCAGTGTATCGGCGGCGCCCGACTCATGCGCCAGGACCTGCTGCGTGCGCAGCGCCACCTGGACCGCCTGCTCGGTGGGCAGGGCCAGCGCCTCGTCCATGCTGTTGGTGTGGAGGGATTGCGTGCCGCCCAGGACGGCGGCCAGCGCCTGAAGGGTGACGCGCACGACGTTGTTCATCGGCTGCTGGGCGGTCAGCGTCGAGCCGGCGGTCTGCGTGTGGAAGCGCAGCCTCCACGAGCGTGTGTCGAGGGCGCCGAACCGGTCGCGCATGATGTGGGCCCACAACCGGCGGGCGGCGCGGAACTTGGCCACCTCCTCCAGGAAGTGGTTGTGGGCGGCGAAGAAGAACGCCAGCTGCGGCCCGACGTCGTCGACGGCCAGCCCGGCGTCGAGCGCCGCCTGGACGTAGGCGATGCCGTCGGCCAGGGTGAAGGCGACCTCCTGGACCGCGTCGGCGCCGGCCTCGCGGATGTGATAGCCCGAGATCGAGATCGTGTTCCAGTGCGGGCACGTGACGGTGGCAGTACTGGAAGACGTCGGTGATCAGGCGCATCGCCGGCTTGGGCGGGAAGATGTAGGTCCCGCGGGCGACGTACTCCTTGAGGATGTCGTTCTGGATCGTGCCGCGCAGCCGCGCCGGATCGACCCCCTGACGGCGGGCCATGGCGATGACCATCGCCAACAGGATGGCGGCGGGGGCGTTGATCGTCATGCTGGTCGAGACGCGGTCGAGCGGGATCCCGTCCAGCAACTGCGCCAGGTCGTCCAGCGACGAGATCGATACCCCCACCTTGCCGACCTCGCCGGCGGCGATGGGATCGTCGGCGTCATAGCCGATCTGGGTGGGGAGGTCGAAGGCCACCGACAGCCCGGTCTGCCCCTGCTCGAGGAGATAGCGGTAGCGCCGGTTGGACTCCTCGGCCGAGGCGTAGCCGGCGTACTGGCGCATGGTCCACAGACGCCCGCGGTACATCGTTGGCTGCACGCCGCGGGTGAATGGGAACTGACCGGGAAGGCCGAGGCGCTCCATGTAGTCGGGGTCGATTTCGTCGGGAAGGTAGACCCGTTCGAGGGGAATGCCGGACGAGGTCTCGAAGGCCGGGCGGCGTTCCGCTTGCTGGGCCAGGGCCGGCTCGAGAGTCTCGCGGATCCAGGCTTCGAGAGGTGAGTCCGTCATGGCGGGAGTCCTATGGGAGCAAGGGTGGCAGCCCGAGGTCTGGAGGCAGGAGGGCGGGCGCGGGCTGCAAGTCGGCGAACGTGGCCTGCTCGGTGGCCAAGCCGAGGCGCAGGCGAAGCGCCTCGAAGATCGACAGGTAGCTGCGGGTCACGCGCCGCGTCCAGTCGAGGCCCAGGCGGGCGGCGGCGCGGCCGATGGCCTCCAGCGACGGCCCTTCGATTTCGACGAAGGTGCCGAAGGGGAGCTCATCGAGCATCACCAGCGTGTCGTCCAGCGCCAGGACCTCGCGGAACTTCTCGTAGACGAACAGCGGGACGTAGCCGAGGCTCAGCAACAGCTCGCGGGCTGCCGGCAGGTCGTCGATCTCAATCTCGATCTCGGTGCGGACCTCGGGGGAGGCCAGGGCGCGCTTGTAGGTCAGCGTCCGGCGTTGGTCCTGCCTCAGGCGCAGGACTTCGCCGCTGCGTCGCAGACGGCCGTCCGGGGTGTCGAAGCGCTCGTTGTGCTCGAGCTGCCGCGGCGTGACGGCCCGGCCTCCGGCGGCCAGCAGGCGCACCCGGAATTCCGCCAGGTCCGTCACCCAGAACTTGGCTTCGATCTCGAGGCTCATCTACTCCAGCGTGACCAACACCTGAGATTGCTCGACGCTGTCACCGGGGCGGACGCGCACGCGGCCGATCTTGCCGTCGCGCGGCGCCTTGAGCTCATTCTGCATCTTCATCAACTCGAGGATCACCAGGTCCTGCCCCTTGACCACCACCTGGCCCTCGACGATCGGGACGGCGACGATCAGCCCCGGCATCGGGGACTTGAGGTTGAACTCACCGCTGTGAACCACCGGCCCGCTGGACGATTCGCGCAGCTTGCGCTGGCGTTCGTCCTCGACCTCGACGATGTGCAGATGCCCCTGCAGCAGCACCTCCAGCCCGGTCTCCCCGCCCTGGACGTAGGCTTCATAGGACTGGCCGTTGACCAACAGCGAATAGACCGGCTGGCCGGAGACCGAGCGGAAGTCGATCGACAGTCGTTCGCCGTTGACCGTGATCTGGTCATCGGCGTTGATCTCGATCTCAAACGTCTGGTCGTCGAGGGTGGCGATGTACTTCATGTTCAAGCTCCGGCGCTCGTGACGGCGTCAGCTGTCAGCGTCAGCGTCAGCGCAGGCCACCTCTGGCTGCGCAGCCGATCTTGCCGACTAGCGCTCAGCGTCCAGCACACTAGCGGCTAGCTGATCAGCCACTCAGCAGCTAGCTAGCTGACAGCTGACGGCTGATAGCTTCCTGCTACCGATGCATCCTCTCCCACCGTCCGACCCACTTCCAGTTGCTGGCGTCCCGGTCGCCGCGGCGGACGATCTGCGCCGCCTGCTGGCCGTGGCGGTGGGCGACGAGCGTGGCCATGATGGCGGCGATATCCGCCTGCGACGGCTTGCCTTCCTCCGCCTCGGCCATCGAGAAGCGCTCCTCGACGAAGCGCGTGTCGTACTGCCCGGCCATGAAGCGGGTCGAATCCATGATGCTCTGATGGAAGGGGATGTTGGTCTTGACCCCCAGGATGCGGTACTCCTCCAGGGCGCGGCGCATGCGCAGGATGGCCTCGCCGCGCGTCTCGCCCCAGCAGATCAACTTGGAGATCAGCGAGTCGTAGTAGGGCGAGATCTCGAACCCCGGGTAGACGCCGGTGTCGACGCGCACGCCCGGGCCCGGTGGGCGGTGTGATCATGGTCAGCATGCCGGTGGATGGCAGGAAGTTGTTGTAGGCGTCCTCGGCATTGACCCGGCACTCGAGCGCCCAGCCGTTGGAGCGGATGTCTTCCTGGGCGTAGCGCAGCTTACGCCCGCGGGCGATGCGGAACTGCTCCTTGACGATGTCGACGCCGGTGACCATCTCCGTCACCGGGTGTTCGACCTGCAGGCGGGTGTTCATCTCCAGGAAGAAGAAGTTGCGTTCGCGGTCGACCAGGAACTCGATCGTCCCGGCGTTGATGTAGTCGACGGCGCGGGCGGCCTTGCAGGCCACCTCGCCCATGCGCTGGCGCAGGTCGTCGTCCAGGAACGGCGACGGCGACTCCTCGAGCAGCTTCTGGTGCCGCCGCTGCAGCGAGCACTCGCGTTCGCCCAGGTGAATCACGCCGCCCTGGCTGTCGGCCAGGATCTGGAACTCGATGTGCCGGGCGTCGGTGAGCAGTTTCTCGAGGTAGACGTTGCCGTCGCCGAAGGCGCTCTCCGCCTCGCGCCGGGCGGCATGCAGCAAGCCCGGCAGGTCCTCCAGGCGGTTGACTTCACGCATCCCCTTCCCACCGCCGCCGGCGGTGGCCTTGACCAGCAGGGGGAAGCCGATGCTGCGGGGCGACGGCCAGGATCTCCTCGTCGCGCAGGCTGCCCTCGCCCTCGGTGCCGGGGACGACGGGCACGCCGGCGGCCGCCACCGTGGCGCGGGCGGTCGCCTTATCGCCCATGGCGGCGATGGCGCTCGGGCGCGGGCCGATGAAGGCCAGCCCGGCCTGCTCCACCTGGCGGGCGAAGTCGTCGCGCTCGGCCAGGAAGCCGTAGCCCGGATGGATGGCGCCCGCCCCGCAGGCGCGCGCCAGGTCGATGATCTTGTCGCCGCGCAGGTACGAGTCCCGCGCCGGCGCCGGCCCGAGCAGGTAGGCCTCATCCGCCAGCCGCACGTGGAGCGCCGAACGGTCGGCCTCGGAATAGACCGCCACCGTGAGCAGGCCCAGCTCGCGGCAGGCGCGGATGATCCGAACGGCGATCTCACCCCGGTTGGCGATCAGCACCTTGGTGAACATCGAGGGCGGACCCTCCTCCTACTTCTCGGCCGCAAGGCGGAATGGTTCGAGGAACTCCAGCACCCGGCGGTTGAACTCGTCGGACACATCCTGCGGAGGCATATGGCCAACCCCGTCGATCAGCCACAGGCTGCCATCGGCGACGCCGTCGGCCAGGTCGCGGGCGTGCTGCGGCGAGGCGTGTTCGTCGGCCTCGCCCTGGATGACGAGTGTCGGGCAGCGCACGCCGCCCAGCATCGGCCGCATGTCCCAGGTGAGATGCCCGGGCTGCACCCAGCCCTCGTACCAGTTGCGGAACACGGCCTCGGCTTTCTCGCCGTGCGCCCGGAGCAGGCCCTGGCGGAAGCGCGTGTCGCTCTCATACGCCCGGCGAAGGCCGAGGATCCCGGGGACCATACTCGGCTCCAGGTAGATGTGCGCGGCGACGGTGACCAGGGCGATCACGCGTTCCGGGAATCGCGCCGCGAAATACAGCGCCGTTGTGCCGCCGTCGCTGTGGCCGACCAGCGCCACGCGCCGATGGCCCAGGTCGTCGAGCAAGGCCTCCAGATCGCGCACGTCGGTCTCAAAGGTCGGCAGGTCCAGGGCCGGACGCGGCGATGAACGGCCGTAGCCCCAGCGGTCATACGCCAGCGCTTGCCAGCCGTGCAGGACAAAGGCCGACCGCTGCCCCTTCCAGGCCCTGGTCGATCCGAGGCCATGGTGCAGGAACACGACGACCGGATCCGCCGGCTGCCCGCCGCGTTCCCAGTACAGGCGCGTGTTCGGGCGGGCCGAATCGGCCGCTCTCGACCGGGACGTCCGTCGAGGGCGCGCTAGAGGGGGATGTTGCCATGCTTCTTGGCCGGATTGGCGTCGCGCTTGTTGGAGAGCATCTCCAGGCCGTTGATCAGGCGCGGGCGCGTCTCGCTGGGCTCGATGACGTCGTCCAGGTAGCCGCGCGAGGCGGCGATATACGGGTTGGCGAACTTCTCGCGGTATTCGGCCACCAGCTCGGCGCGCCGGGCGTCGGGGTCCGCCGCTTCCTTCAACTCGCTGCGGAAGATGATGTTGACCGCGCCGTCGGGCCCCATGACGGCCAGCTCGGCGTTCGGCCAGGCGAAGTTCAGATCGCCGCGGATGTGCTTGGACGACATCACGTCGTACGCTCCGCCGTAGGCCTTGCGGGTGATCACCGTCAGCTTGGGGACCGTCGCCTCGCAGTAGGCATACAGCAGCTTGGCGCCGTGGCGGATGATCCCGCCGTGCTCCTGGGCGGTGCCCGGCAGGAACCCGGGGACGTCGACGAAGGTGACGATCGGCAGGTTGAACGAGTCGCAGAAGCGGACGAAGCGCGCCGCCTTCTCGGACGAGTTGATGTCGAGCACGCCGGCCAGGTGCCCCGGCTGGTTGGCGACGATGCCGACGCTGTGTCCGCCGAGGCGGGCGAATCCGACGACGATGTTCGGCGCGTACTGCTCGTGGATCTCGAAGAAGCCGCCTTGATCGACGACCAGCCGGATGGCGTCGCGAATCTCGTACGGCTTGCTCGGGTCGTCCGGCACCAGGTGGTTGAGCGCCTCCTCCGTCCGCAGGCGGTCGTCGGCGGTGGCGGCGAAGGGCGGGTCTTCCATGTTGTTCTGCGGCAGGTAGGAGAGCAGCAGCCGGATCATGTACAGGCAGTCGGCCTCGCTCTGGGCGACGTAGTGGCAGACGCCCGAAGTGCTGGCGTGCACGTCGGCGCCGCCCAGCGATTCGAAGTCGACCTCCTCATGCGTCACGGTCTTGACCACGTCCGGGCCGGTGACGAACATGTAGGACGAGTTGCGCACCATGAAGATGAAGTCGGTCAGGGCCGGCGAATACACCGCCCCGCCGGCGCACGGCCCCATGATGGCGCTGATCTGCGGGACGACGCCCGAGGCGAGCGTGTTGCGCAGGAAGATATCGGCGTAGGCGCCGAGCGAAACCACGCCTTCTTGAATGCGGGCGCCGCCCGAGTCGTTCAGCCCGATGACCGGCGCGCCGTTCTTGAGCGCCATGTCCATGATCTTGCAGATCTTCTCGGCATGCGCCTCACCCAGGCTGCCGCCGAAGACGGTGAAGTCCTGCGAAAAGGCGTAGGTCAACCGGCCGTCGATCGTCCCCCAGCCCGTGACCACCCCATCGGTCAGCACGCGGCGTTCGGCCAGACCCGAAGTCCGACGTGCGGTGGGTGACGAAGGCGTCCGTCTCGCGGAACGAACCCTGATCGAGGAGCAGCTCCAGGCGTTCGCGCGCCGTCAGGCGGCCGCGGTCGTGCTGAGCCTTCTGGCGCGTGCAGGCCGCTGGCCTGCTCGCGCAGGGCGCGCAGTTGCTGCAGACGGGACGCATCACTCATGTGTTCGACTCCCCGAAGAAGCGCCGGACGGCAGGCTGGCGCAGGGCCAGGATGACGAAGGCGGCTCCGAGCGCCGTGACCCCCAGTGAGAAGGGCATCGTGCGCAGTGCGTGCTCCGACCGGACGAACAACAGCCGATCGGTCCAGTACCAGGCCAGGAAAGCCACGCCCAGGATTCTCACCCCACGCGGCGCCCAGGGTCGGCCGGCGAACAGTCCGACCGCACCCAGGACCCAACCGATCCCCCAGACCGCTCCCGTGAGCGGCGGGTACCAGCGCGGGACACTCAGCGGCAGATCGGGGGCCAACAGGCCGCCCGCCATCCGGATGAGGTAGATGGCGCCGAGGGTTAACCCCCCGAGGCTGAGCCAGGATACGACGGCCGGACGCCTACGGGATGACAAGGGTGATCTTCCCCATCTGTTCGCCGGCGGCCAGGCGCGCCTGGGCCTGCCGCGCTTCGGCCAGCGGGTAGGAGCGATCGAGCACCGGCCGGAGCTGACCGGCGAAGACCAGCTGCATCACCGCGGCGAAATCGGCCTGCGTCCCCATCGTCGAACCCAGGATGGACAGGTGCTTGCCGAACACGAAGCGATTGTCGATCTCGACCTTCGGACCGGCGGTGTTGCCGACGGTCAGGATGCGCCCGCCTTTGCCGGCGGCGCGCAGGCTGAGGGCCAGCGTTCCGGCGCCGACGTTGTCGACGACGACCTCGGCCCCGCGCCGATCCGTCGCCTGATACACGGCCTTCGACCAGTTCTCGTCCTGCGTGCGGTCGATCAGGACCTCGGCGCCCAGCGATTCGGCCAGCGCCAGTTTGGCCGGGCTCGACCCGACGACGATCACCCGGGCGCCGACGTGCCGGGCGATCTGGATGCACGCCGTGTTGACGCCGCCGGAGGCGCCGACGATCAGCACCGTCTCGCCGGATTGCAGCGCGCCGCGCGTGATCAGGGAGTGCCAGGCCGTCAGATAGACCAGGCCGCACGCCGCAGCGGCCGAAGGATCGAAGTCCGCCGGCATCGGATGGGCGTTGAGCGATGGGACGACGACGTACTCGGCGTACGTCCCACGCAGCGTCTCGCCCAGCAGATGCCAATCGCGGCACAGGTTGTCCCGGCCCTGCAGGCACGCCGGGCAGCGTCCGCAACCCAGGTTGGAGTTCAGCACGACCCGTTCGCCGACCGTGCGATCGATAACCCCGGCGCCGACGGCGGCGATTTCGCCGGCCCCGTCGGCTCCCGGGATGTGAGGCATCTCAAGCTTGAGGCCGGGCCATCCCTCGCGGGTCCACAGGTCGAGCCGGTTGAGCGCCGCGGCGCGCAGGCGCACCAGCACCTGGCCCGGGCCGGGGGAGGGGTCCGCGCAGTTCGCCGAAGACAAGAACCTCCGGCCCGCCATGCTGGTGGAAGTAGACCGCCTTCAAGCATTCGCCTCCGGCTGCCTGCGTCAGGGAAGGGCGGGCGACAGCGCTTGTGCGGCATCTCCCACCGCCCAGATGTCGAACAACAGGCGCCCATGCCGATTATAGCGCCGCAGGGCGATCCCCTCGGGGAAGCGGGATCGCAGTTCCGCCAGGCTGGCCGCCTGTTCCGGGAGCACGAAGGCGACCAGACCCTGGAGCGACGGCGGGATCCGGTCGACGCGGTCCAGGTCGAGGGCATGCGCTTCGGGGCGCAGATAGGCCAGGCTGGGGATCGAGGCGAAACCCATGCGCTCGCCGCCGAAGAAGTAGGCCGGCGTGCCGTCCGGGAGGGAGGGCCAGAGCTCGATGATCGCTTGCGTCACCTCGCCGTGCACGCTTCCATATTCTTCGCGCGGGAAGTAGTCTCGGAACAGGTGATCGAGATTCTGGGTCAGCATCACGATCAC
The DNA here is from genome assembly GCA_963818575.1 of uncultured Chloroflexia bacterium. Taxonomy (GTDB): domain Bacteria; phylum Chloroflexota; class Anaerolineae; order Anaerolineales; family E44-bin32; genus DYJB01. Next base: position 45,439 of record CAWFSV010000020.1, on the reverse strand, counting down.
CAACAGGCCGGCGAGCACGGACAGCGCCCGGCGCCCGCCCGGCCAACGGCGTGCCGACCATTCCCGCACGGCCTCGAGGGGCAGGATGACCATCCACGCCAGGGCCGGAGCCATGTACAGCAGGCGCTGACTGTTGGGCGCCTGAATGCTCAGGCCGCCCATCAGGATGGCGCCGGCGAGGACGAGCAGCGGCAGTGAATGCCGAGGGTCGCGGATACGCAGCAGGCAGATCAGAAGTCCGGCAACGAACAGGACGGCGGAGAGGGAGATCAACATCGGTGCGCCGGGTGCATAGTACACACCCTGAAGTTCCGCCACGGTCAACCCCAATGCCGTCACCCAGATTTGCTCCAGGACCAATCCTCCGGCGGTCATACCCAGGGCGGCGGCGGCTTCTGCCGTCCAGCCCGGGATCAACATCGAGACTCGGCTGGCGGTGAAGAACAACTGCATCGGGATGAGACTGCGTAGAGCATCCCAAGAGGAAGGAAGACCGCCAGCGCCGCCAGCCCGGTGGCCGCCAGGCCGGAGGCGCGCGCCCGGTCCGGCCGGCGATGGAGCGCCAGGAGCAAGACCCACAGGGTGAGCACGATCGGGGTCAGCCGCGCCGTTGTGTAGAAGTACTGGCTGAGTCCCAGACAGAGGCCGGCGAGCAGGAACCCGCTGCGCCTTCCGTCCTGCCACCCCCGCCACAAGCCGCCGGCGGCCATCACGAACAGCAAGCCGTCGAAGATGTTGTTGTACGCCAGCCGGCTGAAGAACACGTGCACATGGAAGGCGGCCAGCCACGCGGCCGCCGCCAGCGCGGCGGGCCTGCCGAACATCGGACGCACCATCCAGTACAGTGCCGGGATCGTCAGCGCGCCCGCCAGCGCGGAGACCAGCCGGATGGCCTCGGTCGTGCGGCCAAAGACAGCCTGGGAAATCGAAAGCAGGCCGAAGTAAAGCGCCGGAAACGAAAACCAGCCGAGGGACAACAGGTTGTCCCGCGCACCGGTGCGGAACTCCCAGGCTGTCAGGCCGGCCGATCCTTCGTCACCGCTGAGGACGTACGGCATGGAGCCGATGTGCCAGGCGCGCACGATCAGGGCGAGCAGCGTCAGAAGGCCGACCAGCGCGATCTCTCCCCAGGGCCAGCGCTCGGCGGGCCGGGCGGGTGTGCGCGTCCAACAGCCGGCGCACACCAGGACGATCCCGGCGAGCCACAGCGGGGTCGCCAGCGGGCTGGCATTGAGGGCGGCGTCCCCCGAGGCGGCGCGTGAGGCGAGGGTCAGGATCAGACCGTCGGCGATCAGGAGCAGTTGTGCGGGTTGCACGCCGAGCCACCCGGCGCATCGTTCGGAGGTGCGCGAGGCTTGCTGCGCGACGGAACCGGCGCGGGTAGAGCACCAGCCCGGCGACAGCCTGCGCGCAGCCCAGGAGCAGAACCGCGATCGACGGGGCGGGTGGCCCGCCGGCGCGCGTCAGGTGCAGCCCGATCAGGGCAAGCATCACCCCGGCGGCCACCAACCCGCCGCGAGTCGAGAGGCGCTGGTACAGGAGGACCGGGAATCGGGGTGAACCCATGAGCGTCTTCTGCCCCGCGCTTCGCGCCGGCGTCGGCTTCGATCGCTACCGGAACTGGATCTCGCGCAGGTGGATCTTGGCCGGTCCCGGCTCGCCCAAATGACGGATCTCGATCTCGAGACGGGTGACCTGCTCCGGCGCGCCGCCGAATTCGAGGCTGACGGTCGGATCCATGGGCTGATCGATGTAGGTCTCGGTGTAGACGACCGGCTGGCCGCCCGTCGTCGGAAACAGCCGGATTGTCAGGGCGAAATCCATGCTGCCGGTGGTGATCTCCACGCCGTGCAAGGCGCGCGGGCGCGTCGAAGGACAGTTCGAGCAGCATCGGGTTGGCATCGTAGCCTCGGACGAGCGTGTAGACGTCGCCGTCGAACAAGTGCTGGATCCCGCCGCTGTCGAACAGCGGGTGCCGGACGGTGAGCACGGATCCACCGATGTCGAGCGTCTCGATGACCGGCTTGAGCCGCTCCTGCCGCTCGACTTCGAAGATCGCGTCGGCCTGCGGCGAGTAGCGCATGCGCACGAAATAGAAACCGGGCGAGCCGTCCGGGTAGCGCAGTTCCTTCACCACCCGCACGTCGGCCAGCTTGGGATTGACCCGGGCGGCTTCGTACTCGCGGGCCGTGAGCACCAGAATGATGTCGTCGGTCAGCTCCTGCCGCGATTCGGTGAAGCGGTCGGTGTTGGCGATGTCGACCGGGGCATCATCGGGAAGGAAGAAGCGCTTCAATGTGTCGACGCCGTTGGCCCAGGTGGGGGAGACATAGAAGAACGTCTCAGGCTCCTGCTCGAGCCACTCGTCGATCGCTCCGTACACCTGGGGCGCTCCCCAGGGGATCTCCATCCCGTAGTCGCGATTCCAGAATGGGCCGTTGGCCAGGCTGTCGCCCAGCAGGTACAGGTTGACGCCGGCCAGGGCGGTAAACACGCTCAGCGCCAGCAGGGCGCGCGAGGCGCGCGGCGCGATCCAGCCCGCCAGCGCATCGATCGCCAGGGCCGTGAGCAGCGTGGCCGGCAGGACGAAGGGCAGCACGCGCGTGATCCCGACATCCACGACCACGCCGCCGAGGGGGACGGCCAACAAGGGGACCAGGAGCACGCGGTACTCCGGCGTCCGGATGCGCCACAGCGTCAGGCCCAGCCCGCCGACGGCAAAGGGCAGCGTCCAGGACATCAGGTTTCCGTAGCCGTCCATCACGTGCCGGGCGCCGTCATGCGTGTTGCGCAAGAACCAGTATCCGGGGCTCAGTCCGTAGGTGTAGTAGCCCAACGCCGTGCGCACCTTCTCCCCCAGGGGAAGATCGCGCAGCCAGTAGCTGTCGAACAGCCGCAGCAGGTTGGTGTGTTCGGCGCCCATCTGGAGGCGGAAGCGGAGATAGGGGATCGCCAGCAGCAGCACCACGGGCAGGGCACGCAGCAGCAGGCGCCGCTGGCTCCAGTGATAGCGGGCATCGAGCAGCACGAGCATCAGGCCGGTGCCGGCGATGATGATCTGCCCGGCGCCGGTGGTGTAGAAGGTCGCCGCGGCGAAGACGGCGGCGGGGAAGACGGCCCGCGGTGATCCGGTCCGATACCTCAGGTAGCAGTACAAGAACCAGGCGTAATACGACGCCATGTGCGTCGTCTCGAAGGCGGTGCGCGAGTGCAGGAACCACGCCGGGGCCGAGGACAGCAACAGGATCCCGATCCACGGCATGCGCAGCTTGAAGACGCGGCGCAGGATCAATCCGACCGCCAGCGCGCCGAAGGCGGTGACCAGCACGGACGTGGCGCGGGTGATGAAGACCGATTTGCCGAACAGCAGGTAGGGGATCACCTGAACGTAGACCGTCAGGTTCTCGTTGTAGCCGTAGACATTCAGGAAGTAGGTCGGGAAAAGGTGACCGTGGAAGTCGCGGAAGCCGTCGCGCACGAAGTCGGTGGCCAGGACCGTCTGGATCGCCTCATCGGCGAAGAACCAGATCGGGAATTCCGCCAGCCGGATCAGGCGGACGGCCAGATAGATCCCCAACGCCAGCAGGAGCAGCGCGTTCTCCAGCCGGCCGGCCCAGGCCAGGAGGCGGCGCGTGTTGTCGATCGTCCAGCGGATCGCAGACGCCGCCTCGGTCGATCGCGGCGATTCCGCCGGACCTTGCGGGCGATCGTCCGGGGAAGATGAACTCCGGTCGAGCCCGCCAACCTTTGAGCTCGCCGCGCCCGGCACAGGAACCGGCCGGTGACCGTGCGTGCCCGGCGGCACGCGGGCCGCGTCGCGTCGGCGTTGCCAGGCGCGGAGCAGCCCGGCTCCGGCGATCGCCGACGCCAGCAAGGCAAGCGCCGCCAGTGCGGTGCGCACGATGGAACGCCGGCCTGCGGGCGGCAGGTCCGAGGTCTGGCGAGGGTCAGGATCGTCAGGCACGCGTATCGCCCTCGTAGCACGACCGCCCGGGCGGGGAGCTCGGACTGTGGGGCTCCTCCCGGCGTCGTGCCCGCGAACTGAGATTACACCACCACTCGCCGGCGTTCGCCAACCGCCTGCCATCCGACCGCGCCGTGCCGCCCGCTCTGCCGCGCGGCACGAGGCTAGTGAAAGGCAATCTCCCAGACATGGATCATGGCCTCGGGGCCGACGGTGTTGTCGGTGATCTCCAGCGCAATCGTCGAAGCGATCACTCCCGGCGCGGGAAGCTGGAAGGTGACGGTCGGGTCGAGCCCCAGGTTCGTGAATCGCTTCGAGATGGAAACGGGCTCGGGTGAGGCCGGCGACGAAATCTCCAGCCCGACGGTGAAATCTTGAATCGAGCCGACGGTCAGACTGACCTCCTGGAGCACGATCGGCTGCGGGAAGTTGACCGTGACCTGGAAGGGATTGACCCGGTCGCCGCGGACCACCGTCTCCTTGAGCCCGTCGAACAACTGGTTGATGTCACTATCGTTGAGCCGTGAATACGACACGCTGGCCGATTGACCCAGGATCTGGACGATGGACTCCACGGGCTGCAACCGGAGAAGGTCCTGCTGCCTGAAGTACTGATCCGCGCCCTCGGCGTACTCGAACCGGGCGAAGTAGAACGCCGGCTCGGCGTTGGGGGCGTAGATCACCGACACGACCTCGACCCGGGCCAGCAGCGGGCTGGCCACCGCGTCCCGGTACTCGGGCGGCGTCATACCGATGATGATGTGAGGACCCACGGGGAGCCGGGTCACCAGGTAATCGTGAGCGTTGCCGAAGCCGACACGCGCCTGGTCTTCCTTCGAGAAGAAGAAGCGGGGGTATTCATCCGTGTTGTTGGCCCAGGTCGTCGTCATGACGACGACTGCTTCGGGATCCTCGGCCAGCAGACGGGGGATCGTTTCCTGGAAGACCTGTTTGGCGCCGAACTGCGCGCCCTCCAGCCCGTAGTCGAGGTAGGAGGTCGGGCCGTCGACCAGCGCCCCGCGCGTGAGCGTCAGTCCCCACGCCGTAAGGGCAATCGCCAGCACCGTCGCCTGGACGCCGTACGGAACGGTCGGGAGCCGCGCGGCGAGCCACTCGATCCCCAGGACCCCCAGGATCAGGGCCGGGACAACCATCGCCAGCACGCGGGTGATCTCGATCGAATCCAGCGCCGCGCCCACGGGGACGACCAGCATGGACAGCAGGACAATCCGGTGGGCCGGGGAGCGCAGGCTGCGCAGGGAGCTGTACAGTCCCGCGCTGATCAGCGGGAGCATCAGGATCCCCAGATGCCCGGCGCCGGCCAGGTTCTGATTCGGGAGGGTGCTCACTTGCTGAGCCTTGGGCACGAACCAGAAGAACGGGTTGAGACCCTGCACGTAGGTCCGGGCGTACTGGGAGAGCTTGGCGGGCAGCGAGAGGTCCTGCACCCAATAGGAGCCGATGGCGGTCAGATTCTCAAGGAAGGAACCCGGATGCAGGCTGCGGAACTGAATGAACGGAATGGTCAGGATGGCCAGCAGCGGGAGCGTGCGCAGCCAGATCCGGCGATGGGAAACGTGGTAGCGGAAGTCGCTGGCGAGCAGGCAGGCGCCCAGCAGGAGGATCAGGGCGTGCATGTTCGAATACGCGTAGAACGTCAGCGCCCCGGCCAGCACCGCCAGGGGCAGAGCGCGAGGGGAACGGAAGCGGTAGTGCATGTAGGCGAGGAGGAAGACGGCATACAGTGCGACCGACGCCACCGCATCGAAGACCGTGCGGCTATACAAGAACCACGCCGGGATGCTGATCGCCAGCAGGATGCTCGCCCACCAGTAGCGCGAGCGGAAATGCTCCTTGAGGATCCTGGCCACGGCCAGCGTACCGGCGAGCGTCAGCAGCACGTTCACCGTGCGGGCGACGAAGATCGATTTCCCGAACAGGGCGGCCGCCAGGCCGTGCAGGTAAACCGTGATCGCCGGAGTCCAGCGGTTCGAGTCCCACTTGAAGTAGACGGCGGGCCAGGCGCCGTCATCGCCCAACAGCCCGTTCTGCAGCGCTTGTTCGCCGTACCAGACGTTGTTGGCCTCGTCGGAGTAGAAGAAGATCGGGAAGGAGTCGAGCATCCACAGCCGCGTGATCAGGTACAGCAGGGCGGCCGCGGCGGCGAGGGCGAACTCCGGAGACATGGACGCCATCCAGCGTCGGAGGCCCCGGCGCGATCCGGTGGAGGTGATCGCTTCCCAGGTTCGGCGAAGTCCGCCGGGAACGACGGCAGGTGTGCGCTGCGGAAGTTCGACGGGGAGGACGCCGGAGTACAGGATGACGCCGCGTTTGCCGGAGCGCACATCCTCGACCGTCACACGAACCTGTGGCCCTGTATCGGCAGGCAGGGCAACCCGCACTTGCCTGGCGGCTGCGGGCGGCGGGCCCTGGCCGGGAGGCTGGGCGGCCTGGACGAAATCACGCTGGACGGGCGTTGGCGGAGCAGGGCGGTTGTGTGGACGGGTCGAGGGGAGCAGCCGGCCCAGCACGCGGGCGACGGCCGCGCCGATGGCGGCGGCGAAAGCCAGGGCGAGGACCGTCCAGGCGAAGGTTGGCATGCGGGCGCCCTAGCGCAGGCCCAGCTCCTGCCGGGCGATGACCAGGCGCTGGATCTCGCTGGTGCCCTCGTAGATCTCGGTGATCTTGGCGTCGCGGAAATAGCGCTCGACCGGCAGTTCCTTCGAGTACCCCAGGCCGGCGTGGATCTGGACCGCGGCGTGCGCGCAGAACATGGACGTTTCCGAGGCGAACAGCTTGGCCATCGAAGCCTCGAGCGTGAAGCGCTCGCCGGTTTCCTTGGAACGCTGCTTGGCCAAAGCCGCCTGGTAGATCAACAGCCGGCTGGCCTCGATCCGCGTCTTCATGTCGGCCAGCTTGAAGCCGATGCCCTGGAACTCACCGATCTTCTGGCCGAAGGCTTCGCGCTCGCGGGCGTAGGCCAGGCTGGCTTCGTAACATGCCTCGGAAATGCCCAGCGCCTGCGAGGCGATTCCGATCCGCCCGGCGTCGAGCACGGCCATGGCGATCTTGAAACCCTCGCCTTCCTCGCCCAGCCGGGCCGAGGCCGGCAGGCGGTAGTCCTCGAAGACGATCTCGCTGGTGGCGGAAGCGCGGATCCCCAGCTTGGGTTCCTTCTTGCCGACGCTGAAGCCCGGCAACCCCGAGTCCACCAGGAAGGCCGTGATGCCGCGGTGCTTCTTGTCCGGGTCGGTCATGGTGAAGACGATGATGAAGCGGGCAACCGGACCGCTCGTCACCCACGACTTGCGCCCGTTGAGAACATATCCATCGCCCTGGCGGACGGCGCGGCTGCGCATCGTGCCGGCATCCGACCCCGACATCGGCTCGGTGAGCGAGTAGGCGCCGATGACCTTGCCGGAGGCGACCGGCTCCAGGTACGTGTGCTTCTGCTCCTCCGTCCCGAAGCGCAGCAGCGCGTAGCCGAAGAGCGAGTTGTTGACCGACATGATCGTGCCGTGCGCCGCGTCGACCTTGCAGATCTCTTCCAGGGCCAGCACATACGCCAGCGTATCCAGGCCCGCGCCGCCGTAGGCCTCCGGGATCTCGATCCCCATGAAGCCCATCCCGCCCATCTTGCGAATGGTCTCGTCGGGGAACTCGCCGCTCTCGTCGAAGGCGGCGGCGATCGGGCCGATTTCCTTCTGGGCGAACTCGCGGGCCGCCTGCCGGATCATCTGATGTTCAGACGAGAGGGAAAGGCTGGGACCGGACGGGGCGCTTCCTTCAGAGGTCATCGACTCCTCCATAGACCCAGCAGGCGGGAGAGGGCCAGGATTATAGCATCGCGCCGCTGCGCGCGGCGCCCCCTGGGCAGGAGGACACTGTTCCGGACGAGTTGACCGCCACCCGTGGCGGTGCCGGCGAGCAGCCGGGCCTCGACTCGGATTGGGAAAGGTGTCAGTTGACAAGGCTTCCGGTCGGGCTCATAGTCATCCAGGCAATCGGGTCTGGGGGGCGACCGGAAGTCTCCTAGTTCGGACCGGAGCGCAGGACCCGGCCGTCAGGGGAGCGAAGGGAGATCGGCGTATGAAGTTATATCTGCGTCTGGCCTGGCGCAACATGTGGCGCCACCGCCGGCGGACGGTGATCATCGTCCTGGCGATGGGCTTCGGCCTGTGCCTGATGATGTGGTACGACGGGCTGGTGGACGGGTTCTACCAGGCCATCTACGGCAACGCCATCAAGGTCCTGGGCGGCAACGTCCAGGTCCACGCCGAGGGCTACGGGGGGAGCTCCGGGCAGAAGCCGCTGCTGCCTTTGGACGATGATGCCCGGGTGCTGGACGCCGTCCGCGACCTGCCCGGCGTCGTGACCGCCTCGCGCCGGATCAACACCGGCGGGCTGGCCAGCAGCCGCGAGGGCGCCTTTGCCGTGGGCATCACCGCCATCGAACCGGAAGTCGAGCAAGCGGTCAACCTGGCCGGTCAGAATGTGATCGCCGGCCGCGCGCTGACGGCCGATGACGGCGATTCGGTCTTCATCGGCAAGGGCCTGGCCGACGCCATGGGCGTGGGGGAAGGCGACCGCATCACGTTGACCGGCCGCTCCGCCCACGAGGAGATGCGCCGCCGGACGATGACCGTCGTCGGCGTGTACGACCTGGGGATCGCCGAAGTCGAGAAGATGACGGTCTACATCTCGCTGGCCGAGGCGCAGACGCTGTACGATCTGCCGGGTCAATCGACCGAAGTGGCGATCTTCCTGGACCAGGTCGGCGGCGAGGCGAAGCTGATCGAAGAACTGACGCCCGCCCTGCCGGGGTACGAGATCGAGTCGTTCGAAGACTCGTATCCGGAGCTGAAGTACGCGCTGACGACCAAGGGCCAGGCGATGGACGTCTTCAGCGTGATCATCCTGGGGATCGCGGCCATCGGGATCCTGAACCTGCTGCTGATGGCGGTCTACGAGCGCACGCGGGAGATCGGGGTGCTGGGGGCCCTGGGTCTCAAGCCGCGCCAGATCTCGCTGCTGTTCATCCTGGAAGGGACGATGATCGGGCTGGTGGGCGTGGTGCTCGGGATCGTCCTCGGGCTGGCGCTCAACGGCGTGCAGAAGCTGGTGGGACTGGACTTCACCGCCTTCTCCGGCATGAGCAGTTACACGGCGCTGATCACCGATCGGATCTATCCGAGCTGGGGGGTCAGCAAATTGCTGAGCCGGGGGCTGACGGTGGCGATCATCGCCGCACTGGCGGCGGTCATCCCGGCGCGCGAGGCGGCGCAGCGCGATCCGGCTGAAGCGCTGCACTACGTCTGAGGTTGATCATGATCCAGCTGCTGAAACTGGCCTTCCGCAATCTGGGGCGCAATCGGCGGCGGACGTTCTTCTCCGCCATGGCGATGGGACTGTCGCTCGCCCTGCTGCTCTTCATGGCCTCGTTCATCCAGGGTGAGATGGGCAGTGCCATCGAGGCAGCCATCCAGCTGCAATCGGGGCACCTGCAGGTTCGCGCCGCAACCTATGACGAGGCCAAGACCAGCCTCCGATGGGAGAACTTGATCGAGGGCCCGGATCAGGTGGCGGGGCAGATCGCCGCCCTCGGTCCGGTGAAGGCGGCTACCCCTCGGCTGTACGCCAGCGGGTTTGTGACCACCCGAAACGAGTCGGCCGGCGTGCGCGTCGTCGGGATCGATCCCGCGTCCGAAGCCAACGAGCCGTATCGGGACGGCTTGCTGGAGGGCGAGTTCCTGACGGCCGATGACCGTGAGGGCGTGCTGATCGGCGCACCCCTGGCGAACCGGCTCGGGCTGTCGGCGGGGGATCAGGTCAGCCTGTCGGTCAACACCTCAAGCGGTGACGTGGACGAGCAGTCGTTTACGATCCGGGGCGTCTACTCCACCCGGACGGGCGGGTTCGACGGTGTGACGGTCTTCCTGCCGCTGGCCAAGGCACAGGCCCTGACCGGCGCCGACGACCGCGCCAGCACCATCTTCGTCCTGTTGGACGACACCGACCAGACCGACGCGGTGATCGCCGCCCTGCAGGCTCCCGGTTTCCAGGTGCTCACCTGGCAGGAGATGAACAAGCTGCTCACCCAAACCGAGCAGCTTTCCAGCAGCTACATGGGCCTGTTCTACTTGATCGTCCTGGCGATCGGCGGCACGGTGATTATCAACACCCAGATCATGTCGGTCTACGAGCGCACGCGGGAGATCGGCATCCTGTCGGCCATCGGCATGCGCGGCCGCCGGCTGCTGGCCATCTTCCTGGCCGAGACCGGGTTCCTGGCGGTGGGCGGGATCGTCCTCGGGCTGATCATCGGCGGCGCGTTCGTCGCCTACTTCACCACCTACGGATTTCCGCTGGACATGTCGCAGTTCGGCCTCACCACGATCCTGTACAGCGACAAGATCTACACCCAGCTGACGGTGAAGGACGCCGTCCAGCTGACGCTGATGTCCTTCATCGTCACCATGCTGGCCGGCGTGTATCCGGCCGTGCTGGCGTCGCGCATGGAGCCCGTGGCTGCCCTGCGCGCCGAGAAGTAAAGGAGTTCTGCACATGGAAGTCGCCAAGGTCGAGAACGTCACCCGCGTCTACGCCGTCGGAAAGCTCGAGACCCACGCGCTGCGCGGCGTCAACCTGACCATCGAGAGCGGCGAGTTCACCGCGCTCGTCGGCCCGTCCGGTTCGGGCAAGACGACGCTGCTGCAGCTGCTCGGCTGCCTCGATCGGCCGACGAGCGGGCGGGTGTTCATCAGCGGCAAGGACGTCAGCCAGCTCAATCGCGACCAGCGGGCGGACATGCGCCGCGGGACGATCGGCTTCATCTTCCAGTTCTTCGCCCTGATCCCGACGCTGACGGCCTACGAGAACATCGAGATGCCGCTGCTGCTCAACGGACACTCGGCGGGAGAGCGGGACGCCCGGATCAAGGAACTGCTGGAGGCGGTCGGGCTGGGCGATCGCGGCGCCAGCCGTCCGGATCAGTTGAGCGGCGGCCAGCAGCAGCGTGTGGCCATCGCCCGCGCCCTGGCGTCGAAGCCGAGCCTGATCCTGGCCGACGAGCCGACGGCCAACCTGGATACGCCCAACGGCCAGCAGGTGATGGAAACGATGACCCGCCTGAACAAGGAAACCGGGGTCACCTTCGTCTTCGCCACGCACGACCCGCGCGTGATCGGGTACGCCCGGCGCGTGGTGACACTGCGCGACGGCCTGGTGGCGGAAGACAAGACCGCGGGGAAGAAGGCCTAAGGCGGCCGCATGCGATCGCTGCGAATCCTGACCCTGTTCGGCGTCCTGGCGCTCGCCGGATGCGGACCCCTCGGCACGCCAGAGCCGCTGCCGACGGTGGTGCTGCAAGGAGGCAGTCCGTCGACTCCTGCGCCGGAAGCCGCCGGCCGGGGTGGGGTGACCGCCTCGGGCGTGGTCGTACCGGCGCAGCAGGCGGAGATGGCCTTCGCGCTCGGTGGGACGGTGCGGTCGGTGAATGTCGAGGCCGGCGATCCGGTGCGCGCCGGGCAGGTCTTGATCGAGCTGGAGAACGCCGCGCTGCAGGCGCAAGTGGAGATCGCCCAACGCGTCGTGCGCGAGCTGACCTCGCCGGCGGCGGTGGCGGCGGCCGAGCAGGCGCTGGCCAACGCGCAGGATGCGCTCAAGGATGCGGAGTACAAGCGCACGGTCCAGCAGCAGGGCAACCGCGCCTCGCCTGAGACCATCCGGGAGGCTCAAGCGAAGCTGCTGCTCGCCGAGGAAGAGGTCAACCGCTACAAGGGCAAGTACGACTCGGCCTCCGGCGATTCGGCCAAGGCACTCGCTCTGGTCAACCTGACCGCGGCTCAGCAACGACGCGACGCGGCCCTCAGAAACCTGAACTGGTACAAAGGCAAGCCGAGTGACAACGACCAGGCGATCCTCAATGCCGAGGTGGCGGTAGCCGAAACGGGGATGCAGGAGGCCGAGTGGTATCTGGCGGCCGTCCGGGGCGAACCGGTGCCCCAGGAGGCAAGCGGCGCTCAGCTCACCCGGCTGCAAAACGCGAACGACGAACTGGCCGCGGCGAAGGCGGCCTACGAGAACTCCCGCCTGACGGCGCCATTCTCGGGAACGGTGGCGGCGCTCGAGGCAACCGTCGGCGACTACCTCCCGCCGGGGTTCATCGTCGCCATCGTCGCCGACCTGACCCGCCTGCAAGTGGAGACGACCGACTTGAGCGAGCTGGATGTCTCCGCCGTTTCGGTCGGCCAGGAGTGCTCCATCAGCATCGAGGCGCTGGGCGAGGATGTGCCCGGTCACGTCCTGCGCGTGTCGCCGCTTCCGACGATCCTGGGGGGTGACGTGGTCTACGCTGCGACGGTCGAACTCGATTCGATCCCGGCGGGTCTGCTCCCGGGGATGACCGGCGAGGTGAGATTCGAAGGCACGCCGTAGCAGGCCAGCAAGGGCGGCCCTCGGCGTGACTGCGATCGGCGCAGCCGGGGAGCCAAGCGGATTTCCTGCCTGCCCCGTGAGGGGCAGGCGTTCGTTTCCACGAGTGGACTTCCTTACCCTCGGCAATCGCGCAGGAATGCGGGCACGGCCACACCAACCAGGTCTTGACGGCTGCCGAAGACGGGCCGATCGAGCCTGGGGACGGACATCGGGATCGAATGCTTTGACCGCCCCCTGCGGCTTCGGTACAATTCCGGCATTCCCCCGCGGGAGGCGCAGCATGGCCGATGCCATCACGGCCGAGATCTTCGATCACCTGGTCGAGCTGGCGGCACTCGAGCTCGAGCCGGCCGAGGCCGAGTACCTGCGCGCTCAACTCAACAGCCAGCTGAAGGCAATTCGTGAGCTCGAGGCCATGCAGGTCGATCCCGGGATCGGGATCACCAGCCACGGCGTGCCCTACACGCCGGCGATCAGCGCCGTGCCCCGCGCCGATGTCGCTGCCTCCAGCGACCTGGCGGACGCCATCCTGAAGCAGGCGCCGGAAGTCGACGGCCGCTACCTGGTGGTCCCGGATATCCCGCACACGGAGCTGACGTGACGACGTCGCTGTGCGACCTGCCGGCGACGGAGATCGCTTCGCGCGTGCGCGCCGGGACGGCGCGCGCCGAGGCCGTGCTCGAACTCGGCCCTGGAGCGCATCCGTCTGGTCGAGGGGCGAGCTCCGAGCCTCGAGCCCTACACGCCCACGCCCGAAGACCGCCAGAAGGTGCATGCGTTCATCACGCTCACCGAAGAGCGGGCGCGGGGCCAGGCGCAGGCCGTCGATCAGGCCGTCGCTGCCGGCCGCGACCCCGGCCCGCTGGCGGGGGTCCCGCTGGCGGTCAAAGACATCTTCTGCGTGCAGGGGACGCGATCCACCGCCGCCTCGCGCATCCTGGCCAACTTCATCGCGCCCTACACCGCCACGCCCGTGGCGCGGCTGGAAGCGGCGGGCGCGATCACCCTCGGCAAGGTCAACCTGGATGAATTCACCTTCGGCTCGTCGAACGAGTTCGACTGCCTTCCGTCCTCCGCCGGGGAATCCGTGGGACCCGGGGCGTGTGCCCGGCGGTTCGTCGGGCGGGAGTGCGGCGGCGGTGGCGGCCGGGGAAGCCACGCTCTCGATCGGGACGGATACGGCAGGCTCGATCCGCCAGCCGGCGGCCTTCTGCGGCGTGGTCGGCATGAAGCCCACCTACGGGCGCGTCTCACGCTACGGGTTGATCGCCTTCGCCTCGTCGCTCGACTGCCCCGGCCCGGTCTCGCGGACGGTGACCGATGCCGCCCTGATGCTGCGCGTGATGGCCGGCGCCGACGAGCACGACACCACCGCCGCCGTGCTGCCGGTGCCCGATTACCTGGCGGGGCTGGAGGACGGCGTGCGCGGGCTGCGCATCGGCCTCTCGCCGGACTACTTCCGCCTGACCTACCCCGATCCTGAGACCGGCGAACTTCGCGCCCAGCCGATCTCGCCCGAGATCGAGCGCGCCGTGCGCCAGGCGGCCGAGCGCCTGGCGCAGAGCGGCGCCGAGATCGTCGAGGGGGTGCCGATGCCCAATACCCACCTGGGCATCCCGGCCTACTTCGTCATCTCGCGTGTCGAGGCCGCCTCCAACCTCCACCGGTACGACGGGATCAAGTACGGCTATCGCTTCCCCGGGCCGGTGGCCGATCTCCGCGAGCTGTATCGCAAGTCGCGGGCCGCCGGGTTCGGGCTGCAGCCCAAGCTGCGCATCTTGATGGGCATGTACGTCTCGGCCGAACAATACGAGAAGGGCTACTACCAGCGAGCGCTGCGCGTGCGCACGCTGATCCGGCGCGACTTCGAGCAGGCCTTCGATCCGAAGGGCAAGCACCGGCTGGATGCGCTGCTGAGCGCCACCACGCCGACGACCGCCTTCGAGCTCGAGGCGGTGTACGGCGACTCGGTGCTGATGCAGTATGCCGACTTGCTGACCGTGCCGGCCGACCATGCCGGCGTCCCCGGCCTGTCGATCCCCGGGGGCCTGGACGCCCAGGGCCTGCCGATCGGGCTTCAGCTCCTCGGCCCGGATTTCTCCGAGGCCGCGCTGCTGCGCATCGGGCGGACCTACGAGCGCCTGAGCGAGGGCGAGGCGTGGCGCACGGTGAGGCCGAAGGTGCTGAGAGGTTGACGCCGGGGAGAGGGATCATGGGCAAACGCGAGGCGTACGTCGAACAACTCAAGTCGGTGGAGGACTGGGAGTCCTTTCTCAAGAAGCATTCCGGCCTGCCGGGGCCGCGCGGCAATCTCGAGCTGGCGAACGCGGCCGCCGATTGCGGGACGGCGCGGCAGTTCCGCGAGTGGATCAAGTATGAGCCCGCGCCGCGCACCGACCAACACGCCGGGTGAGTTCGTCGCCTTCTGCGGCGTCCTCGGGCACGGGCGCCTGCTGGCCGAGGGGGGCGAACAGGCGGTGACCGTCCTGCGCCGCGCAGCCTCCGATCCGCGCTGGCGCGTGCGAGAGGCTGCGGCGATGGGGCTGCAGCGTCTGGGTGCGACCGACATGGGAAAGATGCTGCGCGTCGTCGAGCCGTGGGCGCGCGGCACGCCGCTCGAGCAGCGAGCGGCCGCCGCCGGAGCGTGCGAGCCGAGGCTGCTGCGTGATCCGAAACATGCCCGGCGGGTGCTGCGCATGCTCGATCGCATCACCGTCAGCCTGGCGCGCGCGCAAGACCGCCGCACGGAGGAGTTCCGCGTCCTGCGGCGTGGGCTGGGGTACTGCTGGAGCGTGGCCGTCGCCGCCCTGCCGGAAGCGGGCAAACCGATGCTGGAGAAATGGTCGGAGAGCCCCAATCCGGATGTGCTGTGGCTCGTGCGTTCGAACCTGGGCACGGCGCGCCTGGCGCGCATCGACCGTCGCTGGGTGACCGCGCTGCGGACCCGCATGGAAGCCGAGGCCGATGGCCGAGGCGCCCGAACAGAACGCGGCGAGCAAAGCCTGAAGGGAACCATGGCCGACTTCGAAGCGATCATCGGGCTCGAGACCCATATCCAGCTCAACACGCAGAGCAAGATCTTCTGCACCTGCCGGGCCAATTCGTGGGGCGCCGAGCCGAACAGCAACATCTGCCCCGTGTGCACCGGCCTCCCCGGCGTTCTGCCCGTCCCCAATCAGGCGGTGATCGATAAAGCCGTCCGCCTGGCGGCGGCCATGCACGTGGATGAGATCCGGCCGGTCTCCTACTTCGCCCGCAAGAACTACTTCTACCCGGACCTGCCCAAGGGCTACCAGATCTCGCAGTACGACGAGCCGCTGGCGCGCGGCGGGCACATGCTGGTGCCCATGCCGGACGGGTCTTCGCGCCGTGTCGGGATCACCAAACTGCATCTCGAAGAAGACGCCGGGAAGACCGTGCACCAGGCGGATCGCCGTTTGATCGATTTCAATCGCTGCGGCGTGCCGCTGGTCGAGATGGTCACGGCCCCGGACCTGCGTTCGGCGGATGAGGCCGCCCAGTACCTGATCCGCCTGCGCCAGCTGCTGCGCTGGCTGGGTGTCTCGGACGGCGACATGGAACGCGGACAGCTGCGCTGCGATGCCAACGTCTCGATCCGCCCGGTCGGGGCGGACTACCTCAACCCGAAGACCGAGATCAAGAACGTCAACTCGATCGAGAACGTGCGCGCCGCCATCGAGACCGAGATCGAGCGGCAGATCCGCGAGGTTCGCTCCGGCGGCAGGATCGAGGCCTGGACGCTCGAATGGGACGAGGATCGGGGCACGCTGCGCAAGATGCGCTCCAAGGAAACGGAAGCCGACTACCGCTACTTCCGGGAACCGGATCTGCTGCCGGTGCGCCTCGACGCCGCCTGGCTGAAGGCGCAGCTTGCCGACCTGCCCGAGCTTCCACTCGAGCGCAAGGCGCGATTCGTCGCGCAGTACGGGCTGCCGGCCTACGATGCAGAGATCCTGACCGAGGAGCGCTCGCTGTCGGAGTACTTCGAGGCGGCGGTGACGGCGTGGGGTGGGGAGCCGAAGGTGGTCTCCAACTGGCTGATGAACGACGTGCTGCGGCTCCTTCGGGAGCGCGGCGTCCTGGCCGGTGAGCTAAGGTTGACACCCGGGCACCTGGCCGAGATCATCCGCATGGTCGAAGGCCGTGAGATCACCACCAGCACCGGGAAGGAACTGCTGGCGAAGGTCGAGGCCGGCGGGCGTCCGCCGCGCGAGCTCGTCGACGCCGAGGGGCTCGGCCAGGTCTCCGATGAACAGGCCCTGCGCGAGCTTGCCCGACAGGTCGTGCAGGCGAACCCCGAGCAGGTCGATGCCTACCGCAATGGCAAGCTGACGCTGATCGGGTGGTTTGTCGGCCAGGTGATGCGCCAGACGGGCGGCAAGGCCGACCCGCAGCGGACGCGCGCCTTGCTCGAGGAGATGCTGGCGGCCGAACCGGGCGCATAGACCCCCGCGGCATTCGACGGCGCGGAACTTCACGAGCATGGGGAGCCCTGCGGGCGGGTGGCGCGCCCGCAGATGTGGTTCAGGCGGTAGATGCGTTCCTTTGTCCTGGTGGTGAGAGGGCTGCGGCTGCACGGGCTGCGCTGGGACGATCACGGTGGCGGCCGCCCGGCTCTTGCTCCTGCATGGGCTGGCGTCCAATGCCCGCATCTGGGAGCGCGTCGCCCCGGCGCTGGCGGATGCAGGCCTGGCACCGGTCGCGATCGACCTGCGCGGCCACGGCCTGTCGGACAAGCCCGAGGCAGGATACGAACTGGCGACATTCTCCGCCGACCTGCGCGCCGCCGTGCGGGATCTCGACCTGCGGGCCCCCATCCTCATCGGCCATTCGTGGGGTGCGGGATTGGCGCTGCACCTGGCGGCGTCCGGGCTGGGCGAGGGGAATTCCCCGGCCGCCATCGTCCTGGTGGACGGCGGGATCTCCCAGCTCGACGACCTTCCGGGGGCAACCTGGGAGCGGGTGAGCGAAGTACTGTCCCCTCCGAACCTGGCCGGCATGAGCCGCCAGGATCTGCTGAACCGGCTTTCCGATCCGTCGCGGCGCTGGCAGCCGGACCCGCAATCGCTGGACATCACGCTCTCCAACTTCGAGGTGCTTCCGGACGACACCGTCCAACCGCGGCTGCGGCGCGATCACCATATGCGCCTGCTCCAGGCGTTGTACGAGTTCCGCACCTACGAGGCCTTCGAACGTGTCCGCTGCCCGATGCTGGTCGTCTCGGCCCGCCCGCCAGAACCCCGGCGGATCGAGGAGGAAGCCCACCTGCTTCTCAAAGCGAAGGGCATCGAGCGGGCGCGGCACTCGATCGCCGACCTGCAGGCCGTATGGATGGATGACACGCGTGCACGATATCCCGCTGCACAGGCCCGGGGAACTGGCGGCGACGATCGTGGCCTTCGCCGCCGAGCGCGGTCTGATCCGGCCCGCCATGCCGGACGCAGGATGAAAGCCGGCGAGACTTGATCCCGATCGAGGAGGTCCAGGGCCCGCGGCGAGAGCCGGTCGCGGACCCCGAGAACGTATTCCGCATCCGTCCGGCGACGGCCGACGACGCGCCGGTAGTCCGCGCCCTGATCCGCCGCGTACGCATCAACCCCACCGGGCTCGACTGGCGGAGGTTCCTGGTGGCCGAGGGACCGGAGGGGATGATCATCGCCTGCGGTCAGGTCAAGCCGCACGGGGACGGGACCCGGGAGCTTTCCTCGGTGGCGGTGGCCGAGGCTGGCGAGGCCGAGGGATAGCTGGCGCGAGAATCATCGAGCGCCTGAAGCGGCAGGCCGGACCTCCGCTGTGGCTGACCTGCCGCTCGGGGCTGGAGCCGATGTACACGCGATTCGGGTTCCAGCGTGTCCACGACCGGCGAGCCATGTCACCCTATTTCCAGCGCCTGGACCGCCTGGCCCGGTTGCTCCTGGGGATTCTCCGGCCGGGCGAGGGGCTGGCGATCATGGTCTGGCAGGAGTCTTGCACTTCGGAAGGCGCGCCGGCTGCCCGGGCGTGAGCCGCGGCACGGGCGCCGGGAAGGGCCATTGTAGGGAGTCTGTAGGGTCGCTCGCTTGCAGTCGTTGAAACTTAAGTGTTAGATTAGGAGAGGGACATTGGTCCCAATTCGTGTGGCGGGCCTGCGGGGGTTGGCCCGTGGCAATGGGAAAGGCGGTTGGTGTGGCCGAGGGAGGCCCTGACGGCCTGCAGAACCGTCCGCCGATGCCGGTCGGCGGCAGCATTGCCACCTATCTTGAATCCTTCCGCCGGATGGTGGGCGCCAGGGACGTCCTGCTGGTCGACATTGTCGGCCACATCGTCGAGCGCTCCGGCCCGGCCGACGGTTTCGACCCGGATGTGGTCGGCATCCTGCTGGCCAACGGCATGGCGGCCGCCACCGAGATGGCGGCCGGCCTCGAACACGGCGGGGTGTCGATCTTCGTCCACGAAGGGGCGCGCTTCGACCTGTATGCCGCCACCGTCGGCCCGGAACACATCATGGCGATGATCTTCGACCGCGGGCTGGGCAACCCGCGCATCGGCACGGTCTACCTGCACCTGAAGCGCGCCACCGAGGACCTGATGCGGTTGTTCCAGGGAGAGACGGCGATTGCGCACCGGGGAGATCTGCAGGATCCGGCGGCCACGACACAGCCCGGGTCGCGTCCGAGCTATGACCCGCAGGCGACGATCGTGGCCCGGCGCATGACCCCCGAGCCTCCGAGCAAGCCGTCGCGCGTGTTGAGCTACGAAGAGGCCGCCCGGCTGGGGTTGATCGGGACCGACAAGGCCAAGCCCGAGGATTGAGGCGATGGAGATGGCGGAACACGGAGATGTTGGCAGCGGGCTGACGCTGACTCCCTTGCAGGAGAAGGCGCTGGAGGCTGTGTTGGTCCAGTTGGCGGCCAAATCCTCCGCCGCCCTGGCCCTGCTGAGCACCCGTACCGGACACTACATTTCGTCGCGCGGCACGCGGCGCGACGTCGACACCGCCGCGCTGGCGTCGCTCGTCGCCGCCGACCTGGCCGCCAGCCAGCAGATCACCGATCTG
Organism: uncultured Chloroflexia bacterium; assembly: GCA_963818575.1. GTDB lineage: Bacteria > Chloroflexota > Anaerolineae > Anaerolineales > E44-bin32 > DYJB01. The sequence continues at coordinate 25,982 of CAWFSV010000020.1, read as the reverse complement.
GTGGACGCGGCCGAGACGCACACGATGATCCTGCGCGAGGGCGAGCGGTTCACGATGCTGATCGCCGAGGCCGGCCCGGCGCTGGTGCTGCTGGTGGTCGCCTCGCGTGACGTCCCGCTGGGATGGATCCGCATGTTGGTGCAGAGTGCGGCGCAGCGCATGGCCGAGATCACCCGCCCGGCCCAGGGCCGGCCCATGCCGGCGCCGGCGGCCATGATCCCGGGAGGCGAGTTCGCCGACCTGGTGGGCCAGGCCATCGACGACCTGTGGACCGAGTGAGATGTACATCAACTACTCCCGGCGCGAGATCACCGTCAAGGTCGTGTACTACGGGCCTGCCCTGGGGGGCAAGACCACGAATCTGATTCAGATCCATGCGCACGTCGGCGACACCCAGCGCAGCGAGCTGATCTCGCTCAAGACCGCCGAGGACCGGACGCTGTTCTTCGACTTCCTGGAGCTCCAGTTGGGGAAGATCGGCGCGCTCGCACCCCGGGTGCAGCTGTATACCGTTCCGGGCCAGGCGCGCTACGAGGCCAGCCGGCGACTGGTGCTGCGCGGCGCCGACGGCGTGGTCTTTGTCGGCGACTCGCAGCCGGAACGTCAGAAGGAAAACCTCGAGTCGTGGATGGGCATGCGGCAGCACCTGGCGAGCTACGGCCTCGACCTGCAGGGTTTCCCGGTCGTCGTACAACTCAACAAGCGCGATCTGCCGGGTGCGGTCGGCGTCGACTTGTTCCGGCGGACGTTGAGCCTGAACGGAGATGCCCCGCTGTTCGAAGCCGTGGCGCTGGACGGCCGCGGCGTGCGTGAGACGCTGCGGGCGATCATGGAACGCGTGGTCGTCCGCCTGCGACGTGAAATCTCGGCTTCGGCCGCGTGAGGGTGGGACGAATCGATGGAGGACGTGCTGGGTCCCGGGAACCTGACGGATGTGCTCCAATCGTTGAACGCCTCGGGTGGATTCCTGGTGACGGTGCTCACCGATTCCGAGGGTCTGGTGCTGGCTTCGGCGCCGGCGCCGGGCTGGGATGCCGAGAAGCAGGCGGCGGTGGTGGCCCTGATCCAGCGCGCGGCGAGCCAATCGGAAGACGTCAGCCTGGGATCCACGGATGAGATTTCGATCCGGGACGTCAGCGGACGTCGGCTGGTCTGCCGGCCGTTCGAGGTCGATGGGCAAGTGCTCCTGTTGTCGGTGTTGGCAGCCGAGGGCAAGCCGTACCGGCGGCTGACGAACGTTGCCGTGCGGGATGTCCGGCGGGCCTGGATGATCTGAGGGAGGCGGGGCGATGGCATTGCAGGGCAACCTGCAGGACATGAGTGTGGCGGACCTGATCCAGCACAACTGCCAGGAGGGCCGGACGGCGCGCATTGACCTGCGCCGAGGGACCGATGGGCCCACGGCAGTGCTGTTCCTGGACCAGGGTCAAATCGTGCACGCCGAGTTGCAGGGCGCGAGCGGCGAGGAAATCGTCTACCAGGTGTTGGCGTGGGGTGACGGGTCCTTCGCCGTCGAGCCCGGGCAGGCTTCGCCGGCGCGCACGATTCAGCGCAGCTACGCCGGGCTGCTGCTGGAGGGGATGCGGCGTATCGACGAGGCCACCGCGGAGGTCGACGCGCCGCAGGCTGCGGGGAGTCCCGCCGCCGGCAAAGCCGGGCGGGGCTCTGGCAAAAGAGGAGGGGACGATGTCGGAACGTCTGCAGGGCTTGAAGGCGATCGAGGGGGTCACGGGCGTTGTGATCGCCGCCCGCGACGGCGTCGTGTTGGAGCACGCCCTGGATGGCGACCCGGAGAAGGAAGGCGCCGTGGCGGTCTTCGTCGGCTACGCCGCCGCCCAGGTCGGGCAGAGCCTGGCGCTGGGCAACTTCGAATGGGGGACGGTCGCCATCGGAAAAGAAACGATGCTGGTCGTCGAGCAGCCCGACTACTACGTGGGTTTGCTGCTGGAAGAGAAGGCTTCGCCGGCACTGGTGGCCTCCAAACTGGAAGGGCTGCTCCGGGCGTAGCCGGGAGAGACCAACATGCAAGCCATCCTGTCCGAGCTCGGCGCCCTGATGGGCGTGAACGGATCCTTCGTCTGTGACCGTGACGGCGGCCTGGTTGGCCGCGCCATGCCGGAGGGCACGACCGATGCCGGCCTGGCGGCCATCGGCCGTTCGGTGATGCAGACCCTGAATGGCCTGGAGATCGATCGGCGCAAGCGGCCGTCCGAACTGGATTTCGTCTTCGCCAACGGGATGATGCTGGTGAAGAACCTGGGGGCCGGCTGCCTGTGCGTCGTGTGTGCCCGCCAGGCGAACGTGGCCATGGTCAACATGACGGCCAACATGGCGGCGCGCAAACTGAAGGATGTCTTGTCCGCTCCGGCGAGCGCGTCGGCCGCTGCGCCTCCGGCTGTGGCGCCGGCCTTGCACCAGTGCCGCGGCGCCGGCCGCTGCACCTGTGGCCGCGGTTGTTGCGTCTCCGGCGGGCGCGACGGGAGGGCCGACGCTCGATGCCGCCCTGGTGAGCCAGATCGAACATGAGCTGGCGCGGGCTGTCGGACCGGTGGCGATGTTCGCCGTGGACGATGCGGCAGCGGCCATGGGCTTCACGCGGCAGTCGCTTCCCGCCGCATCGGCCGCCGGCTGGATCGAACGCCTGGGGGGTGAGATTGCCGACGCCGGCAAGAAAGCACACTTCCTGGAGGCCGCCCGGCAGCTCGCACGGGTCGGCTGACCAACCTGAAAAATCCACGGCGGGCAAACCGTCCGCCGATGTGAAGGAGATCCGGGGATGAGAACTAAGATCCGTACCCGCCTGGGGCTTGGCTTCGCGGCGATGCTGGTGCTGGTGGTGGTGACCGCCGTCGTGGCCGTCGTGAACATGAATCGCATCGGACAGTCGATGGGCATGCTTACCCGGCAGGCCGATCAGGCGGCGGCGCTGGGCTCGATTCGCGCCGGTGTGCTGAACGCTCAGGCCTCGCTGCTGATCGCCCTCGATGACCGGTCGTCGGGAGTCCTGTCGCGGGCCTCGGTGCTGCTCGACAACTTCAACGATCAGGTCTCGGAGTACGAGCACCCGAAGGATGCCGAGGGGAACAGCATGGCGGCCCTCGCGGCCGGCAACCCGGAGATGGCGCAGTCCTGTGCGCGCCCACTGCCACGTGGGCCCAAGCCTGACGGCGCTGGAGGAGAACCGGGTTGCGTTCACCGAAGCGGCCCAGGGATACATCACCCAGGCGGCGACCGAGCCGGTCAGCCTCCCGGCGGCCCGCTCGCGCATGGATAGTGTTGCCAACGGTGTCCTGGAGGCCACGGACGGCCTGGCGAAGGAGGAGCGCGCCTCCCTGGAACGTGTGCAGGCGCAGCTGGCGGCCATCCAGTCCTCGACGCAGACGCTGATGCTCGCCTCGGCGGTCGCGGCGGCTCTCCTGGGCCTGCTGCTGGCGCTGACCATCACGCGCAGCATCACCGTCCCGCTGGCCAATCTGGTGAGCATTTCGGACAAGATCAGTACCGGCGAGCTGGACACCCCGGTGCCGGTCGCCGCCAAGGATGAGATCGGCGAACTGGCCGAATCGATGGAGCGGATGCGCATCAGCATCAAGGCGCTGATCGAGCGCATGCGCAGCCGCAGCGGGGGTTGAGTACCTCAGTTGTCCGGGGGATCCATGGAAAGCCTGCTCAGCGACGTCAATGCAGTCATCGGTGTGACGGGATCCTTTGTCGGGGATCGGAAGGGCCGCATCCTGGCCCGGGTCCTCCCGTCGGTGTACGACGACGGTTCGCTCGAAATCGTGGCGCGCACGATGATGCAGACCTTCACCGGTCTGGAGACGGCGCGCCGGCGCAAGGTGGGCGATATCGATATGGTCTTCCGGGAAGGGCGGCTGATCATGAAGCCCTTCAGCGAGGGATGCCTCGGAATCCTGTGCGTGCCTCGCTTCAACATCGCCCTGTTGAACCTGACGGCCAACGTGACGCTGCGCAAGATCCATGAGGAGCTCAAGCAGAAAGCGGCGGCGCAGGCCGAAGCCGTGGCATTGCCCGCGGCCGCCGCCGCGGCACCCGCCGTCCCCGTCCATGTGAACTCGCCCCGGGAGTCCGCGGCATTGGCGCTCGTCCAGGCGGCGCGCGAGCGCAACCTGCTGCTGCGCGTGATGGGCGACACGGCGGTCCGGCTGCGCTGCCCGACGGCCTCGACCTTTCCCGCCACGGAGGATGACGAGATCGTCGAGTTCGCCGCGCGCGGCCGGCAGTCGGGGGAGCGTCGAGCGCTTGATGAAGGAGCGCGGGATCAACGCCGATGCGCGTTTCAACATGCTCCACGGCAGTGAGCGGCTGCGCTTTGTCGACCCCAAGGCCGCGTTGCCCATCGAGGTCTTCCTGAACGCCCTGGAGGCCTTCCACCGGATCGAGTTTTCGGACCGGCTTGAGCTCGACGAGGTGACGCTGCCGCTGTCCGATCTGATCCTGACCCAGCTCCAGGTGGTCAACTTCACGCCGCAGGATCAGAAGCGCATTCTGGCGCTGCTGGCGGACCACGAGGTTGGGAACGGGGCCGACATGTTCGATGCGGGGCGCGTGGCCGAGGTTTGCGCGGACGACTGGGGCTGGTACAAGACGGTCACGATGAACCTGGAGAAGGCCATCGCCGCGGCGCCTTCAGCGCTGAAGGCCGAGCAGGCCGGCCTGGTGGAGCAACGGGCGCGCCGGATGATCAAGGCCATCGAGGAAGCGCCGAAGTCGATGGGCTGGCAAGTGCGGGCACGACTTGGCGAACGGCGAGTGTGGTATACCGTACCTGAGTGACCGGCCGGAGGGCCGGATCATGAATTCCCGGCGCCAAGGGGGACAGGATGGAGGCGATTCTACGTGAGGTGACCGCGGCCGTCGGCGTGACGGCCGCGTTTGTCTGCAGCGGTGCAGGCAAGGTGGAGGCCGGGGTTGTTCCCGGCCAGGTCTCCGCTCAGGCGCTGGAGACCGTCGCTCGGACCCTGGTGCAGACGCTGGGCGGGATCGAGTTGGCGCGGAAGCGCAAGGTTGGCGACCTCGACCTGGGCTTCGCCGAGGGCCGGCTGCTGGTCAAGAGCCTGGCGCCGGGCTGTCTGTGCATCCTGACCGTGAAGCGCGTCAACATCCCGCTGGTCAACATGACCGCCAACGTCGCCGTGAAGAAGCTCAAGGAGCTGCGCAAAGAGATCGCTCCGGCGGCGGAGCCGGCCGTGCAGCCGACCGCGCCGGTCGCCCCGGCGCCGGCGGCGCCAGCGGCCTCCGCCTCGGGGGCGCGAGCGGATGGGCGGGTGCTGGCGCAGATCGAACACGAACTGTCGCGCGTGCTGGGAAGTGAGGCTCAACTCGTGCTGTACTACGAGATTGCGGCGATGGGGGTGAGCAAGGCGGCGTTCCCGCGCGCCTACCTGGGCGACCTGGTGGAGCGCGTGTCGGGCGAGATCGACGACCCCGGCCGCCGAGCGGAATTCCTCGATATGTCCCGGAAGATCATCGCCCAGCCCTAGAGCACAGCCAGGATTCCGCCAGACAGCGTGGCTCGAGAGACGATCAGGGGCGGCCATGAGGCCGCCCCTGTGCTTCGCGCCGTTGCCCCCGGGGTGGCTAGTGGTATGCCAGGTCGTAGGCGACGAATTCGCCGGCGGGGCTGGCCAGGGCGACCGCCGGCCCGCCGATCGACCCGCGCATCAACGTCCAGGCGCCCGCGCTGCCGCTCAGGTAGACGTACGTCGTTTCGTTCACCCAGCGGAACTGCGTTCCGCTGCCCAGCGCGCTGGCTGCGGCGCCGCGCGTGCCGAGCTGCCGGTTCATCGGCTCGTCCTGCCCGTAGGCGTAGTGGGTTGAGTCCGGGGACCACCCGTCCCAGAACAACTGACCGGTGGCGACGATCGTTTCCCCGGTCCCGTCCGCGTGGGCGAGGAGCATGTTGCGGATGTTGGGGCTGGTGGTGTCGCGCTGGAAGGCAACCCATGCCAGGTCGGGGGAGAGCGCGGTGGTGTCGAACTGCGTGAAGAAGAAACCGCCCGGGATCGTTGCCAGGCTGACGGCCGGACCCCCGTCCGCCGGCAATCGCCAGATCGTACCGCTTGGATCGGGCGCCAGCGGATCGGACGAAGGGATGGCGAAACCGACGGCCGACGAGTCCGGCGTCCACTGACCGAACGGGTGATACAGGTATTCGCTGTAGGTGATCACCGGGGTGAACGTGATGGCGGAGGCGCGAACATCGACGCCGGCGATCGTCAGGAGCGAGATGCGGTCATGCTGGATCAGGGCGAGCTTCTGCCCGTCCGGTGAGACCAGGAAATCGCCGCCGGTTTCCGGCGCGCGCAGGCTGGTCAGCGCGCCGCTGTCGGCGTCGAGGCGCAGCAGATCGTTATAGCGCGCCAGCCCGGGGCCTTCGGGAACACCACGCGTGTTGAGGAGCAGCTGATGGGTACCGGGGATGAAGTCCATCGTCTGCAGGTCGTTAAAGAGGAAGATCTCATGGGGGTACAGGCCGTTCCAGGTTTCGCCGGGCGCCAGCACGGTCTCGCCGCTGCCGTCCCGGTTGACGGCGCGTATTTCAGCCGGTCCGTCGGCCGTCGGCCGGCGCGTGAAGACAATCTTCTGGCCGTCGTCTGAGATCCAAACGTCCTCGGCCGCGCCGCTGCTCGTCAGTTGGACGGGAGGGGCGTCCCCTTCGGCCAGCCAGATGTTGCCGGCGTTGGTGTACGCAACGCGTACCTGCGGCGGGCTGGCCGGCGCGGCGGGCGCTGGATCGGCGGGTGTGGAGACCGTCGGGATCTCCGTCGTGCTCTCAGCCGCCGGTGCGAGCGCGCTCAAGGTTGCAGCCACCATCGTGGCCATCGAGTCGGCCGAGGGCGGCTCGGCCGGAGCCGGCGAACAACCGGCCAGAGCGGCGGCCAGAACGAATACCCATAGCAGCCTAGATCGCATGTGAACCTCCATCCGTTGCGTCGCCCTACGGCAGAGCGAGGCGTTCCGGAATCCCTTCCACCGAAGTCACCCAGACCGAATGCCCGGGGACGTCCCATCCGATCAGCGAACCGACCTCGGCGATCAGTCGTCCTTCGCTGAGCATGCCGGTTTCAAGGTCGAGCGTGTACAGGACCAGGGGGACGGGGCCGCCCATCTCGGTCTGGCTGACGGCCGGTGCGGCGACCAGGTGTTCGCCGTCCGGATGCCAGATGAAGTTGGCGAGCGCGGCCGTCGCCCACCACTCGCCGTCGAGGGCCGGGTCGATCTGAAGGTCGACGGCGCCGGACCCGTCGGCATGTGCCAGCGAGACGCGCGTCGGATCGCTGGCCCAGATCGGCAGCGCGACCCGGGCGCCGTCGGGCGACCAGATGGGCTGGTCGGAGATGCTGCCGTAGCCCTGCGCGTCGGCATCCGAGACCTTGACCTCGACGCCGTCGTCGACGCCGACGACGTACAGGCCGGGGTCGATCGTCAGTGCGTAGCGCGACTCACGCGTGAAGGCGATGGCGTCGCCGGCCGGTGAGATGGCCCAGCTGAAGGTGACGTCGCGGGCGAGGAGGCGGTCGTCTCCTGTTGAGTCGAGCCAGTGGAGCTCGAAGGTCGAGGGCGTGGCAAGGATGTAGGCCAGGTCGCGGCCGTTGGGCGCCCACAGCGCCTCGACCACGTTGTCCGGGAACAGCGCCTGCACCTCGCCCGTCCCCAGATCGAGGATCGCCAGATCGCTGACCGAGATCGGTCCGGGGCCGGCGCCATGTGTGGAGAACGTCTGGGCGAAGAGGATGCGGTTGGTGGCGCGGGCTGTAGCCGTAGAAGGACCCGATCGGGACCGGAAGATCGACCTGCACCGGTTCTCCCGGGCCGAGGCGCCACGCCTGTTGACCGCCGGACGTGTACGGCAGCGTAGAGCGTATCCAGCGCGGCGGGAACGGTCGGCGTGGCGGGTTGTGTGAGGTTCGGCCGTCGCAAGTTCGGGAGCGTCCGACGGGGCCGGCGAATCCGTGACATCCGCGATGCGTCCAACGAGCGAGCACGTCAGAGTCAGCGTGGAGGCGAGCACGACGGCGATCAGGTGTTTGCGCTGCACACGAGGCCTCCTGGTTATCAGGGTAGCGCCGGGCCATTGGCTTCCGGCTGGCGGAGACGTGGGGGCATTATACCCAGGCAAAGCGACCGCGCGGCGACGAGTCGTCGCCGCGCGGTGAGTGCGAGAGCGATCCGGCTCAGTCGGCGTAGGTGTAGAAGCCGCGGCCGGACTTGCGCCCGAGGTACCCGGCGTCGACCATCTTGCGCAGCAGCGGGGCGGGACGGTACTTGTCCTCGCCCAGGTCGCGATGCAGCACCTCCATGACGAAGAGCACCACATCGAGCCCGACCATGTCGGCCAGCGTCAGGGGGCCCATGGGGTGGTTCATGCCCAGGCGCATGACGGTGTCGATCGCCTCGGCGGTGCCGATGCCTTCCTGCAGGGCGAAGATGGCCTCGTTGATCATCGGGCACAGAATGCGGTTGGAGATGAACCCGGGCGAGTCCTTGGCCTCGACCGGCTCTTTGCCCATCTTGCGCCCGACCTGAATGGCGGTCTCGAGCGTATCGTCGGAGGTGGCCAGGGCGCGGATGACCTCGAGCAGCTTCATCAGCGGCACCGGGTTGAAGAAGTGCATGCCGATGACCTTCTCGGCGCGGGTGGTGGCCGAGGCGATGCGGGTGAGCGAGATGGAGGAGGTGTTGGAGGCCAGGATGGCATGCGGCGGGGCGATGCGGTCCAGTTCGTTGAACAGTTGAAGTTTGAGATCGGGGTTCTCGGTGGCGGCCTCGATGACCATGTCGGCCTCGCGGACCGATTCGAGATCGCCGCCGATCTTGATCCCGAGCGCCGCCTGTTTCTGCGCCTCGGTGATGGCGCCCTTGGCCGCCAGTTTCTCCGCCGAACGGGCGATGCCTGCCCGGGCGCGCTCGAGGGCTTCCGGGATCACGTCGGTCATGGCGACCTGGTAGCCGGCGATCGCCGCGGTCTGGGCGATGCCGCTGCCCATGGCCCCGGCGCCGACGACGGTGATCTTGGTGACGTTCATGTTGTCCTCCTGTCGTGCGACTTGCGTGATGGCGAATGCTACACGGTCTCGATCGCCATGGCGACGGCCTCGCCGCCGCCCAGGCACAACGCACACAGGCCGCGGCGCAGGCCGCGGTCGCGCAGCGCATGGACCAGCGTGGTGAGGACGCGCGCCCCCGAGGCGCCGACCGGATGGCCGAGGGCGACGCCGCCGCCGTTGACGTTGACCTTGGCCCAATCCCATCCGTCCTCGGCCAGGGCGTAGCCGTCGGCGAGCACCTGCGCGGCGAAGGCTTCGTTGAGTTCGATCAGGTCGACCTGATCGAGCGTCCAACCGATGCGCTGAAGGAGCAGGGGGATGGCGCGGGCCGGGGCGATGAAGAGTTCCTTGGGCGGCACGGCCGCCTGCGCGTATCCGACGATGCGCGCCAGAGGCTGTGCGGCCGAGCGCCTCGGCCTTCTCGCGGCTGGCGATGACGACGGCGGCGGCGCCATCATTCAGACCCGGGCGCGTTCCCGGCCGTCACCCGGCCGTCGGGTTTGAAGGCCGGCTTGAGCGCCGCCAGCTTCTCGAGCGACGTGTCGGCCCGAGGCGTCTCATCCAGTTCGATGCGCGCCGTTTGCCCCTTCTGGCCGGGGACCTCGACCGGGACGATCTCCGCCTTGAATTTGCCGGCCTGGATGGCGGCGAGCGCCTTCTGATGACTCTGGAGCGACCACAGGTCCATCGCCTCGCGGGTGACCTCGTACGCTTCGGCGATGTACTCGGCGGCCATGCCCATCGCCCACTGCCTTCGAACGGGTCCCACAGGCCGTCGAGCAGGACGGCGTCCATGACCTGTTGGTGGCCGTAGCGCAAACCGTTGCGGGCGAAGAGCAAATGCGGCGCGCCGCTCATGCTCTCCATTCCGCCGGCGACGAGCAGGGAGGCGTCGCCGGCCTTGATCGCCTGGGCGGCGAGCATGCAGGCCTTGAGACTTGAGCCGCAGACCTTGTTGATCGTGGTGGCGCCGACGGTGGGAGGCAGGCCGGCGAAGATCGCCGCCTGCCGGGCCGGCGCCTGGCCCAGGCCGGCCGAGACGACGTTGCCCATGAGGACTTCGTCGATGGCGGACAGATCGGGAATACCGGCGCGTTCGACGGCCGCCCGGACGACCACGGCGCCGAGGCGCGGGGCGGGGACGGTGCTGAGGGCACCCTGGTAGCGTCCCATGGGAGTGCGGACGGCGCTGAGGATGAGGGGCTCCCGGGCATCGGACTTTGGGCTCATGGCATTCCTTCCCCAGGCCGCTGCCGGAGGGCGGCGGCTACGTCGGCGTTTCGAGCTCGTGCCAGGCGGCGCGCATGCGCTGGTAGGTGGTCTCCAGCGACTCGGGGATCACGCGCGTCTCGGCCGTGGTGGCCATGAAGTTGGTATCCCCGGCCCAGCGCGGCAGGACGTGCAGGTGGACGTGGGCCTCGATGCCTGCGCCGGCGGCGCGGCCGATGTTGGCGCCGAGGTTGAACGCTTCGGCGGCATACGTGCGGCGCAGCACGCGCATCAGGCGGGAGGCCAGCTGCATCAGGTTGAGCTGGGTGGCGTCATCCAGCGACTCGATCGTCGGCTGGTGGGCAATGGGGACGACCATGGCGTGGCCGTTGGTGTACGGGTAGCGGTTGAGCATGACGAATGCCTGCGGCGTGCGGTGCAGGATCAGGTTGTCGAGACCATCGGGGGCAGCCAGGCAGGCGCAGAACATGCAGCCGGCTTCGCTGGTGTGTCCTTCGATGTACTCCATGCGCCACGGGGACCACAGGTGCTTCATGGGATTGGGCGGGATTCTAGCAGACAATGAGGACGCCCGTGTGGCCCCAGGCACCGACCGCCAGTAGAATCCCGGCATGCTCACGGAAGAGGCATTGCGCGCACGACTGCCGATCGGTGGATTCGGGCTGCCGCTGCATGTGTTGGCCAGCGTGGGCTCGACGAATGACGTGGCGGTTGACCTGGCGGCGGCCGGGGCGCCGGAGGGGACGCTGGTGGTGGCCGACTCGCAGACACGCGGGCGAGGGCGGAGCGGGCGGCCGTGGCAGACGCGGGCGGGGACGGCGCTGGCGATGAGCCTGATCCTGCGGCCGAGGCGAGTTCGTCCGGCGACGGCATGGGAGATCGGGGTGGCCGGAGCGCTGGCCGTGGCGGAGGCGTTGGAAACCGAAGGTGCGGCGCCGAGGATCAAGTGGCCGAACGACGTGCTGCTGGGAGAGAGGAAAGCCGCCGGCTTGCTGGTCGATGCGAGCTGGGAGGCGGAGCGCCTGGTGCATGCGGTGCTGGGGATCGGCGTGAATGTACTGGCCGGGTCCTCGCCGCCGGATGAGGAAGTCGACTTCCCGGCGACGAATCTGGAGCACGTCCTGGGAAGGCCGGTCGATCGAGGGACGCTGCTGCTGGCGGTGTTGGAGTCGCTGGCCCGCTGGGTTCCCCGCCTGGGGAGTGCGAGCCTGCGTGAGGCCTGGTGGCAGCGGATGGCGTACCGGGAGCGAGTGGGTGAGCGTCGAGGACCGCCGGGAGGGAAGTGCGCGGCATGCTGACCGGGATCGATGCTGCGGGTGGTGTGGTACTGAGGCTGGAGAGTGGTGAGCAGGTCCATGCCGGTGTGGGAGCCTCGCGGCTGCGCCCGATTGACAGGGCACCGGAATAGGATAAACTCGCGACGAGTAGCCTGCCGCCGGAGGAGGTCTTGGATGTTTGACAATCTGCGGGAGATGTCGGATGACTCGGCGCTGTTCCAGGAAGTGGGGGACGAGCAGCCGGCGGCCAAGCGGGTTCGGCGCTCGGGCAAGAAGTTCCTGGGCATGACACCGGGTCAGCGCTTCATCCTGGCGATCCTGCTGCTGTTCACCGTGGCGGTGATGGGGATGATGTGTCTGCTGGTGACGCAGAAGCTGACGCTCGGTCTGATCCTCGTCCGCGACCATGGCAGAAGAACGCAGCCCAGAGGGGCTGCGTTTTGTTTCGGGATCAGCCGGCGTCCAGGGGGCTGCGCACGCCCAGCCCGCCGCGGTTGAGGACGTGGGTGTAGATCATGGTGGTCTTGACATCGCGGTGGCCGAGGAGCTCCTGGACGGTGCGGATGTCGTAGCCGTTCTCGAGCAGGTGGGTGGCGAAGGAGTGGCGGAAGGTGTGACAGGTGACGCGCTTGGAGAGGCCGGCCAGGGCGGCGGCCTGCTGGACGGCGCGCTGGAGGCCGGTGGGGCCGAGGTGGTGGCGGCCGACGTGACCTGTGCGCGGATCGGCGGAGAGGCTGGCGGAGGGGAAGACGAACTGCCAGATCCAATCGCGGCTGGCGGAGGCGAGCTTGCGGTCGAGGGCGTCCGGGAGGAGGACGAACCCCTGGCCGGATCGCAGGTCGCGCTGGTGGGTGCGCTGGACGTGATGCAGGTGGTCGAGCAGGTCCGGGGCGAGGGCGTCCGGGCAGCATGCTGATGCGGTCGCGGCCGCCCTTGCCCTGGCGGATGATGATCTGGCGTTGGGCGAAGTCGAGATCCTTGACCCGCAGGCGGAGGCATTCCATCAGGCGCAGCCCGCTGCCGTAGAGCAGGCGGGCCATGAGTTGGTGGGTGCTGGTGAGGCAGCGCAGGACCTCCTGGACTTCCTGGCGGGTGAGGACCGTGGGGAGCGGTTTGGAGCGATGGGCGCGGACGAGCTGGGTGGGGAGGTCGAGTTCGAGGTTGAGGACCGAGCGGTAGAGGAAGAGCAGGGCGCTGAGCGCCTGGTTCTGGGTGGCGGCCGAGACGTGGTGGTCGATGGCGAGGGAGGAGAGAAACGTTTCGATGTCGTGGGTGGCGAGGTGGGCGGGGTGGCGCTGGTCGTGGAAGAGGATGAAGCGGCGGATCCAGTGCAGGTAGGAGGCTTCGGTGCGCGGGGAGTAGTGGCGCAGGCGGAGGGTGGTGCGGGCGTGGTCGAGCACTTCCTGGGGCATGGGCGTCCCGTGTAGATGGGTGTGAGGCGGCGAGGGTGGGTGGGGGGAGATGGGTGTGGTACGAAGGCGGCGTTGCGGCCCGCGAATCACCCCGGACAGCCCGAGAGTACGACTTTCCTGCTCGGCGCACATCCCCCCCGAGGGGGAGACCCGCGGCGGAGGGGAGGAGGTTGTAAAATCCCTTGTTAGGCGGCGAACCGATGGCCTCTGAGGCTGTCAGATAGAGAGGACACGATGGCGGACCAGCACGCGCCTATTCGTTCCCTCTTGCCAAGAATCAAACCGTGGATGGCCGGGGCAATCGCGGGAGCGGCCGGGTCGCTCGTGCTGGTTGGCCTGGCCAGCCTCGCCCTCTTGCCTCTGACGGGCATGTATGAAGAGTGCCATCACGCTAATCCCCCCACGGGAAGCGGTAACCTTTCAGGAGGTGTCTGCACCCCGCTGGTCATTGCGAATGTCGCCGCAATGGCTCTTCGCATCGGTCCCGCGGCGTATCCCCTGACCTTCCTTCCCGTCGCTGCGGACCCGCTTCTCCTCGCTCCCGCTCTCTCCGCGCTGATCGCCGCCGTCCTTGCAGGTATATGCTGTGCAGTGCTTCCCCTCCGCAAGGGTCTTGTCGCGGCGCTGGTCCTCTATCTAGCCAGCCTCCTTCCGTACATGTGTTTCTTCGCAGTGATGGTGGACACTGGCTGAGCTGAGGTCGCTCCGCTCGCCGCCTAACAACTCGCTGAAGCTGACCCGGCGGGCGGCGCTTTCAGGGTCACTTGCTCTGCCCGCGGACGGGGCGCACAATCCTGGCTAGTCTGCCCGCTTCCGCCGGGCAGCTTAGCTCGAGGCCGTTAGGCCGCCGGGCGACATCGCCTCATCACATGGAGGCTCAATGAACAAACCGACAACCCTCGCAGCAATGGCCGTGCTTGTCACAACGTTAGCCTGCACGTCTCTCGGGCCCACTGGCACCCCGCAGGCCCCTTCCGAAGCTCCACCGCTCCAATCCACCACCGATCGCGAGCCCGGATGGTCGAATTACTCCGACGACAGTCGCCACTTCTCCGTAAGTCTCCCAACAAACTGGAAAGCTGGCCCTCCAGATCCGGAGAATATCGAAGCCGTCTTTGCTCTGTTCGCCTTGATCGACCCGGAGAAGGCTGCGGCATATTCCCGGGCCGAAGACTGGGCATCTGAGCACGTCTATCTGGCGGGCTTCGAGCCTGCCGAACTCCTCGCCAACTGGCACGGCCCACGCCCTCTCTATCACTGAAGCGCCGTTGTCAGGCTTCCTTCTCGGGCCCGTTTCGGAGACCCGCATACTGGCGAACTACGAGCGACTGTACGTTCAACTTCTCAGGGATCAGACATATGTCGTCAAGCCGATCTTTCACGAGCTCCAAGATGTCTCAGGCCGCCAGTTTGTCCGCGTGCTATTCCAGGCCGAATTGCCTTCAACGCGTTTCGGCAAAGTCACCGTAGCTCAGTACTTCACACCGATTCAGCAGTCCCTGTACGTCCTCACAATGGTCACATTCGCCGACGTTGAAGATCCCCCAGAGCCCTATGTCGAGGAAATCGCGCACACCCTCCAGGAACAGTAGCACTTTCGGCGGCCTAACAACTCGCTGAAGCTGACCCGGCGGGCTGGGGCATAGGGGGAGGCGGCTTGCCCGCCGTCATGCGCGACAATGAGGTGGTGTCTGCCCTCTTCCGCCGGGCAGCTTAGCTCGAGGCCGTTAGGCAGCGCTAACGGGATTACTGGGAGGGGGACGATGGCTCTCTTCGACGAGATCCAGGCAACAGTTGCAGACTACCTGAAGGGGGACTACGAGGTCATCGATGCGAAGACCATCCCCTCCGTAGAGGACGTCCCTTTCGGCAAGACCGCGAAGAAGATGAAGCTCTGCGCCTTCTACATCGACCTGCGCCACTCCACCGATCTCCTCTTCCTGCATGACAAGCAAACCGCCGGCAAGATACATAAGTCATTCCTTCACGTCGTGTGTTCGGTGGTCCGCCAATTCAACGGGTACATCAGGAGCTTCAATGGAGACGGCCTACTTGCCTTCTGGCCCGCGTTCTACAAGAGCGAAATCACGGCCTGCGTGCGAGCGGCAATGACGACCAAGTGGCTCCTGGACGTCGAGCTCTCCCCCATGTTTGAGAAGTATGACAAGCTGGATTTTGGTATCGGGATTGATTGGGGCGAGGTGCTTATTACACGGGCTGGGTTGCCGAGAGAACCCAACAACAACGACCTGATCTTCATGGGGAGATGCGTTAATTTCGCCGTTGCGATCGGCGAGCAGGCAAAGCAGCCCTATCACGTAGAGATTTCCACAAACACGTACGCAAACCTGGACGATGTTGCCCTGTACGGTCCGAAGGACGGCACGAAAGTCGACATGTGGAAACCAGGCGTTATCCAATGGCAAGGCTCCGAGTACAAGACCAAGATCACGGCCTGGTACATGAAACTCTGAAGCAACCCGGGAGAGAACATGGCCGCCACAGAGGACCTCTCGATCTACGATTTCGCGAAGTACGCCCTGGAAAGGAACGATGAGGCGATAAGGTTTTCCGAGACGAAGGCCGGCTTCCTCTTTGCCCTCGCGGGCCTCCTTGTCGCGGTCTTGGCGGGCGAGTTGTCCCCGATCAAGGCGAACATCGCGGTAGCCACCGGGCCCACACAGACGTTGCTTGCCGTTTCGCTATGGATGATCGGTCCCGGAATGATCGTGCTCGCGGCCACTTCCCTGGCAACAGTCTTCCCGCGGCTTCATGTCACACGCACGATGTCATGCCTCTTCTTCGGCACCCTCGCCTCGGCCCACGAGAATGACACTGCGCAGATGTTCCAGCAGCTCACCCCAGAGGGAAATACAGTCGGCAACTCCTAAGTCAGGTGCACGCCACCGCGAAGATTGCCCAGCGCAAGTTCGTCCTGATGCGCTTCGCCACAATCGCGACGGCCGTAGTACTGGTTGAAGTCGCCTTGGCTGTTGCCGCTGTTCTTGTCGCAGCTCCGCAGCTTCAATCCGCCTGCGGCGCTGCCTAACAACTCGCTGAAGCTGACCCGGCGGGCAGGGCCTTCGGGGATGCTTGTCTGGCCAGCCGGCTTGTCCTAAAGTCCTGGTAGCGTTGCCCGCTTCCGCCGGGCAGCTTAGCTCGAGGCCGTTGGGCGGCAGCGCGATCGACCACGACCGCCATAGGGAGTCGACATGACACACTCTAAACCTCAGGGCTTTCTCGCCGTCCCACCGTCTGGCACTGCCCCCGGCGTACTGTCCTCCACGCTTGGTGGGGGTTGAACGACAGCACGAGAGCCTTCTGCACACGACTGGCCGGTCCGGGTTTCGTTGCCTTTGCCCCGGATCTGTATCATGGCAAGATCGCATCCACCGTCGAGGACGCTAGAGCGCCTGGTCCAGGGCACTCGATAGCACCCAAGCCATGGCAGACATCGCCCTTGCCGTTGCATTCGTTAACGAACGTGTCGGCCAACCAAACCGCGGCCTTGCCGTGATTGGCTTCTCTCTGGGGGCCAACTTTGCGCTGGACCTCGCCGAGGCCGATCCCGAGCACATCCGTTCGGTCGTCCTCTTTTACGGGACCGGGGGTAACGACTTCAGCCACTCGAGAGCAGCCTACCTCGGTCACTTCGCAGAGAATGATGAGTTTGAGCCGCAGGCCAGCGTCGACGAACTGGAGGCGCCTCGGAGTCGTGCCGGCCGCCCGGTGACGTTCTATCGCTACAGTGGCACTGGACACTGGTTCTTTGAACCTGACCGCCACCAGGCATATAACCACGGCGGCTGCGACCCTGGCATGGGATCGAACCATAGCCTTCCTACGGGATGCCTCCACTGCATAAGTCCGGGCGAGCTGCTGCCTAACAACTCGCTGAAGCTGACCCGGCGGGCAGGGGCATAGGGTGGGGCGCCTGGCCCGCCGGCCTGCTCCGCGACAATGAGGGCGTTCTGCCCGCTTCCGCCGGCAGCTTAGCTCGAGGCCGTTAGGCGGCACTGACCGTCATCCTTCGGGGAAACGTTGGTCAACCGATTCGGCTCGCTGTTCTGTCGGGTCTTCTCGCTGGCGCTGGCTGGGTGTGCGCGACTTGATGGCATTGATCCGAATCGCCGGTAGCGCCTTCGTCGACTACTCCGCGCGGCATATCCTCCCGACCGAACGCCGTACTTCCTTCTCATCCGACCTATCCCTCGCTTGGCGTCGCGCCGACGATTCATCGCCAGCAGCGAGGGCGACACCCGTCTGGCCGCTCTTCAGGAGAGCGTTCATTCCTGGGGGGGTTCGACGAACTTCACCGTCCTTGCTCGGCCTGCGCGCCCGCGACGGGATCCGCTCCGGCCGCGCCGTCCGTAGTCTGGCCAGGTCGGCCACGCGTTCTCGCCGCATCTGACCAACTTCCTCTATGCGGGAACGGACTTCGGTTACGTGGTCGCAATGGACCCCTCATCCGGGCAAACCGTCTGGAGGAAGGCGCCTGATCTGCCCTCACAGCGTCATCGGCCTCCATCTCGCCGACAAAATCCTGTTCGCAGAGGTGCGCCCCTCGAGTGTCTACGCCCTCGACCCCGCCTCTGGCGTCATCCTTGCGTCCGGCCTGCCTTACGAGACCATTGTCGCATGGTCACCATCGACAACCACGGCCATCACTTCATTTGGGAAAGCCATTGACACGATGGGCCGGTATCCACCTTTGGGAAACCGACATCCACGGGGCTGTCTACAGCCCACCGATACTCACGGACGAACTCCTGCTCCTGCGCGCGGGGAGTATGAAGGCAGAATTCCACGCCCTCAATCGGACACTGGCGAGATCCTCTTCAGCTCCATCCGCCCGGCGGTGAGCAATCTCACCAAATCGGGGACACCATCTTCTGGCTGTCTACCGATGCCGCTCTAGTGTCCTGGACACCGGGCAGGCCAAGGAGATCGAACTCGTCTCCCTTGGTGAGCTGCCATTCGATACCGATACTTCACGAGGGAGCTACTACGTCGCGACCGATCGAGCCAACGCCATGGTATTTGCCTATGCTGGGGACTCCGACGACCTCTTCGCCTTCTTCATCAATCCCTAGATCGGTCGCGGTGCCGCCTAACAACTCGCTGAAGCTGACCGGCGAGCGGCGCTTTCAGGGATGCTCTTAAATCGCCTACTAGCCCGACGTACAGTGAGTGCTGCCCGCTTCCGCCGGGCAGCTAGCTCGAGGCCGTTAGGCGGCAAGCTCCAACGGTCTGAGGCGGCCACAAAGAGAGGGGAGGATGGCTCATCCACATCGGCTTCTCCGCCTTCTCCTCCGACAATGAAGCCGTGGATCGTAGGAGCTCTAGCGGGGGCTGCCGCGTCACTTGTCCTGGGTGGCCTAGCCAGCACTCCCTCACCCCTCTCACGGATCTGTACGGAGCTTGCTCTCACGCCAATCCGCCTACCGGGAGTGGCAACCTCTCGGGAGGCGTCTGCCTTCCCTTAGTCCTTGGGACTGTCCGCGGCAATCGCTCTTCGCTACGGCCCGTCAGCGTATCTCTTCATCTGGCTCCCCTCGCTTTCCGATCCAATTCTGCCAGCATTGGCGGCCTTCGCCATCCTGGCTGGCATTCTGGGTGCCCTATGTTGCGGAACACTCGGCCTTCGCAAGGGTCTCGCCGCGACCATCGCCCTTTACCTCGCGAGCCCTAGTTCCTTTCATGTGCCTCGCTGCCGGTATGTGGGACACAGGTTGAACGCACAACTCTCCGCTCGCCGCCTAACAACTCGCTGAAGCTGACCCGGCGGGCTGGGCCATAGGGCGGCGGCGCTTGCCCGCCGGCATGCGCGAGAATGAGGGAGTTCTGCCCGGCTTCCGCCGGGCAGCTTAGCTCGAGGCCGTTAGGCCGCTCGATGGCCCGTTGATCCCAGGAAGGGAAGGTGTCAGTCCCGTGGCCACGTCCCAACCCACGGTCCCACCCAGACTCCTGGAGAGACTACTCTCGGCCCTAGCCCTCGCGTACGGATTGGCCATCACCGCTGGCTTCTGGATCAGCGTCGCTCCCCGCCAATCCATGTGGCCGTTTCCAGGCTTCTACTTCATAGAAGTCGTCTTCCTCCCAGCTCTGCTGGCCTTCTCAGTATTCCGGGGATCGCCCCAACGGGCTCGGATTGCGTCTCTCTCAGCCGGCGCCCTATCCGTACTCTCAATCCTCGGCGCGATGTCGGTCGACTCGCCTACATCCCTTTGGTCTTGCTGGCACTTGTCATGGCCACGATCGGCCGACTTGTGACCGGCGAGACTCTCCCACAGTGCGCAACATTCTTCGTGGGCTCCGCGGCCTTGCAGGCTTTCGGAATGCTGTTCCTGGTATCAGTTGCCTAGCTGGCCGGTCGCAGCCCAGAGTGCGAGCGGCCTAACAACTCGCTGAAGCTGACCCGGCGGGCTGGGCCATGGGGTGGGGCGCCTGGCCCGCTGGCATGCGCGAGAATAGATGTCGAGCAGCCCGCTTCCGCCGGGCAGCTTAGCTCGAGGCCGTTAGGCCGCAGCACGGGGCCGAGACTGGGGGGACAGTGAACATCTTCCTCGACACGAACGTAGTCCTCTCCTTCTATCATCTCTCCAGCGACGACCTTGAAGAGCTCAAGAAGTTGGCTGTTCTTCCGCGGCAAGGGAAGGTCCACTTGGTGGTCCCCGATCAAGTCAAGGACGAGTTCCGTCGCAACAGGCAGGCCAAGATCGCCGATGCGCTCAAACGTCTTCGAGAAAATCGCACTGCGTTCCAGCTGCCCCAACTTGCCAAGCAGTACGACGAGTACGACAAGCTCGACAAGGCACTCGCTCAGGCGGAGAAGGCGCTAAAGAAGCTTATTGGGCAGATCGAGGAGGATGCCCTCAAGCGAAGTCTTGAAGCCAACTCGGTCATCGAGGAGCTCTTTGAGGTAGCCGACCCCTTCCCTGTGATCGCAAGGGATATCAAGCGGGCCCAACTCCGATCTGACATTGGCAACCCCCCGGGGAAGAAGGGCTCCCTGGGCGACGCAATCATATGGGAGGCCCTCCTAAGGCACGCGCCTGCAGGTGAAGACCTCTTCTTCATCTCCGATGACAGCGACTACTCTCGCCCCTCAAGGTGGCGCGATCGATCCCTACTTGGCTGACGAATGGGCACACGACAGGGGCTCGCAGCTCCACTTCTACACGCGCTTGTCCACCTTCTTCAAAGAGCATTTCCCCGACATTGAGCTCGCCACTGAGCTGGAGAAGGACCTGCTAATCGCCGAGCTTGCGGAAGCGCCCAACTTCGCACGCACTCACACGTTGATTACCAGAACTCTCCAAGTACTCCGACTTCACCGAGAGGCAAGTCAGAGACATCGTTGGGGCAGCCATAACCAACAACCAAGTCTACTGGATCGCGCGAGACCCAGACGTTCATGCCTTTCTCCAATCCGTGATCAAGGACAGAGAGGACATGGTTGACAAGTCCGACTTGGAGAAGATGCGGTACCTGCTTGAAGATATCGAGCCCTATGGGGAACTGCCGAGCTGAGGGCGGCGCGAATCGCTGCGGCCTAACAACTCGCTGAAGCTGACCCGGCGGGCCGGGCCTCAGGTGCTTCTTGTCTCGCCCGCCAGCCAGGCGTAGAGTAGGGAGGGCGTGCCCGCTTCCGCCGGGCAGCTTAGCTCGAGGCCGTTAGGCGGCCCTTCCCCACGAGAGGATACAGGAGCACATGAAAACACATCTGATGGCTGTCATCTTCGCTGGAATGCTTCTCGTGTCCGCTTGCGGCGCACCTGCTCAAGACAACGGGCCCACTCAGAGCCCTGAAGCTGCGTGGCAAGTCTACACAAATCCTGAGGCAGGCTTTGCCATTCGTTATCCTTCGACTTGGCAAATGCAAGCACTCCCAGATGAGGACGCAGGGCTGTTGCATCGCATGTTGCTTAAGGGACCAGAGGGCGAACTGGAACTGGTTTGGGGAACAGGACTCGGGGGCGCTTGCCCCGAGGGCTATCAACCCCTCAAGGTCGCCGAAGGGGAGCTTCCTGCTTGCCACACTCAGAACGCGGACGGCACAGAACAATGGAGCCTTGCCGGAAAAGAACTGGGCCAGATCTCTTTCTCTGCAGTTGCCCATACCAGCAACACAGCCACAACTAGCAGGGACCTTGTTCTACAGATCCTTTCGACACTGAGTTTCCCTTAGGCCATCCACCTCGCCCCCATTCAGTCGGGCGCTGTCGCAAGGTGGCCGCCTAACAACTCGCTGAAGCTGACCCGGCGGGCTCGGGCATAGGGCAAGGCGCCTGGCCCGCCGTCGTGCGCGGAAATCATTGGGTGTCTGCCTGCTTCCGCCGGGCAGCTTAGCTCGAGGCCGTTGGGCGGCATCGTCGTTATATTCGACACTAGTAGCGTCCATCCGTATGCAAACTTAGATGAGGTAGCGAATGCCGACCATCAATGTTGTGCTCCAAGTGGTGACCCTAACCGCACTACTCGCCGGCATCCTGTTCGGAATCCTTGAGGTCCGCCGGTCTTCCAAGGCGCGTGCAGAGAAGGCAGCCCTGGATGTGTTCGACATCACCGTGCAACGCGAGGTGATCGATGCCCTCACTGTGATTCTCGAGCTCCCCGCCGATGCGCAGCCAGGGGATGTCCGGGACCATGAGGAGCGCCGCCACGCCGCAGCGCTGCTCATGAACCTCTTCGAGTACTGGGGTGTCATGGTGTTCTACCGCGTTGTCCCACTTCGGACACTCGATCTGCTTGTGGGCGGAGTTGTCCGGGGAGCATGGCAGCGACTGCGTCGGTTTGTCGAATGGGAGAGGCAGGCCACCGGCATCCATGTGCGAGCCGAGTGGTTTGAGTGGCTGGCTGACCGGCTAAACCAGTATCCGCAGCCCGAGAAGAAGGTGGGCGCGCACATCGCGTTCGCCGACTGGAAGCCCTGATCCGTAGCAGCGGCGGCGCGTGGATGCCGCCCAACAACTCGCTGAAGCTGACCCGGCGGGCTGGGCCTTCACGTGCTGCTTGCTCGGCCCGCCGGCGTGCCGTAGAGTACGGGTGAGTTGCCCGCTTCCGCCGGGCAGCTTAGCTCGAGGCCGTTAGGCCGCATCTCACGGGGCAACGGGCGAAGCATCATGAGCAGCACAGTGTGGTACGTGATCCGGGAAGTGATACGTACCGTTCCTTCCAGAATACGGCCACCGATGGCTCCCTTGGTCTCCTCGAGCGATTTCGCAGCGGGGATGCACTCGGGGATGCCTGGGATCCGCCAGTCCTAAGGCTCTACGACGAGGCCGGCGAAGAGGCCAAGCCTATAAGCCACTTCCCTGGCTGCGCCGGCTTTTTCGTGATCGACCGGTTTGCCCTCAACGCCCTCTATCCAATCATCGAGCCGACCATCATCGAGATCCTGCCATTGCCCTCACCCGTGGGAGATCTCTCGGTGCTCAATCTCAAGAAGGTTGATTGCATAGACCATTCGAGGGCTCAGTTCAAGTACTTCAAGTCTGGGCGCATCATGCGCGTCGACAAGTACGCCTTCGTTGAGGATAAGCTTCACGGAAGACATCTGTTCCGCCTTCCGGAGGAGAGCTTCACGAAGGTGTTCGCAGACGCCACCTTCAAGGCGACCGTTGAAGAGAATGCCCTCTGTGGGCTGTCGTTCCTTCCGCTTGACGAGATCTAGGGGCCCGCTTGCTCGAGGCACGATGCGGCCTAACAACTCGCTGAAGCTGACCCGGCGGGCTAGCGGACAGGTTGGGGCGCCTGGCCCGCCGGTGTGCGCGAGAATGAGGGGATTCTGCCCGCTTCCGCCGGGCAGCTTAGCTCGAGGCCGTTAGGCGGCCAGAACGCACAGAAGGAGACGACGATGAGAAATGAACAGGCGGCACCTGAGACGAAAGGTGTCACGGTGAACCTGCTAGCGGCGCTCGACCTTGGCCCTGAAATCGAGGGCATGGCAGGGCGCCAACTTCGAATGCGTATGTTCACCATCGAACCTGGAGGCGTCATCGGCCCGATTCACGACCATAAAGACAGGCCGGGCATGGTCTACATACTGCAGGGGACGATCACTGACCATCGAAACGGAGTGGCCAAGGAGTATGGGCCCGGAGTTGGCTGGCCCGAGGATAGGAACACCACACACTGGCTTGAGAATAGAGGAACAACTCCGGCGGTGGAGATCTCGGTCGATATTGCGAGGGTAAGCTGAGGCCCGACATCCATGTTGCAGGGATGCAAAGCCCGCTCGAGTGGGGGAGACAAGGGCGATAGGCGGGCGGTTCAAGTGACCAATGCCCAGCTACGCCGCCTTGTTGACCCCCGCTGACCTCCGCCTACCACTGGCCGCCTAACAACTCGCTGAAGCTGACCCGGCGGGCTGGGCCTTAGGGTGGGGCACTTGGCCCGCCGGTGTGCGCGAGAATTAGCGTGGCTTGCCCGCTTCCGCCGGGCAGCTTAGCTCGAGGCCGTTCGGCGCCCGGCACTTGTCGCTAGTGGGGGGTCTGGATTCGCCGATGAGTGGCACTGCCCCTTCAGAGACCAACGAACCACCCGACGCGATACATCGTCCTCACGCGTATGAGCGTATGGGTGCGGTTGAGAGAAAATCTCATTGATGCCCCGGCTGGATCCTGGAGTTGGAAGTCCGCGCTGAGGGCACTGGCTGCCTCAGATCCCAACCGTCACATTAGGGGCGCAGCAAGGGATGCGTTGTGGGCACATGGGATTAAATCGCAGTCCGTGGGACCATCCCATCCTAGCCAACCTCCTAGTCGTCCATGGGGTTGCGCCCGCAGCTGTGCAGTCATTCTGGCCATCCCGCTTGCGATCTATCTCCTGCACTTGGTGTTCCTTCTTGGCCCGAAACGCCATCTACGTCTCGCGATGGCAAAGGCTCGGGCACGCCACCTATCAGATGGTCGTATTGGAAACCTCCATGTTCCCATCGGCAGGGCAGAACCTACTAACCGTGGAGGACGCCGCAGCTTATCTCGGTTCGCCTGAACGATTATTACTCAGTGCCTGCCGAGTACCTTGACGCATGGCGCGGGCTCACAGTACATGGGCTCTTCGCTATGGTCCGAGAGTGTGCCCTCTCCTTTCCCCTAATGGTGTGCTCAGTGTCCTACGCTCCCGACTTGGGCAATGTCGCTCACTTCGAATTGGGATGTTGGATGCCTGACGCCTGTTCCCGCGACATTCAGGTCAAGGACATCACATTGGCCAGTGCGCACGACCAGCTCGACAGGGTCGGGCGCCTAACAACTCGCTGAAGCTGACCCGGCGGGCTGGGCCTTCGGGGATGCTTGACTTGCCCGCCGGCGTGGCGTAGAGTACTGGAGGAGCTGCCCGCTTCCGCCGGGCAGCTTAGCTCGAGGCCGTTAGGCGTCGCTGGTCAGGGTCCCTTCGATGACCGAAAGCAACGTCTGCAGATTGGTGAATTGCATCCAAGAAGGCCAACTGCCTGGTCTCCGGGTCGAGGTCTGAGCCTCCCTCCGACGCCCGGCCAGTCACTCTCTTGGTGCACAGTCCTTGCTTTGAGGCTCAGCGAATTTCATCTGTCTCGCCCGATCCGCTTTAAATGAGCGCGGGCGGATCCCTCCAAAGGCTCGATGCGTGTTCTGCGGCCGGGCCATTCCGATAGTGGGCAGACACCCTTATGCGTTAGAAGTCGGAGACGCCGCCCATCCCAGCGCGCTACTGGGCACACGCCGAATGCATTGAGGGCGCGATGAGCAGGGTCTCGCGCCATCCGCAGACTAGCGCCGCCTAACAACTCGCTGAAGCTGACCCGGCGGGCGGCGCCTCGCGGCGCTTGCCCCGCCCGCCGGCGAGCCGAAAGTAATGGGGAGCCTGCCCGCTTCCGCCGGGCAGCTTAGCTCGAGGCCGTTAGGCGGCCTGAGCGGGTCCGCTGACAGTCCCGAGGGGGGCGCTTATGGGTAGGGCAGTCATCAGCGTCCTCATCTTCGTAGCAGTCGGGACGCTTCTCGGCATCCTTGTTGCCCATGCTGACGTGTCCGGCTGGTTGCAGCGCTGGGAGGCATTGCCTTCACCTCCAGAGCCCCCAGTGCGAATTCTCGAGGCACATTATCAGAGCCTGATCGTGGAGGCAGCATCTGGCAACATGTATGACTGTTACATCGACTGGGGAGCCTCCTGCTGGAGGGCGGTCGAGACACATGCAGCCTCCTCCCCGCTTGATCCTGGTTGCCGCCCCCGGCGGTGGCCGACGGAGCTTCACGACACCGTGGCCTCAGAGACAGTATGCGAGCTCGGTGAGCCTCATCACCACTTCACGAGCTTCGCCATTCGCGACGACGGCACGATCCTCTATTGGCGAGACACATCCGCCGAGATACCGGTCGCTCCGTACTTCCTCTATCCAATAGCGTCAGCTGCGCTATCCCTTGTCATCGGACTTGGCACCCTGTTCTTCACTTGGTTCCGCAGGGTCACGACAACAGGCCGCCTAACAACTCGCTGAAGCTGACCCGGCGGGCTGGGCCTTCGGGGGTTCTTGTCTCACCCGCCCGCTTGACGTAGAGTGATGGGGCTCCTGCCCGCTTCCGCCGGGCAGCTTAGCTCGAGGCCGTTGGGCAACCGCAGGTGCTGTCGCAGGAGGAGATGTAGGTGAAGACCACCATTCGAAGCACCATCCATGTCGATCGGCCACCACACGAAGTCGCCAAGGTCATCCTGGATCCTGCGAAGGCTGTCCTCTGGAACTCAAGCTTCCTCGAGCGATTAGAGGTCATCTCCGAGACCCCGGGCCTTGTGGGATCGAGGGCTCGCCTTCACTACCTGCAAGACGGGAAGCCATATGTCATGGAAGACCTGCTTCTCGCCGTTGAACCGAACCCGGCGATACCTATCCCCAGGACTTTGCGGAGACGCCCTCGAAGCAGAGGTAGAAACGACACTCCTGCCCACCGATGGGGGCACACATATCACGGTACGTTGGACCGGGTCCGGCAAACTGCTCGTCCTCAAGCTGATGG
>CAWFSV010000019.1:0-299556 GCA_963818575.1 uncultured Chloroflexia bacterium | reverse complement strand
TATGCGGCGATCGGATCGGCCGTGCTTCACCATCCGGAACGGGGAAGGATGATGGATCCGGACGCCGCGGCCGTGGGCGAGATGTTGCCGGCAGGCAGAGGGGACTTCAACCTCTCCGGAAGATCGAGGCCAATGCTCGATTGGCCGTCGGCAGCAAGAGGGCAAGCCCTAGAGCCTCGATGCATCGAGCTTCGTCAGATCGATGAATCCCCGCTGAACGTCCACGGACGTCAACTGCACGCGCAGCCGGTCGCCGACATCTGCTCCCTCGAAGCCTCGCACCAGCTTCCCTTCCACTGGGACGGTGAGCAGGCGAACCCACGTGCCCTTCTCGGAAGCCCCGGTGACGATCGAATCGAACCGCTCGCCGATCCTCGATTGGAGCAGAAGCGCGGCGGCGGACTTGGCGACCTGACGTTCGACCTTGGTGGCCTCATCTTCGGCTTCCGTGCAGTGCGCGGCCAGGTCGTCCAGTTCGTCCTTGCGATAGGGCGCGGGCTGACCGGCGATCGCCGCCCTGATCAGACGCTGGGTGAGCAGATCGGGATAGCGGCGATTGGGGGCCGTCGAGTGGGCGTAGTCCTTGACCGCCAGCCCCGAAATGACCCGGGACGTCTCCGCCCGGCAGCTCGGCCACGTATTCGCCCGAGCCCAGAAGCTTGATCACGGCCAGCGAAAGGTCGGGGAAGCGCAGGGATCGGCGGCCTTTTCCTTGATCAGGAACTCCTCCAGCGCCTTCGAATCCGGGCGATCCGGCAGGGTTGCCTTGCGTTCGGAGGCGAGGGCGACGATCCGGTCCCAGCGTTTAGGCGTGCGTACGACGCGGCGAATGGACGGGGATCCCTTGGCCGAGAGATAGCGGGCCGTCACGCCGTTCGCCGGCGACCATGAAATCCTCGATGAGCTGCCTGGCTCGATTCTTCTCATCGAGTTCCAGTGTGCGAAGTTGATCGCCGTCAAACACCGCCTTGGCTTCGATGGTGTCCAGGCTGAGCGCCCCCTGGACCTGCCGAAGGCGCATCATGCTCTGGGCGGCCCGATCCTGAAGTCGCAGCGCTTCGTCCAGGCCGTGGACGGCGGCGAGAGCCTCCGGCGGTTCGCCGCCCCCATCCAACCAGGCAGCCACGTTGTTGTAGGCGAGCTTGGCATGATTGCTGACCAGCGCCCGGTAGACGTCCGAGCCCCGAAGCGTTCCATCGGCATCGATCACCATCTCCACCACCACGGAGGTGCGGTCTTCGCCGGGATTAAGCGAGGTGAGATCGGTGGAGAGCCTGTCCGGGAGCATCGGGAAGATCCCGCCGGCGGTGTAGACCGAGGTCGTATTGTGGCGTGCGTGCTCGTCGATGGCGGAGCCCCTGGACACCAGCGAGGCGACGTCCGCCACGGCGACGAGCAACCGCACCTGGCCTCCGGGCAGAGCCTCGGCGGCGGTGAGCTGATCGAGGTCACGCGAAGTCGTCGTTGTCAATGGAAGCCCACAGCAGGCTGCGCAGGTCACGGACCCCAACGGAAGAATCGTCTAGCCGTCCGTCCCCCTCCGTCGGCGGCTGGATCCGGCCGAGTTCGGCCATGGCTGCCGCAGAGAAATCGGGCAGCAGCCCACGATCCAGCATGGCTCGATGGGCGATGCGTTCCAGGATGGCGCGGTGGTTCGTGTCGCGAGAATTCATGTTTGCCTTGAATGTAGAAACCACCCGATAGAGAGGGTGGATGCGATAGCTCCCTTACCCCGAGGGTGGGAACCGTGGTGACGGCGTGGCGAGGCCTCCGTCGGCGGAGCGGAGGGGCGGACCCCGCGACCAATGGATACCGGAGGCCGGCTACCTGGACCGGTGTGGGCAAATGATGCTCACCTACAAATCCCGGCTGGTCGAGTCGTGCTGACCCTGATGGGGTCATTTCGGCCAGCCGGCAGCTCGAGGCAGAGCACTTCCTCCGCCGCGGCTAGCCTCGCGCCCCCGTCGTCCTTCGGGCTGTGCCTAGATGACCCCCAGCAGATTCAGGAGAACCAGAATGACGACGATCACGAGCAGTGTGTGGACCGCGTTGCCCATGCGAGGGATGCTGGGGATGTATCTCGGGCCCAGAAAGCCGAGAAGCCAGAGGATTACCAGGATCACGACGATCGTCCACAACATGAGAGTCCTCCTCTTGAACTATTGGCTTGGGACGGTGAGGGTGGAAATCGGTCCACGCGAAGCCCACCGCTCCCAAGATGCGGATCGGACAACGAACATGCCTGGGTGAGGCACAAACTCATCCTACAACACGTGCCCCTCGGTCGCATCCATCGGCCGGGGGGTGTCCGTCCCCGCCAATTGGGGGACCTTCGGCACGCCAAGGACAGGCGCGTGGGACAGGGCCGCACTTCGATCCTCGACCGGAATCTCGCACCCCCGAATGCTCGGACCTGAGCTGCTCAGGCCAGGTGCCGCGTCTTGCAGACGCGACACCGCGAGAGGAATCCGATCTCGCCAGGCACCAAACGGCTGATGACCGGTCGCACCGTGTGTGGAACTTCGGCTGCGGTCGATCGACCAACTCCCAGGGCCCGTGATCGGTGAGCCGAACAGGCGAACGGCCGGCAGGCTAGCGGCCGAGCAGAAGGAAGATGCCGGCTGCGATGGCCAGGATCGCCAGGAGTGGGTAGAGGCCACCCAGCCCCAGGAGTTGTGCCAGGCCCCAGGCGATCAGGAGGATGGCCAACAGAAGCATGCCGATGTTCTTGGTGAATCTCATCGTGTGTATCCTCTCCAATTTGCCCGGGTGATGGATACCGGGTTCAACGAACAATCCCAGCCGGCATACGGGAGGCGAAACCTGCGAGCTTAGCCTGCATAGATCGCCGTCCTCCCGGCATGCAGGGACGCGGACACGCGGTCGAGCTGTCGGATGAGCGAATCATGGTCGAGGCGCCACGTATGCCTGCGTTGGCCCTGCGCGCCGGCGGCAGTGCCGTAAGGTGCGGAGCGCGCCCGGTCCATAGCGATGTTGACGAGGTTCATGGTTCGGTCGCGCCATTGAGTGCCTACCTGAAGCAGTCGGGTGCGCGTCCGCTTCCCCGATTGGGGTGCAAGGATCAACGTCGCCATTGCGCCGGCCAGACCGCCGACCAGCAGACCGACAAGAACGTCATTCGTCCGACCGGGATCCGATGCGTGATCATTGATGTGCCTTCCCAAGAGGCAATCTCCTTGACTGCGGAATGGATGGAGAGGGCCCTCGCGGGGAGCGAGGAGGGAATGAGTGTGAACCAGGCTGGCCCGGCCGCTATCCGTCACCCTCCACGTTCCGCCAGTAGATGCCAACCTTCAATCGATCGGCTTGTGTGAGCGCAAAGAAACTGATCAGCCGCGCGACCATGCCCCTCATGGCCTGCACAAGCGCCACGAGCGCTCCGGGCCGGCCCACCTTCGAACCTTCCCTGTCCAAGGCTGTGTCCATATCGCACCTTATCCATGAAGTGTAAGGGTCCGTGGTCGAGGTCTGCGTAACACCCACGACCGGTCCGCCGCGTGGGCCGTTGAAGAGCACCCCGATGAGTTTTTCCAGCGCCCAGGCGATCGAGGCACACACCCGTTCCTCTGTGGGCATGATCCTGAGCGGAAGTCCCGGCAGGGGTGCGTCACCGCACCCCTGCCCATAGGCTCGAACCCGGGCGAAAGCAGGCCGGGTTAGACTCGACGGCGGACCAGATGCACAAGCGCGATGACGATGATCGCGCCCACAAGCGTCACCAGCATGGTGGGCAGGTTGACCGCATCGTTGATCGTTCCGACTTTGAAAATGGGGCTCAGGAAGTAGCCGGCCAGGAATGCGCCCACGACGCCTACAAGGATGTTCATCAGCAGGCTGGCGCGGTCCTTCATGATCTCGCTCGCCACCCAGCCAACGATCGCCGCAGCGACCAGGTAGATAATGATGTTCATGGATCTCTCCTCATGTCTATTCCGATGGCGCCGAATCGCGCCCTTCTTCGATCCCGAGACCTTCCCGACGAGAAGGGGTGTTGCACCGCCCCGGTTACCTGCTGCGCAAGGGTGCGGTCTTGGCCTTCAAGCCAGCCTCATACTCGGTCACGCGCTTGTCGATCTCGTCGACGGCGTGCGGGCGGGTGTAGCCGTACTTCTCCTGGAGCAGGCCGGCCAGGACGTCGAGCTTACCGGCGGCCCGATCCAGATCGTCGTCGGTGAGCTTGCCCCACCAGGCCTTGGCCTCGCCGCGGACTTGCTTCCATTTCCCTGCGAGTTCATCCATGTTCATGAATACTCAGACCCTCCTGAACCTGCGTGGAAACGATCCCCGTCCGCCCCGGTGCTCGGTACAACCTCCTGCGGCGGGTCCAAACCGCGCGCCTGCGTTGCAGACCCCGGCTCGGATTAGGCGCGAAGGCCATCCGCCGCGGACTGCAGGCGTTCGGCCACGCGCTCGGGCGTCTCACTCTTGCTGATGAACATGTCCGCCCCGGCGGAGAGCGCCGCCTGCTGCCGGGCATCGAGATGGCTGATGAGGACGACCAGGATCGCGTTCGGGCAGGCCACGCGGAGTTCAGCCAGTGCCTTTACTCCCAAACCGGCCGGCAGCATCCCCCAATCGACGAGCAACATCTCCAGGCCGGTTGTGGGAGCCATCGCCAATGTCCCGGCCCAGTCCGAAGCCTCCCCGACCACTTCCATCTTGAGGTCCCGGAGCAACACGCGCAGGGCTTTGCGCTCGTCGGGCTGAGCATCGGCGAGAAACACTCTGGCCATACACCCATCGTGCAACAAAGTCTCCCCGGCCACATCCATCGGCCGGGGAGTGTTTGCCTCCGCCACTTGGGGGAGGGACGGAGAGACTTCAGTCGACCAGTCGTGTGCGCAGCGCCAGAGTCACCGCTTCCGTGCGACTGGAGGCACCCAGTTTGGTGAGGATGTTGCTGACATGGGACTTGACGGTGGACGGGCTGACGGTCAGCCTGGCAGCGATCTGCGTGTTGTTCAAGCCTTCGACCATCAGGGCCAGCACGGCGCGCTCGCGCTCGGTTAGATCGAGTCCTGGCGGCGGAGACTTCGAGGCGGCATGGACCAGGGCCTGGGCGGCCTCGGGCGAGAGCGTGGCGCGCCCGGCGTGCGCGGCGCGGATCGCCAGGGCCAGTTCATCGGCCGAGACATCTTTGAGAAGGTATCCGATCGCCCCGGCCTGCAGCGCACTCTGGACCAGGATCTCTTCCTTGAAACTCGTCAGCGCAATGACCTGGATCGTATCGGACTGGCTGCGAATGCGGCGTGTCGCGGTGGCGCCGTCCATGTCCGGCATGGCCATGTCCATCAGGACCACGTCCGGCTGGAGATCGACACACAGCTGGATGGCCGCCTTCCCGTCGGCGGCCTCCCCGGCCATCTCCAGGTCGCTAAACACCTTGAGGAATGTCGCCAGCCCACGGCGGACCATCGGATGATCGTCTACGACCAGGACGCGGATCCGTGGGGAGGGAGACGTCATGGGGCCTCCTGTTCGGGGGGTGGCTGCCAGCGCACGATGAGTTCGGTGCCGTGCCCGGGCGGGCTGACCACTTCCAGCCGAGCGCCGGCGGCTTCAGCCCGCTCGAGCATCATGGCCAGCCCATAGTGGCCGGAGGGCGTGGGCTGCGCAGCGTCGTATCCGCGTCCATCATCGCGGATCCGCATTTCCACCGAGCGGACCCCGATCTCCTCGGGCGTCTTGGGGTGGTCGATGGGTGAGGAAGGTTGCGCTACCGCAGACTCGTATTGCAGATCGATCATCACGAGACTGGCGCCGGCATGTTTGGCGATATTGTTGAGCGCTTCCTGGCAGATCCGGTACAGCGCCACCTGGAGTCTGGCGGAGAAGACATGTTCCCCGCTGATGGTCACCCTGGCCGAGACATTCGTCCGGCCGGTGAAGGCATTGGCCAGCTGGCGCAGCAGGTCCCCCAGGCTGCTGTCGGTCAGGACCGAGGGCCGCAGTTCGGCCAGCAACTCGCGCATCTCGGCCAGGGCGCCGCGCGTCAGCCGGCGCAGGTCCTCCAGCGACTGCCGCGCCTCGACCGGGTCGAGCTCCCACAGGCGCGGCAGGACTTCAGCGATCAGCCCGGCGGAGAAGAGCGATTGATTGACCGCATCGTGGAGATTGCGGGCCAGGCGCTGGCGTTCCTGCAGCGCGGCGAGCGCCCGGGCTTGCTCGTACAGCTCGGCATTGATCATGGCAATGGCGACCTGGTCGGCCATCGACAGGGCTAGGGCAGCATGGTGGGCCGTGAAGTAATCACGACGTGGATGTGCAACGCCCAGGCCGCCGAGGATCCGGCCCCTGCCGGCCACGGGCACCCACATCCAGGCGCGCACTCCTTCCAGGAGCACGGCTGCGTCCCCGGTCAGGAGTGAACGTAGAAGCTCCGCCGCCGGGTCGGGGCTACGGATGTCTGCGATGCGAATCGGCCGGTGACCGTTGAACAAGGCGGCCAGGGTCTCGGGCCCCTTCAGACGGATCTGGAAGGGTGCAGCCTGCTCGAGGAGCTGCGGCCCGCGCACCGCCAGGGCCGTCAGCGTCGAATCGGTCAACCCGAAGAGCGCAGCGTGCTGGTATTCGATGATTCCACGCACTTGTTCCAGGACCAGATCCGGCTGGAGTTCGAGTGTGGATGCCAGGGCATGTGAGATCTCAAGCAGCGCGGCCTGCTCGCGCGTGCGGGCTTTGACACGCTGGTGAAGGCGTTGCTCCTCCCGGATGCGCCGACTGACGTCCCGTACGACGCCCAGCAGGCACGGCCGACCCTGGTGCATGAAGGATGTCCCGCGCCAGGAAGCGTGAAACGTCGAGCCGTCGCGGCGGACGTGCAGTACCTGTGGGTCGAACACGGCGCCGGTTTGTACCCCGCGCAGGGAATGGTCAAAAACGCGCTGACTGTCGGGGTGGATCAATTCCGCGGCGTGCAGCCGAAGGAAAGCCTGGCGAGTGTATCCGTGCATCGCGCATGCCGCGGGGTTGGCCTCGACGATGCCCCCGGTTTCCAGATCAAGAAGGATCAATCCGTCGGTGACAGCCTCGAAGGCGCTGCGATACAGGCCCAGTTCACGCCCGGGCGATGGAGGGATCGAGGAGGACTTCATGAAGCGGTCCTCACGCCGGGGTCGATGGCCTGAAGCGAGGGAGATCTCGCCCGGAGGAGGCGCGGCTTGGCTGGGACCTCGACGTCTGTCTTTGCACACCCACCTCCAAGGGGCACTGCACTCCGTCTTTGCCCGGCGGTCATGCCGGAAGTCTACAACGAACGAAACTGGAAAGTCGGTGCCCAGCGCTGGCTCGAGCGAGCAGGGCTGACCGTCGGGCCCGAGCTGCACCTGGTGAGGGTGCCAGAGCACAGGGTGGCTCGATGGTTGCGTCAGGCGCGTGGTGGGATCTCATGACAGGCGGAGGCTCGATCTCCGGCGACGGCGAGAGATGGCTCGGCGAGAGGCCTCGGGTTGTTCGGGGCCCGCCCGCTTCGGTCAGCAGGTTACTGTCGGGGAGGGTGTCGACAAGCTCTCTACCCAAGTGCTTCTGCCGCTGCCTGCCAAGCGGCCCTGAACGGAAGACGCATTACAAGGATGCGTTGCCCCGTTTCTCCGTAAAGGGTACCACTCCGGTGGTTGACCTGGGTGTTGCCAAGACGACGGATGCGGCCGGGGAGCAAGAAATGCATTAGATGCGAGGACGGCATGCGGCCGGTGATCCGCTTACAGGCACCGACGGCATCGCGCGGCTGATCTCCACCAGGACCGGGAGAGCACCGGACGCGAACGGAACCTGCCCCCTTCGGTCATCCAGGGAATAGGTCCTTCAACTTCTGCCTTGTCGGGCCCGTCCGCGAGACCGAGCCTGCCACTGCGGTCTACCGAAGGCGTCTGTCGAACGGATGAAGGTCAGACGGCGTCGGTGAGCGCTTTGAGGGCGCGGATCTTCACCACTTTGCGCGCCGCCTTCGCTTTGTAGACCATCGGCTCTTTGGTGAAGGGGTTGACACCCGCGTGCTCGCGCGTGGCGGGCTTGTTGACGACGGTCAGCTTGAGTAAGCCCGGGAAGACGACCTCGCCAGGTCCCTTCTTGCCAAGCTCGCGCGTTACGACCGCGGTAATCGCGTCCAGCGCGGCGTTGGTTTCCTTCTTCGTCAAACCGCTCTTCTCGGCGACGGCGTTCACGAACTGGCCCTTGCTCATTCTCTTGCTCGCCATATGCGCTCCTTGATGCCGACCGCTGATGAGCTGCGGGATGGTGGCGTGAATCCGTCCGTGCGGGGCATCAGACCTATTCTACCGGATAGGCTCCCCGGCCGCATCCATCAGCCGGGGAGCCTGTGCCTCCGCCACCTGGGGGAGCCTGCGGCATGCCGCCGCCCAACGCGGGCTGGAGCGTCGCGGTCGAACTCATGGAACCATAACGGTCGGGAGGAGTTCGAACGTCGGGGTGAGCGCCGGCGGGACCCGGCTCGGCCAACCCGATGTATTGCTTCCTCGCCGCTCCTGGGTGACCCCGCATCGGCAGGGGTGCAATCTGCGCGAGAGCAGTAGTCCTCACGGTTCCCCCCGGGGGGCGGGCCAACCATGAGGACAAGGATGTCGATCTGGTGGGCGCGGGGGGCTCGAACCCCGTTCGGGCCGGCGCCCTGCGGGCGCAGCCCGGCGCCCCTCTCGCTCCGCTCGTGGGGTCTCCGAGGGCGAACGGCCCTCGACCTCACGGATGTGAACTAACTCGATCAATCCCCCTACCGTTGACCTTACGGGTTGGCTGTTCCGACAACTGTTGGGACAGCCAACTGCAAATAGCCGTGAGCCCTACTGTGGCCTTCCAGGGAACTCCTCTGGGTATCACTTCATGACGCGAGTTCGATTCCGGTACACGTATGTTGTCAGAACTACAGAGTGCGGGCATCGGGTTGGGAGGCGGAGGCGATGCATGCACTCTGACGCGTGAGAGATCAGTTCAGGGATCCACTCCGCGGATGGGTGTGGAAAGCGGGGACACCCCGCTCGCGATGGGACCTTGTCCGGTCCCGCATCTTCTGTGCGTTGGACTGGTCTTCTGGGCGGAGATCAAACTCATGCCCGCAGTTAGGGGACATTCCTGG
Source organism: uncultured Chloroflexia bacterium (assembly GCA_963818575.1). Lineage (GTDB taxonomy): Bacteria > Chloroflexota > Anaerolineae > Anaerolineales > E44-bin32 > DYJB01. Next base: position 290,447 of record CAWFSV010000019.1, on the reverse strand, counting down.
ACGATGATGGGAGCAGATGCCTATCTCTTGCGGTAGACGGTGAAGGAGTAGACGTCGGCGACGTGGTACTCGTGTGACACAAGCAAAGCTTGGCCGCCGCCGTTGTAGTCCGTCTGCCCAAGGAACATCAATTGGGTGCCCTCGGGTACCAGTAGCATCTGCGCCAATCTGCCGTCGGCAATTGCGGGCTTGAGGGTGGCTACGCCATAGTCCATCGACAGACCAAGGCGAGCCTCCAAGAGCCTGTAGATGGACTGCTCTTGGAGAAGGTACGGCTCAACATCGGCCGGTGTCATCGGTGGTTGGCTGAGCCCCAAGAGCGCCTGCGGGAAGCGGTCGATGGAATAGACGACGCGTCTCTCGCCCGCAGTTCGCACGCGCTCGAACCTCGATTAGGGGGGCGCCGATGTAGGTGTCCAGGGCATCCGCCCAGAACTCCTCCGCTTGAATTTGGCGCACATTGAACTGAGCATCGCCGGGCTCCCCGCCCGTTGAGCGGATTAGTTCAGTCGTGCTGAGGTTAACGTCAAGGCGGTTGGGCATCAAAAGTTGGCGGGTGACGAAGGTCCCTACCCCGTGCCGGCGGATGATGGTGCCTTCCTGGTGAAGGATGTTCAAGGCGTCTCGCAGCGTGTTGCGGCTCGTCCCAAACGCCCCAGCGAGTTCAACCTCGGAGGGGAGCTGGGTGCCGGGTTTGAGCTTGCCGCTGACGACCAGGGCGCGAATTTGCTCGCAAATCTCTCAAGTTCTTGCGCTGTTTGACTGCGGGACGCGTGAACAGCCTGAGATCCACACTCGGGCGGACGACGTCTTCTTCGGGGGCCGGCAACGATGACATGCGAGGGGTGACCTATCTCCCGCCGAACTAGGCAAGGGACTCTCGAATCTTAGCCCACCCAGTGCGTGAATTCTAACTCCCGTTCCGATCAGTACATTATGAGACGTAACGTCTGCTGGGGCAAGCGTAGAGATGCATTGTCTGAGGCGCCTCGCCGAGCGTGATGCGTCCAAGTGCATGAGGTGGTTGGATGCTGCTGTAAACACACTCCTGGCGTCACAGAGCGGGGCAGATGTTCTTCAGATCCGGAGTCTTCGCCGTAGTGGGCGTGGAACTCCTCCTTGAGGAGGGTGGGATGCGCTCTCTCCCCAAACCCATTCGGCATGATGGGGCGCGGCGGCAAGACGAACAGGTGCATGCTCTGCGCGGCATTGAGCCGACGTTGCCAGGGATCCAAGGTGAAGGGAGCGCCTTTGGGACTGTCACGCGGGAGGCTGCTGTCCGCCGGACGGCAGATGTCGGAGTTTCCGGGTGAGACTGGAGCATCTTAGGGAAGCGAAGAGGGCTGTCCCTGAGTCGCCAAGTCCAGCCGGACGCAGTCAGGCAGTTGGGATTTCGATGGCTGGCGGGTAAGTCGATCGCGCTCCTGGATCCCATTGGCGCCGGACGGATCCTCCATAAACTGAGCTGTGTGCCAGCCACAGTCTGCGTGCACCGGAAACGGGGTGGCGTGCCTGGGATGGATGAAGCCGGGCCGCCGGATAAGGCGATAGTCTCTTGTGCCCGGCCCTGAGTTCGAGGGCTTGCTGGGGGGACGGGCAACGGTGCTCGTTCTTCTGAGGCGGGACGGCGAGGCCAAGCCCGACCGCTTGGAACAAGGTCAGTCCTTCACCAAGAAGGAGAGGAGGACGCCAATCCAGCCAGTCAATGTGACACTTGGCATGCTAAACGACAGGCGGTCCGCAATCGTTTGCGGCTAACTGTTGACACGGAACCATTTTCCGGCATATCATTGTAGAGGTTGGACGTCCATCCTTGAAGAATGATGATTGCTGCGTGGCAACGCCATCAAAGTTGACATAATATGACAATGACGATTGGCGGCGACACTCTGGGGGGATACAATTCGCTCCGACTCTACCCAGTTCCAGCCTGTTCGCCAGCCGAATCGTGGCCGTCCCCAAGGGTCAAGGATCAGGTTTCAGCATCCCGGCCCGGCGCCTCATCTGGTCGAATGTCGCCCTGCCTTGCTGCTGCACAGCCACGTCGGGCCGGGCCAACGTCGCTCGAACTACCCACCAGGAAGCAGGCCACATCCCGCCCATCAGGTTTGCCAACGGGACCGACGGCAGAAAAGGAGACCGACTATCGAACAAGTCAACCCCAGGTAGCGGTGAGCCCGTGTCGCCTTCCTCAACTAGCCTGATGATGCAATCCTCAGATCAGAGGAGAAGGGACCACCTTCCATGTCCGAGAAGGAACTGATCCACGAGTACATGCAGGGCAAGATCAACCGCCGCGAATTCGTCAAACTGGCCGGGATGTTGGGCATGTCGTTAACGGCCATCGGCGGCGCCCTGGCGGCGTGCGGGACCCCGCCCGAGGCGCACCGGAGGTGACGACTGGAGAGGTCGCGCCGACCACGGCTCCCGGGGCAGCTGAACCTGCCGCCGACACATTCGTTGTGGCCACGTCCGAAGCGGTCACCGGCAACTGGGATCCGATCACCCACACCAACCTCGGCCAGCTGATCGTGGAGCGGGGGATCTTCGAGGGCTTCTACGCCACGAACGTGCCGGAGGAAGATCCGACCGAGATCATCCCGCAGCTCGCCCTTTCCTACACGCAGATCGATGACCTGACCTTCGAGTTCAAGCTGCGCGAGGGCGTCAAATTCCACGACGGCTCCGAGTTCGATGCGGAGGATGCCAAGGCCACGATCGAGTACTACGGTGACACGACCAAGCCTGGTTTCTTCTTCACGCAGGTCGTGTTCAAGGCCGAGGTGATCGACAAGTACACCGTGCGCGCCATTGCCGAGAAGCCGAGCGCCTCGGCGTTCTGGGCTCTGAACTGGATGCGCATGATGTCGGCCGATGACATCAAGAACGGCACGCTGTCTGGGCAGCCGAATGGAACCGGCCCGTACAAGTACGTCAAGCAGGAAAAGGACTCGACGGTTTGCGAAGCGCACGCCGATTACTGGGACGGGGCTCCGAAGATCAAGAACTTCGAGTTCCGCTACATCGGCGACGTCAACACCCGCCTGCTGGCGCTGCTGGCCGGCGAAGTCGATGCCGCCGAGCGCCTGAACCCCGAGCAGGCCGCGGTGGCCATGGCGCAGTCGGACCTCGAGGTCCAGATCGTCAAGGGCGTCGAGCCGGTCTTCGTCCACTTCCGCGACAGCAAGCCGCCGTTCAAGGACAACGAGAAGCTTCGGCCTGGCGATGGCCCACGCCATCGATCGGGAAGCCGTCTGGAAGATCATGGACACCGCCGGCTATCCGATCTACGCGCACTTCCCGCCCCTCAAGCTGGGCTACGCCGACGTGCCGGACTTCCCGACGTACGACCCCGCCAAGGCCAGGGCGTTGCTGGCCGAAGCCGGCTACCCGGATGGCGAGGGCCTGCCCGAGCTGGAGTTCAACAGCCCGGTGGGCCGCTACCCCAAGGACAAGGAATGGGCCACGCTCGTCACCGCCATGTGGCAGAGCCTCGGCATCCCGGTCAAGCTGGTGGTTGGCGATCCGGCGGCCTGGGGTGACAAGCTCTACAACCCGGACCAGGGCCACATGATCACCTGCGGCTGGTGCATCGGCAACCCCGAGCCCGACCTGATCATGTTCCCGATGTGGCGGGGCGGCCTGGCGGCCATCACCTTCATCGATGACGCCGAGATCAACGCCGCGCTCGACAAGGAGAACGGCACGGTCGATCTCGAGGCGCGCAAGAAGATCCTGGCCGAGGAAACGCTGCCTCTGCTGGCGAAGAAGATGCCGAGCATCCCGATCGCGGCTCACAACTTCATCACCGGCGTCAACAAGCGCAACAAGGGGTTCATCCAGTACAACAGCGGCTACTTCGGTATTTCGAAGATCGAGAAGGCCTAGCCGCCTCAGTGGTTGCGGGGCCTCCGGAAACCGGAGGCCCCGCACGCGGGCGAAGAAGAGAGCACTCTGATCCATCGCTTGGACTGCCGGAACCTCCCTGGCGCCGGCGACTGCCATCCGGGTGCCGATCCAGCAGTCGAACGATGGGCTCGAGACTCTCGAGCCTGCAGGAATAACGATGCTTACCTACATACTCAAGAGACTGATGTGGAGCGTCGCGGTCGTCATCTCTGGTGGCGTTCGTCATCTTCCTCACCATCCGGGTCATCCCCGGCGACCCCGCCCGCCTGATCGCCGCCGGAGGCGCCACGCCGGAGACGATTGCCGCCCTGCGGGCGGAAATGGGCCTCGACAAGCCGCTCCTGGTCCAGTTCCGGGACTACCTGACAGGCGTGGTTCATGGCGACCTGGGGACATCGATCTTCCGCTCCAAGGGCGGGAGTGCCCATTCGGGCCTGCATAATTTCGTGACGGAGACCGAGCGGACCGGCGTCGAGCAGTATGAGAAGGCCAAGGTCCTCGATCTGATCGTCGAGCGCATTCCCTACACCTTGCTCCTGACCGGGCTGGCGATGGTGTTTGTCGTCGTCATCTCGTTCTCCCTGGGCATCCTGTCTGTGCTGAAGAAGAACACGATCTGGGATCAGATGGTGCTGCTCATTGCGATCGGCGCCCAATCGCTGCCCAACTTCTGGGTGGGGATCGTGCTGATCCTGCTCGTGTCGGTGAAGTGGAAGCTCCTGCCCGCCATGGGCTATGAGGGTCCAGCCTACGCCATCTTGCCCGCCCTTGTCTTGTCGCTGTCGCTGATCCCCCTCTGGCTGCGGCAGATCCGGCTCGGCCTGGCCGATATCCTCTCGGCCAATTTCATCACCGGACTGCGCGCCCGAGGAATCCCCAATCGACTGATCCTGTTCAAGCATGCGCTGCGCAGCATCGCCATCCCGCTGGTCACGGTGTTCGGCATCCACCTCGGCTACATCCTCGGCGGCGCCATCATCGTCGAGTTTGTCTTTGACTACCCGGGCCTGGGGTTGCTGACCATTGTCGCCATGCTGCAACGCGACTTCCCGGTCGTCCAAGGCATCGTGCTGGTCTTTGCCTCGGTCTTCGTGCTGATCAACATCGGGGTCGATATCGTCTACGGCTTCATCGACCCCCGGGTCAGCCTTGAGTAGCCTGTAGATCGCCATTCCTAGACCTTGGCGACTCTGGAGCAGTCAATCCTATGCCACAACTACTGAGTGGTGAACCGCAAATAACCGGGCAGGCGGCACCTCAAGAGCTCTGGGCCAGCGCAAGGAGGTGGTGCTCGGACAGCGGCGTGAGCCCGAGCGGATGCAGAGGACCACTTTCTGGGCTCGCTTCCTGCACGACAAGTACGGCATGATCGGCGCGGCGGTCGTCGGCATCTACGCGTTCGTCGTCATCTTCGCTCCCTGGGTCGCCCCGCATGATCCCTATGCGTTCGACGTGAGCAACCTGTTCCGGCCGCCCGCCTTCTTGCCCGGCGGAACGACGACCTACCCGTTGGGCACGGACGAGCTCGGCCGGGACATGCTCAGCCGCCTGATCTTCGGCATGCGGCTGTCGCTCTTCATGAGCGTCCGCCGTGGTGGCCATCATCGTGGTCTTCGGCACGGTGGTCGGCATGCTGGGGGCCTACTACGGCGGGTGGGTGAACTCCCTGCTCATGCGGGTGACGGACATTCAGCTGGCGTTCCCGGTCGTCATCCTGGCCATCAGCGTGCTGGCGGTCACCACGCCGACGGTGCCGGCCATCATTGCCGTGCTGGCGATCGGCAACTGGCCCATCTATGCCCGGGTGACCCGCGGCGTCGCGCTGGGTGAGAAGGTCAAGGAATACGTCAAGGCCGCGCAGGCCCTGGGGGCCAGTGATTTCCGCGTCATCTTCAAGTACATCCTGGGAAACATCGGCGCTTCGATCCTGGTGGTCTCCATCCTGGACCTGGCCGCCATGGTCATCTGGGAAGCGGTGCTGGGCTTCATTGGCCTGAGCGTCCTCCCGCCGACGCCGACCCTGGGCAACATCATGGGCGACGGGAAGAACTACATGATCAACGCCTGGTGGATCTCCACAATGCCCGGCATCATCATGTTCTTCCTGCTCTCGGGGCTGTCCCTGCTCGGTGAAGGCATCTCCAAGGCCTCGGGCGTCCGCGGGGAAACGCAAGTCCAGTCTGCGATTTGAGGTCAGGTTCATGAGCAGCGAAACCGTCTTGGATGTCCGAAACCTCAGGACCTACTACTACACCGTCACCGGGACGCACAAGGTCGTGGACGATTTCTCCTTCCAGGTGAGAAAGGGCCGGGTTCTGGGCCTGGCCGGGCCGGGCGGCAGCGGCAAGACGACGGTCGCCGCGTCGGTGATGCGGCTGATCCAGCCCCCCGGCAAGATCGTCAGCGGCGAGATCTTCTTCAAGGGCAAGGACCTGCTGAAGATGTCCGGAACAGGAGCTGGCCAGGCTGCGCGGCTCCGAGATCGGCATGGTCTTCCAGGATGCTTCGTCCTACATGGATCCCCTGTATGTGATCGGCGACCAGCTGATGGAGACCGTGCAGGCCCATGCGCGGGTGACGAAAGAGCAGGCCAGGCAGAGGGGCATCGAATTGCTCTCGCTGGTCGGCATCCCCGACGCGGCGGACCGGATGAAGAACTACCCCCACCAGTTCTCGGGCGGGATGCAGCAACGGGCGCTGATCGCCATGGCGATCGCCAACAACCCGAGCCTGATCATCCTGGATGACCCCACTCGCTCCCTCGACGTGACCATCCAGGCGCAGGTCATGCAAATGCTCGATCGTCTGCGCGAGAAGACCGAGGCAGGCATCCTGCTCATCTCGAGCAATGTTGCCCTGATGTCCCAGTTTGCCGACGACATGCTGATCATGTACGGCGGCCGTTGCATTGAGATGGGGCCCAAGAACGTCGTCATCGGCAGGCCACATCATCCCCACACCAAGAGCCTGATCGAAGCCATCCCCGTGCTCGAAGGGCGAGCGTCTCGAGCGCCTGAAAGTGCTGGTCGAATCGCGCGGCCTTTGGGAGCGCAGCGGCTGTGTGTGGTATTCGGCCTGCCCGTTTCGGATGGATCGATGTGCCGTCGAGGTGCCCGAATTGGTGGAGGTCGAGGAGGGCCACTATTCGGCCTGCTTCCTCGGCCTTGGCGAACCCCAGAAGGCCGCCCCCTGAAGGCGCGATGTGGAGCTTCCATGACTAATCACGAGACGCCGATTCTCGAAATCGTCGATGCCCACAAGTACTACGATCTGAAGACCCTGACCGTCATCGGCCGGGTGCGCGAGAAGGTCAAGGCGGTGCGGGGCGTCAGCCTGAAACTGGTCCAGGGTGAGGCGCTGGGGCTCGTCGGCGAGTCGGGCTGCGGCAAGTCCACGCTGGCCCGGCTGATCGTCAAGCTGGAAACGCCGCATCAGGGCAGCGTCTTCTTCCGCGGGCAAGACATCTTCCAGATGTCGCCCAAGGAGACGAAGGAGACCCACCGCAGGATCCAGCTCATCTTCCAGAACCCGTTCTCCTCGCTTTCGCCTGCCATGACCATTGGCGATCATGTGGCCGATGCGTTAGCCATCCACAACATCGTCCGGGGCAAAGCCGCCATCAAGGAGCGGGCCAAGCAGCTGCTCGACACGGTCGGGATCGGCCGGGAGGTGTACGGCAACTACCCCAGCCTCTCGAGTGCCGGCGATCTGCAGCTGGCGAATATCGCCCGAGCACTGGCGACCAACCCCGAGATCCTCATCAGCGATGAGGGCATCTCCGTTCTGGATGCCTCGGAGCAGGCTAAGATCCTCAACCTGCTCAAGGATCTTCAAGAAGAACTGAAGTTGACCTACATCATCATCACGCACGACCTGAGTGTGGTCAGGCATATCTGTGATCGGCTCGTCGTGATGTACCTGGGCAAGGTGATGGAGATCGGCGATAACGCCTCGGTGTTCTCGGCGCCGATCAACCCCTACACCAAGGCGCTGATCGAGTTGGTCCCTTCGGTTGCCAAGGGCTTGAGGGACATCCGGATGACGGCCATGAAGGGGGAGGTGCCGAGCCCGATCCACCTGCCGCCGGGTTGCACCTTCGCCCCCCGTTGTGAGCTGGCCACCGACATCTGCCGCGAGACCGAGCCGGGATTGATCGAGGTCATGCCCGGCCGATCGACAGCCTGCCATCACTGGGCACAAGTGACCCGGATGCATGCGACGGTCTAGGAGCACAGGAAGCCTCGCCGATGACTAAACGCTACGTGCTCGGTGTCGATTCGGGCACCTCGGTCGTCAAAGTCCTGCTGATGGACCTCGAGGGCAACGAGGTGGGCCTCGCCGTAGAGAGCACGCCGGTCGAGGCGCCGCACGCCGGGTGGTCCGAGTTCGATCTGATCCAGGACTGGGACGGAGTTGCCAAGGCCATCAAGACGGTCTTGGCCGAATACCGGATCGACCCGGACGAGATCCTTGCCGTGGGCGTGACCGGCAAGGGCTGGGGTTGCTGCTACCTGGAGAAGGATGGGCGGCCGGCCCGGAAGGGCATCCTGTGGAACGACGCGCGCGCGGTCGACTACATCCAGCGCTGGGCAATCGACGGGACGCTGAGCCGGGCCTACCATATCAGCGGCAACTACTACTACAGTGGGAACTGCGGCCCGATCACCCGTTGGTTGATCGATCACGAACCCGGCGTGGCGGCCCGGGTTGAGTGGGCAATCTTCCCTCCCGCCAACATCGTCTACCGGCTGACGGGACAGATCAAGCTGTGCTTTGGCGACCCTCCCTCCCTCATGGATATCCGGCAACGGGCGTACTCCGAGGAGATCTTCGACCTCCTCGGGATCACCTCGATGAGGGCGAAGTTTCCCGATCCCTCTGCGAGCAGCGAAGTCGCGGGCTATGTCACGCGGGCCGCGGCTGAGGCGACGGGACTGAAGGAGCGCACGCCGGTCGTGCTGGGAGAATTCGATGTCAGTGCCACAGCCACCGGCATGGGCGTGACGGCAGACGGCGAGGTGGGCATCATTCTCGGGACGGCCCACGTCATTTCGGTCTGTCAGTCCGCGTGGACGCTCGCCCCCGAGAGCGGCGCGCTCACGGTGCTTCAGCCATACGTCGGCGGTACCTACCTCAAACTCACGGGGCCCTTCATCGCAACTCCGAACCTGGACTGGTATGTCGAGGCCTTCGGCGCCATCGACCAGGCCGAGGCGGCCAAGGCGGGCCTGAGTTTCTATGACTACCTCGACGGCCGGCTTCGGCATGTGCCGGCTGGATCGGAGGGCATCCTCTTTCACCCGTACTTGAGTCCGGGGGGCGAAAGAGCCCCGATCTACAAGCCCACCGCCAAGGGCAACTTCTTTGGCCTGGATCTGCGCCATTCTCGGCATCACCTGCTCAGGAGCATCTATGAGGGCGTAGCCTTCTCGGCGCTGGATTGCCTTCGAGCAACCAACGTGGAGCTCAAGGAGGTCAACCTGTCCGGCGGGGGTTCCAAGAGCCCTGTATGGTGTCAGATCGAGGCCGATATCATGGGCTGCCGGGTCAAGGTGCCAGCGGGGGCTGAGCACGGGGCCAAAGGAGCCATTATCACGACCCTGGTGGCCATGGGTGTCTATCCGAGCTACCAGTCGGCGATCGCCCGTCTGGTCAAGGTCGAGCGGACCTATGAGCCCGACCCAAAGAACCACGCGGTCTACGGCCAACTCTTTGACCTCTATCGGAACATCCGTATGCATCTGATGGACGATTGGGACCAGCGGGCAGCAGTGCTCAATGGTCTGGCGGCTACCGGATCGTGAGAGGTATGTGCCAACCATGAGCGGATCGGTTGCTTTGATCAATGGCAAGGTGCTCAGCTTGGATGCGGCCGGGCGGCGGTACGCAGCGCTTGTCGTAGAGGACGGCCGGATCACCCGGCTGGGCGAGGCCGCCGAGCTAAGGCAGTACGCCGCCGAGCGCAACATTCAGATCCTTGAGGTCAGTGGTCGAACGGTCGTGCCGGGGGCGATCGATACCCACTTTCACCTGACTCTCACCGGGATGAGCTTGGCCTCGGTCGACTTCAACGAATGCCACTCCGTCGATGAGGTCCTGCAGCAGCTGAGGGAATTGGCCACCTCGGTCGAGGAGGGGCGCTGGGTCGTCGGCAAGGGGCTGGATGAGTTCGAGCTCAAGGAGAAGCGGCCGCCCACGGCTCAGGAGATCGACCGCGTCTGCCCCTCCTCTCCGGTCTTCATCGAAGACCGGGGTTACCACTATGCCCTGGTCAACACCGCAGGCTTCGGCGCCCTGGGCTTCCCGGCGGACGCCCCGGGTGTCCGCCGGTCGGCGGATCACCAGGGCATCTCTGGGCAGCTGATGGAGGAGATTGCCGGGCAGGCGCGCAGCAAGATCCTGGCGGCGCTGGACATCGCCCAGAAGACAGACATGCTCCGCCGCGGGACGCAATACGCCGCCGAGTGCGGCGTGACCACGCTGCATGCCATCGAGGGCGGTCCGGTCACAGGCGATGGCGACATTCCGCTGCTCTTCGATCTCAAAGATCAACTCCCGGCACGAGTGCTGGTGTACTGGAATTCGCTGGATGTCCCGGCGGTCGTCGCCCGGGGCGTGAGAGGCTTTCGGCGGTGACATCCTGCTGGACGGCAATCTTGGATCTCGGACGGCCGCCCTATGCGCGCCGTACGCTGACGACCCCGCCACCTCTGGGGTGCTGTACTTCTCGCAGGCGGAGGTCAACGAGCTGGTCGCCACTGCGGTTGAAGCGGGCGTTCAGGTGGGCTTCCATGTGATTGGTGATGCGGCGATTGAGCAGGCCCTCGTGGCGTTCGAAGCGGCAGCGGGGCGCGACTCCCGGCAGGCAGACGGCCGTTCCGGCTCGATCACTTCGGCGTACCCACGGCGGATCAAATTGGTCGGGCGGCCGCCCTGGGTGTGGTGATCGCGACCCAGCCGCCGTTTGCGTTCCGGCGCGCCCAACCCGGCGGGGTGTACGAATCCAGGGTGGGCAGGGCCCGCATCAAACGGGCCTACCCCCTGCGGGACCTGCTGGACGCCGGGCTCCTGGTTGGCGGCGGAGCGGATAGCAGCGTGATGTCTCCGGACTACATGCTTGGCATTCACAGCGCCGTCAACCACCCCATGCCTGAGCAGCGGTCTGACGCTGCGAGGAAGCCTTCGGACTCTACACGCGCAACGGCGCCTCTATGGGGTTCGAGGAACTCGGAGAAGGGGACGCTGGAGCTCGGGAAATGGGCCGACGCTGTGGTATTGGCGGAAGATCCGTTCGCCGTGCCCGAGGACGAGATCAAGGACATGTGCGTGTTGACATGACCATCAAGGGCGGCGAGGTCGTCTTTGATCGACTGCAGGGTCATGGCATCTTGGCCTCAGCGGCAGGAGGTTGAGGCGACGTTGAGGAACGGTCCGGGAAGGGCCCGTGGGCAGGCATATCCGGTGATGAGGATCAATTCGTGGCGGTCGCGGGTGACGTCGTAACTCCCTTCCGCATGGGTTGGAGGGGTACCATCATTTCGTACATCAGGAGGCAACGAGAATGAAATCGCTTGAAACGAAGGTGGCACCATGGTTGAAGGGCAAATCGGCGTACCTGTCGCCGCACATCGACCGGGCCTGGGAACATCAGGATCTGGCGCGGATGATGTCCAACGAGTATCCCCTGCCGCCGGCCGAGAGTGTGAGGGAGGCCATCGACAAGTACGGCGCCATCGGCAATCGCTACCCGGATGCAGGAGCCATCGTCCGCTCCTACATCGCCGAACTCAACGGGCTGGACGGGCCCGAGTACGTGCTGCTCGGCAACGGCTCGAATGAAGCGCTGGAGATGGCGATCCGGACGTTCGTGACGCCCGGCGACGAAGTCATCCAGCAGCCGCCGTGCTACTTTCTCTACGCTCTGCGGACCGAAGCTGCGGGCGGCAAGATGGTCTCGGTGCCGGTCCTCCTGAAGGACGGCGAACTGGTGTACGACTATGACGGTGTGCTCAAGGCGATCACGCCTCGGACCAAGATCATCATCTTCGGCAACCCCAACAATCCCACCGGCAACTATGCGGGCGGAGCTCGCTTCCTGGAGATTGTGGAGACGGGGATCCCGGTCATTGTGGACGAAGCGTATGTGGAGTTTGCCGGCCTGGAGAAATCCCACGTCGGGCTGGTGAAGAAGCACCCGAACGTCATCGTCACGCGGACGCTCTCGAAGGCGTATGGGTTGGCCGGGATGCGCTTTGGCTACTCACTGAGCCACCCCGACACGATGCGTCAGATGTCGGCGCTGCTCCTGCCGTGGAACGTCGGAACGATCGCCATGTGGGCGGGTCTGGCGGCGCTGCAGGATCGGGCCGCCCTGCGCGAACATGTGGAGTATATGGATCGCGAGCGGGCGAACTTCGTCAAGGAATGGTCGAAGATCCCGGGCATGAAGGTCTATCCCTGCCGATCGAACTTCATGCTCTTCGACGCCGGCGGCACGGGGAAGACCGGCAAGGAAATCGTGGCCGAAGCCGACAAGCAGGGCATGATCATCCGGGCGCACAACGAGATGTACGGCAGCAATGGCTGGTTCCGTATCACGATCAGCGGGCCGGAGGAGAACCAACGCCTGATCCGGGTGGTCCAGCAGTTCCTGGCGAAGTAGGGACGCCGAAGTGGACGACGGGGCCAAGGGCGAGGGCGAGTTTCGGTGAGGCTTCGCCCTCGCCCATCGATGTTGATCCCGATGCAACGAGCGGCGCACGGAAGTGGCGGATCGGCTCCCGTGCGCCGCGCATTCGTCGGCCGGCCCGGGTCCCGGCCCACGGATGGGCGAAGGGGGACGACGGGGCGCGGCTCGGGCGGTGGACTGGGGTTCGGCTGAGCCTGGACGTCGACCCGCAGATCGGCTCCGCTCGCCGGAGGTGACTCACATGGCCAAGCGATACGTCCTGGGGATCGACACGGGGACCTCGGCGGTCAAGGCGGTCCTCGCCGACTTGCGCGGGGTCGAGGTGTGTGTGAGGACCGAGACGACGCCGGTCGAGAGCCCCCACGCAGGCTGGTCGGAATTCGATCTTCAGACGGACTGGCTCAAAGTGGCGGACGCGGTGCGGCACCTTCTCTCGGACACCGGTATCGACCCTGAGGAGATCCTGGCCGTTGGAGTCACCGGGCAAGGGCTGGGGTTGCTGCTACCTGGACCATGACCAGGAGCCGGCCCGCAAGGGGATCCTCTGGAATGATGCTCGTTCGGCCCCCTACATCTCGGAGTGGGCGCGAAGCGGCGTGCTTTCAGAGGGCTGTGCCATCAGCGGCAACTACTTCTACACCGGCGACTGCGGGCCGGTGACCCGCTGGCTGGTGGACCACGAGCCCGAGACGGTGCAGCGTGTGGCGACCGTCCTCTTCCCTCCGTCCTGGATCGTCTTCCGTCTGAGCGGCAAGCTAAAGATGGCGTACGGGGACGCCTCGTCGCTCTTCGATATCCGTCGGCGCGTCTTCTCCGACCGCCTGTTTGAGATCCTTGGCATCGGCAGCGTACGCGATCAGGTTCCCTCTGCCGACGGAGTGCACCGAAATCGCGGGGGAGGTGACCCATGAGGCTGCTCAGGCGACGGGCCTGAAGGCCGGAACGCCGGTCGTACTTGGCGAGGTCGACGTCAGCGCGTGTGCCACCGGTGTCGGAGCTGTCCAGGCCGGAGACGTCTGCATCATCCTGGGTACCGCGCACATCATCTCGATCTGCCTGGATGAACCGATCTTCGAGCCCGAGGTGGGTCTGGAAATGACGCATGTCGACGGCAAGTTTCTGAAACTAGTGCCGCCGGCGATTGCGACGCCCAACCTTGACTGGTACCTCGAAACGATGGGGCACGCGGATCGTGCGCAAGCCGCCGCGGCGCAACAGGACGTCTTTCAGTATCTCGAGGGTGAGCTTGCCGGCATTCCGACTGGATCTGAGGGCGTCATCTACCATCCTTACCTGAGCCCCATGGGTGAGCGCTGCCCGTTCACCAAACTGACCGCCAAGGGCAACTTCTTCGGGCTGGGCTTGCAGCACATCTCGTCATCATCTGTTGAAGGCGATCTACGAAGGCGTGGCCTTCTCCGCGCTGGACAGCCTGACTGCGTGTCAGTCCCCGATTTCCCGCGTGATGCTCTCGGGAGGCGGCGCCCGCAGCGAGGTGTGGGCCCAGGTGGAAGCGGATGTGCTGGGAAGACCGGTACAGGTGCCCGCCGGGACGGAGTTCGGCGCTCGCGGCGCCATCCTCACAACCCTGGTTGCCATGGGTGCCTACCCGGACCATCGCTCCGCGCTCGGTGACGTCGGAGGCCATGGCACGGACCTACACCCCTGACTCGGCCAGGCACGCTCTGTATCAGGAGTACTTCGAACTCTATCGCAAGATCACCCGACACCTCTGGGATGACTGGGACCTGAGAGCCGACATCTCTGGCAGCGCGCCCGAGGGGATCCCCGCGCAAGCCCGGGAGAGCAAGACATGACCGCGGGTTCGATCGGTTTTGTCGGGGGACGGGTGCGCACCCTGGACCCGGCTCTCGGGCTGTGTGAAGGGGTGCTGGTAGAGAACGGCAAGGTGGTGGTGGCGGGATCCACTGCAGAGGTCGCTCGGGTGGCAGGCGAGCGGGGAATCCCGACGCTGGAACTCGTCGGCCAGACCGTGCTCCCCGGGCCGATCGATACCCACTTCCACTTGGTGCACACCGGTCTCGACCTGTCCGCCATTGACCTGGGCATGTGCACTTCGGTTGACGAGGTCCTGCAACTTGTCGAAGGCAGGGTGCAAGCCGCCAGCCCGAGGCAATGGATCCTGGGCAGGGGGCTGGATGAATTCAAGATCCGGGAGGGAAGGCCGCCGACAGCCAAGGAGCTGGACAAGGTCTCCAAGGCGAATCCTGTGTACCTGGGCGATCGGGGAATCCACTACTGCCAACTCAACACGCTTGCCTGCAACAAGATCGGCATACCCGTCGGCACGCCCGGAATCCGGACGGATGCGCTGGGGATCCCGACGGGCCAGATCATGGAGGAGAGCATTGGCGAAGCGTGGAAGCGCTTCCTGGCCGATGTAGATGAGGAAACCAAACGAAAGGGCATCCTCGACGGCCTGCGCTATGCCGCCGCATGCGGGTTGACCGCGGTCCACGCCATGGATGGAGGCGACTTCTCGGGGGACGGAGAGATCCGGTTGCTGCTGGCGATGCAGGCGGAGGTCCCGGTCAGAGTCCTGGTGCACTGGAATACCTGGGACATCGAAGCCGTCGCCGAGGCGGGCCTGCGAGTGCTTGGTGGTGACCTGTGGCTAGATGGATCGCTGGGATCCCGCACGGCAGCGCTGATCCAACCCTACGCCGATGCGCCGACCAACTATGGACTGCTGTACCACCCGGCCGCCAAAGTCGAGCAGTTCATCCGGGATTGTCTTGCCGCGGATCTGCAGGTGGGGTTTCACGCCATCGGGGACCGGGCCATCGAGCAGGCGCTGGACTGTTTTGAGGCGGCTTGCAGGGGCGGAGGGCTTCCCGACCGGCGCTTCCGTCTCGACCATTTTGGGCTCCCCACGGTCGACCAGGTTCGCCGGGCAGCCGACCTGGGAGTCCTTGTATCGACGCAGCCGACGTTCCCGTACCTGCGCGGCGGGCCGGGAAGCGTGTACGAGACGCGGATCGGCAAGGAGCGTGTCGCGCGAGCCTATCCCCTGCGAGAGCTTCTGGACGCCGGGCTGTTGGTGGCGGGGGGATCCGACAGCAACGTCCTGCCGGCGGACGTGATGCTGGGGATCCACGCCGCGGCGAATCACCCGAACGAGAGCGAACGGATCTCCGCCGAGGAGGTCTTGCGGCTCTACACCGAGAATGCGGCCAGAAGCGAGTTTGAGGAGGGGCAGCGCGGGACCCTTGCGTTGGGGAAGTCCGGCGACATGATCGTCGTAGACGACGATCCGTGCACAGTCCGGCCCGACAAGATCAAGGACATCCAAGTCATCATGACCGTCGTGGAAGGCCGGGTGGTCTATCAGAAATCGAGTTGAGCCGGGAGCGTGTGCTTGCCAGGGCAACTCGATGCTGCCTGGCGAAAGCCGTGGCAACCCGTCCAGCTCGGCCCACTTCGGATCGCCGCCATCGCAAGGAGCCAGTTGTCTCTAGTGGGCGGCTCCGATCACGTCCGGAATGATACGCGGCCGGCAGGGAGGGAGATCAGCCGGCAGGGAGCGCGGAACGGTTCTGTCTATCTGATCCCCGGCGGCGATGGCACGCATCATCGATCCCGCCAGGGGCGACACCTGGAGGCGACCGCATGTCTGCAACGACTGGCAAGAGCATCCGAATGAAGCGTCTGCTCGAAGCGGAGACGAACACATGCCTGATTGTGGCCATCGACCATGGGATGACATCTCCCAAGTTCCTGGATGGCCTGTATGACACCGGGGCCCGGATCCGCGAAGTGGTCGCCGGCGGCGCCAACGTACTCATGCTCGGGCGGGGCATCATCAAGCAGCATGTCGGCGAGCTGCGACCCACAACGTCTCTGGCCTTGATGCTGACGGCCTCCGCGGCGGGCCGTCCGTCAGGCGCCGTGATCACCCCGATAGGAAGCGTCCAGGAGGCCCTCCGGATTGGCGCGGACGCGGTCGTGGTCTACGTTGCCCTAGCCGGTGACAACGAGCCGGAAGCGATCACCTATCTCTCGCGCGTGGGTGAGGAGTGTGAGCTGCGGGGGATGCCTTTCATTGCCGAGGCGGAGTACCCGAACGCCTACCAGAGTCTCACCGAGATGTCGCAGAGCCTGGGCGTCGACTACCTCAAGCGCAATGCGCGCCTGTGTGCGGAACTCGGGGCAGACATCGTCAAAGTCAACTGGAGCGGGGATCAAAGCTCGTTCGCCGAGATCATCCGGGCGTGTGATCGCCCGGTCGTCCTTGCAGGTGGATCGCTCATCAGCGATCGGGACCTGCTCATGCGAATGCAACAGGCGCGGGATGCCGGCGGGGTGGGGTGCTCCGTCGGGCGCAATGTGTTCCAGCACAAGAATCCCGAGGCGATCACCGCAGCGATCAGCCGGATCTTCCGCATGAAGTGGAGCGCCAAGCAGGCGCTGGAAGAGCTTGAGTTGAGGCTGAGCTAGGGTCGAGGTAGCGCCGGCGGTGGGTTAGGCGGCAGGACGGGTGGCGCTTGCGAAGGAATGAGAGCAGCTGGAAGGAAGGGGGGCCGGGAGGCCTGTCGGACCGGATGAATGGAATGGTGAAGTCGTCTCCGCATGTGATCGTGGTCGGTGCAGGCTCCACCGGCGCGGCGATCGCCCATGATCTCACGCAGCGTGGGGTTCAGGTGGAGGTCATCGAGCGCGCCGGGGTGGCGAGCGGGACGACGGGACACAATCAGGGCCAGCTGCACTCCGGTGCCCGCTATGCCGCGACCGATCCGGTTTCGGCGCGCGAGTGCATGGCGGAGAACCGGATTCTTCGCAAGATTATGGCGGATGGGCTGGAGTGGAACGGGGGGCTCTTCGTGGGATGGACCGAAGAGCACATGGCCTATCTGCAAACCTTCCTGGACGCGTGTCGCGCCTGTGGAATCTCTGCCCGTCAGATCTCCGCCATCGAGGCACGCAGGCTCGAGCCGCGCCTCAACCCCCGAACCTTGGCGGCGGTGGAAGTCCCGGACGCGGCTTTCGACCCCTACCGGTTCTGCCTGAGCTTCCTGGCGACCGCGCAGCGGCACGGTGCGCAACTGAGAACCTTCACTGAAGTGGTAGGCCTGGACGCCTCGCGCGGAAGAGTCACGGTCATGTCGCACCTGACGGGCAGGACAGAAATCCTCGATGCCGATCTGGTGGTCAACTCGGCTGGTCCTTGGGCAGGCAGGGTGGCGGCCCTGGCAGGGGCAAGGGTCGACGTGGAGGCTTCGGCCGGCGTGTGCGTCACCGTTGGCGAACGAGTGTGCAACCGGGTGCTCAACGTGCTCGCCCCTCCGGCCGACAGCGACATCATCGTGCCGCTTCGCCGTACGAGCATTCTGGGCACCACCTCCTGGGCCGTGGCCGATCCGGATGATATCCCTGTCCCCGGTGATCATCTAGAGCAGATACTCAACATGGCAGAGAGCATGATCCCGGGAATACGAAAATGTGGATTGAGAGGCGTGATGGCCTCCGCTCGACCGCTGCTCGTCCTGCCGGGCGCCGCGGGCCGGGCGGCCAGCAGGAGGTTCAGCTGCTTTGACCACGCTTCCGAGGGGGTGGACGGACTGATTTCGGTTGTGGGTGGGAAGACCACGACCGCACGTGCCATGGCCGAGAAGGCCGCCGACCTGGTATGCGAAAAGCTCGGGGTGGCTTCGGAATGCCGAACGCGGGAGATTCCCCTCCTCTCCCCGAGACTCGGGTGTCTCTATGAGCCAGCTTGTTCACCTGCGGATCCGGCGGTCCGATGGCTGGAAGGATTTCCAGGTGGAGGTCCGAGAGGGTGCTTCAGTCCTGGAGGCGTTAGAGGCGGCCTGGCGGTCGGATCACTCGCTCCTCTTCCGACACTCATGCCATCACGGTTCCTGCGGCACGTGTGGCATCAGGATCAACGAGAAGGAGGCGCTGGCCTGCCTTACTCCAGTCGACCATGTCGCCCGCGATGGGCGGCCCGTGAGACTCGAGCCGCTCCGGAACTTTCCCCTCGTGGGTGACCTGATGGTCGACATGCAGGGACTGGCTGTGGGCATCGAAGCGGTCGGCCTGCCGGTCGTCTGTAGCACGGTCCAGCAGGATGGCCACGCGTCGGGTGGATCTGCGCATGATCAGTATGAGAACTGCATCGAGTGTGGGCTTTGCATCAGCGCCTGCCCCGTCGCTGGGAGCGACCCTCAGTTCATCGGACCGGCGATCCTGGCTGCGGGCGGTCGGGTCGTCGAGGACCGCCGCTCGCTTGCCGCTCCTGCCGCCATCCAGATGGTTGGCGGCGAGCAAGGGGCCTGGAGGTGCCACGGCGCCTTCGAGTGTTCGGAGGTTTGCCCGGCGGAGGTGGATCCGGCGGCTCTGATCCTTGGGCTGCGCAGGGATCTACTCCAAGAGTCGGTGGCGGGCGGCAGGAGATGAGGCGCTCCTTGTGGTTTCGGGGGGAGGCTCTGCGGGCCGTTGGGGGTTCATGCTTCATCGAGTGACCGGGCTGGCACTCACTCTCTACCTTGGCATCCATCTCGTGCTCCTCAACCAGCTGCGCATAGGACCAAGCGCATGGGATGCGTTTGTGCGTCTCATGGGCTCTCCGATGGTACTGGCGCTGGATGCGCTGCTCCTGGGCGCGGTCGCCTTCCATGGGTTCAACGGGCTGCGTCTGACGCTGCTCGGCCTTGGGCTGGGGGTGCGATGGCAGAAGGAGCTCCTGTGGGCCAGCATTGCCCTGGCGATCGCACTCACGGTGTGGATTGGGGCCAGGATGATATCGGGATGAACAACGAGCGGGAGATTGATTCCGGGCCCAGTCGAGGCATGCTGGTTTGGATCGTTCAAGCCTCCTCGGGAGTGCTCCTGGTCGGCGCCATCGCTCTACACTGGTTCGCCCAGCATCTGGTGGTGGAGGGCGGCTTACGCGAGTACTCCCAGGTGGTGAGCTACCTGCGCGAGCCCTTTGTGCTTGTGCTTGAGACTTCGTTTCTGGTCGTGGTCAGCACGCATGCCCTTCTCGGTCTGCGCGCGATCGTGATGGATCTTGGCCCGGCGAAGCGAGTGGAAAGGCTGGTCAATCTTGGCCTCGGCCTGGCGGGGATCGGCATCGTTGCCTATGGGGTTGAGCTCACGCTTAAGCTTGCGCGCTGAGCAGGGCGACTCAAACCCAGTTTCTCGTCGAGTTGTCCGGGTAGGGCAGCACCGCTATTTGGGAGAATGGGCCATCCGGCTAGGTCACGCTCGCTATTGGGCGGCTGTGCTTCTCATCACAAGAAGCAGCCCGTCGCACATGCGATCTCTGGACTCGACGCGCCAAACGCGACGGTCAGCCGCGTTGCGGAGCGCAGTCATTTCAGCCACACCCCGCAGTCAAGCATCGGAGTTCATCGCTTCTTCACCCGAATCGCAGCGACTCACTCTTCATACCCCGCTGGGAGCTTCTCGCGGCCAGTCTTCGCATTGAGATGCACCAGACTACCTGGCCCTCGGGCCATTGGGAGGACATATGCGAGGGCCCTCGCCCAAGTCGCCATGGAGAGCTTACAGGACAGCTCGGCCTGCGTATGCCGCCCTCGGCGCTGTGCAACAAAGTGACGTCATTGATGGCTCTGACAACTCATGGATGATACCCACCGAGGGTCAAGACGGCGGCCCACATCCGTAAGGTCCGCGGTCGGCGCGGGCGATAGCCCCGGAGGAAAGCGAAGTCCTCACGGTTCCCTCGGCGGGCTAACCATGAGGACAGGGGTGTCGATGTGGTGGGCGCGGGGGGCTCGAACCCTCGACCTCACGGATGTGAACCGTGCGCTCTAACCAGCTGAGCTACGCGCCCCAATCGCTTCCATTATAGCAGTCGGCCTCGCGCCCGACAAGGAGCGACGCTCGCCGCGCCCTCCGGCGGGTTGCCCGCCCGCACCCCGATGCTATAATCGCCGCGACGGCTGCCCGGAGACGACGATCGATGATCGAACTCGACATCCCCGGGCGAGGGGTCCTTCGCCTCCAGCATCTGGTCACCGACGTCAACGGCACGCTGGCCGTCGACGGACAGCTGATCGAGGGTGTGGCCAAGAGCCTGCTCGGCTTGCGCGACCGGCTGCAGATTCACCTGCTGACCGCCGATACGCACGGCCGACAGGAGTCGCTCGACCGCCAGCTCGGCCTGCAGGCGGTTCGAATTCAAGCCGGGGGTGAGTTGCCTGCCAAGGCCGCCTTCGTTCGAGCTCTCGGGGCCGATCAGGTGATCGCCCTGGGACAGGGGGCCAACGATGTCGCCATGCTGCATGACGCCGCGCTCGGGATCTGCGTCCTGGGCGCGGAAGGCACGGCGGTGGAGGCGCTGATGGCTGCCGATGTGGTTGCGCCGAACGTCCTGGACGCCCTCGCTTTGCTCTACCAGCCCTTGCGCCTGGTAGCGACGCTGCGCCGATGACCAGCCACAACCCCGAGCCCTCGGCGGCCTCCGATCGATTGATGCGCGCTCGCCAACGTCGCGCCAATCGCATGCTGACCCAGCTGCGCGCCGATGAACGTGAGGTCTTCCTGGAGGACCTGGCGCGACTGGTCACGCCGGGATTCGACCTGTATCTGCGTTTGCTCCTGGCCGGCGTGCTGATCGGCGTGGGCTTCCGCCTGGACCAGCGCGCCCTGCTGGCGGCGGGCGTCCTGGTGGCCCCGCTGATGGCGCCGGTGGTGGGGCTGGCGCTCGCCTCGGTCTCCGGCTCGGCGCGCTTCTTCCTGCGTGAGCTCGGCAGCCTGGCGGTCGGATTCGCGCTGCTGGCCATCGCCGCCGGACTCTCGGGCGGGTTGGGTTTCCCCGCGGGCGAAAGCTCGATCCTGGCCGCCGGCCACGTCAAACTCAACCTGATCGATTTCGCCCTGTTGATTGGCGGAAGCATCGTGCTGGCCTTCGTGCTGGCCCGCCGGTCGCAGGTGAGCGCGCTGGCCAGCGTCGCCGTCGGGTACGAGCTCCTGCTGCCGCTGGGCGCGGCGGGCATCGGCTTCCTCAGCGGCGACCCGGACATGTGGCGCGGCGCGCTGTTGACCTTCGGGCTGCATCTGACGTGGGCGATTCTCGCCGGCATGGGGACGCTGGTCGTGCTCGGCTTCCGACCGCTTGTCGGCGGCGGCCGATCGCTGCCCGTGGCCGTAGTGCTGATCGGCGTCATGGGCTTGCTCAGCGCGATCGGGCTGGGCGCCTCGGTGGTCGCCGCTGCCCCGACGCCCACGCCAACCCCGACGGCCACGCCGACGGCCACCGCCACCGGCACCTCGACGATCACACCGACCGCAACGCGCACCGCGACGGCGACGCGCACGCCGACCCCGACGGCCACCGAAACGGGAACTGCCACGCCGCTCCCGCCGCGCGCCATCGTCTTCGGCGGCGGGGATGCCGGGGTGATCCTGCGCGATGCGCCCAACGGGAACCTGGTCGCCGGCGTGTTCCACGGGATGGATCTGGAGATCATCGGGGGACCGCAGCGCGAAGGCGAACAGGTCTGGTGGCAGGTGCGGACGGCGGACGGGCAGGAAGGCTGGCTGCTCGGCACCTATATGGCGACGGTCACGCCGACTCCCACTCCTGCCAACTGACCCTGGCTGACGACGGAGCACAACCACCCGCGCCGGATGCCCCGCATCCGGCGCTCGCCTTCCCGGCCGCGCTTGCAGCGACTCCGCCGTGCGAGGTACAATCCTATTTGAAAACTTCTTTCATTAGGGGAGAGGCGTGATGATCGACATCCTGGGAGTGATGCAGACGGCGGGGGCGAGGCTGACGGCGCCGCGGCGGGCCGTGGCGCGCGTGCTGGGCGAGTCGGACGGCTGGATGAGCGCCGAGGCGATCGCCGTCCGCGCCCGCCGCTACTGCCCATCCGTGGGATTGGTGACGGTCTATCGCACGCTGGATCTGCTGGAACGAGTGGGCGTGGCCCGCCGCGTCCACGGCCCCACCGGCTGCCACGGCTACGCACTGGCCTCGATCGACGACGGTCACTTCGTCGTCTGCCGTGAGTGCCATCAGGTGATCGAGTTCTCCGGTTGCGAGGTGGACCGCGTCGTCCGCCGCGTCGCCCGGCGCACCGGCTTTCAGGTGGAAACGCACATGCTGGAGTTGGTGGGGCTGTGCGCGGAATGCGGCACGCGCCGACGGGTCTCCCGGAGGAAGGCATGAGAGCCCGGTCCGTCGCCCGCCGCCCTTTGGCTCACGGCGCTCCTCCTCGGCGTGGCGGGCTGCGCGCCGGGCCCCGTCGGCCGGCAGCCAACCGCCGACGCGCCACAAACGCTGGCCGCCGTCGCGCTGGCCCCCGGAGATCGTCTGCGTGTGCTGGCGACGACGTCGATCGTCGCCGACGTCGTCGCGGCGGTCGGTGGCTCGCGCCTCGATCTGACCTCTCTGGTGCCCGCCGGCGTCGACCCCCATGCCTTCGAACCGACGCCCCAGGACGTTCGCCAGGTGGCCGATGCGCAGGTGATCTTCGAGAACGGGCTGGGGCTGGAAGCGTTTCTGGGTGACCTGATCAAGAGCGCCGGGAGCGGCGCCCCGCGGATCAGCGTCTCGGCCGGGATCGACGCCCTGCCGGCAGGCGATCTTCCAGCCGAGGAATCCAACTCGGCTCAAGCGGCGTGGGACCCGCATGTGTGGCTCGATCCGCAGAATGTGATCCTCTGGACACACACCATCGAGGAAGCCCTTTCGGCGCTCGATCCTCAGGGCGCACCGGCCTATGCCGAGGGCGCGCAGGCGTATCGCCTTGAACTCCTGGCGCTGGACACCGAGGTCGAGGCGCTCCTGGCGGCCATCCCGGACGGGCAGCGAAGGTTGGTCACCGATCACGAGGAGTTCGCGTACTTCGCCCGCCGCTACGCATTTGAGATCGTCGGCGCGGTGATCCCGGCGCCGAGCGCCGCGGCGGAACCGTCGGCCCGCGAGCTGGCCGCTCTCGAGACGATCATCCGCACCACGGGGGTGCGTGCGGTCTTTGTGTCCTCGGTCGTCAGCCCTGCCCTCGCCCGCCAGGTGGCGGACGATACGGGGGCACGCCTGGTGACGCTGTATGCGCACTCCCTGAGCGACGCCGCCGGGCCGGCGCCGAACTATCTGGAGCTGATGCGCCTCAACGCGCGGTTGATCGCCGAGGCGCTGGGCGGCTGAGTCGGAAAGGACGAATCATGGCCGAGTTGTTCGCGCGTCCCGCACCGCACGACCCCGCGGCCCCGCCGGTGCAGGTCGACGGGGTCAGCCTGACGTACGACGGGGTCATGGCGCTGCGTGACATCACCTTCAACCTGGCAGCCGGGGCGCGCGTGGCGGTCGTCGGGCCGAACGGCGCCGGCAAGTCCACGCTGTTCAAGATCATGGTCGGCGTGCTGCGGCCGACGAGCGGTGAGGTGCGCATCTACGGTGGTTCGCCCGGCGGGCATGTGTGCATCGCCTACGTCCCCCAGCGTTCGCAGGTGGACTGGACGTTTCCGGTTTCGGTGGCCGACGTGGTCATGATGGGACGCATCCGGGCGATGGGGCTGTTCCGCTGGCCGACGCCCGACGATTGGCGACGCGTGGATGCAGCCCTCCTTCGGGTGGGGATGCTCGAGCTGCGCGGGCGCCAGATCGGTGAACTCTCCGGAGGTCAGCAGCAGCGTGTCTTCCTGGCCCAGGCGCTGGCCCAGGGCGCCGAGCTGGTGCTGCTGGATGAGCCGCTCTCCGGCCTGGACGTCCCCAGCCAGGAGGCGATCTTCTCGATCCTGGATGAACTGCGCGCCTCCGGCGTCACCACGCTGGTCGCCACGCACGATCTCAACCTGGCGGCCGAACGGTTCGACCAGATCCTGCTGCTCAACCGCCGGCTGGTCGCCCTCGGCCCGCCGGCCGCCGTGTTCACGCGTCCGCTGCTGATGGAAGCCTACGGAGGGCACATGCATCTGGTGCCGGAAGGCGAAGGCGTGATCATCCTGACCGACACCTGCTGCGACGGGGAGGAGGCGGTGCATGAGTGATTTGCTCTCCTGGCTGGCGGAGCCGATGCAGTATGCGTTCATGGCCCGCGGGCTTCTGGCGGCGGTGATCGTTGGCGTCATCTGTCCGGTGCTCGGGGCCTACGTCGTCCTTCGGGGGATGGCTTTCTTCGGCGACGCGCTGGCCCACATCATTCTGCCCGGCGTGGTGATCGCCTACCTGCTCGGATGGCCGCTGGGGGTCGGAGCGCTGATCACCGGAGTCCTGGCGGCGATCGGGATCGGGGCGCTGTCGCAGCGCAAGGAGATCAAGGAAGACACCGCCATGGGGGTGATCTTCGCCGGGGCGTTTGCCCTGGGCATCGCGCTGCTCTCGACGCAGCGTTCGTACGCCGTCGACCTGTCACACATCCTGTTCGGCAACCTGCTGGGCGTCTCGGCCGGTGATCTGTGGCTGATGGCCGCGCTGGCCGCCGTGGTCTTTCTGCTGGTGGTGGCATTCTACAAGGAGTTCCTGGTGCTGTCGTTCGACCCGGTGCTGGCCGTCACCCTGCGCCTGCCGGTGACCTTCCTGAAGAACCTGCTGCTGGTGTTGATCGCCGTGGTGATCGTCACCTCGCTGCAGGCGGTCGGGGTGGCGCTGGTGCTGGCCATGCTGGTCACGCCGGCAGCGTCGGCCTACCTGCTGACGCGGCGCTTGCCCACCATGATGCTGCTGGGCGCCGCATTGGGCGCCGCCGGGTCGGTTGTAGGTCTGTACCTGTCGTTCTATGCCAATATCGCCTCCGGCCCGGCGATCGTCCTCACCGAGACGCTGCTGTTCCTGGTGGTGCTGTTCGTGGGTCCGCGCCGCGGATTGCTGTGGCGCCGACGTGCGACCGAGGCGTGATCCTTGCCGAACGACATCGGCACGGGCTTCACCGAAGCGAATACTGTCAGCGGAGCGGGGACGAGCGTGTGAGCGGGCGAGGCGGTCCTCACCCGTGGCCCTAGACCCCAGCGCCCATTGGCCCGATTTCGGCGGGATGTTACACTCGCTGTCAGAGTGAGGCGGAGATGCTAGCGGAGGAACTGCGCCAGGCTGGGAACCTGATTCGGGCCGGGAGGTCGGCCGAGGCGCGGCCCGTGCTGGCGCGCTACCTCCAGCAGCATCCGGACTCCGAAGAGGGTTGGTTGCTGTTGAGCATGGTGCTGCATGACCGCACGCAGCAGATCGACTGCCTGGAGCGAGTTCTAAAGATCAATCCCGCCAACGGCCTGGCGCGCGAGCGGCTGGCGCAGTTCCGGGTTGCCGGACAGGCGCCGCCCGCTCCGCCCGCCACACCGCCCTCCGAACACCTGGGGCGTGCGCCGCAGGCCGGGTCCTCCAAACCATCCACGCCCCCCGCACCGGTCGCGCCGGCGAAACCGGCGCCGGCAAAACAAGAGAGACTGGCACCCGGGGCCAAGCTCGAACGGCCTGCGAGGCCCGGGGAGCAACCCGGTAAGCCCGGGAAAGTATCCCCACCCGTTTCGCCGGCGGCCAAACCTCGTCGCGGCGCACGCGTCCTGTGGATCGCGCTGCTGGTCCTCCTCGCCCTCGCCGCGCTGGGGGTCGTTGGCTTCGTCGGACTATCTTTCCTGCAAACGCTCCAGCCCCCACCCGCCGTGCCGGCCGGGGGAGGCACGCCGCTTGGCGGACAGCCGCTGCCACCCTCATGGACGCCAACGCTCACCGCCACAGCCACGCCGGTACCGAGCGCCACGCCTACCCCGACACTGACACCATCGCCTACGCTCGTTCCGCCCGAACCGACCATGGCGGCGTTGATGCAGAGGATCGAGACCGAGGTCTCGGACATCCGCGGGCTCGAATCGCAAGGCCCGGTGACCCACTACGTGGTGTCGCGCTCCGCCGTGCGCCCGATCCTGGAGGGAAACTTCCTGGCCAACGGCGGGTCACGCGAGGTGATCGACGACCAGGCGCGGGTGTTGAGCGCGCTGGGATTGATCAAGCCGACCTACGACATGTACACCAATGCACTCAACGGCCTCACCGACAGCCTGGGAGGCTTCTACTTCCCGTGGTCGAAGGAACTGTACGTCATCGGCAGCCACTTCGGCGGAGTGGAGCATTTCATCTACTCCCACGAATTCGCCCACGCGCTGGTCGACCAGCACTACGATATCGGAGCACAGGGCGTGTATCCGGAGTGCCTGAGCAACGCCGACCGCTGCCAGGCGATCCAGGCGCTGGTGGAGGGCGATGCCACGCTGGTCATGGGGCTGTGGCTGAATCAGTATGCCGGGCCGAAGGACTACCAGGACATCGAGAACTACATCGCGCCGCAGAGCACGCTGCCGGAACAGTACCCTCCACCCTACGCGGTCCTCGACGGTCAGTTCGCCTACCTGGCGGGGCTGGAGTTTGTGCAAAGTCTGCACGCGCGCGGCAACTGGCCGGAAGTCAACAAGGCCTACACACGCTGGCCGGAGAGCACCGAGCAGATCCTGCATCCCGAGAAATACCGCGCCGGGGAGAAGCCGCAAGAGCTCGCCGCCCCGGCGTTGGACCAGGTGCTCGGGGAAGGGTGGCGCAAGCTGGGCGAGGACACGCTCGGCGAATGGACGACCTACCTGCTGCTCGGCTATGGGGCCGACGCGGAAGCCATGCTCGAGGATAACGTGGCACTGTCGGCGGCGCGCGGCTGGGGCGGCGATCGGTACCAGGTCTATTACCAGGATGAGGCGGAAGGTACGGCGCTGGCGGCGGTCTGGAGCTGGGACTCGGCGCAGGATGCCAGCCAGTTCCAGCGGGCGCTGACCGAACATCTCGGGGCGCGATTCCGCGAAGCGAGCCTGAGCTCCACCACGGGAACCTGCTGGCAAGTCAATCAGCAGGCCGCATGCGTGTACCTGGCCGGCCGTCAAGTCCTGTGGCTCCTGGCGCCCGACCAGGGCACGCTGGACCTGATGCGCGCAGTGTATCCCTCCTTCTGACAAATGCCCTGAACGACTTCGGAAGTCCGAGGGACTTCCGAAGTCGTTGGAGAGCTCGATGAGCTCGGGGACCGACCACGAAGTCCGCGGGATCGCTTTCCGACCGGTGGCCGTGCTGGTACGCAGCCTGTGGGTGGCGGCTGTGCCGGTGATGGCCGGCATCGGCGCGCGCATGGATCCGGGGCTGGCCATGGCGCTGATCCTGTGGGCGGTGGTCGTCCTGGTCGTCAACTGGACCTGGCTTCGGCGCGGGCTGCCGCGGGCGCGGTTGGCCGTGCTGCTGGGGCTCGACCTGCTCCTGGCGGCGGTGATCGTCGGCCTTTCCGGCGGGCTGTTCAGCCTGTTGTGGAGCACGTTGTTGGTGCCTGGCCTGACGGCAACCAGCGCGTTGGGCCGACGCGCTGGGGCGTGGACGGCGCTGTGGAGCACCGCCGCGGGTGGCGTGGCCGCGTTCGTCGCCAACCCGGATGTCCCTGGCGGCGCAGCGGCGATCGGCGTCACTTCGCTGGCGGTCCTGCTGGCCGCGCTGCTCATGAACGAGCTCGTGGGCTGGGTGGAATCGAGACTGCCGTATGACGGTACGCCGTCGTGGGCGGCCACCGAGCGCGATGCCGCGCGGCGCATGGCCGAGGTGCTGCGCTCGATCGCCGATCTGAGCGGGCAGTCCGAGCCCGGAGCAATCCTCGATCGTGCCCTGGATGTCTGCGCCCAGGCGCTGCGGGCCGAGTTGGCGGGCGAGCGGCTGGTCAGCGCCGTCTTGCTGCCCGGCGCCGCCGGCCTGCAGGTGGCGGCGGCGCGCAGACTCAGCCTGGCCGACCGGCGGGCCGTGCTGAACCCGGAAGCAGGCATCCTGGCCGACGTGCTGCGCGGGCCGGCGCGCCTGGCGCTGCGCAAGCCGCGCTTCGATGACGATGTCGACCGCCTCGAGAGCCTGCGAGGCTGCGGCTCGGCGCTGGCCATTCCCCTCAACGCGCCCCAGGGGCGAGGCGCCCTGCTCTTCGGGCATCCGCGCCCGGCCTTCTTCGATGACGAGCGGGCCGCCGTGCTGCAGGGCGTCGGCCTCCAGCTCGAGGCGGTGCTGCGGACAGCCCTGCGCTGCCGCGACCTGGCGGCGGAGAAGGAACGGCTGACCGACCTGGAGGAGGAAGCGCGCAAGCGGATGGCGCGCGACCTGCACGACGGCCCGACCCAGGTCATGGCCAGCATCGCCATGCGCGCCAATTTCATCCGGCGGCTGATGCCGCGCGACCGCAAAGGTGCGGCGGAAGAGCTCCTGCGCCTGGAGGAGATGGCCAGGCAGACGACCAAGGATATTCGCCAGATGCTGTTCACCCTGCGGCCGCTGATCCTCGAGTCGCACGGGCTGGTGGCCGCCCTGGCACAGCTGGCAGACAAGGTGCACGACACGCACGGCGCCAATGTGGTCCTCGAAGCTGCCCCCGAGTTGGCGGATGGCGTCGACCCGTCGCTCCAGGGCGTGGCCTTCTACATCGCCGAGGAGGCGCTCAACAATGCCCGCAAGCACGCGGCCGCGGCGCATATCTGGATCCGGCTCGACCGACGGGGCGGGGTGTTGATCCTCGAGGTGCGCGATGACGGCGTGGGCTTCAACGTCGGTGCGGTCGACGCCACCTACGCGCAGCGCGGCAGCCTGGGGATGGTCAACATGCGCGAGCGGGCAGAATTGGTGGGCGGGAGCCTGCGGGTGGAATCGGCCGAAGGGCGCGGCACGCTGGTTACCCTCACGCTGCCCGTGCGCCCGTCGCCGAGCCGCGGCCCCGAGGACAAGGGCGCGGCTGTCGAACGCTGATCGCCGACTTCCGGCGATGCACGGAAAAGCAGTTTTGCGCCCGATGACCGAATGGGATATCCCCTGCCTGTGACTCCTGCCGGCGTCTTCCCGCCGGCCCCCTGGCTCCGCCGGGTGATCCGCTACGCCTGGGGCTTGAGCGGATTGGGTTGCGCGGCCTGGTTCGCGTATGAAGACCGCGGGCTGACGCCGGTCGTGCTGTTGGCCGCCGGCCTGTGCCTGGCGGCGGGATTGACCGGGTGGTCACGGCTGCAGCGCACTCCCGGGCGCCGTCTGGGCCGGCGCCCGGCCGGTGCCTTGGCCGGCCTGTTGGCCGGGGCGGCCGTAGGGCCGAGCGCCGCGCTGCTGATTCTGATCAAGACCGGGCTGCACGCACATCCGCAGCCGGATTTCACGGCCGCCGATCTTGGGTCGGTGCTCTCGATCTGGCGCGCATGGACGGGGGCCGGGCTGGCCGCCGGGTGGGCGATGGGATGGCTGGCGCACATCCTGGCGCAGCGGCCGCCGGACGATTCCATTGCTCCTCCTACACGCCTGCCTTACAATCGCCACGCGGGAGGAGGGGACGAGATGGCTGGGACCATACGATATGGAAGTATTCCTGTGCCCCCGATGCCTGGATTCGCAACCGGGGGCCGGCACCTGCCCACGATGCGGGGTCGAGCGCATCGGATGTCGCCCCGGCGATGCCGATGATCCGTGTCGCCGGCCGCTGGTCGACGCCGCCG
The DNA here is from genome assembly GCA_963818575.1 of uncultured Chloroflexia bacterium. Classification (GTDB taxonomy): domain Bacteria; phylum Chloroflexota; class Anaerolineae; order Anaerolineales; family E44-bin32; genus DYJB01. The sequence continues at coordinate 260,389 of CAWFSV010000019.1, read as the reverse complement.
GGCAGGTACGCACGCGGGCGCCCCTGTGGTGGCTGCGCCAGACGGTGGGGCCCCTGACGCGCTTCCTCGATCCACGAACGGAGAGACGCGAATGACGAAAGAGAAAGTCATCATCATCGGCTCGGGGCCGGCGGGGTTGACGGCGGCGCTGTATGCGGCGCGCGCCGATCTGCGGCCGCTGGTCATCTCCGGCAATCAGCTGGGCGGCCAGGTTTCGATCACGAGCGAAGTGGAGAACTACCCCGGATTCCCCAACGGGACGACGGGACCGGCCCTGGTCGAGGAGATGCAGAAGCAGGCGGAACGCTTCGGGACCCGGATGCTGATCGACGAGGTGGTCGAGGCGGATGTCCGCGGCGGGCCGCCGTTTCACGTGAAGACCCACGGCGAGAGCTTCGAGGCCGAGGGCGTGATCATCGCTTCCGGCTCGTCGCCGCGCCGGCTGGGCGTGCCCGGCGAGGACCAGCTCATCGGTCGCGGGGTGTCGTTCTGTGCCACGTGTGACGGATTCTTCTTCCGCGGCAAGGACGTGGTGGTGATCGGCGGCGGCGACAGCGCGTTGGAAGAGGGTTTGTTCCTGACCAAGTTCGCCACGCGCGTGCGCCTGATCCACCGGCGCAACGAGCTGCGCGCCGGCGAGACGCTCAAGAAGCGCGCCGCGGCCAACGACAAGGTCAGCTATATCTGGGACAGCGTCGTGGAAGAAGTGCGCGGCAACGGCAAAGTGGAGGGCGTGCGCCTCAAGAATCTCAAGTCCGGCGAGCAGTCCGAGTTGGCAACCGACGGTGTGTTCATCTTCATCGGCCACTACCCGAATTCGGATCTGTTCAAGGGCCAACTGACGATGGACGATCACGGCTACCTGATCACCGACAAGCTGATGATGACGAACGTGCCCGGGGTGTTTGCGGCCGGGGAGATCCAGGACCCGGTCTATCGTCAGGTCGCTACGTCGGTGGGGCAGGGGTGCGCGGCGGCCATCAGCCTGGAGCGCTGGCTGGCGGCGCGCGAGTGATGCGTGTCTGACGCTGCCGGCGTAGGTTACAAGCACCATCCCGGCGGGATCCCGGAGGCTGGGCGCCCGCCGTTGGTTCTGATTCACGGCGCCGGCGGCACACGCCTGCACTGGCCTCCGACTCTCCGGCGGCTGGCTGAGACCGAGGTGTACGCGGTCGACCTGCCCGGGCACGGTGAGGCGCCCGGCGCGGGTCAGACGACGATCGCCGGTTATCGACAGGCGATCGAGGCCTGGATGCAGGCGCTGGCACTCCCTCCGGCCGTGGTCATGGGGCATTCGATGGGCGGGGCGCTGGCCCTCTCGCTGGCGCTGGAAGCTCCGGCGCGGGTGGCCGGCCTGGTCCTGGTCGGGACCGGGGCGCGGCTGCGCGTCCACCCGCTGTTGCTGGAGGCGGCGCGCGCCGGAAACGTCCCGGCCGAGACGCTCGCCACGCTGGTCGCGTGGTGGTACTCGCCGGATGCCTCCCCTCGTCTTCGGCAGTTGGCCACCCGCGGTCTGGCGGCCACCAATGCCTCCGTCCTGCACGGAGATTTCCTGGCCTGTGACGGGTTCGATGTGATGGACCGGCTGGGCGCCATCGACCGGCCGGCGTTGGTCATCGTCGGCGAGGATGACCACATGACGCCGGTCAAGTACGCCCGCTTCCTCGCCGACCACTTGCCGCGTGCCCAACTCAACGTCATTCCGACCGCCGGTCACATGGTGATGCTCGAACAGCCGGCGGCGGTCGAGAGTGCGCTGCGAGTGTGGCTCGACGCCACTTTCCCGGCTCCCCGGTTCTAAACCCCTAACCAGGCTCACGCCGGACTCTGGACCCTTCTGCGGCGATCGCGCCCCTTGCCTGGTCAATATGGACTATAATGACCGCCGTTGACCCGAATCCCAACGACGACACGAGGCGCGCATGATCCAAATCTGGCTCTGGGAGGTTCCGCTGCCGCCGGCGCTGCTGCCGCTGGCCGGACCATGGGGATCGGCACTCGGGACGCTGCTCTTCTGGCTGGTGGTGGCCGTGGGTGTGCAGTTCATCGTGTTCGGCGCACTCAAGGTGATGGCGCTGCGGACGGAGAGCGACTGGGAGGACGTGGTCGTCGATGTCAGCCGGCGGCCGCTGGTGCTGGTCCTGGTGCTGCTGGGCATGGTCAATTCGCTCGACCACCTCGGCCTGCACGATTCCCTGACGGACGCGGTCCGGCGCTGGACGATCGCGGTGGTCATTGCCGTCGTCACCTACTGGGCCTGGCGGTTGGTGAAGGAAGTCGTGCTTCACTACGGGCAGGAGTACTCCCGGCGCAGCGAGACGCGGGTCGATGATGTCTTGCTGCCGATCGTCGACCAGTTCGCCCCGCTGGCTTTCTCGCTCATCGGCGGCACGATCATCCTGCAGCACCTGGGGGTGCGGCTCGACGCGCTGCTGGTGGCCATCGGCGGCGCGGCTTTCATCCTGGCGTTCGCCCTGCAGGATATCCTGTCGAACGTCTTCAGCGGCCTGTCGCTGCTGGTGGATACGCCGTTCAAGTACGGTGATCTGGTGATGCTGGAGGACGAGAAGATCTGCCAGGTGGTTCGCATCGGCGTGCGGGTCACGCAGCTGTATGACATCTATGCCCATGCGCTGATCTACATGCCCAACAGCAAACTGGCCAACGAACGCCTGATCAACCTGATGCAGCCGACGCCCGAGCTGGTGTCCACGGTGACGGTCGATCTGCACGGCGACGAGGACGTGGAGCGCGCGCGCCAGGTCCTGGGCGACGTGCTCGACGGCCACCCCGACCTGGTGGGTGAGATCGAGCGCAAGCTCCAGATGGTCGATCGCTTCGAGGTGCTGGCGGCGGAGAAACGTGCCCATGGCGTGGAGCGGCTGCGCGGCGAAGGGGAAGTCAACCGCGCCGTGCTGGCCAGCGTGAGCGCGTTGCGGACCTTCGCTGCGCGTGTGCGCGAGCTGGAGCGGGGCGGGTTGCGGCGCGAGGAGCGAGACGAACTGGTGAGCGGATTCAGCCCGCTGGCGGAAATGCTGGGCTCGATCGATCGGGTCGACCGGCGCCTCGACGCCCATCGAGGAGCACTGGAGGATTTCGTCGATGCCTGCGCTCACGAGCTGCCGCCGGAGTCGCTGGTCGCCCGCACCTGGGCCTGGGTGTGCGTGTGGGCGGCGGACCCGGACCTGCAGGAAGGCGATGACGCCGGTCGGCTGAGGGCGCGCTGGGCCGGTCGCGTGCTGGCGCTCCTGCGCCGGGTCGAAGTCATGCGCCGGCGTCTGGCAAAGGCCGACAGCCTGGACCAACGCGTGGACGACGCGCTGCTGGAGCTGGCGAATTGGATCCCGGGCGATTTCAAGCAGCCGACGCCGGGTTGGAAGCACTCCAGCGTGTCGTTTCGCGGCATCTCCGATGGCGTCCAGCGCTACGCGCTGTTCTTCTACGTCGACGACATCGAGCTTGAGCACTTCTTCCGACAGGCCCGGGTGGAAGGACAGGTGCGGCGCGAGATCATGCGCCGGCTGCCGCAGGCCGGTCTGCACATCGGGACGCCGCGGCACGAGGTGCGCCTTGTAGGAGCGGCCGGCCTGGCGGCCGAGGACAGACCGGCGGCGGCCTCAACAGGCACGTGACGGAGTCCAAGCGGCGGGGGATGACCGCCAGGCGCTGTGACGCACGGACCCCCTGGGGGGGTCAACACGACGGCCCGCGGACAATGGGGTCGATCAGGCTGGCTGGGAGGCGGGTTCGCCTGACGGCCTGCCACGGAGGACAAGCCCATGCGCTCAGTGCCGGGCCTCGTGGTGGCGGGCATCGCCGTTGTGCTCGCCGGATGCTCGGGCGGACAGGCCGCCGGGTGTCCGGTGACCGAGCCGAACGGCAGCCTGCCGCCGGGAGAGACGGTCGCCGCACCGGAATACCTGGGGAATGGTGAGCTGTGGACGGTGCTGTGGCCAGACGGCCGCGTCATCTTCGAGCCAGGCGGTCCGGGTGAGATTCGAGACGACGGAGGGCTGGCGATGAAGTTCCCGTTTTGGCGGGGCGAAGGAGTCCGAGGCGAGCTGCGCATTACCGGCCGACGGCTGGACGGCATGGCCGGTCCGTTGACGGCAGAGATCCCCGAGGGTTACGGCGAGACGGGCTTCCAGGCGACGGGACTGGTGTTCGCCTCCGAGGGCTGCTGGGAGGTAACGGCCTCGGCGGGCGATGCCACGCTGACGTTCGTCACCCAGGCAGTGATCGCGCCGGCTCCTGAAGGCTGATCCCCAGGTCGGATTTCCTCAAGGCAGTGTGCAGGCCTGGCTGCCAGCCATGCTCGAGGCCGGGGTGTGCGTGGCGGGCTCCATTCGTTCGGGGAGGTGATCCTTAGCGCGGAGGGACGTGTGGCGCCCGCGGCCGCCCCGATGGACCCCCCGACGGGGGCTCCAATCCCAGGCGCAGCCGGAGGGTGGGCAAGAGTGCCTGGACGGCACGCGCCCGGTGGCTGATCAAGTTCTTCTCCGCCTCGGATAATTCGGCCATCGTCTGGTTCCGGCCAGCGACCAGGAAGAGCGGGTCGTAGCCGAACCCTCCAGAGCCGCGCTCCGCCGGGACGATCTCTCCTTCACATATGCCTGCTGCGATGTCGAGGCTGCCTTCGGGGCCGGCCAGGGCCATCGTACAGCGAAAGCGGGCGGTCCACGGGCGGGGGAAGGGGTGGAGCATCTCGAGCAGCAGGCGGCGCCGATCGGCATCGGTGGCCTGCGGCCCGGCGAGGCGGGCGGAGTGCGGGCCGGGTGCGCCGTCCAGGGCGTCGACCTCGAGCCCGCTGTCGTCGGCGACGGTCCATAACCCCGATTGGACGGCGAAGGTCGTCGCCTTGCGCCGAGCGTTCTCGGCATAGTCGGATCCCTCGTCGACCTCCTGCAAGATTCTCAGATCGGCGAGTGACACCAGCTCAAGCCCTGGTAAGTCGAACAATGCGCGCATTTCCCGGAGCTTGCCAGGATTGGCTGTGGCGATCAAGAGCACTCTGCCGGTCATCATCGATGGCTACTCGAACAGGACCCGGACCCCATATGTTTGGCCTCCACATGGTCGCGGCCTAGACAGATGTTGGGGGTGATCGATTGCACCGTAAGGTTATGTCAATACTCAGCCGGGCCAACTTGACGGTCGATTCTATCTATGTTATACTCCATTGGCTTTGATGGAAACTGGATTGCCAGGTGGCGGTGTGAACCTGAACAACCGGCACCCGTTGCGACTCAATGTTGGTTTCCTTCTGCACGAGAGCGTCGGGTACAGCCGCACATTCGACTTCGACCTCCCCACCGTCCAGGTAAGTGAAGACCTGGACGTTTTACATATGCAAGGCGAGCTGCGCCTGACGCGGACGGCGCAGGGGTTGTACGGACTGGGGCGCCTGCAGGCGACCACGCCGCTCGAGTGCGTGCGCTGTCTGGCCCCGTTCGATCAAGCGATCAGCGCCCAGGTCAACGACCTGTTCGTTCACCCGCCGGGCGGTTCCAGCGAACCCCTGCTGGCGATCCCGGAGACGGCGATTCTGGATTTGAGCCCGCTCCTGCGGGAGTACTTCCTGCTGGATCTTCCCCTGCAGCCGGTGTGCCGGCCCGACTGCAAGGGATTGTGCCCGGAGTGCGGGAACAACCTCAACGAGAGCACGTGCAGTCACCCGGTGTCCGAGATTGACCCGCGTCTGGCGGGCCTGCAGTCCCTGTTGTCCCTGGACTGATCCGGCCGGACGGCGCACCACCACCCTGCCGCAGGATCGCCTTCTGCGGCGCCACCAGGAGGGCCTGGATGGGCGTTGCCAAGGAACGCTGGCAGAAGCGGGAGGCCTTTGCCGCTCTGCTTGAAAAGGGCGACTATCAGGGCTACATCACGACCGAAGACATCGTGACCGTCTTCCCCGATGTCGAGGACGCCGCCGAGCGGCTCGAGCGCATGCTGGCCTTCTTCCGCGGCGCCGGTATCGAAGTCTACGACGACCCGCTGCAGATCCCGGCCCACCTCCAACCGGAAGCCCGACACCCCGAAGGACCGGATGCCTTCGACCTGAGCGCCATCTCGTCCGACGACACCGTCGGGCTGTACCTCAAGGAGATGGCGCGTGTCCCGCTGCTGACCACGGAAGAAGAGGTCGATCTGGCGACGCGTATCGAGCGCGGCCACGCCTCCGAGGTCAAGCTGGCGCGCATGAACGGCAACTGCCCGCCCAAGAAGCGCGCCGAGCTGCAGGGCCAGATCCAGGACGCCCGCAGCGCCCGGGATCACCTGATCAAGGCCAACACGCGGCTGGTGGTCAGTATCGCCAAGAAATACATGGGCCGGGGCGTCCCGTTCCTGGACCTGATCCAGGAGGGCAACCTGGGGTTGATGAAGGCGGTCGAGAAGTTCGACTACCACCGCGGCTTCCGCTTCAGCACCTACGCCACGTGGTGGATCCGCCAGACGATCACCCGCGCCATTGCCGACCAGGGCCGGACGATCCGGGTCCCGGTACACATGTCCGACCGCATCCGCCGGCTGTACAAGGTCGCCCGCGAGCTGGAACAGAGCCAGGGGCGCAAGGCTACGCCGGAGGAGATCGCCGACGAGATGGAGGTCGACTCGCGCAAGGTGCAGTGGATGATGCGCGTGTCGTGGCGACCGCTGTCGCTCGAGACGCCGGTGGGCGAGGAAGAGGACTCGGAGCTGGGGGCATTCGTCGAGGACGAGACCACCCCCACGCCGACGCAGTCGGCCTACCAGAATCTGCTGCGCGAGAAGATCGAAGACGTGCTCGCCACCCTCAGCCCGCGCGAGGCGCGCATCCTGCGCTTGCGCTTCGGGCTGCACAACGGCCGGTCGTATACCCTCGAGGAGGTCGGCCAGAAGTTCGGGCTCACCCGCGAGCGCATCCGCCAGATCGAGGGCAAGGCGCTGCGCCGGCTGCGGCACCCGCGCCGGGCGCGCCAGCTTCGCGACTACCTCGGGTAGCGGGACAACCTCTCCGTACACTCGAGCGAGGCGGCCGTGAAGGCCGCCTCGTCGCGTTTCGCTCCCTCCCTCCGCGGGGAACGCGGATCGCCTTCTACCCCCTCACCCCCACCCTCTTCCGCTTGAAGTCAGGGGACCTGCGGCCCGATGGGAGAGGGCGCACACGCCTTCGGTGGCATCACCTGTCCGCTGCCGTGGTCTGGAATGGGCATACGGTGAGAACGCGTCGCACTCCCTCCCCCGCAGGGCCGCAGGTGCCACGCACTTGGGGCAGGAGGGCGGGGGTGAGGGGGCGAGAATCGATCTGGCTACGATCAGACCCTGATGGGCACGGGGTGAGGGGGCGAAGACGCTCTCGTGGTCGACGGCCGGGTGAGCGGCGAGGTCTGCAGCTACCCGGGACCGCCTACGGTTGTTCTGAGAGCACTCGCAGGATCAGCTCAAGCGCCGCGTCGGAGGCGCTGGCCTTGATGGTGGTTCGGTCTCCCTGCCACTGATACCGTTCGGCCAGGTCGCCGCTGCGGGTGCTGACGGCGATCCACGTCAGGCCCACCGGTTTGTCGGGCATGCCGCCGCCCGGCCCGGCGATGCCGGTCACCGCCACACCCAGGTCGGCGCCAAAGGCGACCCGGGCGCCATGCGCCATCTCGGCCGCCGTCTCACGGCTGACCGCCCCATGGTCATACAGCGTCTGGTGCCGTACGCCCAGCAGGCGTTCTTTGGCGTCGTAGGCATAGGCGACGACACCCCCCAGGAAGTACTCGGAGGAACCCGGGACCTGCGTCAGGCGATGGCCGACCAGGCCGCCGGTGCAGGACTCGCCCAGCGCCACGGTCCAGCCACGCGCCAGGAGCGCCTGTCCCACCCGGGTCTCGAGTGTCTCGTCCATGGATGCCTCCCGCCCTGGGCGCCCGGCACCGGAGGGTGCAGACGCCAAACCGCCGCGATTATACCCGCCGGTTGACAGTCGCTGGGCCGGACGGTATGCTTCGCGGCGATGGCCCAACTGACCCTCCTCGGCCTGACCACTCCCCTGTTGAGCGTTTCCGATCTGACCCGGCGCGTCCGCGAGCTCCTGGATACCGACTATCGCCTGCAAGACGTGTGGGTCAGCGGCGAGGCTTCCAACGTTTCGCGCCCGGCCTCCGGTCATCTGTACTTCACCCTCAAAGACGCTCAGGCATCCCTGCGCTGCGTGATGTGGCGACCGGACGCCGCCCGCCTGCTGACCCCGCCGCGCGAAGGCGAGGCCGTGGAGGTCCACGGGCGGGTGAGCGTGTATGAAACGGCCGGACAATACCAGTTGTACGCCGACACGCTTCGTCCGGCCGGTGAGGGACTGCTCTATCAGCAGTTCCTGCAGCTGAAGGCGAGGTTGGAAGCCGAGGGGCTGTTTGCGGCCGAGCGCAAGAGGCCGCTTCCGGCCTGGCCGGCGCGCATCGGGCTGGTGACGTCACCCAGCGGAGCGGCGCTGCGGGATGTCATCCATGTCCTTCGCCGGCGGTTCCCCCTGGCAGAAGTGACGCTGGCGCCGACTCCGGTGCAGGGCGACGAGGCTGCGGCTGGAATCGTCGCCGCACTGCAGGCGCTCAACCGCCATGTGCATCCGGACGTGATCCTGTTGGTGCGCGGCGGGGGATCGATCGAGGATCTGGCGGCGTTCAACGACGAGGGTGTGGCACGCGCCATCGCCGCCTCGCCGGCGCCGGTGGTGAGCGGCGTAGGTCATGAGACCGACTTCACCATCGCCGACTTCGTCGCCGACCGGCGCGCGCCGACGCCTTCGGCGGCGGCCGAGATCGTCACCCCGGACGTCATCGTCTTGACCGAGGACGTGCGCCTGGCCCGGGGGCGCCTGGCCGAGGCGCTGGCCGAACGGTTGCGTACGCAACGCTGGGCGATGGACGAACTCCGGTTCAGAATCAGGCTCGCCTCCCCGCGCGCTCAGGTGGCCAGCGCACGCCAACGGCTGGACGACCTGGGCGCCCGCGCGCAGGCGGCGATGGAAGCCGGCCTGCGGCTCCGGCGAGCAGCCGTCGGCGGGCTGGCGCAGACGCTGCGCGCCGTCGGCCCGGCCGCCGTCCTTGAGCGGGGTTACGCGGTCGTCAGGTTGAAGGACGGTGGGCAGGTGGTCCGCTCGAGGAAACAGGCGCCTCCCGGCGTGGTGCTCGAAGTGCGCGTGGCCGACGGCACCTTCCCGGCCCGGGCCGAGTGAGTTCGAGGGCGGGAGCGGCCGCCCACGGAAAGGATGCGATCATGGCCAAACGCGCGGTCAAGGCTCCCGCGGACCTGACGTATGAACAGGCCTTCCAGGAACTGGAAGCGACCGTCGGTCAACTGGAAGCGGGGAACTTGCCGCTGGAGGAGGCCCTGGCACTGTTCGAACGCGGGCAGCTCCTGGCCGCTCGCTGTACCGAGCTGCTGGAGGTCGCCGAGCTCAAGCTTCAGCAACTGACGTCCGCCGCCGGCGGAGGCACGCGCGCCGTCGATCTCGAAGAAGAGGACTAAATGGACCTCACCGGCATCCTTCGCAACCCGGTCCTGATCGGTGCCCTGATCGCCTGGTCGCTGGCGCAAGGCGCCAAGCTGCCGATCGAGTATATCCGCTTCCGCCGATGGAACTGGTCCCTGCTCCTGTCCACCGGCGGGATGCCGTCGTCGCACACGACGCTGGTCACCGCCATCGCGCACGGGACGGGGATGGTGCAGGGGTTCGACTCGCCGGCGTTCGCCATCGCCGTGGCGTTGGCCATGGTCGTGATGTACGACGCCACCGGCATCCGCCGTCAGGCAGGGCTGCACGCCGAGATGATCAACGCCATGGTCCAGGATTTGATGGAAGGGCATCCGCTCAAGCAGGAGAAACTGGCCGAGGTGCTGGGGCACTCGCCGGCGGAGGCGTTCGTCGGGCTGATCCTCGGGCTGGTGGCGTCGACGATTACGGTGCTGGTGATGCGCGGCTAGCTCGCCCGGTTCCATCGGCGGCGGGCGGCCAGGACCAGCTGTCGGGCCTCGGGCGCACCCAGCGCCCAGGCTGCCAACAGGTACACACCGGCGCCCAGCAGCACGCCGCCTCCTCCGACGACCCAGGGCGAGAGCCCGCGGTCAACTGCATCCATCCCCACAGACTCAGTCCCATCAGAAGCGTGGCGCCGAGCGAGGCCTGCAGGCCGGGCCTCAGCCGCTCCGCCTCCAGGCCCCCCGTCCGCCGCCGCAGCAGCGCCAATAGCACGAGGCATTCGAGGGCCGTCGCCAGCGAGTTGGCCAGCGCCAGCCCGCCGTGAGGCATCCATCCCCAGCGCTGAGAACGCCCACGCCAGGCCGAGGCTCAGGCCGATGTTCAGGGCCATCGCCCCCGCGCCGACGAGCACCGGCGTGCGCGTGTCCTGCAGCGCGTAGAATGCGCGGGCGGCAATCTCCAGCAGCGAGTGCCCCACCAGCCCGGCGGCGTACCACAACAGCGCCCAGGCGACCATCTGCGTCGACTCGGCCGTGAAGGCGCCGCGCTCGAGGAGCAGGGCAACGATCGGCTCGCGCAGCAGGACCAATCCGACGCTGGCCGGCAGCGAGAGGAAGACCAGGCCGCGCAGGGTGTCGGCAACCGCCGCGCGGAAGGCGCCCGCCTCGCCGCGCGCCACCTGGGCCGAGAAGGTCGGCAGCGCGGCGATGCCGGTGGACTGCGCCAGGACCGCCTGCGGCATGATCATCAGCGCGAAGGCGAGGGTGATCGCCGCCAGGCTGCCCTCGGGCATCCCGGAAGCCAGGATGGTGTTGACCAGGAAGTTGAGCTGCACCACGCCGACGCCCACCAACCGCGGCAGCATCAGCGCGCCGACCAGCCGGGTGGAGGCGTCGCGCAGGCCGAGCGTCAGCCGGTAGCGCGCCGGGAAGTGCGCCAGCGCCGGGAGCTGGACGGCCAGATGCAGGACCGAGCCCAGCACCACGCCCCACGCCAGGCCGAGGATGCCCCAGCGCGGGACGAGGATCACCAGCCCGAAGATCTGGCCCAGGCGGTAGCATGCCGGCGCAAGCGCCGGCAGCGCGAAGTGCTGCTGCGCGTTCAGGATGCCCATCAGCAAGCCGCTCAGCGCGAAGACTACCGGGGACAGGAGCATGATGCGCAGCAGCCGGACGGTGAGCAGAATCTGATCGGGATCGAGAAAGCCCGGGGCAAGGACGTTGCTGCACCAACCAGGGTGCGCAGACAGCCGCCAGGAGCGAGGCCGTCCCGAGCACCAGGAAGATCAGGTTGGCGATCGACGAGGCCAGGCTCCATCCGCCGGCTCGGTCGCCGCGCGCCAGGAAGCCGGTGAAGGTCGGGACGAAGGCGGAGGCCAGCGCTCCGCCGGCCATCAGGTTGAACAGAATCTCGGTCAGGCGATTGGCGGCGGAGAAGGCGTCCAGCAGGGAGCTGGTGCCGAAGGCGTGGGAGATCAGGACGGTGGCCGCCAGGCCGGTCAGGCTGGAGAGCGCCATCCCGACCATCACCACGCTGGCGGCGCGGGCGATGCGCCGGCTTCCGGTCTCGGGGACGGTCATGCGCCGGGGATTATAGCAGTCGACCGCGCCGGGTTGTGCCACCCGCCACATGCGGGTATCCTCGGGCAACCAGCGAGGTTCTCTGGAGACCGCCATGATCCGGATCCTGTACCGCACTGCCGACGGCCAACTGCGCACGGACCTGACCCTGGAGGAACTGCCGTCCGCGTTCGCCGATACGAAGGGGCTGCTGTGGGTTGACTTCGAAGGCGAGCCGCCGGAGGTCTGCCAGCCGCTGCTGACCGACATCTTCGGGTTCCACCCCCTGGCGGTCGACGATGCGCTGGTCGAGACGCACGTGCCCAAGGTCGACGACTGGGGCTCCTACCTGTACATCGCCCTGCACGCTGTGCACATCGACCTGAAGAACGGCACCCCGCTGAATACGCACGAGTTGGACTTCTTCCTCGGCGAGCACTACCTGGTGAGCCATCACGACGAGCCGGTGGCGGCGGTCAGCCGGGTGTGGGACCGCTGCCAGCGGGATCAGCGGCACGTCGACTCGGACGCCGATCACCTGACGTACCTGATCGCCGACGAGCTGGCCGCCGGCTACATGCACGTCTTCGAGGAGATGGACGACGCGCTCGACCGGCTGGAGGACGAGATCTTCGAGGGCGCCCGGCGCGGGACGATGGAGCGCATCTTCGCCCTCAAGCGGGCGATCCTCAATCTGCGGCGCGTCCTGGCCCCGCAGCGCGAGGTGCTCAACCGGCTGGCGCGCGACGACTACGCCGTGATCGACCCGCGCGACCGGGTGTACTTCCGCGACGTCTACGACCACATGGTGCGCCTGTACGACATCAACGAGAGCATGCGCGACCAGGCCAGCGGGGCGGTGGACACCTACCTGTCGGTGATCAACAACCGCATGAACGACATCATGAAGACGCTGACGGTGATCACGGCGATCTTCGCACCGATCACCTTCGTCACCGGTTTCTACGGGATGAACTTCTTCGGCCCCAGCCTGCCGCTCTCCGACTGGACCGGCTGGCTGCCGTTTGGGATCGTGCTGGGCGTGGTGGCCTGCCTGCCGGTGGCCATGTGGCTGTGGATCCGGCGCAAGGGCTGGCTCTAGGCCGGAGGGCGGCATGTTCCACGAGTCGGCGCGCTTCTACGATGCCATCTACTCCTTCAAGGACTACGCCGCCGAAGCCGGCTGGCTGCGCTACCTGCTGACCGAGCACGGGCATCCGGACGGAACGCTGCTCGACGTGGCCTGCGGCACCGGCGCGCACCTGCTCCACCTGCGCGACCACTATCGGGTGGAGGGCCTGGATCTCGATCCGGGGATGTTGGACGTCGCCCGCGCCAAGCTGCCGGGCGTCCCTTTCCACCAGGGAGATATGCTGCGACTTCGACCTCGGCCGGCGCTTCGACGTGGTGGTGTCGCTGTTCAGTTCGATCGGCTACGTGCGGACCGTTGATCAGCTGGCGAAAGCGGTGGCCAATCTGGCTCGGCACGTTGCCCCCGGCGGACTGCTGGCGATCGAGCCGTGGTTCTCCCCGGCGCAGTGGAAATCCGGAATGCTGCACGCCCTGCTGGTCGACGAGAAGGATCTGAAGATCGCCCGCATGAGCCGGAGCGAGCCGGCGGTCGACCATCTGTCGGTGCTCGAATTCCACTATCTGGTGGGCGACGAGAAGGGCGTGCGCCACGTCACCGAACGGCACGAGCTCGGGTTGTTCGAGGATCACGAGTATCGGCGGGCATTCGAGCAGGCGGGCCTGACCCCGCACCGCGATGAAGAAGGGCCGTCCGGGCGCGGGCTGTATTTCGCCCTTCGCGGGACGGACGCATGAGCCCGACTTCGGCGCCTCGCCCGCTTCTGGTTCGCTTGACGTTCCAGGCGCACACCTACGATATCGACTTCGCCGGCATCGTCAGCAACATCGTCTACATTCGCTGGCTCGAGGACTTGCGGGGCCACATGCTGAGCGGGATCTACCCCGTCGAGAAGATGCAGTCCACAGGAGTGGGCCCGGTCCTGCTGGGGACCGATATCCGCTACCGGCGCGCCCTCAAGCTCGGCGATCGGCCGGTGGGGGAAATGTGGGTGGCGGAAGCGCACGCCGCCCATTGGATCCTGCAGGCGGAATTCACCCTCGACGGCGGGCGCGTGTGTGAAGCGCGACAGACCGGCGCCTTCGTCCACTATGCTCACATGCGCCCCGTCCGTGTGCCGGAGGAGTTGCGCCGGGCGCTCGAGGCCGCCCGGACGGCTTGAGGCTTCCGGCCATCGCCAGGCAAACGCACCGGGCGCCGCATGCGGCGCCCGGTTGGTTCTCGCTGGATCCGATCGGACTACTTCAACGTGTACGACACCGTGAGGTCGATGCGCACGTCGAACGTGCCCGGAGCGATCGGCACCGACCCGCCGGTACCGGTGTCCGCCAGGGCCGCCTCGACGTAGCTGATCGTGCCGTAGGACGACGAGCCGGTGTAGATCGTGGTGATCTCCCCGAGCGTCGCCCCGGCCGCCGCCGCCAGTCGCGCGGCGCGCTGTTGAGCATCTTCCATCGCCGCCTGCCGGGCTTGCTCTTCCGCCTGCGCCTTGTCCGCCACGTCGAACGAGACGCCGTTGATGTTGTTCGCCCCGGCGTCGACCGTCGCCTGGAGCAGTGCGCCGAGTTGGTCGATCTGGCGCAGCGTGACGATCAACGTGTTGTTCACCCAGTAGATCGTCTGGCCGGTGGGCATGCCGGTCTGATCGTACTGGGGCTGCGGGGAGACGTTGAAGTAGGCCGTGCGCACGTCCTCCGGCGCCACGCCGAGGGTCTTGACGGCGTCGGTGATGGCCTGGGCCGTCAGGTTGTTGGCCGCCACGGCCTGGGCGACGTCGGTGTCCTGGGTTACCACCCCCAGGTTGATCGTGGCCAGGTCGGGCGTCAGCCGGACGATGCCGGTGCCGCTCACCGTCAACTGCGGCTTGGCCAGAGGGGCGGCCGAACCGGCGCAGCCGGCGAGCAGCAGCCCGGTGAGTGTCAGCAGGATCAATGCGTTTCGTGCGTTCATGACAGTCTCTCTTCCATCGCCTATTTCAGGATGTAGGTGAGCGTGATCTGGGCCGGGAATTCCAGCGTGCCCGATTCGACCGGGACGCCGCCACCCCCGCCGCCCTTGCCGAAGGCCGGGGCCTCGTAGTAGACCGGGACGACGTTGCCGCCCTCGCCGATCGAGAGCACCTCGCCCAGCGAAGCGCCCGCCGCGGCGGCCAGCTGCTCCGCCTGGCGCTGTGCGTCGGCGACGGCCAACTGGCGCGCCTCGTCCATCGGCACGCTGGGATCGGCAACGCTGAAGCTCACGCTCTGCACGCTGTTCGAGCCGACGCGCAGGGCGGCCTGAAGCACCTCGCCCAGCTTGTCCGGGGCCCGCAGCGTGAACAGGATGGTGTTGTCCACCGTGTAGCTCGTCTCACCGGTGGGCAGTCCCATCGGGTCGAACAGTTGCTGGCTGGAGACATAGAAGTTGACCGTGCGCATGTCCTCGGCTGCGACGCCCTTCTCGAGCAGGGCGTCCGTGACCGCCCGGGCACGCCGATTGTTCTCCTGGACCGCGGCGCCGACGTCGGCCCCCTGCGTCTGGACGCCCAGGCTGACCACGGCGATATCCGGGCTGACGCGGGTCGTCCCCGTGCCGGTGACGATGATCGTTCGCTGCTCCGGCTGCGGGGCGGTGCCAACGCACGCTCCCAGCACGAGCCCGGCGAGCAGCAGGATGGGAATAGCCTTTCGCATGTTGCCTCTCCTTCGGATCGTATTCCGCCTGCCAGGGGCAGACGGTGATTATAAAACGGACCTGGGCAGTCGGAAACCCTTGTTCCAGATCCCGAGCGAACGTCCGCAGGCTGTAGAGACGCCGGTCGGGTCCTGGAAGTTCCAGGGGGGAGAAGCGTGGGGGGTGAATCGTGAGAGCCGGGGACGCCGACCCCGGCTCTCGTGTAAGGAGGAGAAGAAGAGATTCCGCCCTTCCACTGACATCCTAGGCCGGGCGGGGCAGGAGCCGCTGGACTGCTGCCTGACGGAATCCCTACGCCCGCCCTACGCTTGTCCCGATGCTATACTCTCGGCCGCCCATGACCGTGCCTCTGGCTCCTGGCTGCCTCCCCCATCCTTCTAGTCGTCTTGCTGATCACCGTAGCCCATTGGCCTGCCGCGCGAGCGGGTTTGGCCGGGCTTGCCGCGGCGTTGGTGGTGGCGGGCGGCTGGTTTGGCGCCGGCCTGCCGGTGCAGCGCGTGGCGCTGATCCGTGGCGTGCTGATGGCGCTCGACGTCCTGCCGATCATCTGGGGGGCCTACATGTTCTACCGCGTAACGGCGGAAGCCGGGGCCATCGACGCCTTGAGCGAGGCGCTGCCCGCTCTGACGCCGACACGCGGTCTGCAGGCCCTGGTCATCGGCTGGGCGTTCACCAGTTTCCTGCAAGGCGTGGGCGGCTTCGGCGTCCCCGTGGCCGTGACCGCGCCGATCCTGGCCGGCCTCGGATTCGCCCCGCTGACTGCCGTGCTGGTCCCGTCGATCGGGCATGCGTGGGCGGTGACGTTCGGATCGCTGGCCTCGGCGTTTCAGGCGATGGTAGCGGTGACGGGACAACCGGCGGCACTGCTGGCGCCCGCCTCGGCGCTGGCATTGGGGATCGTCGGCCTGGCCTGCGGGATCTGCGCCGCGCAGGCAGCCGCCGGTTGGAGGGAAACGGCGCGGCTTGGTCTGGTGATCGCCGTCATGGGGGCTGCGATGGGTGTGTGCCAGGTTGGCCTGGCCCGCCTCGGGCTGTGGCCGATCGCCTCGATCGGCGCGGCGCTGGTGGGGATGGGCATCGGGCTGATCGCCGCGCGGCGCAGGTTGCCTGACGGCGTTTCTCTACAGCGGCTCGGGTTCGGCCTGCAAGGCTACGTCGTGCTGGTTGGGCTGATCTCGCTGGTGCAGTTCGTGCCGCCCTTGCAGCGAGGCCCTGCATCGCTGGACGGTGAGTGTCTCGCTGGGCCCGACCACCACGCTGCTCGGGCACAGCCTGCCGGCCATGACCTATCGCTACCAGCCGTTGGGTCATCCCGGAACCTTGTTGGTCTACGCTGCGGTGCTGGCGTATGCGCTGTACCGATGGCGGGGGAGTGCGATCGGCCCCGGGGCACTTCGGCGCATCGCGGCGGAGACCATCCGACCGATGCTGCCGGTGACGTTGGGACTGCTGGCCATGGTCGCGATGGCGGCGGTGATGGAGCAGGCCGGGATGATCCAGGCGCTGGCGGCGGCATTGGCCGCTTCCGCGGGCGGTGGCTTCGCCCTCGTCTCCCCGTGGATTGGCGCACTGGGCGCCTTCGTCACGGGATCCAATACGAGTTCGAACCTGATTCTCAGTGCGCTCCAGGCGCGAGCCGCCGGTCTGCTTGGGATCGATCTTCCGCTGGTGCTGGCGCTCCAGAACGTGGGTGGCGCCCTGGGCTCGGTGGTCTCACCCACCAAGGTGATCGTGGCAGTCAGCACGCTGGGACTGATCGGACAGGAGGGGCGCGTGATGCGGCCGCTGGCCGTGACGGTGGCTGTGCTCCTGCTGCTGACGAGCCTGGTGACCGGCCTGGTTCTGCTGCTCGCTGTTGTACAATCGACCTGATGTCTGAAATCCTGGTTCTGATCACATTGAACTTCCCCGAGCCCCTGGTCGAGCGGCTGCGGGCGCTCTCGCCCCGGCTGCAGATCCGCGTGCACCCGGCGCGCACCGGGCAGGACCTGCCAGGAGATCTGCTGGCGGACGTCGAGGTGCTCTACACGCTTCACGCGCTGCCCGAACCAGCGAGCGTCCCGAACCTGCGCTGGGTGCAGTTCCACCTGTCGGGCGTCGACGCGATCGTCGATCACCCGCTGCTGCACACCGACGTGCTCGTCACCTCGCTGAGCGGCGCTTCGGCGCCTCAGCTGGCAGAGTACGCGCTGATGGGAATCCTGGCCCTCGGCCGGCGCGTGCCGCGCATGGTGGCCGACAAGGCGGCCAAGCGCTGGGCCGAGGACCGTTTCGAGCGCTTCCGGCCGGTCGAGCTGCGCGGGGCGACGGTGGGGATCGTCGGGTATGGGAGCGCCGGGCGCGAGGTCGCCCGCCTGTGCCGGGCATTCGGGGCGACGATCCTGGCGGTCAAGCGCGACCTGCGCTCGCTTGACGATCGTGGCTACCGGTTGAAGGAGCTGGGCGACCCGAGCGCCGACCTGGCCGAGCGTCTGTACCCGCCGCAGGCCGTGGCGTCGATGGCGGCGCTGTGTGACTTCCTGGTGATCGCCGCACCGCTGACGCCTGAGACGCGAGGCATGATCGACCGACGCGTGTTCGAGGCGCTCAAACCGACCGCCTACCTGATCGACCTATCGCGCGGCGGGTTGGTGGATCACGCCGCCCTGGTCGAGGCGTTGGCCGAGAAGAAACTCGCCGGCGCCATGCTGGATGTCTTCCCTGCCGAGCCGCTGCCGGACGGCAGCCCGCTGTGGGAGATGCCCAACGTGCTCCTTTCGCCGCACATCGCCGGTGCCTCCGGCGACTACTACGAACGGGCCACGGAGTTGTTTGGCGAGAACCTGCGCCGCTACCTCTCGGATCAGCCTCTGCTGAACCTGTACGACCCGCAGCTCGGCTACTAGGGGGCGAATGATCGCCGGTGTGATCTTCGACCTGGGATCGACCCTGATCCACTTCGAGGGCGACTGGCAGTCGGTCTTCGACGAGAGCCTGCACGCCCTGGCGCGGCAGCTGTCCGACGACGGGCTGACCATCGACCTCGACGCCTTCCGGCGCGCCTTCCGTCTCGAGATTGAATTGTCCCAGCGATCGCGGCAGCAGGATTACCGGGAGCGAACCTCGGAGTCGGTGCTGCGCCAAACGCTCGAAGGCATGGGGATTCGAGACGCGGACGATACGCTGATCGCTCGGGGGTTGGCGGCGATGTTCGCCGTGAGCGAGGCGCGCTGGGAGCCGATGCCCGGACTGCATCCGATGCTCGACGAACTGCGCGCCCGGGGCTACCGCCTGGGACTGATCTCCAATGCCAGCGACGTGGCGAATGTCCAGCGCTTGCTGAATCTGGCCGGACTGGAAGGGGCCTTCGATCCGCAGCTGATTTCGGCCGCGGAAGGGGTGCGCAAGCCCGATCCGAGCCTCTTCCAGCGTGTGCTTACGGCCTGGAAGCTGCCGCCGGAGGCGGTGATCATGGTCGGAGACACACTGGGGGAGGACATCCTCGGCGCACAGCGCGCCGGGCTGCGTTCCATCTGGTTCACGCCCGACGCGGATACGGCCGCCAACCGAGCGCTCGAGGGCAGCCTGCGGCCGGAGGCGACGGCTGCTGACCTGCTGGCCCTTCCTGGCCTGATCCGCAGCCTGGACGGCGCCGGCCCTCCGCCCTAACCATGCCGGATTTCGTCCCCGTCACGGCGCACATCGGCCGCCTGGAAGTCCCCTGGCGCTGGGCAGGGATCGTCCCTGCCTCGGTGTGCGTATGGCTGATCCGCGTCGGCGATCGCTGGACGCTGGTCGACAGCGGGCCGCCCCAGGCGGCCGACATGGTGGTGGCGGCGGTGGCGCGCGCCACGCGCGGCCGCGGTCCGCAAACCATCCTGCTGACGCACGCGCACGCCGACCACGCCGGAGGGTTGACCGCGCTGCGGGCAGCCTGGGACCCGGCCATCCTGTGCCATCGCGACGAAGTCGGGTTTGTCACCGGCCAGTCCGACTACCGGAGCCTGCCGTCGCGCTCGTTGGCGTTTCGGATCGGACGACACCTGCAGGGCCCGGCGCGTTGGGAACTGCCGGTGGCCCGTGATCTCGAACGCGGCCAGTCGGCAGAAGGCATGGCGATCATTCACCTGCCTGGCCACACGCCCGGGCATGTCGGCTTCCTGCACCCGGAGGATCGGGCGATGATCTGCGGGGATGCGATCATGAATCTTGGGGGTCGGCTCTCGCCGCCCGCTGCGCTGGCGACACACGATCCGCAGGCGGCTCGCGTGGCGCTGGCCCGGCTGAGCGAACTCGACTACGAGTACCTTCTGCCATCGCACGGCCGGCCGATCCTCGGCGGCGGGCGCACGGCGGTGACGCGCTGGCTGGGACGATCACACGCCGAACCGTCGCCGCCGCGCTGGTAGGGTGGCGGTGATAGAATGACCGCGGCGCCCGGCCGCCCACGGCCGGGCGCCGATCGCTTGTGAGGGAGGGCGGGAGCGGGATCGAAGGTCTCTCCCTCGGAAGGCCCGGCGATGCTCAGGCGCCTGCGCGAGACCTCGGCCAGCTACCCACGGCAATTCTGGCTGCTCTTCTGGGGCGTGCTGGTCAACAGCTCCGGGGCCAGCATGGTCTGGCCCTTTCTGACCATCTACCTGCGTCAGCGCCTGGACGTGCCGCTGACGACGATCGCCCTGCTGTTGACCCTCAACGCGCTGGCCGGGTTGGCCTCCACTTCCCTCACCGGACCGGCGGTCGACCGTTTCGGTCGCAAGGGCGCGATGGTCATCAGCCTGGGCGCCGGTTGCGTCTTCATGCTGGCGCTGGCGCGGGTCGACTCGCTTGGTTCGGCTGCCCTGCTGATGCTGGTCAAGGGGCTCACCGATCCGCTGTACCGCGTCGGGTCGGATGCGATGGTCGCCGACCTGATCCCCCCCGCCCGGCGGGCGGGCGCGTACGCCCTGCTGCGCATGATCGCCAACCTGGGCGTGGCCATCGGGCCGTCGATCGGGGGCTTCATCACCTCGGTCTCCTATCCGCTGGCCTTCTCGATCGCTGCCGGGACCACGCTCGTCTACGCCCTCCTGGTGGGCTTCTTCATGCGTGAGACCATCCCGCAGTGGCCGGCCGAGGAGCGGGCGCGACAGGCGAAGGGCTACGGACCGGTGCTGCGCGACCGGCCGTTCATGGCGTTCTGCGTGGCCTACTCGTTCGCCGGGATGGCCTACTCGCTGATGATGGTGCTGCTGCCGGTGTACGTGAAGGAGAACTTCGGCGTCCCGGAAAGCAGCTACGGCTTCATCATGGCCACCAACGCCGCCATGGTCGTGCTCTTCCAGTACAGCGTGACGCGCCTCACCCAGCGCTACTATCATCTGCCCGTCCTGGCCGTAGGATCGCTGTTCTATGCCGTGGGCGTGGGCAGCGTCGCCTGGGCCGCCGGTTTCAGCGGATTCCTGCTCAGCATGGTGATCCTGACCATCGGCGAGATGATCATGATCCCGACCTCGACGGCGCTGACGGCCAACCTGGCGCCGCCGGATATGCGCGGGCGCTACATGGGCATGTACGGGCTGACGTGGGGCGTGGCGATGGGCATCGGCCCGGTGCTGGGCGGAACGCTGAACGACCAGGTGGCGCCCGTCGCCATCTGGTATGCCGGGCTGGCGTTCGGGGCCGTTGCCCTGATCGGATTTGTTCTCCTGGGGTGGCTGCTGCCGCGCCGCGACCCCTCGCCGGCCACACCGCCCGGCTGATCCCGGACCGCCGCCCCCGATCTTCGACCTCACATCCAGCCCTGCGCGGGGTTTCATTAGTGAAGGGACGACGCGAGGACCCATCCGTGACCCAACCGGCATTCGAAGCGCTGGTCGAGCGACACAGTGGAGAGATCTACGCCTACTTGTGGCGCATGCTGCGTGATCCTGATCTGGCATCCGACTGTCTGCAGGAGACCTTCCTGCGGGCGCTGAGAGCTTTCCCTCGCCTGCAGCACCGCGACCATCTGCGCGCCTGGCTCTACACCATCGCCACCCATCAGGCGCGAACCCTTCAGCGGCAGGACGCAAGGCATCAGGCGAGACGATCGGAGCTGAGCGAGGAACTGGTGGACCCGCGGCCGTCGGTCGGCAGACAGGTTGTGGATCGTGAAACGCTGCAACGCGTGCTGCATGCCGTTCGGCGTCTCCCGCAGAAGCAGCGGCAGGCACTGATCCTTCGCCGCTACCAGGGGCTGGACTACGCGGAAATCGCCTCGGTCCTGGGAGGGAACTCGGCGGCGGCACGCACCAACGTCCATCTGGCACAAGGAAAACTGAAAGCCTGGCTGTTGAACGATGGCCAGGAGAGCCGCAGCCCGCGGCGGAGGGGCAAGTCATGAGTCGGAGATTGGGTGGCCGCGTCGGCGAGACGATGCCGATGGTGGATGCGGTGGTTGGCGCCGAACCGAAGGCGGAATGGGTGGCGGCGGCGCAGGCGCGCCTGCGCGGGGCTCTGGCATCCCAGGTCCCGCAGGTGTTCTACGATGTCCTTCCACGCTCACCGATTGGGCGCGTGTGTGTCGCCGCCAGCGAGCGCGGCGTGATTGCGCTGGATACTCGGGCCGGGCGAGCAGGAGTTCGTGGCGCGGCTGGAGCGCCGAACGCGGGCGGGCGTGCGCCGTTCGGCCGGCCACGTCGGCCAGGCGATGCGACAGGTGGAGGAATACCTGGCCGGGGTGCGCACCCGGTTCGACCTGCCAATCGATTTGAGCTGGACCAGTGCCTTTCAACGCCAGGTGCTGCAGGCGGCCCTGGCCATCCCGCGCGGTCAAACCCGCACCTATCACCAGGTCGCCCGTGGGATCGGCCGACCGACGGCTGCCCGGGCGGTCGGGCAGGCCCTGGGGCACAACCCGCTGCCGATCATCATCCCGTGCCACCGCGTGCTGGGCGCCGACGGTTCGCTGCACGGCTACTCAGGCGGCAAGGGCCTCACCACCAAGGCCTGGCTGCTGCGCCTGGAGGGAGCCCGGCCGGCCGCACTTGCGTAACACGATTAGAGAAACAAGGCACAATACCTAACGCCAGTTGACAACATAGCCACTATGCCTTATGATATTGTGCAAAGAGCGGTATTCTCCAGAGGAGGAATGGTATGCGTAACGGATCAGCGAACACGGGTTTTCTACGCTTGATGTTGGTGAAGCGCGAAGCGTTTCGAATCGGGGCGAGCTTCCGGGGCCTGCGGGTCCGCTCAGGGCGGGCGTGGGTCACGCTTGGCGGCCGCGATCTGATGCTCCCGCGCGGCCAGGCGATGGCGCTGGATTCGAAGGCCGGCCCGGCCGTTGTCTCGTCGCTCGGCCAGGTGCCGTTGGTGATCGAGCTCCTGGGCGACGTGCCGGCCGGTGTGGCGAGCGACGCCGAATGACCGCTGCGCTCGACGACACCGACCGTCAGATCCTGGACCTGCTGCAGCACGATGCGCGCATGACCAACGCTGCCATCGCCGCGCAGGTCGGCCTGGCGGGGCCGTCGGTGTTCGAGCGCATCCGCAAGCTGGAGCAGCGAGGCGTGATCCGGAACTACACCGTCACCCTCGATCCGGCGGCACTCGGGAGACCGATGACCGCCTTCATCCGCATCACGGCGGCGTTCGACGACCGTTACGAGACCGGGCTCCAGGCGATCAGCCAGGACCCGGAGGTGCTCGAGTGCTACAACGTCGCCGGCGAGGACTGCTTCATCTTGAAGACACAGTGCGGCAGCCCGAGCGATCTGGAAGCCCTGCTGGGGCGCATCCGCAGTCGGATGACGGTCCTGCGCAGCGTCACGATGATCGCTCTATCGGCACTGAAGGAGCATGGACCCATCCACGCCGCGTCGAGTCCCATGCAGAGCCCGGCGCGGCCGGTGCGCGAGCGGAAAGCCCGCTGACGCGGGCGGGGCAGGTGAGGTATGAAGCCGAGAGAGTGGGCGGTCTTCTTTGCGCTGGGGTTGATCTGGGGGTCGTCGTTCCTGTGGATCAAGATCGCCGTGCAGGAAGTCGATCCGTTCACGTTGGTGAGCTGGCGCCTGCTGTTCGGAACGCTGGGGATGGTGGCGGTCATCATCTGGAAGCGGCCGTCGTTTCCGCCTCAGCGTTCGATCTGGCTGGCGCTGGCGGTGCTGGGGATCATCAACACGGCGCTGCCGTTCGTGCTGATCTCCTGGGGCGAGAAGAGCATCGACTCGGCCGTGGCCTCGGTGCTGAACAGCACCGTGCCTCTGTTCACGCTGGTCATCGCCCACCTGTTTCTGCACGACGAGCCGATCACCGCCCGCAAGGCGGTCGGACTGCTGATCGGGTTCGCCGGCGTGCTGGTCCTGATGGCGCGTGACCTGGAGATCGGGAGCCTGCGCGCCGGCGTGCTCGGGCAGGCCGCGGTGCTGCTGGCGGCGGTGTCGTACGCTTCGGCCTCGGTGTTTGCCCGCAGAACGATGCGTGAAGTGTCCCCGTTGGTCCAGGCCTTCGTGCCGATGGCCTTCGCCGACGCGGTGGTGTGGTCGATGGCCACCCAGGTCGGAGAGCCCGGGCGGCTTCCGGCGCTGCCGATCACGTGGGTGGCGCTGCTGTGGCTCGGGCTGCTGGGGTCGTGCGTCGCCTACCTTCTGTACTACCACCTGCTGCACTCCGTCGGAGCCACGCGGGCCGTGATGGTCACCTACATCTTCCCGGTGGTCGGCGTGGCGCTCGGGGTGTTGTTCCTGAACGAACTGACCGACTGGCACTTGCTGGCGGGCGCGGCATTGGTGATCGCCAGCATCGCCGTGGTCAACTGGAAGCCGAAAGTGGCACTGGCCCCCGCGCCGGCGGACTGACGACCCGCCGGGCTGACCGGTGGCGATCTCGACCAGTCGGTCGTGCCTTCAGGCACAGCATTGACAACCCCGTCCGGCGGCAGGATAATGCGGCCACAAGTGCATAGCGGCGACGACGGAGGAAAGTACGCGGGTGGAGTTCGCCAGGGAGGCCGGGGCGCGACTGCAACCCCGGCTCGAAGGAAGCCCGTCGAAGTTCCCTCCTGAGCCGCCCGGGTGAACGCCCCGTCGCAGGGGCCAGTAGTCCGGGCCGGTCCCCAACCGTTAGCCTGGGAGCCGATCGCACCACGCTGTCGGCGCCGAGGGGTCCCCGATGCGGGGACAACGAGGGTGGTACCACGGGCTGGCTCCCGTCCCTTGCTGGGCGGGAGCGTTTGTTTGTCGGGAAGGAGTGGCCGATGCTGGAGCGGTTGCACGAACTTGAACAGGAAGGACTGCGGGACCTGGCGCAGGCGACGGACGAGGAGGGGCTGCAGGCCTGGAAGGTGAAGTACCTCGGCCGCTCGGCGGAGCTCGGCAGGATTCTGGACGGGCTGCGCACGGTCTCCAAGGAAGAACGCCCGGCGCTGGGCAAGCGGGCGAACGAGGTCAAGCAGGCGTTCGAGGCGGCGCTGGAGGATCGGCAGCAGCGGCAGGCCTCGGCGCGCCTGACGCAGGCGCTTCAAACCGAACGCATCGACATGACCCTCCCCGGCCGGCGGCTGGCCTGCGGCCGGCTGCACCCGGCGACCCAGACGCTGCGCCAGATCGTCGCCATCTGGGCCGAGATGGGGTTCCAGGTCTATCGCTCACGCGATGTCGAGACCGAGGCCTACAACTTCGAACTGCTCAACATCCCGGCGCATCATCCGGCGCGCGACATGTGGGATACCTTCTACACGACGACGCCGGGTGTCGTGCTGCGAACGCACACCTCCCCGGGCCAGATCCATGTCATGCGGGCGCGCGCGCCGGAGCCGATCCGTGTCGTGCTGCCCGGGATGTGCTACCGCTACGAGCAAGTCTCGGCGCGCTCGGAGATCCAGTTCAACCAGGTCGAGGGGCTGGCCGTCGGGCGCAACATCACTTTCGGAGACCTGAAGGGCACGCTGACGGCGTTCGCCCGACGGATGTTCGGCCAGCAAGTACGGACGCGATTCCGCGCCTCGCACTTTCCGTTCACCGAGCCCTCGGCCGAGATGGACGTCGAGTGCTTCGTGTGTTCCGGCACCGGCTGCCCGGTGTGCAAGATGACCGGCTGGCTGGAGATCCTGGGCAGCGGGATGGTCCACCCGACGGTGCTGGCCAACGGTGGCTACGACCCGGAGGAGTTTTCCGGTTTCGCCTTCGGGATGGGTCCGGAGCGGATCACGATGCTCCGACATCGCATCGAGGACATCCGTTCCTTCTGGGCCAACGACCTGCGGTTCCTTGAGCAGTTCTAGGCGGAGGTCAACATGAGCGAATCGCGATCCTCGTACGACGAACTGGGTGACGAACTGCGCGCCCTGGGCGCCAACCTGCGAGCCATGCTGCAGGCGGCCTGGGAGAGCGACGAGCGAAGGCGCGCCCAGCAAGAGATCGAGACCGGGCTGGAAGACCTGGCGCGCACGCTGAGATCGGCGGGGCAGGAATTCTCGGCCAGCCCGACCGGTCAGCGCCTGAAAGCCGACGTGCGCGATCTGCACGAACGACTGCGGACGCGCCAGCTCGACGAGCGGGTGGGCGACGAACTCCTGTCGGCCCTGCGCCGCGTGAACGATGAGTTGGGCAAAGCCTCCCATGCCTGGTCGTCCGAGCGCGGGGAGTCGGCGAAGCGCGAACCGGGCACCGGCGCGTCGGGGGAGGAGGCGTCATGAAAGTACCGCTCTCCTGGCTGAAGGACTTCGTCGACCTGACGCTCGATATCCCCGAGCTGGCCCATCGCCTGACGCTGGCCGGGCTGGAGGTCGAGGAGATCCGCTTCGTCGGCCTGCCGATCCCGGCGGGGCAGGCCCACGGACGGCACGAGACCAAGGTGACCGGATTGAGCTGGGATCCGGAGACGATCGTGGTCGGCGAGGTGCTGGAGGTGATGCCCCACCCGAATGCCGACCGCCTGGTGCTCTGCCGGCTGAACGACGGCGTGCGTGAGCACACCGTGCTGACCGGCGCGCCGAACCTCTTTCCGTTCAAAGGCCAGGGTCCACTCCCGACGCCGCTGAAGGTCGCCTACGCGCGGGAGGGTGCACGCCTGTACGACGGGCACCAGCCGGGTGCCGAGCTGATGACGCTCAAGCGCAGCAAGATCCGGGGGGTCGAAGTCCTACTCGATGGCCTGCTCCGAGAAGGAGCTGGGCATCTCCGACGAACACGAGGGCATCATCCTGCTGGAGGCGGAGGCGCCGGCGGGCATGCCGCTGGCGGACTACATGGGCGACGCGGTGTTCGAGATCAACATCACGCCCAACATGGCGCGCAATGCCAACATCCTGGGGATGGCGCGCGAGGTGGCCGCGCTCACCGGTGCACCGCTCAAGCCGCCGTCGTACGACGTCGCCTGGATGGGCGCGCCGATCGCCGGCCGCGTGACGCTGGCCATCCAGGATCCCGAGCTGAACCCGCGCTTCGTGCTGGGGCTGATCGAAGGCGTGACGATCGGCGACAGCCCGTACGGGATCCAGCGCCGGCTGCGGCTGGCGGGCATGCGGCCGATCAACACCATCGTCGACGCCACCAACTACGTGATGCTCGAGATCGGTGAGCCGCTGCATGCCTTCGATTTCGACGTCCTGGTGCGCCGGGCGGGCGGAAAAGCGCCGGCGCTGCTCACGCGACTGCCCGCGCCGGGCGAACGGCTGACGACGCTCGATGGAGTCGAGCGCACCCTGAACGAATTCAACGTGCTGGTGGCCGACTCCGCCGGCGCGCTGTCGATCGCCGGGGTGATGGGTGGCGCCGAGTCGGAGGTCAGCGCGGCGACGCGCAACGTGCTGCTCGAAGGCGCCGCCTGGAACTTCATCAACATCCGGCGCACGCTGGCGGCGCACGGCCTGACGTCCGAGGCGGGCTACCGCTTTTCGCGCGGCGTCCACCCGGCGATGGCCGAACGCGGCGTCCGCCGCGGGCTGGCCCTGATGCAGCGCCTGGCAGGTGGCACGGTGGCCGAAGGGCTGGTGGACGTCTACCCGCAGCCGATCGAAACCGGCATCGTCGAGATCACACCGCGTGACACGCTGCGCTGGCTGGGGATCGGCCTCGAGCCCGAGGTGATCGCCGGCCTGCTGCGCAAGCTCGAGTTCGGCGTGACCGTCGACGGCGGGTCGGTGCGTGTGAGCGTGCCGGATCACCGGCTCGATATCGGGACGGGCATCGCCGGCAAGGCCGACCTGATGGAGGAGATCGCCAGACTGTACGGCTACGATCGGATCCCCGAGACGATGATCAACGATCCGCTGCCTCCGCAGCACGGCAACCCATCCCTCGAACGCGAGGAGCAGGTGCGGGATGTGCTGGTCCGTCTCGGGCTGCAGGAGGTCATCACCTACCGCCTGACGTCGGCCGAGCGCGAGGCGCGCCGCCTGCCGGACGGGACACCGGTGGATCCGATGCCGTACCTGCGGCTGGCCAACCCGATGATCAGCGACCGGGTGGTGATGCGCCACAGCCTGCTGGCCAGCGTTCTGGAAGTCGTCGAACGCAACGCCCGGGTGCGCGACCGGTTGGCGGTGTTTGAGATCGGTCCGGTCTTCCTGGGGGCGGAGGACGAGCTGTTGCCGCGCGAGGCCGTCCGGCTTGTGATCGTGCAATCCGGACGACGCGAGCCGGCAGGCTGGCAGGCGGGGCAGGCGTCGCTGATCGACGTCTACGACCTGAAGGGAGTGGTGGAGACGCTGTTCCACGCCCTGCATGTCCCCGGGGCGCGGTTCGAGGCCGGCGAACACCCGTCCTTCCACCCGGGGAAGTGCGCGCGGGTGGTGGTGGCGGACCAGACGCTCGGGGTCCTGGGAGAACTGCACCCGAGCCTGCGCCGGAGCTACGACCTGCCCGAGGCGCCGGTCGTCGCCGCGGACCTCGACCTGGAAGCGCTGCTGGGCCTGGTGCCGGCGCGGCACGACGTGGCGCCGACGCCGGCCTTCCCGCCGGTGCTCGAGGATCTGGCGATCGTGGTCGAGGAAGCCGTGCCGGCCGAGCGCGTCGAGGCCGTCGTGCGCCAGGCCGGCGGTGAGTTGCTCTCGGAGGTGCAGCTGTTCGACCTGTACCGCGGCGAGGCGATCGGCTCGGGCAAGAAGAGCCTGGCCTATGCGCTCACCTACCAGGCGGCGGACCGGACGCTGACCGACGCGGAGGTGGCCTCGCTGCGCAAGGCCATCGTGCGCGCGCTGGCGGAGAAGCTCGGCGCGCAACTGCGCGCCTGAGTCAGGATCGCGGACCGGGAAAGGGAACGGGGCGCACAGCGTGCGCCCCGTCTGTTCTTGAAGGGTGAGGCTCAGGCCGCGCTGTGGTCGTCGGCCGTCGCTTCGGCACGGCGCAGAGCGACCGAGGCGAGCAGGGCGACGATCAGCAGCAGGTCATGATCCTGCGGCAGGAACCCACGGGCGGTCACCTTGTTCAGCGCCTCGATGACCCCCAGGACGCGGTTTCCGTCCAACAGCGGTACACAGGCCAGGGTGTGGGTCTCGAAGCCGAAGGTCTCATCCACGTCGGGAAAGAAACGCGGGTCGGCGTGCACGTCCTGGACGACCTGGGCCTGGCGGTTGGCGGCGACCCAGCCGGCGATGCCGCGGCCGGGGGGCAGGCGGTAGCCGCGCAGCCGCTCGTGCGCCTGCCCGTGGACGACGGCGAAGACCAGCTCGTTCGTCTCCTCATCGAGCAACAGGAGCGAGCCGTCGCTGGCGCCGACGACGTCCAGGGCGGAGGCCAGCAGGTCATCCATGAGCGGAAGAATGTCGACCCCGGGGCGAATGCGCTGAATGACATCGTGCAACGCATCCAGCCCGCGGACCGCGCCACGCAGGGAGGCCAGTTCGTCCTTCAGGGCGCGGTTCTCGTCGCGCAGGCGAGCGGCTTCGAGCTGCAGGCTTCGCACGGCGTCCTGTGCGGTCATGGGCCCTCCCGCGCCGAATCGATCGCCGGCGTGTCTGATGCTAGCATGACTCCGGAACGCAGGCCAATGTTCCCTCCGGGCCAGTACGTTGCCTCATGCAAGGAAGCCGGGGAGGGGCGTGGAGGGAATGTGCTGCACGGGGTGAGAGGGGCATGCCCAGGGGAAAAAGGACGGCGCCCCGTGTTCACGGGGCGCCGGCTTGCAGCCAGGGTCGTGGAGCTTAGACCGGCACGACGTTCGATGCCTGCAAGCCCTTGGGGCCGGACTCGACGCTGAACTCGACAGCCTGGCCCTCCTCGAGCTTGCGGTAGCCCTCGGCCTGGATGGCGGAGAAGTGGACGAACACGTCCTCCCCGTCGTCCCGGCCGATGAAGCCGTAGCCCTTCGTAGCATTGAACCACTTCACGGTGCCCTTGAACCTCTCGGTCATGCTTGCTAGCCTCCTGCGGATGTCTTCGGCAGGCGTCGGTCAGCCGGGGAACGCAAACACCGCCAGGGACTTGCACCGGGCGGCGTGTGTGGACAGCCGAGCTGTGACCATGTCCTGCACGGGGCGCATGGTATCATGCGCCGACGGTGACGTCAAGAAGCAGCCCCGCCCGCCGAGGACCTCGGATGAAGATCTACTTCTCCTGCTCGCTGACCGGAGGCCGGAACGATGAAGCGGTCTACGGCGCCATCGTGGACCACCTGTTGTCGCAAGGTCACGATGTCCTGACCGCGCACCTCGCGCGACCGGAGGTCATGGCGCTGGAGCAGGTGGTAGAGCCGGGCGAGGTCTATCGGCGGGACCTGGAGTGGATCCGCGCATGCGACGCTCTGGTGGCGGAGGTCAGCACGCCGTCACACGGGGTGGGGTACGAAATCGCCTATGCCCTGGAGCGCGCCAAGCCCGTCTTGTGCTGCGCGCGTCGCGACGCCAGGGTTTCCAAGATGCTCACCGGCAACGACTCCCCGGGCCTGCGCCTGATCGTCTACGAAGGGCACGACGAGGTGCGGGAGGCTGTGGATGCGTTCCTTCGATCGGAGGTGCGATCGTGACCAGCGGCGCCAGGTCGAGTGAGCCCAAGGTCGTGATTCGTCCGGTCACCGCGGACCGCTGGGACGATCTCGTGACGCTGTTCGGGCCGCGGGGCGCATGCGCCGGATGCTGGTGCATGTACTTCCGCCTGAGCCGGTCGGAATACGAGCGCAAGAGCGGCGCCGGCAACCGGCGCGCGCTGCGACGGCTGGTGGTAGGCGGGGCCGAGCCCGGGCTGCTGGCCTACGTCGACGGTGTTCCGGCGGGCTGGATGGCGCTGGCGCCGCGGGAGGAATACCCGCGGCTGAGCCGCTCCCGAATCCTGCAGCCGGTGGATGACAAGCCGGTCTGGTCGGTGGTGTGCTTCTTCGTCGCCCGGGGCCACCGCGGGCGCGGCCTGACGGTTGCCATGCTGCGCAAGGCGGGCGCCTATGCGCGACGACGAGGGGCGCGGAGGCTGGAAGGCTACCCGGTCGAGGCGATCAAAGGCAAGATGCCGGATACGTTCGCCTACTACGGGCTGGCGGCGGCGTTTCGTCAGGCGGGCTTTCAGGAGGTGGCGCGCCGTTCGGCGACGCGCCCGATCATGAGGCTGGAACTGAAGTGAGAGGGCCGACTTCGGAAGTCCAGCGGACTTCCGAAGTCGGGGTCGGTGGTCTCAGACAGCCTCGACGCGCTGGATGTCGGGGAAGAACTGGCGCACGGTTCCTTCCACCCACCCATGCAGCGTGGTCTCGGTCAGGGGGCAGCCGGAGCACGCGCCTCCGAGTTCGACCTTCAGCACCTTGCCATCGAAGGACACCAGGCGGACCCAGCCTCCGTGGTAGTGCTCGATGTAGGAGCTGATCACTTCCAGGAGCGCTTGCACACGCTCCGACGGCGGAACGTCGGTCGCGTGATTGTGGGCCTCAGCTTTGGACATACCGATTCACTCCCTCGGCGGTGGTGGGTCCGGGCTACCCCGGAGGCGGCGTGCGCATCCCCAGGCGGAGCAGGTCCACGACCTGTGCGTGAGTGCTCCGCAGGCGCTCGGCAATCACCTCTGCCAGCCGCTCTAGTATAACCACACCCGTGTCGGGCTGCGTCTCGCACAGCCGTCGCAGGTCCGCCCCTCGCAAGCCGAGGGCCTCGCCGGCCTCCAGGCATACGGCGCTGGAAGTGTACGATCGGCGGCCGAGTGCTGCCGACCAGCCGAACACGCCGCCGGGAGCGATTTCGGTCACGGTCAGAATCTCCCCGTCGTGAGGCTTGAATCGGATCGCTACCCGGCCGCTGAGCAGGACATACAGCCGGTCGGCAGGGTCATCCTGGGCGAACACGGTCTCGCCCGCCTGTAGATGCTCGCCTTCGAACAGTTTGGCCAGGGCTTGCAGCTGGGTGTCGCTGAAGCCACTGAAGAGCGAGCTGCTCTTCAACGCGTCCATGGACATGGTGGGCCCAAATCAGGCGGAATACCTTGTAGTGTAGGAGCGCCCTCCGGGAAGGGCTCAGTGCCTTCCTTCCTATTCCGCGAGATTTCCGTCACGTGGCCGATCGCTCATCCGGGGATGAGGCCTGGGGCGGGGGCCGCCGGAGGGCGCGGGTGGCAGACGTGACTCGGATGGTGGCCTGAGTGAGTTGGGCAAGCTCCGGCCGACCTTCACGGCGAAGGCCCGAGGAAACCTGCGGGATCGGTCCGCTGGAATCGACGGGCTCCGATGCAGACGTGAAAGCCTGCCCGCATGATTCCCTGGCAGGATGTGGAACTCGTCTGAAAATTCTCGCGCGGACCAGCCAACCTGACAGGCTCACGTCGCCGGTCGATGCATCGATTGGGCCTATAGGACTTTGGTCCGCTGTCCGCAACACGAGGTCTGGCGGCGCGTGAGGGTCACGCATCTTGACGCCTCCTGCCTTTGCCGCTATACTACGGTCGCTGGCAGACGTCTGGGTGCCCCCCTCACCTAGATGTCTGCCTGCGCGTTCGGGCTGGTCTCATCCGGCGATCTTGCGCAGCGCCGTCCCCAGTCGTTCGATCTCCTGGTGTGTGTTGTAGTGCGCCAGCCCGACACGCACCATGCCACCCGAGGCCTCCAACCCGAGCCGTTCCGTCACCGCCAGCGCGTAATAGTTGCCGTCCCACACATAGATGCCCTCGCGCCCGAGGGCCTCGGCCACGGCGCGCGGCTCGCGGCCGGCGAGGGTAAACGACACGGTCGGTGCGCGCTGATCGACGCGGAGAGGATCGGACAGTCCGTGAATCGTCAATCCGGGGATCGAGCTCAGTTCGGCGAGCAGGGCGCCGCCCATCTCGATCTCGTGGGCGCGGATGGCGCTCATCGCCTGCTTGAGGAGCAGGCGCCGGCCGTCGAAGGCAGGCCGGTAGCGTTCGGCGTGTTCTCCGCCAAAGGTTTCACCGACCCAGGACAGGTAGTCGAGCGCGCCGAGCAAGCCGGCCAGCCCCTCGAAGTTGCCGGTGCCGGTCTCGAACTTGCCCGGGGGCAGGGCGGGTGCCGGCCGGACGCGGTAGGCCGGTAGCGCTTCGAGCCGGTCGTAGCGGCCATAGAGCACGCCGACGTGCGGGCCGAAGAACTTGTACGCCGAAGCGACCAGGAAGTCGCACCCCAGCGCCTGCACGTCGATCGGCGCGTGCGGGGCGTAGTGGACGGCGTCGATGTAGGTCAGGGCGCCCGCCTGCCGGGCGCGGGCGACGATGGACGCCACCGGGTTGATCGTGCCCAGCGCGTTGGAGGCGTAGCCGCAGGCGACCAGCCTTGGTGCGGGGAGAGAGCAGGCCGTCGAGCTGATCGAGGCGCAGCGTCCCGTCTTCGACGTCGAAGTCCAGCCAGCGCACGACGCACCCGCGGTCCTCGGCCACGCGCAGCCAGGGGGAGATGTTGGCGTCGTGGTCCAGGCGCGTGACCACGATCTCGTCGCCGGGCTGCAGCCCGAGCGCCAGGGAGCGGCTCAGGTGGAAGGTCAGCGTCGTCATGTTGGCGCCGAAGACGATCTCTTCCGGCCGGGCGGCGTTGAAGAAGTCGGCGGCGGCGCGCCGTGCTTCGTCCACCAGGGCGTCGGAGGCGCGGCTGGTGGCGAAGGCGCCCTCGTGGTTGGCGTTCTTCGTCACCAGGTAATCGACCATCCGGTCGATCACATGATTCGGCACCTGCGTGCCGCCGGGATTGTCCAGGTAGACGTCGGGCGAGGTCAGCGCCGGGAAACAGGCGCGGATGCGAACGGGATCGAGTGTCATCGATCCTCCGGAGGTGCCTGTGCGGGGGAATCCCGGCCGGCCAGGATGCGTTCGGCGGTCTGCAGGTCATCGGGCGTGTTGACGTTAAAGAAGGTCAGCCCCTGCGGGTCGTACGCCGCGACCTGGTCCTCTTCGACCACGGTCAGCCGCACGGCGGGCAGGAAGCTGATCATCCGCCGACGGCCCTCGTCCAGCGATCGCTCGATCGCCGGCAGGCAGGTGCGGCGGTAGACGGCATGCAGCGGCTCGAACTCGCCGTGCCAGCGCGGCACGACGGCATCGGCCTCGGGTGCGAGCCCAAGCATGTGCTCGAGAAGCGGGAGGCACACGAACGGCAGATCACACGCCAGGACGAGGACGGTCTCGTGACGTGCGGCGCGCAGCGCGGTGCGCAAGCCTGCCAGCGCTCCGGCGCCCGGCTGTTCGTCGCCCGCCAGACGGACGCCGAGGAACGCATAGTCTTCCGGAGCGTTGGTGGTCACCAGGATCTCGGTCCCCAGATGGGCGACCCGTCCGAGGACATGCGTGATCAACGGTCGGCCGGCGAGCAGGACGCGCGCCTTGTCGCGGCCCATGCGCTCCGACCTGCCCCCGGCCTGGATCGCAATGCTCAGCATGCCTGGATTCTACTTCTCCGGGGGCGGGAGGGGCGCTTGGTATAATGCGCGACGGAGGCAGGATGTCGACTGTGGCCGAAGCCCTCGACGGCCTGACGGTACCGGGCTCGCTGGTCGAGAGCCTGCCCGGCGGCGACGTGCGCTGCCTGGCGTGCGGGCACCGCTGCCTGATCCACCCCGGGCGGCGAGGCATCTGCCGCGTGCGCTTCAATCAAGACGGCGTGCTGCGCGTGCCGTGGGGATACGTCGCCGGCCTGCAGTGCGACCCGACCGAGAAGAAACCCTTCTATCACCTGCTGCCGGGATCCGAGACGCTGACCTTCGGGATGCTCGGATGCGATTTCCACTGCGGCTACTGCCAGAACTGGCTCAGCTCGCAGGCCTTGCGCGACCCGGCCAGCGACGCGGCCATCGGAGCCGTGCGGCGGATCACGCCCGAGGCGATGGTCGACCAGGGCCTGCGCCTGGGCGCCCAGGTCATCGCCTCCTCCTACAACGAACCCCTGATCACCACCGAGTGGGCCCTGGCGATTTTTGAGCGGGCCGCTGCCGCGGGGCTGCGCTGTGCGTACGTTTCCAACGGCAACGCGACCCCCGAAGTGCTGGAAGCCCTGCGCCCGTACCTGACCGCCTACAAGGTGGACCTGAAGACGATGCAGGATCGGCACTACCGCCAGCTGGGCGGCGTGCTGGCCAACGTGCTCGACACGATCCGCGGCGCACGGGAGATGGGGTTCTGGGTGGAGGTGGTGACGCTCGTTGTACCGGGCTTCAACGACAGCACCGATGAACTGATGGATGCGGCGCGCTTCCTGGCGAGTGTCTCGCCGGATATCCCCTGGCACGTGACGGCGTTCCACCCCGACTATCACATGACCGGAGAGCCGCCCACGCCGCCGGCGACGCTGATCCGCGCGGCGGAGATCGGGCAGGAAGCCGGATTGAAGTTCGTATACGCCGGAAACCTGCCGGGCCGCGCCGGAAACTATGAGCATACGCACTGCCCCGGGTGCGGCACGCGCCTGATCGAGCGGCTGGGGTTCGCCGTCCTCGGCTACCATCTGACGGACGCCGGCACGTGCCCGTCGTGCGGACTGTCCATTCCGGGCGTGTGGGCCGCATCGGCGGAACAGGTGCAGACGACCTCCCCGAGCGCGGCCTTCGACCGGCGACCTCGGCCGGTGCGCTGAGCATGGCGAGTGAGTCGGCCTCCTGGGATGGCGTCGGTCCGGTGAAGATGCTGCTCACCTTCGATCCACTCCCGGAGCGTCGCGAGGAATACTTCCACTACATGCTGGGGGAGTTCGTCCCGGCGCTCGAGAGCCTTGGCCTGACGATGGCGGAGACCTGGCATACGGCCTACGGAGATTACCCGCTGCGGTTGACGGCCTTCGTCGCACAGGATGCCTCGACCATGGATACCGTGATCGAATCCGACGTCTTCGCCCAACTGGAAGCGCGCCTTCAGAACTTCGTGGAGAACTATCATCGGCGCGTGGTTCCGGCTGACCGTCGCTTCCAATTCTAGGCTGCGGGATAGAACGGCCGGTTGCATGCCGGCCCCACATCCTCGCCAAGAAAGCCGCCATCCCCCGGTATCTGGGAGGCGGCTTTGACTGATGGGGGCGTACCTGGAGGAGCTGGAAGGCGACACCCGCAGGCCTTCGGGGTGCTGCGGAGATGCCGGAGACCGCGAGACAGGGCGTTTTCGGGCACATCGGAAGTCGCCCCATTCAGAGGCGAGTCGTCAGGTTTCGGGGGTGACAGTCGGCACTTGGGGTGAGAGGGCCGGCCCGCTAGAGTCGAGGCGTCAGGCGACGAGCGGAGGAGGTGGCGATGAGCATGCTGATGTGGGAACCGGTGCGCGAGCAGTACTGCGATCGGGTGGAGCGTCAGGTGGCGCTGGAGGCCGAGCTCGTCTATCCGGCTGAGCTGCTGCCGGACCAGCCCCCGCGCGTGATCGCCCACCGGTGCTCGCTGGGGATGGACTGCAACCTGTTCGACAAGCCCACCTGCTGCTGGTCGGGAACGCAGCCGGGATACGATCCGCTGGCCTGATCCGTTCGCGTGCGGCTCACCATCGCCAGGTGCAACTGCGCCCGTGCCTTGGCACGGGCGCACTGCGTTCCGGGGCGCGGGAGCTCGGACGCTAGATTACGCCGAGCTGTTTGCCGACCTTCTCGAAGGCGCTTAGTCCGCGGTCGAGATCCTCGGAGGCGTGTGCGGCGGAGATCATCACGCGCAGGCGGGCCTTGCCGCGCGGCACGGTCGGAAAGCCGATGGCCATGGCAAAGACGCCGGCCTCGAACAGTTTGCGCGAGAAGTCCTGCGCCAGCGGCGCTTCGCCGAGCATGATCGGCGTGATCGGCGTCGTGCTGGCGCCGGTGTCGAAGCCCAGCCCCTGCATCTCGCGCTTGAAGTACTCGGTGTTGGACCACAGGCGATCGACCAGTTCGGTGGAGCCCTCCAGCAGGTCGAGCCCCGCCAGGCAGGCGGCGACATCCGGGACGGTCATGGCGGACGAGAACAGGAAGGGGCGGCCGCGCTGGCGCAGCCAGTCGACGATGCGCTGCGACCCGGCCACGACCCCGCCGACGACGCCGAAGGCCTTCGACAGCGTGCCGACCTCGACGTCGACCTGACCGTGCAGGCCGAAGTGGTCGACGATGCCTCGGCCGCCGCGGCCGAGCACGCCCTCCCCGTGGGCGTCGTCGACCATCAGCAGACAATCGTGCTCGCGGGCGACGGCCAGGATGTCATCCAGCGGCGCCACGTCGCCGTCCATGCTGAACACGCCGTCGGTGACGACCAGCGCCCGGCGGTACCCGGCCTTCTTGCTGGTCTCGATCTGTTTCCCGAGATCGGCCGGATCGCGATGCGCGTAACGCACGATGGCGGCTCCGGACAGGCGCGAGCCATCGATGATGCTGGCATGATTGAGTTCGTCGGAGAAGATCACGTCTTCTTTGCCGACCAGGGCCGGGAGCGTCCCCAGGTTGGCGGTGAAGCCGGACTGGAAGGTAATGGCCGCTTCGACGCCCTTGAAGGCCGCCAGCCGGCGCTCGAGCTCGAGGTGCAGCCCCATGGTGCCGGCGATCGTGCGCACGGCGGCGGGGCCGACTGCCGTAGCGATCGATGGCATCCTTGGCGGCCTCGATCAGGTGCGGGTGGCTGGCGAGCCCCAGGTAGTTGTTCGAGCAGAAGTTCAACACCTGCTGGCCATCGACGATCAGCCAGGCGCCCTGAGGCGAGGTCAGCGTGCGGATGTGCGTGAACAAGCCCGACTGGCGCAGCGCCTCGAGCTCGTCGGCGATCCACTGGGTCTTGGCCGGTTCAGGCATGGGCCTCCTCGTCGGGTTCGGATCCGGCGCCGGTCTGCTGGCGGCCGGATGAGGGCCAGCTTGCGTTCGCGCGGCAAGGCCTTCAGGGCTCGCTCGCGGCGCATGGCGGTGCGCAGGTCCGGATGATCCTCGACCACCGCCAGGCTGACCGGAGGATGGGCGCGGGTGTAGCGCGCCCCGCGGCCGGAAGTGTGCTGGTGCAGACGGCGTTCGGGATCGGTGGTCAGCCCGGTGTACAGGCTGCCGTCGGTGCATTCGAGGATGTAACAGTAGTAGTGCCGCATCGGCGGCATTATACGCCCCGGCCGAGGGCCGACCAAATGCAGGCGGCGCATGCACGACCGGGCCGAGGGGCGATGGCGTTCAGCCGCGGATGAAGTGACCGACCTCGTACAGCGCGCCCGTCCATCCGAGCGGACCGCGGAGTTGTCGCATCCGCTTGCGCTGGAATGTGCGATCGGCTGCGGCGGCGATCTGCGCTTCGGTGGAGAAGTGGTGCTGATGGATGTCGTAGCCGAGGGCGCGAAACGCCAGGACCATCAGGGGGCGTTCCACCGGAGCGCCGTAGACCATCTGCCCGCCGGGCCTCAGGACGCGTCGGACTTCCTCGAACGCCGCCTGAAGATCCGGCGGACGCAGGTGCTCCAGGATGCTGATCATCAGCACGCTATCGAAGAATGCGTCGGCATACGGCAGGCTGCGAACGTCGCCCTGCCGGAGATGGGTCTCGACACCCCGTTCCTTGAAGAAGCGGGCGATCTCGTCGGTCGAGGCCGTCAGGTCGAGGCCGTGGATCTCCGAGTACGTCTCGTGAAGGTTGAAGAAGGTCAGACCGGTGCCGAAGCCGATCTCCAGCACGCGCTTCCCGCCCGTCAGCTCTTCGAGACACATCTCGACCCGGCGCCGGTACAGCCACCCCAGTCCGGGCACGCCATAGAAGCGGATCGGATCGTCGCGGTTGACGCCGACGTACTCCGACGGGGGGAGCAGCTTCAGGCGAACGCCAGGCGTGTGTCGGCCGGAGGAATTGGCATCTCCCGGCGGGCCGGATCGCGTCATGGCGTCCAGGTCCTCCCAAGAGGGATGTCTGGCCAGACTGCCGGAGAGGTCCTGCTACTGCGATAGCGGCACGCACGCCCGACTGCGTGTGTGATGGTTACAAGCCAAGGTCTCATTCTCGCTTGCGTCCCGCGTTCCCCTTGATTCTCCCCATCCCGAACATGCGCTCCAGCGCACTCGGGCCCTCGACGGGCGGAGCCGCCCGCTTCTCTTCGGCCTCCCAGTCGCCCATGCGCCGGGCATGGATCCATGCGGCGCGAGCCTGCGCCGCATCCGAGATCCGGCGTGTCAGCCCTTCGTCATCGCCGGACCCCAGTGCGGCCCGCCACTCGCCGAGTTCGGAGAGCAGCGCGTCGAGTTTGACGGACAGGCTGGCCCGGTTGAGGTTCATCGCTCCGGCGGTCTGCTGCGCGTCGAGATCGGCCAGAAGTGCCGTGCCACCGGCGAAGGCCGATGCGGCCAAGCGGCGCGCGTCCCTCCAGCCAGGTTGACGGGCGGACATGTTCATCAAGGCGGCGGCGAGCAGGATCGGCAGCCCGTCGGTCGCCGCCGTGGCGGCGTCAAGTTCGGCTGGATCGAGGAAGAACGCACGGGCCCCCACGATGCGGGCCAGGCTCGCGGCGACGTCGATCGCCGACTGCGGCGTCCCGTGCGGTATGACCAGGGCCATGACCCCGCCGGCGAATCTTCCGTGCTCGGAAGACGCCTCCGGCTCTTCGGCGACGGCGGAGGCCCCGGTCACCGGGACGGCGCCGACGTAGGAACGTCCCGCCGGCAGATGCTCCGCGCACCACGCCATGATCGGGACCTGCACCGGACTCGTACTGAGGACGAGCGAGCCCTCCGCCAGCCGTGGGGCAAGGCTCTCGAGGGCCGGGATCATCTCACCCGGGTCAAGCGACAGGATGCACAGGTCGCATTCGGCCGGCACCTCACCCAGGTCCCCGATGGTCCGATCCACGACCTTGGCCTTGAGGGCTGCGCGCGCCACCTTCGGATGCGGGTCATACCCCACCAGGCCGACGGCGAGTTTGGCATGCCGGAGTGACCGCGCGATCGAACTGCCGATCGTGCCCAGGCCTGCGATCAGGATCTCGTCCGGCATGTGAACCTCCTAATGGCTTCCGTCCGCAGCCTGGAGAGCGGCGAGCAGGCCATCGATCTCGGTCGTGCGAGACAGCGGTGTTTCATGGTGCCTGCGGATCATCGCTTCCAGGCGCGCCGAGCCGCCGGCGTGAGCGACCATCTCGGCTCCCCAACCGGCATGCTGCGCGGCAACGACCCACGGTCGCCGCCACCCCGACGGTGCGCCCGTGCTCCAGGCGCGGGCGGCAGCCGGCAGCAGGGAATGACCGAGGACGACCAGGACGCGGTCGAATAAGCGCAGCGGGACTCGCGTCTTGCCGACGTCGTGGAGCAGGGCTGCGGCCATCAGGTCGGGGTCGGTATGCCCCTGGCGCCGCAGCGCCCGCAGGACGGCCAGAGAATGAGCTTGTTCCGCGCGGCGCATGCTGTGGAAAAGGGGTCGCAGCGCGGGCGGCAGGTGGGTCGCCGCCAGTCCGGCGGCGTCGGCTGCAGGGTTGGCGAGCAGGGCATGAACGAACTGCGATGCCCGGTATCCGGCGCGCGTCATGAGATCAGCAGGCTGAGGATGCGCAGAGCGGGCCCACTCACCAGGGTGCCGAGCACGTCGAACGAAGCGAAACTCCCGAGGAAGAACAGCCCGAACAGGATCATCGGTCCGTACGGGCGCAGGCGTTCCAGGCCCGACTGGAGATTGGCAGGCAGGAAGTAGGAGAAGACCTTCTCGCCGTCCAGGGGGAAGAGCGGGATCAGATTGAAGAAGAGCAGGATCAGGTTGATGAAGATGAACTCGAGCAGAAAGGCGCCCGGCGAGGGCAGCAGCCCCTGGGTTGCGCCGAAGGTTGTCACCAGGCCGGCTCGGAACGGGATGGCAGCCAGGATGGCCAGCAGCAGGTTGGAGAACGGTCCCGCGGCGGAGACGAGCATCATCCCCGCCGGCGTGCGCGAGCGCACGGCATACGGGTTCACCGGGACCGGCTTGGCCCAGCCGAAGCCGGCCACGATCAGCAGCAGCGAGCCGAGCGGATCCAGATGGGCCAGCGGATTGAGAGTCAGCCGGCCGCTGAGCCGCGGGGTGTCGTCGCCCAGTTGGGTCGCCGTCCATGCGTGGGCAAACTCATGCACGGTGAAGGCGATGACCAGCGTGAGCACACGGGTGATCAGCAGGGAAGCGGACAGGTCTAACATGCAGGCGCGGATTCTACCATGCGCCCGGATGCTATAATCCTCCGACTCGGAGTAGCGCGGATGCTTCCCGATCTTCGCATGGCAGATGTCCTTCGGCTGCGCAAGGCACACCCATGTGGAAGCCTGGACTGGGTCGTGGTGCGCATGGGCGCGGATATCGGGCTCAAGTGCACGGGTTGCGGGCGGCGCATCCTGCTCTCGCGGCGCGAGGTCGCTCGCCGGCTGAAGGCCACCGTCCGACGCGGCGAGGAGCCGACCGAGCGTGCCTGAGCGCCCGCGAGTGCTGTTTCTGTTCTCGGACACCGGCGGCGGCCATCGCAGCGCGGCCGAGGCGATCATCGAGGCCCTGGAAATCGAGTTCCCCGGCAGCTTCGACATCCAATTGATCGACGTCTTCAAGCAGTACGCACCCCTGCCGTTGAACCTGGCGCCGGCGGCGTATCCCGGGATGGTGCGCGTCCCGCAGATGTGGGGCTTCGGCTACCGGGTGACGGACGGGCATCGGCGCGTGCGCGCCATCACCGGCGCTGCCTGGCCGTACGTCCGGCGTGCCGCGCGTCGCCTGGCGCGCGAGCAGCATGCCGACCTGATCGTGTCGGTCCACCCGGTCCTCGTCACCTCGGTCATCAAGGGCTACGGCTCGCATCGCCCGCCTTTCTTCACCGTGGTCACCGACCTGGTGACCACCCACGCACTGTGGTACGACCGCAGGGTCGATCAGTACATGGTGCCCACCGAGGAGGCGCGCCAGCGTGCCCTGGCGTGCGGGCTGGACGAGTCGCGCCTGCGTGTGGTCGGGTTGCCGGTGGCCCAGCGCTTCTGCCAGCCGGCCGCCGACCGCGCCGCGCTGCGCGCCGAACTGGACTGGCCCACCGATCGACCGGTGGTGCTGCTGATGGGCGGCGGGGAGGGCATGGGACCGATCTTCGATACGGCGACGGCCATCGCCATGCAGGGAGGCGCGTTCGCCCTGGCGGTGATCTGCGGCCGGAACCGTCGGCTCAAAGAGCAGCTCGAGGCGCAGGACTGGCCGATCCCGGTCCGGCTCTACGGGTTTGAGCGCCGAATTCCGCAGATGATGCAGGCGGCCGACCTGTTGGTGACCAAGGCGGGGCCGGGGACGATTACCGAGGCGATCAACGCCGGGCTGCCGATGGTCCTGTACAGCCGGCTTCCGGGGCAGGAAGACGGCAATGTCACCTACGTCGTGACGGAGCGCGTGGGGACATGGGCTCCCGGCCCCGAGAGGGCTGCCGCTTCCGTTCACCAATGGCTGCAGGATCCGCAGGCGATGCAACAAGCCGCCGCGGCATGCCGGCGCCTTGCACGGCCATCCGCGGCGACCGAGATCGCGCGTGTGATCGCGGCCCAGCTCAGGACGGGACAGCCAACGACGCCGCTCCGAGCCGGGTCCGCCTAGAAGTTGGTGATCACCGTGCTGAACATATTGCCCACGGCGGTGCCGAAGAGCGCCACGAGCACGATGACCACGACCCCCACGAGCAGGATGATCAAGGCATACTCGACCAGGCCCTGACCGCGGGGCGGACAATGAAACATAAGTGCCCCCACGACGGGAAGAATAAAGGTCCCAATAACAGCCCAAGCGTATGGGACCTTCTTCCTACGCGCAATAGTCCCTTAAAGTCAGGTCCCGCGGCGACCCCCGCCACGGGTGCACACCGCCACGCACTCGAGCGCCACGTATCCGGATCGAGGGCGGATCGACCACCTTACAGTCACCTTACCGGAGGGACGGCCACCGCGTGCACAAGTTGATTCTCATCTTCCGACCCCCGATCGATCCAACGATCTTCGAGCGGCGATGGAGCGACGAGTTCGTGCCCCTGGCCGAGCGCATGCCCGGGCTGCGGCGCGTATCGCTGGCGCGCGCCTACGGCGGGCCGACGGGCCCGACGGATGTCTACCTGGTCCACGAGTTCTACTTCGATGATTCGATTGCGCTCCAGCAGGCGATGGTGTCGGCCGAGGGCCAGCAAGCCGGCCGAGCGCTGATGGGATTTGCCGCCCGACAGGTGAGCCTGACGTTCGCCGAGCACCTGGAGGAAGAGCGGCCCATCCCCGCCTCCAACACCTGACCGATGCGCGCGTCCCCTTCTCATTCCGCTCTGCGGCATCGATGACCCTCCGCCTCCGTCCCTCCCGCGCGGCGCACCTTTCTTCAAGCATGCTCGTGCTGCTCGGGCTTCTGGTTGCGGCTGCGGCGATTGCAGCGTTCCTGGCATTCCAGGCCCTGCGGCCCTCGGGCAGCCGGCTGGCCCGGCTGCGGCAATACTGGGCGGATCCAGCGCGCCACGCCGACTGGTCGATCCATGCCGGGGCGCAGTGCGGGACGGCTCCCTTTCGCATGCCGACCGACGGCCTGATCGGGTTCCTGTGGGGCGACTCGTTCTATCCGGGACATCGGCATCAGGGGCTCGACATCTTCGGCCCGACCGGCCCCGATGGGCTGGGACAGACGCCGGTGGTGGCGGTCGCCGATGGTTACCTGACGCGGCTCCCGGAATGGAAGTCGGCCGTCATCCTGCGCATCCCGGAGGATCCTCTCCGGCCGGGCCGCCAGATCTGGGTTTACTACGCGCACATGGCCGACGCCGATGGACGCTCGTACATCGTCGATGCGTTCCCTCCGGGCACGGCCGACGCCTTCGTGGCCGCGGGGACCCTGCTCGGATATCAGGGCAACTACTCGGCTGATCCGGACAACCCGACCGGCATGCACCTGCACTTCTCGATCGTCGAGGACGATGGGGAGGGGCGATTCCGGAGCGAGCTGCAGATCGAGAACACCCTGGATCCCGGGCCGTACCTGGGGCTGGAGGTAAACGCCTCGCGTGCGGGCGACGATCCGGCGACCTGCCCGGCCGCAGGATGATCGCCTTCCCGGCGGCGTGAGGCCCTGGGGGGCCCGGCACGTATAATACCGGCGCCGGAGGACGCGGGGCAGTGCAGGTGCGCGAAAGCCTGAGGGCTGCCGCACCTGGCACGGTTCCCCGCCGCCTCGCCCAGCACTCAGCGAAGGACCATCATGGCCTACATCGTCTGCGCCGAAGAGATGGACGGCCGCTGGATCGCCCACGTCCCCGATCTGCCGGGGTGCTTCAGCGCGCACAAGGATCGGGATGTGGCGATCAAGGGCATCCCGGCTGCCCTTGAGTCCTACGTGCTGTGGTGCCAGCGCCACGGGATGCGCATCTCCGGCCTGGCCGGCCCGATGCTGGTCAGCGAGGTGATCCGCGCCTGGACCTATGAAGAAGAGTACGAGGTCAACGCCTTCTTCGCCAGTGACCGGCCTCCGGTGACGGCCGGGGAGGAGGAAGAGTTCCGCCGCTTGCTGGAGATGACCGGGCGAGATCTTCTGGCGGCGGTCGAAGGCCTGGCGCCGCAGGACCTGGCCAAGCAGTTCAGCGGGGAGCGCTGGTCGATCCTGGGCATCTTGCGGCACGTGGCCAACTCCGACCTGTGGTACCTCGATCGGCTGGGGCTGGCGCTGCCGCAGTCGGACCTGCCGGATGAAGTCATGCCGCGCCTGGAGCGCGTGCGAGCCCACACGCTGGCCAGCCTGCCGGCGCTGACGTCGCGGACGGGGGTCGTGGCGCTGTCGGCGGAATTGTGGTCGGCGCGCAAGGTGCTTCGCCGCACGCTGTGGCACGAACGCGATCACACCGATCACATCCTCAAGCTGCGGGCCGTGTTGCGCTAGGACGGGACGTGGAAGAACTCTGGGCCTACCGA
Source organism: uncultured Chloroflexia bacterium (assembly GCA_963818575.1). Lineage (GTDB taxonomy): Bacteria > Chloroflexota > Anaerolineae > Anaerolineales > E44-bin32 > DYJB01. Next base: position 215,964 of record CAWFSV010000019.1, on the reverse strand, counting down.
CAGCGATTGCTGGAACGACACGAAGCCCAGGTGACGGACCTGCGCCGACGGCTGAGCGGCTGGGCGGAGGACCGCCTGCGGATCGCCCCCCGCCCTGGGGAATGGTCGGCGCATCAGATGGTGTCTCACCTGCGGGACACGGAGATCCAGGCCTACGTGCCTCGCGTGCATCGGATGCTGGCCGAGGCCGAGCCGTGGCTGCCGGATTTCGACGCCGAGGCGTTCATGGCCGAGCATTACGAGCCAACCGAACCGATCCAGCAGATCGTGGCGGACATCGAGCAAGCTCGCAAGGTGCTGCGCCGGGCGCTGGCCTTCGATGACGGGAAGGCCTGGTCGAGGACCGGCCGTCACCCCGCGTTGGGAAGCCGCACGGTGCAGACCTGGGTCGAACGCGCGGTGCTTCACTTCGACGAGCACCTGCGCGGCCTCGAACTCGGCAGCCGCCGCAAGAAGGCTAGAGCCCCGGGGGAAGAGATGAGTGACACGACGGTCCTGGTGGAGACTCGCGAACGCGTCGGGCTGGTGCGCATGAACCGGCCGGAGGCGCACAACGCGCTGAGCGCCGCGCTGCTGGCCGATCTGATGGGCGCCCTGCAGGCCTTCGATGAGGATCCATCCGTGGGCGCCATGGTTGTGACGGGAAGCGACCGCTCGTTCTCCGTCGGGGCAGACATCAAGGAACTCGCCGGGCTGAGCGCCGGAGAAATGGTCCGCGCCGACCGGATCGCGGCTTTTGACCGGCTGCAGTCCCTGCACAAGCCCGTCGTGGCGGCGGTCTCCGGCTGGTGCCTGGGGGGAGGCTTCGAACTGGCGTTGGGATGCGACATGATCGTCGCCGCGGACACGGCGCGCTTCGGCCTGCCGGAGGTGACCATCGGCGTCATCCCCGGCGCCGGGGGGACGCAGAGACTCACCCGGGTTGTGGGCAAAGCCCTGGCGATGGAGATCGTGCTCAACAATCGCACGTTGACCGCGGCGGAAGCGATGGCGCGCGGCCTGGTCAACCAGGTTCACCCGGTCGAGGCTTTCCTGGAGGCGGCCGTGAAGCTCGGGAACGAGCTCGCCGGGCGCGCTCCGCTGGCCGTTCGGATCGGGAAGGACATGGTCCGCCACGCGCAGGAGAGCTTCCTGACGCAGGGCGTGGCCGACGAGCGCCAGGCATTCCATTTGCTGTTCGCCACCGAGGATCGGCAGGAGGGCATGAGCGCCTTCCTGGAAAAGCGCCCCGCACGCTGGAAGGGGACCTGACGCCCGTTTGCACCGGCGTAGCTTAAGACCATGCGTACGGAACAGCTCTCCTACCGCGACCTGATAACCGTCTTCCGCGCCCTGGGGCTGCGACGGACGAACCGTTTGCTGGTGCACGTCTCGCATGCCGGCGCTCGGTTCGGTGGCCGGAGGCGCAGACACGCTGGTCGGCGCGCTGCTCAACACGTGCGAGACGATCCTGCTGCCTTCCTTCACGGAGCAATCGATGCTGACCCCGGTCATCGGACCGCCGGAGAATGGACTGGCGTACGGGGGAGCCGCCGAGGATAACCTGACGGCCGAGTTCTACCACCCGGATCTGCCGACGGCCGACGTCGTCGCCGAGCGGCTGCGGCATGACCGGCGGGCGGCGCGCTCGATGCACCCGTTGTACTCCTTTGTGGGCGTCAACGCCGATGAGGCCCTGCAGTCACAGAGTATCGATGACCCCCTGGCCCCGGTGGGCTGGTTGGCGGACTTCGACGGTGACGTGCTCTTGCTCGGCGCCAATCACAAGGACAACCTCGCCCTGCACTACGCCGAACACGCCGCCGGGCGCAAGCAGTTCATCCGCTGGGCGCTTACGCCGGAGGGCGTCGTCATCTGCCCGAATTGCCCCGGCTGCTCGGAGGGCTTCCCGGCGATCAGCCAGCGGCTGGCCGGGGTGGTGCGGCGGGCGCGCCTGGGGCAAGCTCGCGTCGAGCTGATCCCGGTGCGCGACTTGATCCATATTGCGGTGGGCTGGATCCGTCAGGACCCGCGTGCGCTGCTGTGTGAGCAGCCGGGGTGCTCGCGCTGCCAGGCGGTGCGCGCCTCGGTGCGCGTCAGCCTCTAGACCATCGATCGAGCCCTCGCAGCAGGGCACCCCGTCTTCCTCATGCCGGTCAATCCCAGCGTCTTGCCATCACGCACAGAGATCCGGCGCCCGCCGGATCGGGCTGCCTGAGCAGACCACGGGATAGGATTCGGTGGGCCGTAGGTCCAGCGAATGCCTTGCGGCGGGGACGAGGCACCGGTATCATTCTGCGAAACGGTCTGAGGAGGGTATGGTGGAAAAGCGGACACTCGGCATCATTCTGACCATTGTGACGGCGTTGTTCTGCGGTTGCCCGGGCATGTTCATCTGTCTCCTGGGCGGGCTGTCGGCCGCCGGGCTGGGGACCTACACCACCGACGTCCTGGGGACGACCGGAGTCGGGCAACCTGCCGACCGGTTACGGATTCGGCATGCTGTGTGCTGGGGCTGGTCCTGGTGGCCATCCCGATCGTGATCGGTGTGGTGATGCTGCGCAAGCCCAAGACGACCACACCGGTGGACGTCGTCCCGCCGGCCTCCTGAACCCATCGCCATCGCAGTCACCTCCGGCGGCCAGCCGGCGCGGGCTCCGCGCCAGGTTGGCCGCCCTCGCGTGAGGGCAGGGTGACGACCGTACTGGTCCTGGGCGCCACAGGGTTCATCGGCGGCCACATCGGGCTGGCTGCCGTGCATCGCGGCTGGACGGTGCGCGGTCTGCGGCGTGATCCGAGTTCTGCAGGGTTACTGGCTTCGGAATCCGTCGACTGGTTCTCCGGCGCGCTCGAAGATCCGGCCGCCCTGGACGATGCGCTGCGCGGCGTGGACCTGGTGTTCCACGCCGCTGCCTTCTACCCGCGCGACGGGCGACACGTCTCGCGCCAGGTGGCCGCTGCCGTCCGCCAGACACGAAGTGTGCTCGACGCCGTACGCCGGGCAGGGTCTCCGACGCTCGTGTACACCTCCAGCCTGTCGACGATCGGGCGGCCGCCGGCGGGCGAGGAGCGCATGGCCGACGAGCGCGACGTGTATCTGCCCGGGGCGCTGCCGCGTTCGGCCTACTACGAATGCAAGTCCGCCATGGAGAGCGAGATGCTGCGCGCCGCGGCGGCCGGCGCCCCATCGTGGTCGTCAACCCAACGGTCGTCTTGGGGCCCGGCGACGCCAGGCCGACGACCGGGGCGCTGCTGCTCGCCCTGGCACGCGGCTACGGGATCGTCAGTCTGCCGGGGTGGGTCAACATCGTCGACGTGCGCGACGTCGCCGAGGGGCACCTGCGAGCGGCGGAGGTTGGCGTGCGCGGCGAGCGTTACCTGCTCGGCGGCGCCAACCTCAGAATCGGCGAGTTCATCCGTCAGGTGGCGCGCCTGGCGCACGTCGCGCCGCCGCGCACCGAGATCCCGTTGCCGCTGCTGCGGGTGCTGGTGCGCATCGGGGAGCGCCTGCCGGGGGCAAGCGTCCTCGGGAATCACCTGGGCGCCTTCGAGTACTGGCAGCCGCTCAACTGCAGCCGGGCCCAGCGCGAATTGGGAATGCAGGCGCGGCCGCTGGCCGACACACTGCAGGATGCTCTGCGGTGGTACACGGACCACGGTTCCCTGACGCGCACGATGCCTGTGGTATGATGGCCGCGGCCGGAGGGCCCGCCCCCCATGGACGAGCAGGCGAAGATCACAATCATCGAAGGCCCCCCGCCTACCTTCGAGGCGGCGACCGAAGCCTGGCTCCTCGGCCTGACCGAAGGCCTGGTGCTGTCCCACGTGGCCATATGCCGCGTACGCACCGCCAACGGGCCGGAGCTGGTGGAGCGCTGCTATCGCGCCTGGCGCGACAATCAGTCGATCGCCCTGGAATACCGCGCCGAGGATGGTACGGCGCAGCAGGCGCCGATCGTGGCGGCGCGCTGGACCGAAGTCCCCGATGGGCACATGCTCCTGCTCTGGGTCCGGTTGGAGGAGGGTGAAGTCGAGGTCGATCTCGATTTCGGCACGGAGGACCTGGACGACGACCTGGAGGACGGGCCGGAAGGCGCCGACCTCGAAGACGGATAGACCTCACGCACCGGGCGGCAACGCCCGGTGATGCTTTCCCGCACCGACCCCGGAGGTGAGCATGGCCGATGAGCTGCCCGGGCTGCGCGCGCAACGCAGCGGCGCCGTCTTGCGGATCACGCTCGACCGTCCGCCGGCCAACGCTTTCGACGTGCCGATGGCCCAGGCGCTGCGTGCCGCCCTGCAGGGCGCGGCCGAAGATGCCGGCCGTGCGCTGTGTGTGGCTGACCGGAGCGGGCCGGTTCTTCAGCGCAGGCCAGGACGTGGGGACGATCGCCGCGGCCCCGCCGGAAATGGTCCGGCAGGCCCTGCACGAGATCTACAACCCGTGCATCCTGCTCTTGCGTTCGATGCCCAAGCCGGTCCTGGCCGCGGTGAACGGTCCGGCGGCCGGCATGGGATTGGGATTGGTGCTGGCGGCCGATCAGCGGCTGGCGGCGCGCAGCGCCCGATTTGTCTTCGGTTTCTCCGCCCTGGGATTGACCGCTGACTGCGGTGTCTCGGCCCTGCTCCCGGCGTGGGTGGGCCCCGCCCGCGCCTTCCAGATGGCCTACCAGGAGGACCCTCTGAACGCAGAGCAGGCCATGGACTTCGGCCTGGTAGCCGAAGTGTGTGACGACGCCAGGCTGGAGGAGCAGGCGGCGGCCTGGGCGGAACGCCTGGCCGCCGGTCCCACACTCGCTCTGGCACTGACCAAGCAGGCGCTGAACCAGGCATCCTTCCCTGATCTCGAGCAGCGATTGGAGGACGAGGCGTCCCGCCAGGCGACTGCTGCGGCGACCGCCGATGCGCGTGAAGGCGTGGGAGCCTTCCTGGAGAAACGCCGGGCCGTCTTCCGGGGGGCTTGAATCCGGGGGCCGGATCGGCGCATGATAGGGTATCAGCGCATCACGGCGCGCCTGAGGAGGTGGAGCATGCCGATCACCGAAGGCGTCGTGTACTGCGAGGGGTGTGGGGTTGAGGTGGAAGGGGCTCCCGTGGTGAAGCAGGGATCGATGTACTGCTGCATCACGTGCGCCGAAGGCGGAGAGTGCGACTGCGGGGCGGTGGATGAAGATCAGCGCTTCGCCGGCACGCCGGAGGCAGCCGGGGCCTGAGCGTGCCGCGGACTCGTCGGCGTAGAGCCACGGAAGGGTGGGGCGGCCACGCGGCCGCCCCACCCGGCTTTCACCCTAGTCCGACGGCCGGCCGAGGGCGGCGCGCTCCTGCTCGACGATGGAATCATCGAGCTTCTTGTACAGGGGCACAGGCGGCTGCAGGCGCTGCCCGGGCGCCAGCGTGCTTGGCTCCCAGCGGCCCGTGGCGCGTGCCCCGTCATAGACAAGCACTTCGTGCTCGCGCGTCGCTTCCGCCCGGGGGACGATCTTCAACTCACCGAACAGCGGCTGTTCGTATCCCAACAGGGCGTGCAGCTTCTCGCTGCTGAAGGGCAGGAAGGGCGCCAGCAGCACCTTGAGCGAGTTGATCGCAGACAGTGCGGTGTAGACCGTGGTGGCCGCGGCGGCCTTGTCCTGTTTGACGACGCTGAACCACGGGGCGCGGTCCAGGTAGCCGTTGACGGCACGCGCCAGCCCCATCGCCTCGCCCAGCGCGGCGCGCAGCCGCACCGCCTCCAGGTGTTCCCCGACGCTGGCGAACCCGCCTTCGATCTGCTCGAGGATCTGCCGATCGATCGGACGCAGCTCGCCCGGATCGGGCACCTGCCCGTCCCAGTGCCGGTAAGCGAAGGACAGCACCCGGTTGGCGAGGTTGCCCCACGTGGCGACGAGCTCGTCGTTGTTGCGCCGCACGAAGTCCGCCCACGAGAAATCGCTGTCGTGGGACTCCGGCATCACCGAGGCCACATAGTAGCGGATCGGATCGGGGTCGTAGCGCGACAGGATGTCCGGCAGCCAGACGGCCCAGTTGCGGCTCTTGCTGAACTTCTGTCCCTCGACGTTCATGAACTCGTTGGCCGGGATGTCGTAGGGCAGGTTGAGGTGGTGCGACGGATCGTCGTCGTAGATCCGGTCGACGCCGAGCAACTCGGCCTGCCAGATGACGGTATGGAACGGGATATTGTCCTTGCCGATGAAGTTGTAGATGCGGGACCGGGGGTCGTACCACCAGTCCTTCCAGGCCTGCGGTTGGCCGACGGCCTGGGCCCATTCGACCGAGGCGGTGAAGTACCCCATCACGGCCTCGAACCACACGTACAGCCGCTTGTGCTCCCAGCCCTCGAGCGGCACGGGAATGCCCCACTCGATATCCCGGGTGACCGGGCGGCCCTTGAGGCCGGCGTCGACGTAGTTGCGGGTGAACTTGACGACGTTGGGCCGCCAGTGCCCCGCATGCGCCTCCAGATAAGGAAGCAGGCGGTCGGTGAAGGCGCCCAGGTCGAAGAAGAAGTGCTCGGTGTCCCGAAGGACGGGCTGGCTGCCGTCGCCCTTGCTGCGCGGGTTGATCAGGTCGACGGCGTCGAGCAGGCTGCCGCAGCGGTCGCACTGGTCGCCGCGCGCCTCGGCATAGCCGCAGATCGGGCAGGTGCCCTCGACGTAGCGGTCCGGCAGGAAGCGCTTCTCCGATTCCGAGTACAGCTGCCGCTGGGTCTCGCGGAAGATGAACTCGCCGGCGTGGAGCTTGAGGAAGAAATCGCGGGCGATGCGGTGGTGGTTCTCGGTATCGGTATGGGTGAAGAGGTCATACGAGATCCCGATCGCCTGCTGCGTTTCGAGAAACCGGCGATGGTAGTGCTCGAAGACCTGGCGCGGGGTTTGGCCGCGCTTGTCGGCCTCGACGGTGATCGGTGTGCCGTGCGAGTCCGATCCGGAGACCATCAGGACGCGGTTGCCCTTCAGCCGGTGGTAGCGGGCGAAGACGTCGGCCGGCAGGTAGGCGCCGGCCAGGTGGCCGACGTGCAGATCGCCGTTGGCGTACGGCCAGGCGACGGAAACGTGGATCGTGTCGGTCATCGTGATCCTCGGTGGCCCGGGAGCGTCGGCACCTTCGGCGGGCCGGCGAGCGCGGCGATTGTAGCATGCGGAGGGGCGGCGAAAGGAAACCGCCAGCCCTGGGCTGGCGGCGGGAAGGCTGCCGGGTGCGGCCGTCGTCAGGCGCGGCCGAACCATGCCGATGGGCCCCGCTCCATCGGCGACGGCAGCCTGCGCATGAGCATCGTCAGCCTCGACGTCATCCCATCTTCACCCGCGTGCGAGACCATTCTACCGCGGCGGCGAACGGCCGGGAAGTCGCCGCCCCGGGCCGGGAGCCCTGGGGGTCGCTGCAGGGCCTGACGGGTGCGGCAAGGAACGTGCAACCCACGCGGCTGGAAGGCAGATGCAAGGGCGCCAACCCTGTCTGCGAGGGGCAGTGCCGGCCCATATATCGGGGGTCCAGGCGCTTCGTCGGGCTCCGCAGGCGCCCAACCTCGGGCAGACACGGGCGGGCAGGAAAGCCGACTGAAAGGCGCATCCGAACCCGCCTGGGCTAGGATGAGTTCGGCGCACACGGCGCCACATCCGAGACATGCTTGCCCTGCCTGAGCAGGTGCAGGCAGGTACAAATCAGGAGGTCGCAATGATCCGTTTCCTTCGTCCGAGGACCCTGGTAGCTGTGCTGCTGGTCCTCATCCTGTCGGTGGCAGTGTACGGTTTCGCCGCCGCCAACGTCGTCCCGGGCTCGTCCGCCGGTGACGGCTCCGGCGCCATCAGCGGGTACACGATCACCGGCATCCACTACGCGCTGAGCGGTGCCAATCCGGGCAACATCGCGACCGTGACGTTCACCATCGCCCCGGCAGCCGCCAGCGATGTGCGCATCACGATGGATGGGGCGACCTGGTCCACGTGCACCAACACCGCCGGTGCGGTGAGCTGCGCAGTGAACCAGCCCGCTCTGACGGCCCTGAACCTGCGCGTCGTGGCCGCCGAGTAGTCGATCGGGAGCTTGTCTTCGGATGAGACGGCGAGACCCGGCCGCGAACGGCAGGGTCTCGCCGCCCGCCGGAGGAAAGCATGGCACGCAACCCCTGGCGCTCGGGTCTGTGGACGGCGATGCTCGTCGTGCTGATGGGCGGCGTGTGGTTGACCTTCGCGCCGACCGTCGCCGGCGGCCGCTCGGCCTACGTCATCGTCGCCGGGGCATCGATGGAGCCGACGCTGCGCCGCGGCGACCTGGTGATCGCCCGTCAATCCGAGACCTACCAGGTCGGCGACATTGTCACCTACCGGCACCCGACGGTGGGGCCGGTGATCCACCGGGTGATCGCCGTCGAAGACGGGACGTATACTCTCCAGGGCGACGCCAACGCGTGGACCAACTCGTACCATCCGGTCGACGACGAGGTCCTGGGAGAAGCATGGATCCATCTGCCGCGCGTCGGTTCGCTGCTGACCTGGCTGCGACTGCCGCCGGTGATGGGTCTCCTGGCGCTGGTGATCAGCGTTCTGGTGGTGAGCATGGTCTGGCCGCGTAGGGATGAGACGCCAATCGACCGGGAGAAGACCGGCCGCTTCGAGGCCTGGCTCTCCGGATGGGCCGAAAGCGCCTCGACGCTTCAGTTCGTCGTCTTCATCCTCGGCTTGCTGGTGCTGCTCGGGATCCTGCTTGCCATCCCGGCCTGGAGCCGGCCACTCACTCGGGCCGCCGAATTGGTCTTCCCCTACTCGCAGGCCGGGACGTTCAGCTATACGGCGCGGGTGCCGAAAGCCATCTACGGCGCGGAGACGCTGCAGACCGGTCAGCCGGTCTACCTCAAGCTCACCCAACGAGTCAACTTCACCTTCGAGTATCGGTTTGCCTCCGACTCGCCGCACGCCGTCACCGGAACTGCCGGGCTGGCGGCCGAGGTCAGCGACATCAACGGCTGGAAGCGCGGTCTGGTCCTGCAGGCCCCGAAGGCCTTTGAAGGCGACACGGTCGTGGTCGAGGGGACGCTCGACCTGAACGTCTTCAATGGATACCTCCTGGACCTGGAGGAGCAGACCGGTGTGACGCGGCCGTACTACACGCTCTCCGTCGGCCCGATCCTCGAGGTCGACGGCACGCTGGCCGGGCTGCCGCTGAGCGAGACCTACTCGCCGAAACTGGTATTTCTGATCGACAGCCTGCAGCTGCAGCTCGCGCCGCAGGACCCGACCGACCCGGATGCGGATCCGCTGCGGCCCGAGCAGGACGCGGCGCTGGAATCAACCACTCCGGCTCCCAATCGCTTGACCATCCTGGGAGTGTCGGTGACGGTCGAGGCGGCGCGCTGGGCGTCCGGGATTGCCCTGGCCCTCGGGATCCTCGGGCTGGCGTTCCTGGCCTGGGGTTATCGGCGGATGCTGCGCAGCAATCCGTTGGCCGCCATCCAGCTCAGGTACGGCGCCCAATTGGTGGCGATGGGGCCGGGTGCCTTCGAGCTGGGGGGCGCGACGGTGGAACTGGCCAGCCTGGACGATCTGGCGCGCGTGGCGGAGAAGCATGGGCGCCTGATCTTCTGGGTCGTTCAGGACGGGGGCTACGACTTCTTCGTCAACACCGGTGAGGGGCTGTACACCTTCCGGCAGACGGGCCGGGAAGCACACCCGGCCGGTTCCGTTGAAAGCGAGCTGTTGCAGGTATGAGCAGGATGCGGCGGTCGTGGACGGTGCGGATGGTGGCCGCGATGCTGGCCAGCCTCGACCGTGCTGGGCGCGGTGACGGCGCTGGCGGCCGCCAACACCGTGCCGGCGACGCGCGTCGGGCAGTCCAACCACCCGGTGCTGCTGCAGCAGCTGGTCCCCTCCGAATGCTCGGGGATCTCGGGCAGCCTGTCCAACCTGGTGGTCGGCAGCGGCAACTTCGACGGGACGAACGCCGGCGACCTGATCCTGGGCAGCGCCGGCGCCGACGACATCCGGGGCCGCCAGGGCAACTGACTGCATCGTCGGCGGCGACGGCAACGACACGCTGAACGGCAACCAGGAGAACGACGTGCTGGTGGGCGGGGCCGGCGACGACGACCTGGACGGCGGCCTCGGGAACAACGACTGGTGCTACGGCGACTCCGGGACGGACACCGAAGTGCGCTGCGAGACGGTCTTCGGCGTTCCCTAACCCCATCTACAGACCACCCCGACCGCACCCCGCCGCAAGGAACTCTCTCCCGAGAATTGACTCCGCCCGGGCGCTTCCCGTGACGCGTAGGTGAACCGTCCCGCCGGCGGGAGTGCTTTCAACGGCCGACCGCCTCAGGCTGAGCCGGGCAGCGCGTCGACCTTGGCGGCGAAGACAAAATCCGCCTCGTGCAACCCCCCGATCTTGTGCGTCCAGACGATCACCTTCACCTTTCCCCACGCCAGGTGCAGATCGGGATGATGTCCGACCTCCTCGGCCAACTCGCCCACGCGGTTGGTGAACTCCAGCGCCTGACGGAAATCCTTGAAGCGGAACTCCTTCTCCAGGTGGTGCCGTTCAATCACCTGCCATTGGCCGCCGAGCCGCTCCAGGAACCGTGGAGAGCTCCGGCTCCGCCATCGGCGGGACCCCACCGCGGCACGGTTTGCACTCCATCTTCGCCAATTCGCTGGTCATGCTTGCCTCCGCATCTGACGCCGCAGAGAATAAGCGACATCAGGTCCATGGGTGTTCAGGCCGCGGGCATCGCGGCCTTGATCAACTCGATGATCTCGGCCACCAGGTCGTAGCGGCCGAAGGGCGGCATCAAGTAGAGCCCGTCCACCAGGTCGCGCAACTCGTGGGCCCATTCCACGGCCAGGCGCAGGCCTTCCGCCTGGGCATGCTCGCCGTCGCCGCGCAGCCGATGGACGACGGCGGCAGGGATGTGGACGCCGGGGACCTCGTTGGCCAGGAACGCGGCATGGCGCTCGCCCACCAGAGGCAGCAGCCCCGCCAGGACAGGCACCGGCAGGGGGCCGTGGGCCTGGCGGTAGCGATCGAGGAATTCGCGCAGGCGGCTCGGCTCGAAGGTCGGTTGGGTGAGCAGGAAATCCGCTCCGGCATCGAGCTTACGACGCAGGATGGCGATCTCGCGGTCCGGGTCCTCGGCGAACGGGTTCAACGCGCAGCCGGCGAAGAACGACGTCGGATCGCCGATGGCGGCGCCGGCCTGGTCGAACCCGGCGTTCAGCCCGTGCTTGATGATGCGCACCAGTCCGCTGGGGACGATGTCGTAGGCGGCGCTGGCCTGCGGGTAATCGCCGATCACGGTCGGATCGCCCATGACGACGAACACGTTGCGGATGCCGAGGGCGTGCGCCGCCAGCAGGTCGCCCTGGACGCGGAGCAGGTTGCGGCCGCGGGTGGGGAAGTGCAGCACGGTGTCGATGCCGACCTGTTGCTGCAGCACGTGACACACCGCCCAGGGACTCATGCGCATGCGTGCCATCGGGCTGTCGGCGACGTTGAGGACGTCGGCCCCGGCTTCAGCCAGCAGCCTGCCGCCGGCCACGAGCTTTTGCGTGGAGAAGGACCGTGGCGGATCCATCTCGACGGCCAGGACGAATTCCCGGCGTGCGAGCTTGGCGGCGAGAGGCGAGGGCTGCAGGGGAGTTGCGGCCGGCTCGGCGTGCTCCACCCGCAGCGGGATGGCCGCCGGGGCGCGTGCGGGCGCCGAGTTCGAGAGCCTGTCGCATGGCGGCGATGTGAGCCGGCGTCGTGCCGCAGCAGCCGCCGAGGATCGAGGCACCTGCGGCGGAGTAGGCTGCGGCGTAGCCGGCGAAGTACTCCGGCGTGGCCGGATACAGGATGCGGCCGGCGGCGCGCTCCGGCCAGCCCGCATTCGGCATCACCGAGAGGCGCGCGGCAGGCGCGGCGGCGCGCATCGCTTCCAGGATGCGCAAGAGCTGGGAGGGGCCCTCGGAGCAGTTGGCGCCGACGACATCGGCGCCGGCGGCATGCAGTTCGCGGGCGGCGGTGGCGGGCGAATCACCGTTCAGCGTGCAATCGTCGCGCGTGAAGGTCAGGCTGGCGAAGATCGGGATCGAGGTCAGTCCACGGGCGGTGCGCAGCGCCAGGAGCAGCTCGGCCAGATCGAGATGGGTCTCGAAGAGCAGGGCGTCGACGCCTGCGGAACACAACGCCTCGACTTGTTCGGCGATCTCGCCTTCGGCGCGGTGCGGGGCCAGACGGCCATACGGCGCCAGACCGCGCGCCGAGAGGCCCCAGGCTCCCGAGGATCGACGCCTCGCGCCCGCTGGACTCGACGGCCTGCCGCGCCAGGCGGGCGGCGGCCAGGTTGAAGGCGTGCACTTGATCCGCCAGGCCGTAGGCGGCCAGCCGGGTGCGGCTGGCCCCGAACGAGTTGGTCTTGATCAACTGAGCGCCGGCCTGCAAGTAGGCCGTGTGAATCCCGGCGACGGCGTCGGGATGGGTGAGGTTGAGCGCCTCGAAACACGGCTGCCCCGTCAGGCCGAGGGTCGTGTACAGCAGGGTGCCCATGGCGCCATCGGCGAGGATCGGGGTTGACTGATTCAGGTCCATTGCGTTCCTGCGGCGAGGCGCATCCGGGCGGCCGTCGGAGAGTGTACATCCCCGGCGGGTGACAGATGCGGCCCCATGCGGTGATGGCGGGGAGTCAGCGGTCCAGACCAGGGCCCTTCAATCGAGAATATACCATAATGGGCCAAAGAAGGCTGATTGACGGCCAATGCCAGTTGTGCTACGCTGACGACCAGGCATGACGTACGGAAAGGGCCTCTCTCGTCACTAAGAGCCATCACCGCAGCGGGGGTTGCGGGTGGCTCTTTGCATTTGCGGGAAGGCTCAGGAGCCATCGGAGGATCGAATGGACGGCGCGCGTAGAGAAGGGTCTGTGAAGTGGTTCAGTCGGGTGAAGGGGTATGGGTTCATCGCCCCGGATGACCAGGAGAAGGAGATCTTCGTGCACTTCTCCGGCATCGAGGCAGAGGGGTACCGCAACCTGGAGCAGGGCCAGCGGGTGGCCTTCGAGGTGGAGGACACGCCCAAGGGCCCTCAGGCCATTCATGTGACCATCGTCGCCTCCGAAGGCGAGGCCGCCACCGACAGCCAGGTTGCCTCCGACAACGAAGCGACTGCGTAAGCTCGGCAGGGCTTACGCGGCGCGGCCCCCGCCCCGCGCCTGTGAGCCATCCCGCTCCCGGACTCCTCGCGGGTCTCGGGCCCCGTCTGCTACAATAGCCGCGTGGGCACGCTCTTCCTGGTCGCGACCCCGATCGGCAACCTGGAAGACATCACGCTGCGGGCGCTGCGCATCCTGGGCGAAGCGAGCTGCATCGCCGCCGAGGACACGCGACAGACGCGCAAGCTCCTCGAGCGCTACCAGATCCGCGTTCCCCTGATCAGCTATCACGAGCACAACAAACGGGCGCGCCTGGGGGATGTCCTCGGGCGGCTGGCGCGCGGCGACGTCGCCCTGGTTTCGGATGCCGGCACCCCGGGGCTTTCCGATCCCGGTTATGAGCTGGTGTGTGCGGCGCTCGAGGCCGGCCATCCCGTCCAGGCGATCCCCGGTCCGTCGGCACCGATCGCCGCACTGGTTGCATCCGGTCTCCCGACCGATGCCTTCGTCTTCATCGGCTACCTGCCGCGACGTTCAGCCGAGCGGCGGGCCGGGCTGAAGGCCGTGGCCGATGAGCGTCGGACGGTGCTGGCCTTCGAGGTCCCGCATCGGCTCGCGCAAGCGCTGGCGGACCTGGAGGCGGTGCTCGGGCCGGAACGGCGGCTGGCGGTGGCACGCGAACTGACCAAGTTGCATGAGGAGATCTTCCGCGGGACGGTGAGTGCGGCGCGCGCCCACTTCTCGGCCGAACCGGCCCGGGGTGAGATCACGCTGGTGATCGGCGGTGCAGCCGATGCGCCCCCCTGGGACCAGGCGCGTGTCCGCGCCGCGTTGCAGGAGCAGGAACGCCTTGGCACGCCTCCGTCGGAGGCAGCACGTCACGTGGCGGAAGCCAGCGGCTGGCCGCGGCGCCAGGTCTACCGTCTGGCCATGGAGCGCGAATGACCGACAGCGATCGCTTCGCTCAGCTCGACCCGCAGGATATGCGCGGCCATATCGACGGCCTGCCCGGACAGCTCGAGCAGGGCTGGGAGCTCGGGATGCGCCAGGCGTTGACCGAAGGGCCCCGGCCGCCGGTGGTGATCCTGGCCGGCATGGGAGGTTCGGCGATCGGCGCCGACCTGGTCTCGGCATACCTCGCCCCGACATGCCCCGTCCCGCTGGTCGTATGGCGCGGCTACGACCTGCCGGCGAGCGCCGGGCGGGAAGCGCTGGTGATCCTGTCATCCCACTCGGGCCATACGGAGGAAACCCTCTCGGCGTTCGACGCCACACGCCGCAGCGGGGCGCGCATGCTGGCCATCACCACCGGTGGGGAACTGGCGCGGCGGTGCGACCTGGAGGGGCTGCCGGTGTGGCGCTTCGAGCACCACGGGCAGCCGCGGGCGGCGGTCGGGTTCTCGTTTGCGCTGATCCTGGCGGCGCTGCATCGGCTGGGCCTGGCGCCCGAGGCGACCGGGGATATCCACGCCGCGGCGCAAGCGATGCGCCTGCAGCAGAACGAATTGCGGGCGGAGATTCCCGTCGCGCGGAACCCCGCCCGGCGCATGGCCGGCCAGTTCATCGACCGTCTTCCGTTGATCATCGCCGGCGGTCTGCTGGCGCCGGTGGCGCGCCGCTGGCGGACGCAGATCGCCGAGGTGGCCAAGGCCGTGGCGCAGTTCGAGGAGCTGCCGGAGGCGGACCACAATATGGTCGCCGGCGTGGTCCACCCGGAGGCGCTGATCACGCGTACGATGGCGATCTTCCTGCGCGCCTCGCTCGACCACCCGCGCCTGGCCGCACGCGTCGAAGCCACACGGCAGGTCCTGATGGTGGAAGGCTTCAACACCGACGTGATCGAGGCGGCGGGCGACACACGCCTGGCGCAGCAGTGGACCTGCCTGCACTACGGCGACTACGTCGCCTACTACCTGGCCATGATGTACGGCGTCGACCCGACGCCGGTGGCGGCCATCGAAGACCTCAAGCGCCGCCTGCGCGGCTGAGACAGGCTGTCCGTGCTGCGACGACTCCCCACATGGGCCTGGCTGCCGGTCGGTCTGGTCCTTGGGCTGACGGCTGCCCGGCTGATCCTGGCACCGCGCGCCGTCGCGCACTCGCCGGCTTCGGGCGCCATCTGTGCCGGCAAGCAGCGAGATTCAAATCGACGTTCAGTCAGGCGATGGACGAAGCCTCGGTAGCTGAACGACTACACGTCGAACCGACTCAGGGCGGCGAATTCCTGTGGCGGGGGTCCACGCTGGTCTACCGACCATCGCAGTTGTGGCCCTCCGGCGGCCGGATCGAAGTCCGGCTTGAGTCGGGCGCCCGCTCGCGGCGCGGGCTGAGCACCTGGACGACGACGCGCTGGAGCTTCTCCGTTGCCCCGCCGCGTCTGGTCTACCTGTGGCCGGCCGACGGACCGGCGCAGGTGTACGCGCGCTCAGCAGACGATGCGGAGTCGGTGGCGTTGACGGCCGCGCCGCTGGGGGTGATCGATTTCGCGATCGGAGCGCGCGGCACGCGGCTGGTCTACGCCGCCGAGGGCGATGCGGGGGCGACCGAGCTGCGTGAACTCGATCTGGTTCGCAACCGGGATCGGCTGCTTTTCGCCTGTCCGCAGGACGAGCGCTGCACTTCGCCGGCGCTCTCGCCCGACGGAACCGCGCTGGCCTTCGTGCGTGCCCCCGCGCCAGGCGAGGCGGGGGGACCCTTCCAGTCCGTGGCGACACGTGTCTGGCTGCTGACAGACGGCAGTGACACCCCCTTGCCGGTCAGCCCCGAAGGTGATGTCGCCTCGTCGCCATTCTGGTCCCCGCAAGGCTGGCTGGCGTTCGTCGATTCGACCCGCAGCGCGATCCTGGTGGTGGACACATCGCGAGGGGAGCCGTTCGCCCCGATGGCAGTGCTGCCCTCCCGGCAGGGAGAACGCGGCAGCTGGGCACCGGATGGAAGCTTCCTGATCTACGCGGATCTGTTGCTGCCGCAGGAAGATCCCCTGGCAGACCACGATGCCGAGGCCGAGCTTGTGACGCTCGGAGACGCACCTCTTCCGATGGGATGTCTCCAGCGGGAAACTGACCGACCTGAGCGCGGCCGCAGGCTTGCGAGTCGAGGATGGCTCGCCGACGTTCACCCCTCAAGGCGACTGGGTCTTCTTTGGCCGACGCTTGCTCTCCCAGGGCGGATGGACCCCGGGGAAGCAACTGTGGCGGATGCGCCCGGACGGTTCGCAGGCCGCGCCGTTGACCGACGAGCCGTTCATCAACCACGGCGCGCCCGCCGCAGGCCCGGCGGGAACCACGCTGGTCTACTTGCGCTTCGACCTCGAGGCGCCGCTGGAGCCGGCGCAGATCTGGTCGTTCGACCTGGAGACACTGCGTGAGAGTCGCGTCGTCGAGGGAGGCTACCTGCCGGCATGGATCCCTTAGCCCGCGTTGGCGAATCTGCCCCGGACTTCGTCTGCCCGACCTGGAGGCGCGCGTCTGCCGCCTGGCCGAGCAACGCGGGCGGATCGTGGTGCTCAATTTCTGGTCGGTGGACTGCCCGCATGCCGAACGGACCGATGAGATCCTGTCCCGTCTCCGTCCAGCGTGGGGGGATCGAGTGATGGTGTGGTGGCTGGCGTCGAATGCCAACGAACCCGACGAGCAGCGCAAGCTTGCGGCGCATCAGCGTCAGGTGGGACCGGTGCTTCTCGACGCGGGGCAGGTGGTCGCCGATCGCTACGGCGCGCAGACGACGCCCCATCTGTTTGTCGTGGATGAGGCCGGGGTGCTGCGCTACGCCGGTGCGCCGGATGACGTCGGCTTCCGGCAGCGGGTCCCCTCCCGGCACTATCTGGCGGACGCCGTCGAAGCGCTGCTGGAAGGCCGCGCGCCGGAACCCGCGTCGACCGCCGCCTTCGGTTGTGCGCTGGTGCGGATGCCACTCAATCCGTAACGTCGACCCACTCGAGAGTCAGGCTTCGCTCCAGATCTTCACGCGCCAGGATGACGCCGGCGTTCCGAATGCCGGCTCCGATCGAGAGCGTGTCGTGGGCAAGCAAGCCCCGGTCGGCCAGGAGGCGGACCTGCTGTTTCAGGCCGAAGGGAGAGACGGCGCCCGGTTCATACCCGGTGACCTCGAGCACCTCTTCGGAGGTGGCGGTCGTGATGCGCGACACCCCCAGCAGGCGGCGGAGCGTGGGCCAGGAAACCCGGGCCGGCCCGGCGACCAGGACCAGGATGAACCCTCCGTCCTCCAGCCGGAAGAGCAGCGAGCGCACAATCTGACCTGGGGCCAGCCCGCGCTCGCGGGCAGCCTGTTCGAGCGAGCGCACCGGTCCGGCGTGGACGAAGAGTTGATGTCGCACACCGAGTGCCTCGAGGGCCTGCGTAACCGGAGTGGAGGGCATGCTCGGATTCTAGCCCTCGACGGGCTGAGGACGACGTGATCCGAAAGGCGATTGCCGTACCGTTCGGGCCGGGCAAGTTGTTTACCGGGCCGGGATGCGCTATCATCTTCCGTGGATGCGCAGTGGGCTCCGGTCCGACCGACGGGCCGGCCTCGCGATCCAGCCTCAGGGAGGGACTATGACCGACGCGCCAACCCCACCGCTAGCCGTTCCGCCGGCGCCGAAGTACGACGAGAAGCACGATGAGAAGCAGGACGAGAAGACCGAGGAGAAGAGTGGCGACGAGAAGTGGCGCCGCGATCCGCTGGGATCGATGATCTGGGCAGGGATCCTGATCTGGGCCGGCCTGGTGCTGCTGGCCGATAACCTGGGCTGGCTGAACGGGATCCGTCGCAGCCTGGCCGGGCTCCCGAACTTCGATGAGACCAGCCTCGGCGCCTGGTCGTTCATCCTGATGGGCGCCGGGATCCTCGTCCTGGCCGAAGCCCTGATCCGGGCAAGCGTGCCGGCGTACCGCCGGCCGATCACGGGCAGCGTGATCTTCGGGGGCTTGCTGATCGCCGGAGGTCTTGGCGGGGCGGTCAACTGGACGCTGCTGGGACCGATCTTCCTGATCACAATCGGCGTCATCCTTCTGCTGCAGAGCCTGTTGCGACGCAAGTAGGCACCCGGAGCTCTACCCCCACCCCTGCCCTCCCCCTGAAAGGGGGAGGGAGAAACTCACACCGGGGCGCTGATGCGCCCCGGTTGCTTATCCACACGTCCGGATCGATGGCGACCGGAGCCGCGCCCTGGCCGCGACCTACAGGCGCCCCAGGTTACCGGTCATGAATTCGTCCCACGCATAGCGCACCGGAGTCCACCACTCATCCCGCCCGATACATCGGAAGTAGGGCGGGCGCAGGGCCAGGATCCGATCGCCGATCCGATAGCGCGGCAGGATCGGGGTGGAGACCACCAGGCTGCCCATCTCCCCCGGCCTCATCTCGTGCAGCATCCGCGTGCCCCGCGCCGTCTCGACCTCGAATAGGAACAGGTCGTAGTTCGGGACCCAGGCGCGCTGTTCGTCGCGCTGCTGCCCGAACATGCCCTCGGTGGCGCCGTAGATCTCGCGCACCGCCGCCGGGCCATAGAGCGCCGCCAGCGCCGGGGCGTAGCGCGTGTTGATCCCCGGCACGCTGCCCAGCGTCATCAGCAGCGGTTTCCACAAATCCTTCGGGTAGACCTTGTGCGCGTGGTGCAGATAGCGGCCAAACGACACCGCCGTCGGCGCCACGCCTCCCACCAGGGTCACGCTCTCTTCCTTGCACTTCTCGTACGCCAGCTCGAACCGCGCTTCCCAGTCGCGCTGCGTCTTGCCGCCTCCCAGGGCATCGATCTCGTCCTGGGTCGGGGCCGACCGGAGCGGCGTCATGGTCGAGACGTACTTGGTGTAGATGCCGGAGCTGTAGCCGTAGGTAACTTCGCGCTCACCCACCTTGAGCGTGCCGACCACCGAAGGAAAGTTCAGGTTGAGGTTGACGCCGGCGAACAGATCAAAGCGGGCGTGTTCGGCGATGTAGATCATCATCGCCCTTCCGGCGCTGACCCGCATGCGCAGGTCGGTCGGGGTCATCGGGATGAATTTCGACTCGCCCTTGGTCGTGCCGCGGGTGATCGCCCACCCGATGGGATCTTCCCAGAGCAGGAGGTTGACCTCGCCGGCCATGACCCGCCGGATGAGCGGCTTGTAGTCCTCGTAGGTGGATGCCGGGAACTGGTTGCGGTACTCGGTGATCGTGCCGATGCCTTGCGCGTGGTGCTGGCGCCCGAACTCGGTCTTGGCGTAGTCGGCGAGCAGGCGCTGCAGGACGGCCTGCTGCGCGGCGGCGGGGTCCTCCACCGAGTCACGCCAGGGCTGGAGCATGGCGTTGAGCATGGCGACGGGTGAATTGGCGGCCATGGAATGCCTCCTCTGCGGTGTGGCTGACGAGGAGTGTAGCCCGAACTCGGTTGACAGGGCACGCGTCCGCGAAGCAGGGGAATGCTATAATCGCCATGCCGCTTGGATCGGGCGCCGACCGAGACGGCTGGACAGGTGGTCTGCTCTTCCGCCCCTCCGGCCTGGAGGGGCGGACGTGTTTTGGGCGCCCAGCCACTGCAAGGAGGGAAGGGTGTCCGCCTCGCCGCAACCGTCCGGCTCTCCCAAGAAAGTCACCCCGCTCACATTCCGCGAGAAGAAGGCCGCCGGCCAGCCGATCAGCGTGCTGACAGCCTATGACGTGGCCATGGCGCAAGCCGTGGACGAAGCCGGCCTGGATGCCGTCCTGGTGGGCGACTCGCTCGGCATGGTGGTGCTCGGCTACGAGAACACGCTGCCGGTGACGATGGACGAGATGCTGCACCACTGCCGAGCGGTCGCCCGCGGGTCGCGCCGGGCACTGCGCATCGGCGACATGCCCTTCCTGTCCTATCAGGTAAGCGTGGAGGAGGCCGTGCGCAACGCGGGCCGCTTCCTGCAGGAGGGCGGGATGGAGGCGGTCAAACTGGAAGGTGGGCGAGAACGCCTGCCGGCTGTGGCGGCCATCGTCGGCGCCGGAATCCCCGTCATGGGTCACCTGGGACTGACGCCTCAGTCCGTTCATCTTCTGGGAGGCTTCCGGCCCCAGGGCCGGACGGCGGAGGCGGCGCGTCGGCTGCTGGCGGACGCGCTGGCCCTGCAGGACGCCGGCTGTTTCTCGATGGTGCTCGAGTTCGATCCCGGCGCGCCTGGCCGCCCACGTCTCGCAGCGGCTCTCGATTCCGACCATCGGGATCGGGGCGGGCGTCGGATGCGACGGGCAGGTGCTGGTGACCCATGACCTGCTGGGGATGTTCCCGCGCTTCACGCCGCGATTCGTCCGGCAATACGCCGACCTGCATGCCGAGATGGTCAAGGCCTTCGAGGTCTATCGGTCGGAGGTCGAAGCACGTGCCTTTCCGGCGGACGAGCACAGCCTCCTGATGCCGGACGATGAATGGGACGAGATGCTCCGGGCCCTTCCGGCGGAGTAGCGGGATCGACCGGGTTGCCCAGCGGCGAGGCATTGGACTGAGATGGCGCGTGAGCGGGTACTGATCCTGGGGACCGGGGCGATGGCCTGCTGGTTCGCCGCGCGCCTCGCCCCGACGCTGGATGTGACGATGGCCGGCACCTGGCGGGCCGGTCTGGAGGCTCTGGCCAGCGGAGGGGTGATCCTGGAAGACGGTGGGTCACCCAAGTCGTATCCGGTGGAGGTGGTGGACTACACCGCCGGGCTGCCGCACTTCCAGTTCGCGTTGGTTCTGGTCAAGGCATTTCAAACGCACGCGGCCGGACAGGTGCTCCGCCGGTGGCTGGCTCCGGACGGAGTGGCCGTGACGCTGCAGAACGGCCTGGGAAACCTGGAGAGACTCGTCGAAACCCTGGGCGAGGAGCGGGCGGCGCTGGGGGTGACGACCGTCGGCGCGACGCTGGTGCGGCCCGGGCACGTCCGGGCGGGCGGGAACGGTCCAACGCGCGTCGCCCGCCATCCGCGCACGCCGCCTCTGGTTGACCTGTTCCGCTCGGCGGGGCTGGATGCCGAACTTGCGGACGACGCGCTCGGGCTGGCGTGGGGCAAACTGGTCGTCAACTGCGCGGTCAATCCCATCACCGCCTTGCTGCGAATCCCGAACGGTGGGCTGCTCCTGCCCGAAGCGAGCGCTGCCTGGGGTGTGGCGTGCGATGCGGCTGCCGAGGCGGCCCGCGTGGCGCGTGCGGTCGGCATTCGCTTGCCGTACGACGAGCCGCGCGCCGAACTCGAGCGGATCTTGAACCGCACAGCCGGCAACCGGTCGTCGATGCTGCAGGATGTCGAAGGCAGCCGGCCGACGGAGGTCGAGGCGATCACCGGCGCCGTCGTTGCCCGGGCCGAGGAGCACGGCGTACCGGTCCCGGTCAATCGGATACTCCTGGCGCTGGTGCGGGGCCTGCCGCATTCCGACGGACGAGGTGGGGCGTGAAGCTTGTCCAACGGGTGGAGGAACTGCGCGCGGCGCGCGCCGGGCTGGCGCGACCCCTGGGGCTGGTGCCGACGATGGGGGCGCTGCACGCGGGCCACCTATCGCTGGTGCGGCGGGCCCGGGCGGAGTGCGCCAGCGTGGCCGTCAGCATCTTCGTCAATCCGACGCAGTTCGGCCCCCAGGAAGACCTGCAGTCCTACCCGCGCGACCTGGAAAAGGACCTGGAGCTGCTGAGGCCCGAGGGCGTTGACCTGGTCTGGGCGCCCGAGGTGCATGACCTGTATCCGCCGGGGAGCCAAACCTGGGTGACCGTCGAGGGGTTGACGCAGGGGCTGGAGGGCGAGCGCCGCCCCGGCCACTTCCGCGGCGTGGCGACCGTGGTGACCAAACTGTTCCACGCGTTCGAACCGCAACGGGCGTACTTCGGCCAGAAGGACGCCCAGCAAGCATCCGTCATCCGGCGCATGGCGCGGGATCTGCTCTTCCCCATCGAGATCGTCGTCTGCCCTACGCTGCGCGAGCCGGATGGGCTGGCCCTCTCGAGCCGCAACCGGATGCTCTCGACGGAGGAGCGCAAGGCGGCGACCGTGTTGTCGCGGGCACTGCGCGCCGCCTCGGAAGCCTTCGCCGCCGGCGAGCGTGATGCCGAACGACTGCGTCAGGCGATGCGCACCGTGCTCGCCTCCGAGCCACGGGCTCGGCCGCACTACGTTTCGGCGGCCGACCCGGAGACGCTGGTGGAACTCGAGGGGAGCGTGGACCGCGCCCTGCTGTCGATGGCGGTCGCCATCGGCGCGACGACGTTGATTGACAACGTGGTAGTGGGAGCAAGCTGAGCAACTAGCAACTAGCAACTAGCAACTAGCAGCTAGCCAGTAGCTGTCAGCGTTCAGCGGTCAGCTCGAGGGCGACAGTATCGACATGAGCGGCGATGACTGTGCTGGCATGGATATGGATCCTGAGTTGCCAGCGCCCAATCGCCAGTTGCTGGTCGCCATGCAATCGCTGATTGCTAATCGCTAATTGCTGATTGCTAATTGCTGATGCTGATTGCCGACCGCTCACTTACTGGAGGCTTCCCATGCTTCTTGCCATCGACATCGGAAACACCAATCTGACCCTCGGCCTGTATCGCGGCGACGAACGGGTGGCGGCCTGGCGGCTGGCGACCGTTCACGAGCGCATGCCCGACGAGTACGGGCTGCAGCTTCTGGGGCTGCTCGAACACGCCGGCTGCGCGCCGGGTGACATCGACGGGATCATCCTCGCCTCGGTCGTGCCGCCGCTTACCGGTGCGCTGGTCCAGGCGTGCGACACGTACCTGGGCCGTCGGCCGCTGGTCGTGGATGCGGGCGTGAAGACCGGGGTCCGGATTCGGTACGAGGATGCAAAGGGAGTCGGGGCCGACCGCGTGGTGGATGCCGCCGCCGTTCAGAAGATGTATGGAGGGCCGGCGTGCGTGGTTGACTTCGGCACGGCCACGACGTTCGATGCCATCACCGCCGAGGGCGACTACCTGGGCGGGGCCATCGCTCCCGGGATCGGCATTGCCGCCGAGGCGCTCTTCCAGCGCACGGCGAAACTCATGCGCGTCGATCTGGCTCGACCGCCTGCGGCGATCGGTCGAAACACGGTGCACGCCATCCAGTCCGGACTGCTGTTTGGCTATGTCGGGCTGGTGGAGGGGATGGTGGCGCGGTTTCGCAAGGAACTCGGCCCCGAGATGAAGGTCATCGGCACCGGTGGCCTGGTCGATCTGATCGCGGCCGAGACGGATGTCATTCAGATCAAGGCGCCCTGGCTGACGCTGGATGGATTGAGATTGGTCTGGGAGTTGAACCGGGTTTGAGGGCGGCCGCCAGCCTGCCCGCGGCTGACGCCCGGGCAGGCGCGGGTGAGGACGCGCGTTGATTCACGGCCTCGGTCCAAGGACGGAGGCTGTGTCACCCGTCGGCGTTCGCGAGTGCGCTCAGCGAGCGGCGGTCCCTCACCTTGATCCAAGGTCCTGCCTGCATGAAAGCGGTGGGGCATGGACCTCTGGGTGGATCGGTCACTCAACATGGAGAAGCCGATGAGCGTGAGCGTCCAGCTGGTGCCGATGACCGAGATCGAGTTCAGCGCATACGAACTGGCGGAAGCGCAGGAGTATGCCTCGGAGAACGTCCTGGCGGGTTACTGGGCGGAGGACGAGGCGATCGACCGCGCCCGGAAGTCCCATCGCCTGCTGCTGCCGCAAGGCGCTTCCACGGCGGGACATCACTTCTGCCATGTGGTCGATCCGAAGAGCGGGGAGCGCGTGGGTGCGATCTGGTGGTTTGAGGATCGAGAGGGGAGCACACCGCGAGCCTTCGTCTATCACATCCTGGTGGAGCCGAGATGGAGACGGAGGGGCTACGCCTCGGCAGCCCTGACGGAAGTGGAGACCCAGGCGCGTGCCCTGGGCATGGTGGCCGTTGGGCTGCATGTCTTTGCCCATAATCCTGAGGCCGTCCGGGTGTATGAGCGCCTCGGCTTCCGGACGGCGAGCCTGAACATGCTGAAGCGACTGCTGCCTTAGGGGCAAGCCGAGCCGGGACCAGGGGGGTGACGGCCGAGGGCCGCCAATGCCCCCTGTGAGCCGATCACCAGCCTGACTTGGGTCTAAATCCACCCGCCAAGGCCGAGAGGACCCTCCAGCGAACTCGCTCGACCTCCTTCTTCCCCCATCTGTCAACCAACCTGCCGCCATCCAGGCTCAGGCCGCCCGAACAGGCCGGACCGCCGCCCTGATCGGCCCCGGATTGTGTGAACGCTCTGAGTTGAGACGAAAATCACGTTGACACACTGCAATCGTTCTCCTATAGTGGAGGAGCTGAAATCTAAAATGTTACATGTAACTGTGCTTCGGAACGACAACCAGGCGAGACTGTCGTTCGTTGTGCCAACTTCCCAGGTGCTACGCAAGTGAATCCAGGTCCGCCCGGCTGAGAGCCTAATTGAGGCGACGAGCCGCTCGAGTGACCGCCATCACGTGTGGTTGTCCGTCTGCGGAGATGGGTTTGCCGTGATGCTGCAAAACCGCGACACGCTGGTGGAGCCCTACTTCCCCCTCGATCGCACGGATCTGACCGAGCGCACCTATGCCGTGCTTAAGGAGCGCATCCTGACCCGGCGGCTGGAGCCGGGATCGCGCATCTCGGTGCCCGAGATCTCGTCCGCCCTGGGCGTCAGCCGCACCCCGGTCAACGATGCCCTGAAACGCCTGGCGACCGAGGGCCTGGTTGAAATCATCCCGCGCCGCGGCACCTTCGTCACCGGGCTGAACGCCTCCGATGTGTGCGAGTTGTTCGATATCCGTCTGCTGATCGAGTCGTACGCCGTGGAGGGCATTGTCTCCGGCGGGCGGTCGGCCGAGTACCTGCAGGCCGTCAGCGAACCGATGGCGCGCATGCGCCGCGCCATGGTCGATGACGATTACGGCGACTACGAGACCTTCGTTTCCGGCGATCGTGAACTGCACATGACGATGGTCGAGATGACGCGCAACCAGCGTCTGCTGGAGATCTACACCGACCTCAACGTGCACATCCAGGTCACGCGGGCGCACTACCTCGAGAGCGTCGAGAACGCCCGGCAGGCCTACCAGGAGCACGAGGCGATCCTGGACGGGTTCCGAGCCGAGAGCGCAGAGCAGGTCATCGCCGCACTGCGCTCTCATGTGGTCAACGTCAAGAGCCGCATGCTCGACCTGCTGTCGCAGCAGGGAGGGTCGCTCTGAGTGGATGAGTCACCCCGGGCCATGGGCGACGTGATGGCGGCCTTCCGGCTGGATGGCCGGACCTGCCTGGTGACCGGCGCCGGCCGCGGGCTGGGGCGCGCCATCGCGCTGGGCCTGGCGCAGGCCGGCTGCCGGCTGATGCTGGTGGACGTCAACCCGGAGGACCTGGCCGGCGTCGAAGCGGAGCTGCGGAGCGCCGGGAGCCAGGTGGCGACGGCGGTGGTCGATGTCGGGGACGAGGGCCAGGTGCAGGCCTGCATCGCCGAGACGCTGCGACGTTTTGGCGGGCTGCAGGTCCTGGTCAACAACGCCGGCGTGACCAGCCGGGCGCCGTTCGAGGACCTCCCCCTCGAGGATTGGGAACGCGTGTTGCGCGTCAACCTGACGGGCACCTTCCTGTG
The DNA here is from genome assembly GCA_963818575.1 of uncultured Chloroflexia bacterium. Taxonomy (GTDB): domain Bacteria; phylum Chloroflexota; class Anaerolineae; order Anaerolineales; family E44-bin32; genus DYJB01. The sequence continues at coordinate 190,330 of CAWFSV010000019.1, read as the reverse complement.
CTCGAAGCATGCCGCTCGCCCGATGATCGCGCAGAAAGCAGGCTCGATCATCAACATCGCCTCGATGTCGGGGCTGGTGGGCAACCGGGGCGGTGACAACAGCCACTATTGTGCCAGCAAGGGCGGCGTGATCGCGCTGACGCGCTCGCTGGCCGTCGAGTGGGCGCGGCATGGTATCCGCGTCAACGCCGTTGCCCCGGGCTACTGCGTGACGCCGATGACCGACCGGCTGAAGGAGCGCGACCCGGCCTTCTATCAGGAGTTGGTCGGTCGCGTCCCGCTCGGGCGGTTTGGCACCGGTCAGGATCTGGCGGCCGCGGTCGTCTACCTGGCGAGTGACGCCTCGGCCTACGTGTCGGGGAGCGTGCTGGTGGTCGATGGGGCTTACACGGCATGGTGAGGAGGACGATGGATGAGCCAGACGTTGGTGCCTGAACCGTCCGCCGCAACACCGCGAGAGGCGACGCTGAGCCGGATCGATTCCCGGCGCCGGGTGCTCTCGGCCGCCGCCATCTGGATCGTGCTCGTCGGCCTGATCATCGTCGCCTCGTTGGTCTCGGACGTGTTCCTGACGCAGCGCAACCTGACCGTGATCCTGAAGCAGGCAGCGCCGCTGGGGATTCTGGCGGTCGGTGAGACGATCGTCTTGCTCACCGGAGGCATCGACCTGTCCGTGGCGTCCATCATGGCGACGACATCGATCTTCGCCGCCGGCATCTCCAACGGGAGCGACGAGAACATCGGGCTGGTGATCCTGCTGTGCTTGGCCTTGGCGGCCCTGGTGGGCTTCGTCAATGGACTGCTGGTGACGAAACTCAAGATCCCGCCCTTCATTGCCACGCTGGGCATGATCCTGGTTGTGCAGGGGATCCGTTTCGTCTATACCGGCGGAACGCCCGAAATCGCTCGTTCCGCCGACCATCAAGGCCTGGGGCCAGGGCCTGACGGGACCGGTTCCCAATGGCTTCATCATCTGGATGGCCGTCGTGCTCGATCGCGGTCTTTGTCCTGCTGCGCACGACCTTCGGTCGGCGGCTGTACGCGGTGGGAGGCAACCCACGGGCGGCGTTTCTCTCGGGTGTCAACGTCGACAGGGTGAAGATCGCGGCCTACACCATCTGCGGCTTGCTGGCCGGGGTGGCCGGGATGGTCCTGCTGGGATACGTCGGTGCGGCGGACAACTGGCTGGGGAACGGCTATGAGCTGACCGCCATCGCGGCGGTCGTCATCGGAGGCACGGCCTTCGAGGGCGGCCAAGGGATCTCAGATCGGCACCGTGGCCGGCGTCCTGATCCTGACGGTGCTGTTCACGCTGGTGCTGATGCTTCAGTTCGATGAATTCGGTCAGGCGAATCATCAAGGGCTTGGCGATCCTGCTGGCCGCCGGCCTGTACGCCCGCCTGCGTGCTCGACCTAACGGAGAGGCAACTCGGGGGGAACACGCACGTCCGCGATCCCCGAAAGGAGGTGCGTTGGCCGAAGTGAGGGTGCTTGCCTGCGCCGTCGACAGCGTTCGCCCCAATCCTCATCAGGAGGACAAGAAAGATGTCTGGCCGCAAACTTTCCTGGATCGTCTCCTGCACTGCTGCTGGTTTCGATCATCCTGACCGCCTGCGGGGGAGCGACCCCGGTGGTCGAGGAACCGGTGGTGCCCGAAGCCCCCGTGGCAACCGAAGCTCCGGTGGTGGAGCCCGTGGTCGCCGGGACCGGTGACCTACACGGTCGGCGCGGACGGCATGGTCGACACGACGGCCCTCAAGCAGGACCCGCCGTACACGATCTGCTTCTCCAACGCCTCCGTCGCGAATGACTGGCGTGTCGCCATGAACGGCCATGTCGACCTACGCCGTCGAAGAGGCCAAGGCCAAGGGTCTGGTCAAGGATTACTTCTACGCCGACGCCAACAACGATCCGAACAAGCAGATCTGCGGACATCGAGGACCTGCTGACCAAGGGCTGCGACGTGCTGCTGATCAGCGCCGCCGCCCAGGACGTGGTCGATCCCGGGTGCCAAGCAGGCGATGGAAGCCGGCGTCCCGGTCATCACCGTCGACCGGGACGTGCAGAACCCGGACAACCGGATCTCCTACACCGACGGCGACTCGTGCCTGATGGGCAAGACGCATGGCCGAGTGGATGGTCGAGGAGCTGGGCGGCAAGGGTGACATCGTGCTGCTTCCGGCTCGCCGGCGCCAGCCCGGCCGAAGAGCGGCTGCGCTGCGCTCGCGAGGTCTTCGCCCAGTACCCGGACATCAAGGAACTGGCGCAGGCCTACACCGACTGGTCGCCGACCGGCGGTCAGAAGCAGATGGAAGCCTGGATCACGCAGTTCGGTGATCAGATCGACGGCATCTGGTCCGACAGCGCGCTGCAGTCGGTCGGCGTCGTGAATGCCCTGGTGGCGGCCGGGATGAAGGTCCCGCCGATCACCGGTGAAGACTGGGCGCTGTTCCTGCATCAGGCGGTGGACAACCAGTTCCCGTTCGCGGCCGTGACGCTTCCCGAACCGCTTGGGTACTTCGCCGTGACGGACGCGCTCGACCTGCTGCAGGGGAGCCGATCCCGTTCCATCACCAGGTCGCGCCGCTCACCATCACCTGGGACAACCTGGATACGTACTACAACACGGACCATGTCGGACGCGCTCTGGCTGGACATGTTGCCTGAGGTTCGGATGGAGCCTGTACGGGCAGTAGAACGACGGGTCGGTCGAAGACCCGGCAGGTCCTGCGCCTGCTGGCCGGGGCCGGTGACTGCCTCGGCCAGAAGGCCTGGCAGCCGAACACCCAGGGCGAGGTCGGAATGGCGGAACCCTCGTAGAGATGAAGAAGATCACCAAGACCTTCCCGGGCGTGGTGGCGCTGGACGACGTGACCTTCGAGTGCTGTCCGCGGTGAAGTGCACGCCGTCGTCGGAGAGAACGGTGCCGGCAAGTCGACGCTGATGAAGATCCTGGCCGGCGTCTACGTCCCGGACGGCGGCGAGATCATCGCTGTGCGGGGAGAGCGTCCGCATCCCGAGCCCGCACGCTGCCCAGCAACTGGGCGATCAGCATCATCTACCAGGAGCTCAACCTGCTGCCGGATCTGAACGTCGCCCAGAACGTCTTCCTGGGCCGCGAGCCCCGCGGGACCGCTGGGCCTGGTGAACGAACGCCAGAGCAGGAAGCGAAGGCGCAGGAGATCCTGCATCGGCTGGGCGTCGACATCGACCCTCGGGAACGCCTCGGTCGACTGAGCGTGGCCCAGCAGCAGATGGTGGAGATCGCCAAGGCCCTGTCGCTGAACGCCAAGATCGTCATCATGGACGAGCCCTCGGCGGCCCTCGGCGGCAAGGACCTGGAGCATCTGTTCGAGGTCATCAAGGCGCTCAAGCAGCAAGGCGTGGCGGTGATCTACATCTCACACCGCATCTCGGAGAGTCTTCCAGATCGCCGATCGGGTCACGGTGTTCAAGGACGGCAAGGTGGTCGGGACGTTCAAGGTAACGGAGATCGACCGGCCGTCGCTGGTGCGGATGATGATCGGGCGCTCGCTGTCGGAGACCTTCCCCGAGCGATGCGAACGAGTGGGCGAGGAGATCTTGCGGATCGAAGGGCTGTGCGTTGGCAGATCGGTTGAAGGACATCCATCTTGTGGTCCATGCCGGCGAGATCGTCGGGGTCTCGGGGTTGGTCGGTGCCGGCCGGACGGAACTGGCTCAGGCCATCTTCGGGACCCGGCGCATCGACGCCGGGACCGTCCAGTCTCAACGGGGAGCAGGTCACGATCGGCAATCCGCAGGCGGGCGCTGCGCCACCGGATCGGGTATCTGACGGAAGACCGGAATGCTCGAGGGGCTGGTGATGGGCCAGAGCGTCAAGGAGAACGCCGCGCTGCCGAGCCTCGACCGGCGTCAGCGTTGGAGCGTGGTCGATCGGAAGGGAGAACACGAAGTCGTCGCCACGACCTCGGAGAGCCTTCGTCTGCGAGCGCCCAGCCTGTCGGACTGACGTCGAGAACCTGAGCGGCGGCAACCGGCAGAAGGTCGTCCTGGCCAAGTGGCTGATCAGCGGACCGGAACTGCTGATCTTCGACGAGCCCACCCGGGGCATCGACGTCGGCGCCAAGGCGGAGATCTGGCAGCTGATGCGCGACCTGGCCGACCAGGGGCAAGGCGGTGCTGATGATCTCGTCCGAGCTGCCGGAGGTCATCGGGATGAGCGACCGGGTCGTGGTGATGCATCGCGGTCGCATCGTGGGGGAGATGGCGGGTGGAGTGGCCACCGAGGAGGCGGTCATGATGCTGGCGACCTACGGTGGGACCCATGGCAGCTGAACTCGGATTCGCAGACCCGGCGGCGGAGCACGTGGCGCCGCGTGCTGGATGAGCAGCGGGATGTGCTGATCATTGTCGGCATCCTGCTGGCGATTCTGATCCTGGCCGGGATCTTCATTCCCGGACTTCCGCACCTGAAGAACCTGATCAACGTCTCCGGCAGAGCGTCGCGCCTCGGGATCGTCAGCGTCGGCCAGACCGTGGCGATCCTGGTCGGCGGGATCGACCTGTCGGTCGGAGCGACGATCAGCCTGGTGGATGTGTATGCCACCGGCTTCATGGCCAACTACACCGCCCCGTTGATGGTGACGGGCATGGTGGTGGTGCCCTGCTGCCGCTGGGACTGATCATCGGTTTCATCAATGCCAACATCATCACCCGCATCAGGCTGGCGCCGTTCATCGCCACGATGGGCGTGGGCGCCATCCTGCAGGGCCTGGTGCTGCAGTACGCCAAGAAGCCCGGCGGCAAGATCGCGCCGGGCTGGGAGTTCTTCGCCGAGGGCAAGATCGGCCCGATTTCCTTCCCGGTCCTCTTCCTGGTGATGCTGATCGCCGATCACCTGGATGCCTGCTGAGCCGGACCGTCTGGGGCCGGCACGTGAAGGCCACGGGAGGCAGCGAGCTCATTGCGCGGCTCTCGGGCGTGCACACCCGGCGTGTGACGATCGTACGCCTACATGTTCTGCAGCCTGATGGCGGCCGTCACCGGCCTGTACCTGACGTCGCGCATGGGTGCCGGCGACCCGCGCGTCGGCGGCCTGGAGTACGAACGCTTCGACCTGGACTCCATCGCGGCGGTGCTGATCGGCGGCACGCGCCTGGGCGGCGGCAAGGGCAGCATCGTCGGGACGCTGGCCGGCGTGCTGATCGTGTCGTACCTGAACAACATCTTCAACCTCGTCGGCGTCAATCCCTACCTGCAGTGGATCATCAAGGGATCTGATCCTGCTCGGCGCGGTAGCGATCTATTCGGTGCGGCGCAAGGACGAATCCTGATCGGATTGGTGGAACGGGACGTATGCTGGGCTATGCACCCAATGTCAGCTGGCTCTTTCCCGGAGCTCCCCTTCGCCCTGAGGCCCAGGGCGGTGGCCGACCTGGGCTTCGAGGCGATCGAATTCGGCTTCCCTTCGCATGCCGACCTCGACGCGCTGGACGCCTGCCGTCGAGAGGCCGGGCTGCGCATCGTGCTCTTCAATCAGGACGTGCCCGTCTGGGATGAGGCCAACCGCGGCTACCTGGTGGACCCGAAGCGGCGGGCCGAGTTCGAACGTACGCTCGACCAGGCCCTGGACATCGCCCGGCGCCTGGAGGTCGAGAAGATCATGCTCCCGGCCGGCGTGCTGCTGCCAGGGATGGCGCGCGGCGCTCAACGCGAGTGCATGTTGGAGAACCTGCGATCCGCGGCGCCGCGGGCGGCACAGTCCAACGTCCTGCTGACGATCGAGGTCCTGAACCCGGTCGATAACCCCGGCTACTTTCTCACCTCGTGGCGCGAGGCGGTCGAGGTCGTGCGAGAGATCGATCACCCGAACGTGCGCTTCCAGATGGACACCTACCATCTGAAGCGGATGGGGGAGGAGTTGCTGGAGCCGCTGCGTGTGGCCGGCGATTGGATCGGGCACATCCAGTACGCCGACGAGCCCGGCCGTCACGAGCCGGGAACCGGCGCGATCGACTTCGCCGCACTGGAAGCGGCCATTGAAGCTGCCGGTTATCGGGGAAGCATCGGGTTGGAATACATCCCGCAGGCTGAAGGGGCCGCAGCGCTGGCGTGGGTTCCCGCCGCCCGGCGTGCCCCGCAGCGCGGGCGCAAGACGCCGACATCATGACGAAGGAGTCATCAGGATGAGCCTCATGCTCAGGGTTGGCCCGGAGAGCGGGCATCAGAAGGTCGTCGAGCGCGGCAAGAACGGCATTCGCTGGCTCGGCCTGGACGTCGTGCGCCTGGCGGCAGGCGAGACCTGGAAGACCAAGCTGGCCGAGGAGGAAGCCGCGCTGGTCGTGATGAGCGGCAAGTGCAGCGTGCGCGTCGGCCAGGAGACCTTCGAAGGCGTCGGCGGGCGGGCGGACATGTTCGCCGGCCCGGCCGGCGTGGTGTACGCGCCGCGCCGGAGCGAGGTCGAGGTCAGAGCGGAGACCAAGCTCGAGCTGGCGTTCGCGCACGTCCCGTGCGAGAAGGACCTGCCGGTCAAACTGATCACGCCGGATCAGGTGAAGCTGGTCTCGGCCGGGATGGCCAACTGGCGACGCGATCTCCGGCTGTACCTGCCGCCCGGTTCATCCATCGGGCAGCGCATGATCATCGGCGAAACGATCAATCCGCCCTCCAACTGGAGCGGAATCCCGCCGCACAAACACGATGAGCAATCGGCGGTCGAGAATGTGCTGGAGGAGTTCTACTTCTTCAAGGTCAAGCCGACCACCGGCGATGGCGTGCAGCTGCTGATGCAGAACGGCCAGCCGACGGCGCACGTCGTCCACAACGACGACGTGGCAGTCCTGCTCGACGGCTACCACCCGACCGGCGCGCTGCCAGGGACGACCGTCGGCTACCTGTGGCTGCTGTCGGGCGACAGCAAGGCCTACGACATCACCATCGACCCGCGCTACTCGTGGGTGGCGGCGACGGAAGCGGTGTTGAAAGAGATGAGAACCTAGCGATCAGCAGCTCAGCGATTAGCCGTCAGCCGGAGCAGCTGCTAGCTGCTAATTGCTAATTGCTAATTGCTGACTGCTGAAGCTAGCTGCCAACTATCTACCAAGGAGTGGTTCATGCTGAACAAACCCCCCTCCGGGATCATCCCGGCGATGGTGACGCCGCTGACGGCGGACGAAGAGATCAACGAGAAGGCGCTCCGGCGCCTGACGAACCACCTGATTGACGGCAAGGTGCACGGCGTGTTCGCCGTCGGCAGCCAGGGCGAATTCTGGGCGCTTTCCCCCGACGAGAAACGCCGCGTGTGGGAGACGGTCGTGGACGAGACGCGCGGCCGCGTGCCGGTGTACGCCGGCACGGTCGGGGTGACGACGCGCGAGACGATCGAGTTGACGCGCATGGCCGAGAAGGCCGGCATCGACGCCGTCTCGATTCTGACGCCGTATTTCATCGGCCCGAACGACGATCAGCTGTTCGATCACTACAAGGCCGTGGCCGAGTCCACCAGCCTGCCGATCCTGGTCTACACCAACCCGGCGCGCACCAACGTGAAGATCTCGCCCGGGCTGCTGGCGCGGCTGGCCCAGGTGAAGGGCATCGTGGGGATCAAGGACTCCCAGTGGCGACCTGGAGCTGACGGCCGAGTACATCCGCGTCGTACCGCCCAGCTTCTCGGTGCTGATGGGCCGCGATACGCTGATCTATGCCGGCCTGTCCTACGGGACGAAGGGCGGCATCGCCGCCACGGCCAACGTCAAACCGGCGTTGGTGGCGTCGATCTACGACAAGTACATGGCCGGCGATCTGCCGGGTGCGCTGCAGGCCCAGCGGGAACTGGCTCCGCTGCGGCTGGCGTTCGCCTGGGGCACGTTCCCGGTGGTGATCAAGGAAGCGCTCAACCTGATGGGCATGGACGTCGGCCCGTGCCGGGCGCCGGTGGGCCCGCTGACGGCGGAACAGCGCGAGAAGCTGAAGAAGGTGCTCCTGGAGATGAAGGTCATCTGAGGCAACGGGCTCCGGGGCGGAGCAGGCTGTGCCGCAGCGGCAGGTGAGGGTGTGGGCCGACGGCAACGGGTGCAAGGAGGAGACGGCATGAAGGGCATGATGAAGGCGGCACGGAAGGTGCGGCGCGAGCCGGGGATGGACCTGGTGGACACGCCGATCCCGACGATCCAGCCGAACGAGGTCCTGGTCAAAGTGGGCGCCACCGCCATCTGCGGCTCGGACATCCACTTCTACAACTGGGACGAGTACGCCCAGAACCGGCTCAAGCCGCCGCTCACGCTGGGCCATGAGTTCGCCGGTGAGATCGTGGAGGTCGGTGCGGCGGTGACCGATTACAAACTGGGCGACCACGTCACCGCCGACAGCCACATCGTGTGCGGCAAGTGCGACGTGTGCAAGATGGGGCTCCAGCACATCTGCGCCAACCTGAAGATCTTCGGCAACGAGGTCGATGGGTCCTTCGCCGAGTACGTCGCCGTGCCCGAGACATCGTTGTGGCCGCTGCCCAAGGACCTGTCGTATGAAGTTGGCGCCATCATGGAGCCGCTGGGCGGGCGCCGTGCAGGCGGTGCTGATCGAGCCGGTGACGGCCCAGTCGGTGGTGATCTTCGGCGACGGGCCGATCGCATTGTTCGCCGCCGGCGTGGCGCGCGCCTCGGGCGCCCGCAAGGTCTACCTGGTCGGGATGGTGCCCGAGCGGCTCGAGATCGCCCGGCGCATGGGCGCCGACCAGGTGTTCAACATCAGCGACCCGATCGATCCGGTGAAGGCGATCGTCGAGGAAACGCGGGTGGGCGCCGACGTGGTGGTGGAGATGGCCGGGGCGGCGGCGTCGATCAAGAACGCCTTCGCCACCGTGCGCAAGGGCGGCCGGGTGACGACCTTCGGCCTGACGCCCAAGCCGATCGAATTCGACATCAACTACGCCATCACGCTGCGCCAGGTGCGCGTGCGCGGCGTCGCCGGGCGGCACATGTGGGACACCTGGCGGCTGGCGGACGGGCTGCTGCAGTCCGGCCAGTTGGATCCGAGACCGGTCATCACGCACCAGCTGCCGCTGGCGGAGTTCGATCAGGGGTTCAAACTGATCACGACGGGGAGCCGCGCCACGGGCAAAGTCCTCCTGCTCCCGTTCGCGTAACCGGTTGAGACGATTGACAAGGAGAGTCGACCATGGCGAAGAGGGCAAACGGCAAGCCGAAGTCGGGTAACGGCGCGTCGCCGAAGGCCGCTGCGACGGCCATCGACTACCAGAGCATCGAAGTCGTGGGCGACGGGCGCGGCACGATGCAGGGCGACTACCTGCTGAACAAAGACCGCCCGATGGATAAGATCCGCTGGCTGATCGAGTGCTTTCCCGAGTGGGGCCAGTTCCTCAACAACCAGATCGAGAAGGCCAAGGTCCCCAAGGGCAACTACAGTTTCTGGTGGACCGGCGGGATGGGCTTCGTGCTCAAGTCGCCGGGCGGCGCCGTGCTGCTGGTGGACAACTACGCCGGCCCGGCGCACTACACCGAGTATGCCTACTGCGGGGTGTGCCGCACGACCGGTTCGCCGACGATCGACTGGATGCGGCTCAACCCGCAAGTCATCGATATCTTCGGGTTCAAGACGCTGGACGGCGTGTTCTGCTCGCACCAGCACGCCGATCACACCGACATCTACACGCTGAAGGCGGCGACGCAGACGAGCCAGGCCCTGTTCTACGGCCCGCTCTCGGCCGTCGAGCGCATGCGCAACTTCCAGGTGCCCGAGGAGCGGATCCGGGTCGTGCGCCCGGGCCAGAAGTACAAGATCAAGGACGTGGTGGTCGAGATCCTGCCGAACTTCGACCGGATCGCCACCATGACCGGCGGCCCGGGGGTCAAGGTCGAGCCGGGTGTGCGCCGGCCGTTCGACGACGTGGCGGCGACGTTCTTCTTCAAGATCGGCGGCTACAACTTCTGCCACCTGGCCAACTCGCTGTTCCAGAATGCCTACGTCACGTTCAAGAAGTACAAGATCGACGTGCTGAGCGTCAACATCGGCTACAACGCGCCGGGCGGCACCGACAAGATGACGCCCTACGACGCCGTGCGCCTGGCGGAAGCCAGCGGCACCAAGGTGCTGATGCCGATGCACTGGGACAACTGGGGCAACACGACGGTCGATCCGGAAGAGGTGAACTGGATCGCCAGGCGCCACGTGCCGGATCTGAAGGTCATCATCCCGCAGTGGGGCGTGCGGTGGCAGTTCCCGCTGGAGAAGGACCTGGGCAAGATGGTCTTCGACGACTGGCGCGATCGCTACCGGCCGGAGATGTCGTGGGAGTATGGCGAGCCGGCAAAGCAGGCGGCCGCCAAGCGCGGCGAGTTCGTCCCGTATTAGGCATCGAGGGCGGATCGTTCCGCCTCGGGAGATCGGCGCGGATGAAGCGTGTCGGGTTCGTGGGACTGGGGTTGATGGGCGGGCCGATGGCGGCCAATGTGGCGCGCGCCGGCTATCCGCTCACGGCGTTCAACCGTTCGTCGGCCAAGGGCGAGGCGCTGCGCACCCTGGGCGCCAAGCTGGCCGTCACGCCGCGCGACGTCGCTGCGGCGAGCGATGTGGTCATCTGCATGCTCACCGACGCGGCGGCCGTCTACGACGTGCTGAGCGGGGAATACGGTCTGTTGGCCGGCGGCCGCAAGGGCATGACGCTGATCGACATGAGCACCGTCGCCCCGGAAGAGTCGCGCGAGACGGCGGCGGGGATCGCCGGGCACGGCTGGGCGATGCTCGATGCCCCGGTGTTCGGCTCGACGGGCCCGGCGAAGGAAGGCAAGCTGGGGATCATGGTCGGCGGGGAGGCGGACCTGTTCGACGAGCAGCGCGACCTGCTGGCGACCATGGGGTCCTTCCTCCTGCACGTGGGCCCGCAGGGCAGCGGAGCGCTGGCCAAGCTGTGCTTCAACCTGATGGTGGCGGCGCAGGTTGGCTCGCTGGCGGAAGCCATGACCCTGGCGGCCAAGGGGGGCATCCCGCTGGAGGCGATGGGGACGATCATCAAGTCGAGCGGCATCGTCTCCAATCTGATCGAACGCAAGATCGGCAACATCGTTGCCGGCGACTACGCCCCGGCGTTTCCGCTCAAGCATCTGCACAAGGACCTGGGGCTGATGACCGACACCGCGCGCCAGGTCGGGGCGCGGCTGCCGGCGACGGAGGCCTACTACGAGCTCTTCACGCAGGCCAAGGCAGCCGGGCTGGGAGAGCAGGACGCCGTGGCGCTCTACCGACAACTGGCGGCGATGGCCGGGATCGAGTGACAGGCGAGTCGGGTCGGCGCCCGTCGAGCGACGGGGCGCCGCGCCCAAGAACTAAGAGGGAGGCAAACCCGTGAAAGATGTGCAGTACTTCGCCCCCGACACGTTGAGGCAGGCGCTCCAACTGTTGGGCAAGCACGGGACCCGCATCAGCGTGCTGGCAGGCGGCACGGATCTGGTGCGCGATATGAACCTTGAGTTCAAGGTCCCGGACAACATCCTGTGGATCGGGAAGCTGGGCCTGGAGTACATCAAGCTCCAGGACGGCGTGATCCACATCGGCGCCGCCACGCGCATGCAGACGGCGGGAGCTTCCCGGCTGCTGCAGGACAAGGCGGCGGCGCTGGCCCAGGCGGCCGGCAAGCTCGCCGCGCCGCCGGTCCGCTCGCTGGCGACGCTGGGCGGCAACATCTGCACCGCCTCGCCGGCGGGTGACACGATCTGCGCCATGATCGGCCTGGGGGCGGAGATCGTGCTGACGAGCAGCAAGGGCAAGCGCGTGCTTCCGCTGGAGAAGTTCTTCACCGGGCCGGGCAAGACGGTGATCAAGCCCGGCGAGCTGTTGACCGAGATTCGCATCCGGCCGACGGGCAAGAACGAAGGCTCGGCCTACCGCAAGGTGGGTCGGCGGCAGGCGCTGACGCTGGCCGTCCTCAACGCCGCGGCGCGTGTCCAGCTGGACGCCAAGGGCATCTGCGTCGACGTGCACCTGGCGATCGGATCGGCGGCGCCCACACCCGTCCGGGCGGTGAAGGCCGAGGCGCTGCTGCGCGGCAAGAAGTTCACGCCCGAGGCGATCGCCGCGGCAGCCGAGAAGGCCGTGACCGAGATCAAGCCCATCGACGACGTGCACGGGACCGCCTGGTACCGGCGGCAGCTCACCCAGGTGCTGGCGGCGCGGGTCCTGCGCAGCGCCGGCGGCCTGGGCGAGGAGGGCTAGCCCCATGAGCAAGATCACCATCCACTTCAAACTCAACGGGAAGAAGGTCAGCGGTGACGCCCCGGTGCAGACCAACCTGCTGACGTTCCTGCGCGAGACGATGAGCGTCACCAGCCCCAAGTTCGGCTGCGAGCAGGGCAACTGCGGCGCGTGCACCGTCTGGCTGGACGGAGAACCGGTGAACTCGTGCATGGTCCTGGCGGCGACGGTCGAAGGCCGCGAGGTGACGACGGTCGAAGGCCTGGGAACGCTGCAGGCTCCGCACCCGCTGCAGAAGGCGATCACCGACCACTACGGCGCCCAATGCGGGTACTGCACGCCGGGCATGGTCATGTCGGCGGCGGCGCTGTTGAAGAAGAACAAGGCGCCCACCCGGGACGAGGTCGTCAACGCTATTGTCGGCAACGTCTGCCGCTGCACCGGCTACAACAAGATCGTCGAGTCGGTGCTGGCAGCGGCCGAGGACATGCGGTAGGAGGGTATGAAGATGACGGACACCAACTACGTCGGGAAACGCCTACCGCGCTATGACGGCATGCAGCATGCGACCGGCAAGACGCGCTACGTGGGCGACATCAAGCTCCCGAACATGCTGTACGTCAAGGCCTGGCGTTCGCCGGTGGCGTCGGCGCTGATCAAGAGCATCGACGTCAGCCGGGCGAAGAAGATGCCGGGCGTCGTGGCGGTGATCACCGGCCGTGAGGTCCCGGTCAACGTCTTCGGCGGGGAACAGCCGGTGCTGGCCGACAAGGAGATCCGCTATCCGGGGCAGGAGGTCGTGGCCGTGGCGGCCGAGAGCATCGACCTGGCCCTGGAGGCGATCGCCCGGGTGAAGGTCGAGCTGGAGGAACGCCCGCCGGTCTTCGATCCGCTGGAGGCGATGAAGCCCGGGGCGCGCAAGATGCGGCCGGACGGCAACCTGATGGCCTTCGGCGAACGCGATCACCTGGAGATCCGCAAGGGCGACGTGGAGGCCGGCTTTGCCCAGGCCGATTTCGTCGTCGAGAACTATTTCCGCACCGCGGCGCAGGAGCACTCACCGATCGAGACCCAGGCGTCGATCGCCCACACCGACTCGATGGGCCGGACGCACATCTACACCGTCACCCAGGCCGTGTTCTTCAACCAGGGGACGATCGCGGCCATCCTGGGGAAGCCGCAGGCATCGGTGCACATGATCGGCGGGATCGTCGGGGGTGGGTTTGGCTCGAAGAACGACCCGCACGGTGACCACATCTGCGCCGTGCTGTCGCTCTACACCGACGGCCGTCCCGTGCGCTGGGTGTGGACGCGGGAGGAGGAGTTCACCTCCTCCACACACCGCGGGGCGACCCACCTGTGGTTCAAGGACGGGGTTACGAAGAGCGGCCTGATCGTGGCGCGCAAGATCAAGATGGTGCGCGACGGCGGCGCCTACCCGTCGACCAACGACTACGTCATCCGCAAGGCCTCCTACGGCGTGGCCGGCCCGTACAACATCCCGAACGTGGCCGTCGACAGCTACTCCGTCTTCACCAACAAGCGGCCGACGTCTTCGATGCGCGGCTTCGGGCTGTACCAATCGTCCTTCGCCTGGGATGTGCAGATGGAGAAGATCGCCGAGGCGATCGGGATGGACTCGCTGCGGCTGCGGTTCTTGAACGCCATCCGGGACGGGGACACCTCGGCCACGCAGGCCGTGCAGCACAACTGCGGGCTGATCGAGGTCATGCAGACGGCCGCCCAGCGGGCGGGAATCAAGTTGGACGGCGACCTGCTGGCCATGTCGTCGGCGAAGCGATAGGACGGAGGCGCAGCATGGCAAAGAAACGCGGAACAGGCATGGCCGCCGTGTGGTACTCCACGGGCATGAGCGGCGGCGGCGACCCGAGCCAGGTCGTGATCAAGATGCGCCCCGACGGCAGCGTGGACGTCCTCATCGGCAGCGTCGACATCGGCCAGGGCGCCCGGACGATCATGCGCCAGATCGCCGCCCAGGAGCTGGGCGTACCGATCGACAAGGTGAACGTGACGGCGGTGGACAGCGACAGCAGTCCGCTCGACACCGGGACGTTCGCCAGCCGGGTGACGCACCAGACGGGCAATGCCACGATCCTGGCGGCGCGCGAAGCGCGGGACGTGATGTTCGAGGTGGCCGGCGCGCAGCTGGGCGTGACGCCGGACAAGCTGGTGGCGGAGGGCGATCGGATCGTGGTGCGCGATGCGCCGGAGCAGGCGATCCCGATCGCCGACGTGGCCGGGCATGCAACCTGGGTGGATCGCAAGATCATCGCCGGACGCGGGTCGTACGGTTGGCCGGTGGCGGAAGTCGATCCGGACACGGGCGAAGGCGAACCGCTGCACAACATGGCCTACGGCGCCACGGTGGCCGAGGTCGAGGTCGACACCGAGACCGGCGAGGTGAAGGTGCTCCACATGGCATCGGCTTACGACTGCGGCAAGGCCATGAACCCGCTGCTGGTCGAAGGACAGATCGACGGCGGAGCAGCCGGCGGCCTGGGCTCGGCGCTGATGGAGGAGCTGCACCCGTATTACCCGACGCTGGATCACCACCCGACCGGCTTCTTCTCGTACATGGTCCCGACGGCCAAGGACGTGCCCGAGCTGGATGCGGTCATCGTCGAGATGGGCTCGCGCAGCGGGCCGTACGGCGCCAAGGGCATCGGCGAAATGACGGCCAACTCCCAGGCCCCGGCGATCATCAACGCCATCCACGACGCCGTCGGCGTGTGGATCACCGATCTGCCGGCGACGTCCGAGAAAGTGCTGCGGGCGCTGCAGGGCAAGCCGCCGCGGGGCTGACGGGCCACGTGGACTCGGGAGGGGCGGCGTCAGCCGCCCCTCCCATGTGAGCGACGGAATGCCAAGAACGGGCAAGACGGAACCTGCGATTCAGATCGGGACGGTGGCGGTGCCGGTGAATGCCGGCAGCGCCAGCGGCTTCATCCCGCCGTCGCAGGTGTACGTGCCGCCCTCCCAGGGCTATCTGGAGAAGCTGGCCTACGGCGTGGCCAAGAACCTGCCGGTGCTGCTCATCGGCGAGACCGGCGTGGGCAAGACGCAGGCCGTGCGCTACCTGGCCTGGAAGACGAACAACGGCCTGCGCCGGGTGAATCTGAACGGGGCGACGACGGTCGACGAGTTCCTGGGCAAGATGCTGATCAACGAACAGGGAACCTACTGGGTCGACGGCGTGCTGGTCAGCGCCATGCAGGCCGGCGACTGGATCCTGCTGGATGAGATCAACGCCTGCCTGCCCGAGATCGCCTTCTGCCTGCACTCGCTGCTGGACGACGACCGCATGGTCGTGCTGATGGAGTACGACGGACGCATCGTGCGGCCGCATCCGGACTTCCGGCTGTTCGCCAGCATGAACCCGAGCGAGGAGGGCCGCTACAGCGGGACGAAGACGCTGAACGAGGCGCTGCTCGACCGGTTTCCGATTGTCATTCGCATGGATTACCTGAACGAGGAGGAGGAAGTGCAGGCCGTGATTGCCCAGAGCGGCAATCCGGACGAGGACGTGGTGCGGCGGATGGTGCGGGCGGCGAACGACATTCGGGCGGCCATCCGCAGCGAGAAGGTCTTCGGCTCGTTCTCGACCCGTCGGGTGATCGACTGGGCGCGGATGTCGCTCAGCTTCCCGGTGCGCGAGGCGGCGCGCTTTGCGGTGGTCAGCAAGCAGAGCGCCTACGATGCCGACACGGTGCAGGACATTGTCGACAACTACTTCGAAAGCTGAAACCGACGCGCGGCTGGCGGAAGCGCGGCGCCTGCGCCTGGAGCGGCTGCTCCAGTGCACGGCGCGCGACTACCACCTGCGCTTTGCCTTCAGCGACGCCGATCGCCTGGGGCGCGGCCGGATCCAGTCGAAAGCCGAATCGCCGGCGCAGGGATCGATCCTGCCGCTGAAAGCCAACGCCTTGCGCCTGCTGGGGCACCTGCAGGCCGAGAGTGCCGATGTCCTGCGCCAGGCGCGCGAAGAAGAGCAGCGCGACCATCCGGGGTTTGCCGCGCTGTGGCACGCATTGGAGAACGCCCGCATCGAGAACCGGATGGTGGAGCGCTGGCCAGGGATGCGGACGACCTTCGCTTCGCGGCTGCTCCCGAATCTGGGCGGCTCGCTGGTCCGGGTGATGCGCTGGAGCGACCAACTGCGCCTGGGGCTGTACCTCGAGGGCCGCGGCTACCACGGAGCGCAATACGTCGAGCGCGTGCGCCAGGTGCTGGAGGCCGTGGCCGACGACATCCACCAGGGCGCCGGCGCCGACGGCGCACAGGCCTCTCTGGAGGCGATGCGGCGCATCTATCCTTCCCTGATCCCCTTGCTGCGGCTGGGCGGTTCGGGCGGCGCGGCCGACGAGTCGGCGGCGGGCAATTCGCAAGCCGAGACCCGGGACGACCCTCCGGACCTCGAGATGAGCGATGACCTGTACGAGGTGGAGCTTCAAGGAACCCCACGCGAGAGTCCGGACTGGGTGCGTCCCGGGAGTGCGCCCTGGTTTGAACGCGGGCTGGGTGGAAAGAAGATCCATCCCTCCGCGTTGAGGCCGGACCGGCAGACGCTCGTGGCGCCGCCAACAGGCGACGTGAACGCCTACCGTGCGCTGTGGAGCGAAGTGCGCCGGGAGGTCGGTTTCCTGGTCACGCGCATGACCAACCTGCTGCGCGAGGACACCTACCTGCGCTACGGCGGCCAGTACCGCAGCGGCTACCTGCACACCTCGAAGCTGTACAAGCAGCGGCTGGGCAACTTCCGGCTGTTCGAGCGCCCGACCGCCGCCGAGCGGTCGATCGCCTTCCAGTTGCTGGTCGACGAAAGCGCCAGCATGCAGGGCGGCGACAAGGTGCGGCTGGCGACCAAGGCGGCGATCCTGATCGGGGAAACGCTCGATCAGATGGGGCTGCCGCTCGAGATCCTTGGCTTCACCACGGCCGAGTATGAGGCGAAGGCGGCGATGAAACTCGGTCTTCGGCCGGCGCATGCCTACCGGACGACGCGCTGCAGCCCGCTCGAACACCGGATCTACAAGCGGTTCGACGAGCCGTATCCGATCGTGCGGCGCCGCCTGACCGGCATCGAGCCGCGGCACAACAACTGGGACGAAGAACACCTGCTGTTTGCGTTCCGGCGGCTGCAGGCGCGCCGGGAGCGCAGCAAGGTGATGATCGTGATCTCGGACGGGCAGCCCAACGGCGACGCCGACCACCTGATCGCCACGGTGACGGCGCTGGAGGCCCAGGGCTGCAAGGTCATCGGGGTGGGCATCGGCGCCGACTTCGTGCGCCAGGTCTATCGGCAGGCACTGGTCGTGGACGGCTTCCGCCGTTTGGCGGAAGAACTGCTGGGGGTGCTGGCCGCCGAACTCGGGAGGGCCGATCGGGCGGCGAGCGGTGCGTGGCCGGCGGACAGGGCCGCAGCCTGAGGACGACCTCGGGCAATGCGGATCGTGAGGGGTGGGGGGCCGAAGGTGGAACGGACCCGGGGTAGGGGTGCAGGTCTCTCGGACGAGGACGACACCTGCTCTTAAGGAGAGTGCTATGGCAAGCGAAGTCAAGGTTACCCCGATGTTCATCGGCGGGAAGGAGGTTGCGGGGTCGTCGGGCAAGACCGTCGACGTCTACAACCCCTCGACCGAGGAACTGATCGGGCGCGTCCCGGAGGCCAGCCCGGAGGAGATCGACCTGGCGGTGCGCACCGCGCAGGAGGCCTTCCTGACGTGGCGCGATACGCCGGCGGCCGAGCGCGGGGCGGCGATGATGAAGCTGGTCAACGCCGTGCGCGCCAACGTCGATTCGATCGGCAAGATCCTGACCAGCGAGCAGGGCAAGCCCTTCCCGCAGGCCAAGGGCGAGATCAACGGCTTCTGCAGCGTGATCGAGTACTACGCCCAGGAAGCGCGTCGCATCCACGGCATGGTGCTGGAAAGCGACATGCGCGACAAGTTCACCTACGTCCTGCGGCAGCCGATGGGGGTGATCGCCGCCATCCCGCCGTGGAACGACCCGCTGCACCTGCTGAGCCGGATGATCGGCCCGGCCCTCGCCGCCGGGTGTACGGCGGTCGCCAAGCCGTCGTCGGACACGCCCCTTTCGGCGCTGGCCATGGTGCGGGTGGCGCACGAGGCCGGCTTCCCGGCGGGTGTGCTGAACGTGATCACCGGGCCGGGCGGGCGCACGGGCGACGCGCTGGTGCGCCATCCGCTGGTGCGCAAGGCGGCGATCACGGGCTCGGTCGAGGGCGGTAAGCAGGTGATGCGCGCCGCGGCCGACAGCATCAAACGCGTCACGCTCGAGCTTGGCGGCCAGTGCCCGTGCATCGTCTGGGACGACGCGGATCTCGACAAGGCCGTCGATGCGATCACCTTCCAGGCCTTCCGGGGATGCGGCCAGGTGTGCAACCGGGTCAACCGCGTCTACGCGCACGAGGCGATCTACGACGCGCTGGTGTCGCGCATCGCCGCCCTGGCCGACCGGATCGTCGCCGGCGACGGGTTCCAGGACGGCGTGGACATCGGACCGCTGGTGAACAAGAAGCAGCTCGAGTGGGTGAGCGGGCAGGTGGACAAGGCGGTCAAGGAAGGCGCCAAGGTGCTGGCCGGCGGCAAGCGCGTCGGCGACAAGGGCTACTTCTACCGCCCGACGGTGCTCGGCGACTGCAAACACAGCATGGAGATCATGCGCGAGGAGACCTTCGGTCCGGTGCTGGCCTTCATGAAGGTCGGCGGCGACCTGGACCAGGTCATCGACATGTCGAACGACACGGTCTTCGGGCTGAGCGCCTACTTCTTCAGCCGCGATGCGCGCAACTGCTGGCATGCGGCGCGGCGGATGGAGGCCGGCTCGGTGTGGGTCAACGACATCCACGGGTCGTTCGTCCAGGCGCCGTACGGGGGCATGAAGCAGAGCGGCATCGGCCGCGAACAGGGTTCGCTCGCCATCGACGACTACCTGGAGTGGAAGACGGTCTACTGGGAGATGTCCTACGAGTCGCGTGGCGCACGGCTGTGCGTCCACCCGAAGTAAGGCCGGGCCGCCGGGGGAGACGGTGGGCTTCGCTGCCCGCATCGCTGCCCGCTCACCGTCTCCGCCGCCGGCGGGGCGAGCCTGCACCGGAGGGAAAGACGAATCGGAATGAGCAAGCCTG
This sequence comes from uncultured Chloroflexia bacterium, assembly GCA_963818575.1. Taxonomy (GTDB): domain Bacteria; phylum Chloroflexota; class Anaerolineae; order Anaerolineales; family E44-bin32; genus DYJB01. The sequence goes on along the minus strand of CAWFSV010000019.1, from coordinate 170,976 downwards.
TCGTGCTTCTGTATGAACCCATCCATGAACGGGCGCTGGCGCTCCTGAAGGAGAGGGCCGAGGTGCGCATGGCGGCGAGCCTCGACCCGGGCTGGCTGCTCTCGGCCGTCGGCGACGTCGACGGGATCATCATCCGGGCGAATGGGAAAGTGACGCGTGAATTGATGGCGGCCGCGCCGCGTCTCAAGGTGGTGGCACGGCACGGCGTCGGGGTGGAGGCGATCGATCGGCAGGCGGCGGCGGAGCGGGGGATCACCGTGGTCAACACGCCGTTCGCCAACGACCAGTCGGTCGCCGAACAGTGCATGGGGATGATCGTCGCCCTGGCCAAACGGATGATGGAAGGCGACCGGGCGATCCGCGCCGGCGACTGGGACTCGCGCTACCGTCTGATCGGGATCGAGGTGCAGGGGAAGACGCTCGGCCTGGTGGGCTTCGGCAAGATCGGACAGCGCCTGGCGCACATGGCGCACGACGGTTTCGACATGCCGATCGTCTACCATGACGTCGTGGCCTACCCCGATCAGGAAGGGCGCCTGGGGGCGCGCCGCATGCCGCTGCCGGATCTGCTGGCCCAGTCGGACTTCGTCTCGCTGCACACCCCGCTGCTGCCGGAGACGAAGGGCATGATCAACGAAACGGCGCTGCGCTCGATGAAGCGCTCGGCCTATCTGATCAACTCGGCCCGCGGACCGGTGGTCGATCAGGCGGCGCTGGTGCGGGCGCTGCGCGAAGGCTGGATCGCCGGCGCCGGGCTGGACGTGTACGATCCGGAGCCGCTGCCGAAGGACAGCCCGCTGCTTTCGATGGACAACGTCGTGCTCTCGCCTCACATGGCGGCGCACACCGATGAAGCCTTGCTGCGCATGGCGATGGTCGTGACGGACGTGCTGGCGGTGATCGAAGGCCGCCCGCCGGACTATCCCGTCCCTGCGCCGAGCTAGCTGGAGTGGAGGAGAATCGCATGGACAAACACTGGAGTCACTACTGCACGATGAGCATCGTGCACTTCATGGCCTTCCCGACGACGATCACGGGCGACGGCCCGATCGCCGCCACGGTGAGCAAGATCGCCGAGGACCCGTTCTTCGGGGCGGTCGAGATCACGCACATCAACGACCCGGCCGAACGGCGGGCGACGCGGCGACGTCATCGACGCGGCGCACATCAAGGTCGGATACGGCGGACAGCCGCTGGTGCTGCGCGGCAAGCTGAACCCCAACAGCCTGGACGAGGCCGAACGTAAGGCCGCCGTCCAGGGACTGAAGGCCGGGATCGACGAGGCGGCCGAGGTGGGCGCGAAGCGGATGGCGTTCCTGTCGGGCAAGGACCCGGGCGACAAGGACCGGCCGGCGGCGCTCAAGGCGCTGATCCAGTCCACGATGGAGCTGTGCGCCTACGGCAAAGAGAAGGGCATCGGCCTGACGTGCGAGACCTTCGATCGCGTGATCGACAAGAAGGCGCTGATCGGCCCGAGCGACTTCGCCGCCGAGTACGCCGCGGCGGTGCGCAAAGACCACCCGGATTTCGGCCTGATGTACGACCTGAGCCACCAACCGCTGCTGTTCGAGGAGTCCGAGAAGGCATTGGGGCTGCTCAAGGCGCATCTGGTGCACATCCACGTCGGCAACGGCGTGCGCGACGAGGGCAAGCCCGGCTACGGCGACCTGCACCCGCGCTTCGGCTGGCCGGGTGGCTGCAACGATGTCGACGAACTGGCGACGTTCATCCGGGCGCTGTTCAAGGTCGGCTACCTGGCGGACGGCAAGAAGGAGAAGCCGTGGGTGGGCTTCGAGGTCAAGCCGCAGACCGACCGGGAGACGCCGGAGCAGGTGATCGCCGGGACCAAGCGCGTGTGGGAAGAGGCCTGGGCGTTGGCCTGAGCGGCCGCCCGAAGTCCATCGTGCCGAGGACGCCTGGCGACATCGCCGGGCACCAGTTGAGGAGTGAAGCATGGATCGCGCCGCAGAAGAGCGCATCGCGTCAGACCTACAAGCAGTTGACCCGGGAGTTTGATCACTGGGAGAAGGCCAAGGACCTGGTCGACCAACTCCTGGACGTCACGCTCAACTACCGCCAGTCCGGCCACCCCGGCGGCTCGCGCTCGAAGGTGCACGCCCTGCTGGTGACGCTGCTGAGCGGGGTGATGCGCTGGGACATCCGCCACCCGGAAAAGCGATTCGGCGATCGCTTCGTGCTGGTGGGCGGGCACACCATCCCGCTGATCTACACCACGCTGGCGTTGTTGAACGAGGCGCTGCGGGTGAAGTACGCGCAGACGAAGGACAAGCGCTACCTGGTGCCGAAGGCGGACGAACGCGCCCTGGTCTGGGAGGACCTGCTGCGCTTCCGGCACCGCGGCGGGCTTTCGGGCCACGCCGAGATGGAAGGCAAGACGCTGTTCCTGAAATTCAACACCGGCCCGTCGGGGCATGGTGCGCCGGCGGCGGCCGGGCTGGCGCTGGCGCTCAAACGCGCCGGCGCCGAAGGCGTCAAGGTCTTCGGCTTCGAGGGCGAGGCCGGGCTGACGCCGGGAGCGGCGCACGAGACGATGAACTCGGCCTGGGGCCTGGCGCTGGACAACCTGTACTTCGTCATCGACTGGAACGACTACGGCATCGATGATCATCCGGTCAGCACCGTCGTCCACGGCACGCCGACCGACTGGTTCGCACCGCACGGGTGGCGCGTGTTCGGCGCCGAGTTCGGCAGCGAGTGGGGGCCGGTGACGCAGGCGATGGTCTCCATGGTCTACGGCGACAACCCGACGCACGCGCCGAGCATGGCGTGGATGCGCACGCGCAAGGGTCGCGGCTACCTGAAGTACGACAACCCGTCGCACGGCGCGCCGCACAAGATGAACAGCGAGATCTTCTGGGAGTCGAAGAAGCCGTTTGTGGAGACGTACGGCGCCCAGTTCGCCAACTTCGGCGGGCCGGCACCGGCGGATGCCGCCGGGCAGCAGGCGGAGTTCGAGGCCAACCTGCGGGCGGTGATCGACGTGCTGCACCGGGACCAGCCGCTGGTTGACTACCTGGCCGACCGGCTGGTGACGCTGGGCGACAGCGTGCCGGAGGAGATCCCGGGCTTCCGCCTGCAAGTGAAGGGGATCCCGTGGAAGGACGAGCGGCTGTTCGACTTCGCCCATTATCCGGAGGACGTGTACGCCAAGCCGGGGACGTCGATCGCCAACCGCGCCGCGCTGGCGAAATGGGGCGCGTGGATCAACGCCTTCGGGGCGAAGGAGTACGGACGGCCGCTGTTCATCGCCGCCTCGGCCGACCTGGCCGACTCGACCAACATCAGCGGGTTTGCCGCCGGCTACGGCGACTTCAAGGGCTACGGCTGGTACGAGCGCTACGGGACGCAGGAAGGGACGCTGCTCCCGCAGGAGATCACCGAATTCGCCAACGTCGGCATCCTGGCGGCGATGGCCACGGTCAACTTCTCCAAGGACCCGGAGAAGGAGTTCGATGGGTTCTGGGGAGCGTGCTCGACCTACGGGTCGTTCTCGTACCTGAAGTACGGGATGATGCGCCTGTTCAGCCAGCTGGCGCAGGACTGCGAGCTGAAGGTCGGCAAGCTGATCTACGTTGCCGGGCACTCGGGGCCGGAGACGGCCGACGACAGCCGCACGCACTTCGGCATCTTCGAGCCGGCGGTGATGCAGCTGTTCCCGCGCGGCCAGATCCTCAACCTGCACCCGTGGGAATACAACGAAGTGCCGGTGCTGTTGGGCGCGGCGCTCAAGTCGGACGTGCCGCTGATCGCGCTGCACCTGACCCGGCCGCCGATCGTCATCCCCGACCGGGCGAAGCTGGGTATCCCGTCGCACTTCGAGGCGGCCAGGGGCGCGTACGTCGTGCGCGACTACACCCCGGGCAAGCCGCGCGGCGGGGCGATCGTCGTGCAGGGCACGAGCGCCATGGCCGGGATCGTCAAGCTGCTGCCCGAGCTGGAGGCACGCGGGCTGAACGTCAAGATCGTGTGCGGCGCCTCGCCCGAGCTCTTTGCCCTGCAGCCGGAGGCGTACCGCCTGAAGGTGCTGAGCATCGCCGACCGGATGGACTCGACCTTCATCTCGACCCAATCGCGAGCGTCGATGCAGGACTGGTCATTCCACGGCCTGGCCGGCGAGTACGCCATGACCTCCGACTGGGATGACCGCTGGCGGACGGGTGGGACGCTGGACGAGGTCATCGAGGAGGCGCACCTCACCCCGGATTGGCTGCTCAAGGGCATCGAACGATTCGTCAAGGATCGATCGAAGCGGCTCGAGCGTTTGAAGGCCGACGTCGAGGCGGCGCGCGCCGGCTAGGCAGCGCAACCAGGATTGCAGGTCCGACCGACCTGACCGGTGGCACCGCCTCGTGTCAGGTCGGTCTGCATCTTCCGCGGTGATCGAGGGGTAGAATTGAATCCGGTGGGGGCTGATGCGGCTCACGCCCGTCCGGGCGTCCGCAGAGATGTGAGGACACGATGCGCGATATCCTGCCGGATGTGGAGCGATGGCTCGGGGAAGGCAAGTCCGTGGCCGTGGCCACGATCACCCGGACATGGGGCTCGGCGCCGCGCGCGGCCGGATCGAAGATGGCGGTCAACAACGACGGGGCCATGGCCGGTTCGGTCAGCGGCGGATGTGTGGAATTGGCCGTCGTGCAGGAGGCGCTTGGCGTCCTCAAGGCCGGCAAGCCGAAGCGGCTGCACTACGGCGTGACGGACGAAGCCGCCTGGGAGGTAGGCCTGGCGTGCGGCGGGCAGATCGATCTATGGGTCGAGCCGCTGGCCGCATGGAGGGTCGGACAGCCGGGAACGCCCAGTCCGTACGACGTGATGGTCAAGGCGCTGCACGACGAACGGCCGGTCGTGCGGGCGATCATGCTGCGTCGCGGCGAAGTGGCCGGCGGGCCCTCCGCCGTGTTTCCCTGGGACGCCGAGCCGGTGGGGTCGCTACCTCCCGGGCTGTGGGAGAAGGCGTCCGCCGAAGCCGAACGGCTGCTGAGCGGCGGTGTGGCGGCGACGCACTTGCACACGCTTCAGGGGGAAGAGGTCGAGATGTTCTACGACCTGGAGCTCCCGCCGCCCACGCTGGTGATCATCGGCGGCGTGCACATTGGGATCGAACTCGCCCGGCAGGCCAAACTCCTCGGATACCGGGTGATCGTCGTCGACCCACGCCGCGCGTTTGGCACCACCGACCGTTTCCCGATGGCCGACGCGATTTCGCACGAATGGCCCGAGCAAGCGCTGGCATCGATCGGGCTGAGCCCATCGGCGGCCGTGGCGGCCGTCTCGCACGATCCCAAGATCGACGACCCCGGCTTGATCGCCGCCCTGCGCAGCCCGGCGTTCTACGTCGGCGCGCTGGGCAGCGCAGAGACCAACCGGCAACGCTTGGTCCGGCTCAAGGAAGCCGGGCTCACAGAGAAGGAGCTGTCGCGCCTGCGGGCGCCCATCGGGTTCGACCTGGGAGGCCGAGGGCCGGCGGAGATCGCTCTGGCGGTGATGGCGGAGATTGTCGCCGTCAGATCTGCCTCGCCGCTCGCCATCCGTCGCTGATCGAGGTCCCTGCACGTCCGCATCAATCCGGGGGTGCCGTCGGGCACCCGCGGTTGATTCAGGCCGAGGCAGCAGGGGATGTGCAATTCGAGGAGCAACGCCTGATCCTCAAACCCATGCCGTCGGTAGAAGCGCAGAGCAGCCAGGTTCGACTTCATGACACTCAGAGAGACCTCCGCGCAGCCTTGTTGGCGGGCGAGACGGATGACCTCGTTCAGCAGAAGCGTACCGACCCCGCGGTTGCGGTCGGCGGGCTGCACGACCAACTCGTCCACCAGGCAGGAGTCGGCGGCATGGTACAGGCCCGGGCGGAAGGAGTAGCTGAGCAGGCCGAGCACCTCCAGAGGGGCACACGGCAACCAAGGCGTGGCACCCGGGACGATGCAGGTAATCGGCGACATAGGCGGGCGTGACCGGTGTCGGATCCCCCAGTTCCGCAGCGAGCATCGCCACCAGGCCGGCGATCTCAACGGCGTCTTCGTCCTCGGCTGGTCGGACGGAAACGGGTCCAGGGTGGGACATCCAGCGCCTTCGCCCATCGGGCTCGGCCCGGGGGACCAAGTGTGGGAGGGGGCGCGGCTGCCCCCTCCGGTTCTTGTGCGCCGGCTTTGGCCCGGCTTAAGAGACGGCGCGGACGAAGTACTTGGGATTGAGCGCTTCGCCGGTGGCGGTCCGGACGTGGCCGGCCCAATCCTCCTTCGCCCCGGGTTTGAAGACGCGTTCGAGCAGCCAGCGACCGGCCTTCTTCTGCCCGACGATACCTCCGGCCGTACGCTTCAGCCGATCATCGAACTGGTGCGCCACCAGGTACCCGAGTTCGTAGTTCTGGTAGTACACGGGCGCCAGGGCGACGTGGATCTTAGCTGCCCAGTCCGGCTGCCGACGCGCTTCGGGGCGACGGACCATTTGATAGCGCTCAACCAGATCCCACCACAGCGTGTCCAGGTCGCGCTCCGGATCGGAATACATCGCCAGCTCGAAGTAGGTCATCACCAGGCACCAGCGAGTGAAGATCAGCCGGGTAGCGCGTTCGTGGTCGCGCGCCTGGGCAGACAGCCGGCTGGCCGCCTGTTTGGACAGCCCGAGGATCCCGGAGAGCCACGCGGGATCGGAAGTCAGGCCGCCCATCAGCTGGGCGATGGCCTCGGTCGACAGCGTGTGCGCCGGCTGGCGCAGCATCCACGGCAGGTCGCGGTCGATGTACTTGTCATACACGCCGTGGCCGAGCTCGTGCAGTATCGTGGAAGCCCAGCGCTTATTGGGCACCAGGTTGTTCAGCGTGCGCACGTCGCCTTCGCGGTCGATGTGGATGCAGAAGGCGTGCTGGTTCTTTCCCGGCCTGGCATACAGGTCGGAGCGGGCGACGATGTCGCGCACCTCGAGGCCGAGGCCGTCGTAGGTGGCGGTGGCCAGGGCCACCAGGTCCTTGCCCTCGAACAGCCCGTCCATGTCCACTTCGCCTAGCTGCGGGCACCTCCTGGAAGAAGCGGTCGCCGTAATGCCACGGGCGCAGGTCGGCGCGATCGATGCCGAAATGCTCCGCCCGCAGCCCGTCGATGCGCTGCTTGAGCTCCTGATACGGCTTGCGCGTGGCGAACTCGAGGTCGGCGAACAGGCTGAGCAGCTCGTTCTCGTCGATCTCGTCCAGGGTCAGCGAGCGCTGAAAGTGGTCGCGGAAGCCCTGGGCGCGGGCGGCGGCATTGCGCACCCGCGCCAGCTGGCGGACCAACTCGGCCACCTGCGCGCCGACCTGCTTGCTGGCTTCCCACGCCTCGCGCACCTCGACCGAGTCCTTGCTCTTGTGCAGGATCGCTTCGATCTCGTTGTCGTTCAGTTCCTTGCCGCCGACACGGCCGCGGAAGTTGACGTACTTGGCGCGCACGTCGGCTTCCAGACGTGTCAGCTCGTCGATCGTGGCGTTGTCCTGCTGGTTGCGCGCCGACGACAGGTAGACCAGCTTGAGCTGTCGCGCCAGCAGCGGGTCCTTGGCGGCCCGGCTGTCATGCAGCCGCCTGGCCTGGGAGTACAGGTTCCGGTCGGCCCAGAAGCGCATCCAGGCTGCCTGCGCCTCCTGATTGCGCTGGTTGGCTTCGGGGGTTCCGCTGACGGCCGAGTCCCACTCCGCCAGTTGGTAGGCCTTGTCGAGGGGACGGACGCCTTCAACGGTCTCACGCACAAGGGATTCCACAGACTGAGTCACCGGGCTTCCTCCTGCCACGAACGGTCTCCAAGGGGTCGGGGAACGGAAGTATAGCACCCGGTCGCGCCCGGCGGCCCTCGGGCTGGCCTGCCTGGAGGATGCCAGGACCGGGACCGACGTCCCGACCTGCGGCGCCTCCAGGCGTGCGATAATGTGCATGACCGGCCGCACGCCGTGGCCGGGAAAGGACGAGCCTGGTGATGACCGACGCCCTCGAGATCGTCCCGATCCTCAAGGATCGTCGCTTGCTGCTCGGCGTGTGCGGGTCGATCGCTGCCTACAAAGCCGCCGAGCTGGCCTCGAAGCTGACGCAGGCCGGCGCGCAGGTCGATGTGCTGTTGACCGAGGCGGCCACACGCTTCGTCACGCCCCTCACCTTCCAATCGGTGACCGGACGCCGGGCGTGGACCGACGCCGACCTGTGGGGCCCGGAAGCTCACGTGCTGCACGTCGGGCTCGGGCAGGCGGCCGACCTGCTGGTGATCGCCCCGGCGACGGCGACGACGATGGCCCGGCTGGCGTACGGCCTGGCGGATAACCTGCTGGCGCTCACCGCCCTGGCCGTCCGCTGCCCGCTGCTGCTGGCGCCGGCGATGGACGCCGGCATGTTCGAGCACCCGACCACGCAGGCGAACCTGCAGACCTTGCTGCAACGGGGAGTACACGTCGCCGGGCCTGGCGAGGGACGGATGGCTTCCGGCCTGGTTGGTCGCGGGCGGATGCTCGAGCCGGTCGAGCTGATGGGGCACGTCCGGAAAGTACTGGGCGCCGCAGGTTCGCTCCGAGGACGAACGATCGTGGTGACGGCCGGAGGCACCCAGGAACCATTGGATCCCGTCCGAGTGCTCGCCAACCGGTCGTCGGGCAAGCAGGGGTACGCCCTGGCTCAGTCCGCGATCGATCACGGCGCGGAAGTCGTCCTGATCAGCGGGCCGAGCGAGTTGTCAGCGCCGGTCGGGGCGCAGCGCATCGATGTGCAGACCGCGGCCGAGATGCGCTCGGCGACGCTCGAGGTCGGCCGGCAAGGCGGACGCGCTGGTGATGGCCGCCGCCGTGGCCGACTTCCGCCCGGCGTCGGCTTCCACCCATAAGATCAAGCGCGCCGGCAGCTCGCTGGCGCTGACGCTCGAGCCGACGGACGACATCCTGCGCGCCGTCGCCGAAGCCCGGTCGAAGGGCGGTCGTCCCTTCGTGGTGGTGGGCTTCGCTGCGGAGAGCCGGGACCTGGTGGCCAACGCCTCGGCCAAGTTGAAGGCGAAGGACCTGTCGTTGATCGTCGCCAACGACATCACCGCACCCGGCGCCGGCTTCGGCGTGGACACCAATCGGGTGACGCTCATCGGGCCGGACGGGTCCGTGCAGGCGCTGCCGGTGATGAGCAAAGCCGAAGTGGCTGAGGTCGTCATCGACCGGGTGGTGCAGCTGCTCTCCAGCGGGGCGTGACGGTACCCGCAATGGCCTCGCGTCCTGGATCGCTGCATCTCGGCACGCAGGGCTTCGCCTTCGACGACTGGGTCGGTCCCGTTCTATCCGCCGGGGACGGCAAAGTCCGCCTACCTGGAAGCGTATGCCCAGGCGTTCTCGACGGTCGAGATCGACTCGACCTTCTACGCCACGCCGCGCGGTTCGGTGGTCGATGGCTGGGCCCGCCGCACGCCGGACGGGTTCCGGTTCGCGGCCAAGTTCCCGAAGCTGATCACGCACGACAAGAAGCTCGACGGAGCGCGCGGCGATGCCGAGGCCTTCGTCGGCACGATGCAGGCGCTGGGCGACAAGCTCGGCGTGCTGACGCTGCAGTTCGCCTACGACTTCACCCCCGATCTGTTCGGCCGCCTGGAAGCCTTCCTGCGCGACCTGCCGAAGGGGCCGCGCTACGCGGTGGAGATCCGCAACCGCCAATGGTTGACGGCCGACCTGGGGGAGATGCTCTCCGGCCTGGGCGTGGCGCTCGTGCTGCAGGACCTGTACTACATGCCGAAGATGTCGTGGATCACGACCGATTTCACCGTCATCCGCTGGCTGGGGCGCCGCAGCGACATCGAGCGCTTCGATCGCATCCAGATCGACCGAACCAAGGAGCTCACGGCCTGGGCGGAGCGTGTGCGCCGGTTCCTGGATGACGGGATCGAGGTTTACGGCTACTTCAACAACCACTTCGCCGGCCACAGCCCGGCTTCCCTGCGACAGTTTGTGGAAATCTTCAGCCAGGTCTCAGAACAGTCTGGCCACGGGTGAGCCGAAAGTACGGATTGGCCCCGACGCGCCAGCCGCCTACACTGAAGCGAGACTGCAGTTGAGCCGGAGGTGGCGCATGGGGCGGAGTGGACTGGTTCGGGGATGGAACATGGCGGCGTGGTTGCTGGCCGCCGGGGGGATGCTGGCGGGCTGCATCCGGCCGGTGCAGGTGGCGGCCATCCCGCAGGTCGCGGTCACCGACGCTCCTCCGGAGGTGGTCGAGTTGGCGCTGGAACCGGTCCTTGCGACCGGATCCGACGTCTCGGCAAATGATCCGGCCCCGACGGAAATCGCTGCCACGCCCACGCCATCCATGATCGGTCCGGAGTATTTCCCCGGGATCAACCCGCTGACCGGCCTGCCCGTCGGCGACCCGGCCGCATTGAACTGTAAGCCATTGATGGTTGCCATCTCGCTTTTCCCGGTCAGTGCCCGCGACCATCAGGCCGGGCTGCCGCTGGCGGCGTTTGTGTTCGAGATCTACGACCACGATGGGATGACGCGCAACCTGGTCGGCTTCTACGGCGACTACGTCCACGAGCTGGCCGAGATCCTGAACAACCGGCTGGCGGAGGCGCAGCCCGGGTTCTCGATCGGGCCCATCCGTTCCGGCCGTCTGGCGTTCGAAGACATCAAGATGCTCTACCCGGGCGCAGTGCTGATCACCGCCGGGGCGTCGGCCGAGGTGGCGGCGCAGCTGACCAATCGTCAGAACGTCTTCGGTTCGGACGCCGGTGACATCAACAGCGCCGGCCTGGATCTATCGGGGCTGCAAGGCCTGGTCCCGTGCAACGCCGAACCGGCCGAGTATGCCGGGTTGACGTTCGACTCGGCCCCGCCGGCTGGCGGGCAGGAGGCGCCGTCGTTCCAGGTCATCTTCAATAACCTGAACCGAGTGCGCTGGGATTACGGCCCCGACGGCGGGGCCTACCTGCAATCCCGCGACAAGGCCGACGCCAGCGGCGAATACTACCCGTCGATCGACCAGCTGACAGGCGAGCAGCTCGCCTTCCCGAATGTGCTCGTCCTGTTTGCTCAGCACCGGTTCGTCAACAGCACGGCGACGATCGTCGAGGTCGAAACGCTGTTCGTCGAAGGGCGCAAGGGCCTGCTGTTCCGCGACGGACGTCAGTACGACATCACCTGGTCGACGCGCAAAGGTGAGCTGCAGCTGTACGGGCCGGATGGCGACCCGATCGCCCTCAAGCCCGGGCCGACCTACTTCGAGGTGGTGAGCTACCAGTCGAGCTGGAATCCCGAGACGATGATCGTGCGCTTCCACTCGCCGCCGATGCCTTGATCGACCCAGCGAGTCACGCGCAGCCTCGCACTGGGCAATCGAACTCGCGGCCCCGGGCAATCGACCGGGGCCGCGAGTTCTCGCCAGCCGACGCGCCCGTGCTGTCCGGCTCCGGGTGGGCTAGAATCGGTCTGCCGGATCCCCGCCTGGAGGTGGCACGATGCAGCTGCTGAACGTGGCGATCGACAAGCCCGAATCCGTCAACGTCATCCTGGGGCAGGCGCACTTCATCAAGACGGTCGAGGACCTGCACGAGGCGCTGGTCGGCGCCGTGCCTGGGCTGCAGTTCGGGCTGGCGTTCTGCGAGGCCTCCGGCCCTTGCCTGGTTCGCGCCAGCGGGACCTCCCCTGAGTTGGTCGAACTGGCCAAGAAGAACGCGCTGGCGCTCTCCGCCGGTCATGCCTTCATCATCTTCCTGGGCAACGCCTTCCCGATCAACGTGCTCAACGCCATCAAGGCCGTACCGGAGGTCTGCCGCATCGACTGTGCCACGGCCAATCCGGTCGAGGTCATCCTGGCCGAGACCGACCAGGGGCGCGGCATCCTGGGCGTGATCGACGGCGAGAGGACCAAGGGCGTCGAGACCGAGCATGACATCGTCGATCGCAAGGCACTCCTGCGCCGCTTTGGATACAAGGCCGATGGGGGCTGAGGTGTCTGTCCGCCTGCGCGCCGGCGTCTGGTTGGCACTGTTCATCGCAGGCGGACTGGTCCTGGCCGCTTGCGGGAGTCCGCCGCCGGCGGACACAGGCGTGGAGGGCGTGGTGACGATCGGGCCGACCTGCCCGGTGGTTCAGGTCGGGCAGGATTGCCCGGATCAGCCGTATGCGGCCGAGCTGACCGTGGCCAACCCGCACGGTAAGATCGTCGCCCGCGCCTCGGCCGACGCCGACGGTCAGTTCCGCATCGCGCTGGCGCCGGGCGACTACGTGCTGGAGGCGAAGGCTTCCGAAGACTCGCCGTTCCCGGTGGCGGCGACGTTTCCTTTCACCGTCCAGCAGGGCATTTGGACACGCCTCGATCTGACCCTGGACAGCGGGATTCGCTAGGAGGCTGGTCATGAAGCCGACGAACGCCATCACGGATGTGCCAGGCATCAAGGTCGGCCACGCGGACGACCCGCAGGCCCTGACGGGATGCACGGTTGTCCTGTGTGAGCATGGCGCCGTGGGTGGCGTCGACCAGCGCGGCGGCGCGCCAGGGACGCGCGAGACGGACCTGCTGCGCCCCATGCACCTGGTGCAGAAGGTCCACGCCGTCCTGCTCGCCGGGGGCTCGGCCTTCGGCCTGGATGCCGCCACAGGTGTCATGCAATACCTCGAGGAACGCGGGATCGGCTTCGACGCCCAGGTTGCCCGCGTCCCGATCGTACCGGCGGCGATTCTGTTTGACCTGGGACTGGGCGATCCCAAGGTGCGGCCGGATGCCGCCATGGGCTACCGGGCGTGCGAGAGCGCCTCGACGCAGCGGCCGGCCGAAGGCAATGCCGGAGCCGGAATGGGCGCCAGTGTCGGCAAGATGCTGGGTGCCGGCGGCGCGATGAAGGCCGGCCTGGGGACGGCGAGCATCGATCTGGGAGGTGGCTGCGTCGTGGGGGCGCTCACAGCGGTCAACGCGCTGGGCGACGTCATCGACCCGGCCAGCGGGCGGATCCTGGCCGGTGCCAGGCCGGCAAAACTCGGTCCGGTGAAAGTTGGCGGCAAGGGGCCATTCGCCGACACGCTCGAGGTGATGAGGGGCTTTGTCGGCAAGACCGCCATGCGCTTCGCCTCACGCGCCAACACCGTGATCGGCGTGGTGGCGACCAACGCCGCGCTGACGAAGGACGAAGCCAACAAGGTAGCGCAGATGGCGCACGACGGGCTGGCGCGCGCCGTGCGGCCGGCGCACACGCTCTTCGACGGCGACACGATCTTCGCCCTTTCGACCGGCGAGAAGAAAGTGGATGTCAACATCGTGGGCGCCTTCGCCGCCGAGGTGATGGCGCAGGCGATCGTGCGCGCGGTCCTCCAGGCGAAGGCTGCCGGCGGGCTGCCGGCGGCCGCCGATTTCCGCCCCGACTTCGGAAGTCCGTAGGACTTCCGAAGTCGGCTTGAACCCGGCGTTGACACCGCGACCACCGCCGGGTATGCTGGCGAGCGGAGGCTGAATGTTCCGTCGACCGAACGAGAAGACCCAGCCTGTCACCGAACCGGTCGAGCGCGTCGATTCCGTCCTCGGCCCCGGCATCGCCTGGCAGGGCGCCATCAGCGGCAGCGGCGGCGTGCGGATCGACGGGGCTTTCGACGGCGACATCCACCTGCGCGGCCTGGTGGTGATCGGCGAGCAGGGGCGCGTGACCTGCAAACAGATCCGGGCCGCAACGGTCGTCGTTGCCGGATCGGTCAAGGGCGATATCACCGCCCAGCGGGTCGAGATCACGCGCAGCGGCCGGGTGTGGGGCGATGTGGTCACCACGTCGTTCTCCACCGAGGAAGGCGCCTTCCTGCGCGGCCAGATCCGGATGGAGGAACACCTCGATCTGGGATTGACCCAGCCGGAAGAGCCGTCCGCGGCGCCGACGGTCAAGCGCTAACCCTGTGCCAGCGAATCACAAGGGCCCGGTTCGAACTCGAACCGGGCCCTTGGCTTTGGAATCGGTTTCGCCTCCCAGAGAAATGTGGAGGGCGCGCTCATCGCTCCTCGCTTCCGCCTCACCCCCTGGCCCCCTCTCCGCTGACAGCGACCTCATTCGAATCCTCGGCCCGTGGCGGAGAGGGAGAGGAACCAGAGAGGGATGGGGGGAGCGTTGCTCCCCCCATCCCTCTTGTAACTACTCCCCTCCCCCTGCGTGATTCGCGTGTATCGCGAGACCGAGCCCGAGCAGGGGGAGGGGCCAGGGGAGGGGGTTCGATAGGCGCTCTCCCCGCAACCCGTCAGGGCTGGATCGTGTACACGCGCCCGGCGGAGTGACCGTAGGTCTCCGGGAAGTAAAAGTCCCACGCCCGCGTGGGCAGGACGCGGTACTCCCCGGGGAGCGCGGCGGTCAGCAGGTAGGTGTACTGATACGTGCCCGTCGGCAAAGAATCGGCGAAGAGCACCAGCCGGTCATCGCGCATCTCGGCGCGGGTGAAGTACCACCATCTCCAGCCCACACGGTCGGTCTGCGCCTGCGCCAGCATCTCCGGCGGCATGCCGGAGGGCGCAGTCAGCAGCGATCCGTCGATCGGCTCCATGCCGGCCGGGAACGGGTCCTCGACGACGACGTAGTACTGATCGGACGGCACGCTGACCGTCACGCGTGCCAGCAGCGCATCGCCGGCCCGGGCGGAGGGCGCCGGCACACACGGCTTCTCCAGGCTGCCGCATGCGCCGTCGTAGTGGAAGTACTCACGGGAGACCGTCAGCCCGCGCGAAGTGGCGGCGATGTCCTCCACCGGGCGGTAGGCGTTCAGGTGCACGGTGTAGAACAGCGCGCCCTCTCCGGGGCCGCGGGTGACGAGCAGTTGGTTGGGGCGGTCACCGAAGAGCTGATCCATCGGCGTGAAGGAGCTCTGTGCCTCGGCGGGGGCGGAGCCGGCGAGCAGCGCCTGCGCGTTCAGCGTGGCGCCATAGCCGAAGGTGCCCTCCAGCGATCGGCTGACGCCCGCCCACTCCGATAATGCCAGCAGTGCCCAGGCGGTGTCGTGCGTCGAGGCCCACGCTCCATCGCGCTGGCGCGCCGCCAGCAGCCAGCGCACGGCGTCGGAATTGAGTGGATCATCCGGCTGCAGTTCGAGCATCGCCTGCAGCACCTGCGCCGTCGTCCGCACCGAGGCGCCCATATTCCACAGGTCGGGCGTTCCGTCTTCCCAGTGAACGCCGGTGGCCGAACGCACCGCGGAACCCTTCAGGTCCGAAAGCAGCGTGGCCACGGCCGGATCGTCCGGCTGAGAAGCATCGATCGCCAGGGCCAGGGAGGCGCGGGCCCACAGGGACATTCCGGAGCGCGCCTCGACCAGCTCCTGGAGCCTGTCCACATCCGGAGCGCCGGCGCGCGCCAGGACCCACAAGACGAACGCCTGGCGATTGCGGATCGGGGCGTCGGCGAGCGAGTTGATGACGCCCACCTGGCCCTGCAGGTATCCGACGGCCGACTCGATCACGTAGTCGTTGACCGTCCAGCCGCTGTGGCGGGCTTCCAACAGCGCATACAGCACATACGACGTCAGGTACGGATCGGTCGGACCGTTGCTCCACCAGCCCCAGCCCCCGTCGTACTGCTGGCGGGCACGCAGTGTCTGCAGCCCGGCGGTCAACGTGCGCGTCAGTCGATCCTCCAGGCCGGGGATTTCGGTGTTCAGGGCCTGCGCCGCACGGTAGGCGGCCAGGTTGGGCAGGAAGCGCGAGACGACCTGTTCGGTGCACTCGTACGGGAAGGCCTCCAGCACTTCCAGCGCCGACTGCATGGCCGCCCCGAGCGACGGCTCGAGCGTGACGGTCAGCCCGCCCTGCGTGGCGTCGAAGCGGCGCGGCAGACTGACGGCCTCCAGTCGCTCACCCTGTGCCGTGAGTCCACCCGATGTGGCGAACGTGTCCGAGGCGGAATAGCGCAGGATCGGGATGCGCCCGTCGACGGCTGATCCGATCGTCGGTGTGGAGGCATCCTCAAGCCCGCCTCCCTTGGCGAAGAAGGTCAGTCCGGCGGACTCGGCCTCCAGGATCTGCAGCGACCATTCGACCCTGACCTGCCCCCTCGATCGGGACCTCGACCTCTCTGGCGAGCGTCCGAACTCGAGCTCGGCTCCCTCGGCCTCCAACCGCACGTCGACCTCGATCGCCTGTGCCGTGTTGTTGTGGACGATGGCCGCCACCGTGGCGGCGTCTCCGGCGGTGAAGAATCGCGGCGTCACCGGCCGGATCAGCAGCAACTTGCTGGTGACCAGGTCGGAAGTGGCGCTGCCGGCACGGGTATCTGCGGTGATGCCGCGCGCATCCATGCGCCAGGTGGTTAGCGAGTTCGGGCAGCGTCAGCGTGATATCGGCCTCGCCCTTGGCGTCCGTGAGGATCGAGGCGTTCCAGTAGGCTGTGTCGGGAAACTCGGTCCGCACGCTGGGCTCGATGCTGCCATCGCCTCCTCCGCCGCCCATGCCGTCGGCGGACGAGATCCCTCGTCCGCCCTCGCCGCTGACGGCCAGGGCGGACCCGGTGCGCACGCTGAGGGGTACCGGCGAGTAGAAAGCCGTAACGGGATCCGTGCTGTTCGGTTCGGCCAGCGCCAGCGCGGCGACGTCGGCCAGTGCCAGTGAGAACTCAGCCTGCACCGGCTTCCCCAGCGCGTCGGTGGCATGCAAGGCATACGTCACCTGCTCGCCCGGGGCAGCCTGCGGCCGGTCCGGCGACACGCTGACTTGCAGGGCACGGCTCTCGGCGCTGATCCGCAGCTCGATCAGGCCCAGGGCCATCGCGGCCGGAGAGGTCGCGCTCGATGGGCGGACGAGGACGGCGGAGACGAAAACGTTCGGCACGTGGGTCTCATCCATTGGCAGGTCGACCGTCGTCTGCCCGGCTGCGATCTCGACGACCCTGCTCGAGAGCACCCGGCCTCGTTCGATCGTCACCAGTGCCTGCACCGGCTGATCGAAGGGCGAAGGGATCAGGATACGCGCCTTCTCGCCGGGCTTGTACTCGCCGCGATCGGCGACCAGAGCGATTCGGTTGGTCCCTGCGGTTCGCCAGGTGAATGCTTCGGTGCCGTAGGCCCACAGCGTCAGACTGCTGACCGCGGTGCGCCCGGAACTGTCCTTGCCTTCGGCGCGCAGCCGGTACGAGCCGGGACGTTCGGGGCGGAAGGAGAATGTCGCCGTGCCGTCGGCGTTCGCCGCTAGGTCGGACTCGCTGATGCGCTCCGCCTGTTCTTCCCAGTCGAGGGTGCCGTTCTCATCGACCGACTGCGTCCAGGTGATACGGTCCAGGGTCGTGTGAATCGACTGACCGGCGACGGGCGCACCCTCCCAGTCGACGGCCGATACGGCGACCTGGCTGGTGCTGCCGCTCGCCACGGCATACGCCTCGGGATCCAGCCCGAGGTAGACGCTGGCCGGGTGCAGCCGGACGATCGCCTCACCCTGCACCGGCATGCCGGCGCTGTCGGTCAACACCGCCGTGATCGTGACCTGAAGGGGGCGGGAGACCTCGGGCGTCGTGGGCAGATCGATGCGCAGCCGGCCCTCGGAGTCGGTCTCGCCCTGGCCCTCGGCGAGCACCTGGCTGTAGCCGTACTGCGGGCCATCGACATACGAGAACCAGTCAATGGGCTGCGGCAGGTCGGGCGGGAAGTACTCGCCGGCCCAGGCGGACCACTGCACCTGTGCACCGGCGACCGGGCCTCCGAAGTAGTACTCGCCCTGGATGACGGCTTCGAGCGAATCGCCAAAGCCCACATCGCTGAGCGACGGTTCGACGGTGACGTCGAACTCGGGCTTGCGATAGGCGGCGACGGTGAATGACACCCCGCCGTTCGAGGTGTTGATGCTGTAGAAGCCCAGGGCGGACGTGGGCGGCAGCTCGAACTCGCCGCTGAACGCGCCGAAGGCGCCGAGGGCCGCATCCAGCTTCCCTGCCGGTTCGCCGAATGTGTCGAGCAGCGTCACCTCCAACGACTTCTCGGACGGGAGGGAGTACTGCGCGTCATCGACGTCGCGCAGGATGCCGCGGAAACGCACCGTCTGACCCGGGCGGTAGATCGGCCGGTCGGTGTACAGGTAGACACGTGACGTGGATGAAGCCGGGTCGAGGTTCACCCCAAAGGACCACGGGGTGATCTCGTCCATCCAGAGTGTCGATGCCACGCCGAAGGGTTTCTCCCCGGGCTCGCCGACGAGGGCCAGGACCGGCGCGTAGGCGTCTTGCGCCGGTGCGAAGTCAAGGGAGACGGTGCCGTCGGAGCCGGTGGCGCCGGAGGCCAGCGTGTTGCCCGACGCATTGACGATCTGGACGCGGACGCCGGGAGCAGGCAGCCCGGTGTCCAGGTCGACGGCCCAGGTGAGCGCCGAATCCTGCGATGCCTTGAGCACCAGCTCCGTATCCCGGACGACGATCACCCGCGCATGCGTGCGGATGCCTCCGTAGTCCGGGCCGATCATCTGCAGCAAGTAGGTGCCGGTCGGCAGGGGCTCGTCCTGCAGGCTGACGTCCAGGGTTTGCATCACGTTGCGCCTGGCGGGCACGGCCATCGACCACTGCCGCAGCAAGTCACCCAACGGAGCGTTCTCGGCGGTGTATACGCCGTCGCGCATCAGCCGAAAGAACTGCGGGAGTGAGATCCGATACAGGCTGAAGTCCAGCGCGCCGGCGTTGCGCGCCTGCACCTGGAGCACGGGTGCAGTGGAGGCCTCCAGGCTGAGGACATCCGTGTAGCGCATGAAACCGGACACGGGCGAGAGATCGAGGGTGGAGAAGCGCAGTTGGAAAGGCGCGCCCAGGGTCGAGCCGTAAGCATCGGCGGCCGAGGCGGCGAGGGTCAGCGTGTAGCTGCGCGACGGATCGAAATCGCCATACACCGAGAACGTGTAGCTGGTATTCGTCCCACCAGGTTCCGAGGTTCTCGATCGCGGGCGTCATCGTCACCGCCCGCCGCAGGCTGGGCAGATCCATCGGGCCGGCAAAGGTCAGTTGAACGCCTTCCCACTCGTCCTTCTGGCCTCCATCGGAGGGCGTGGACGACAGGACGGCCGGGCGGCCGGCGGTGCGGAAGGGCAGAGACAGCAGGGAGCCAAGACTCGATCCGCTCGGCGCCGAGGCGCCGGCGGCCAGAGTCGCCGCATACTCCGTGTCGTACTCCAGCCGGTTGGATGGCTTGAAGGTGAACTCGGATGCGGCGTCGTTCCAGGTGAAGGCTCCGGGCAGGGAAGCGCCGCCGGGGCCGGCGAGGGTGAAGGCGCGCTCGACGCTGGCGCGGTCCATGCCCTGGTTGAACGCGATCTTGATCGGCACGTCGAGCGGCAGCGGCCGGCCATCGTACGACCGGGTCGGCGGAGACGACCTTCGGAAGCGCGGTGACGAACGACCATTCATACGCCTCTTCGAGCGGCGCGCCGGTCAGATCCTGCAGGCCGGCCTCGACCCGGGCGGTGATGCGCTGGCCGCCGGGCAGCGACGGCGACGGACGGAAGAGGTAGATCCCCGTGTCGACCCATGTGCCCTCGCCTTGCACGGCCGGGTCGAGGGCCAGAGGCTCAGGCAGCGTCCCTTCCACCTGGATGGGCACCACCGGGCGATTGAAGACGACCGTGATCGGGGTGCCGGGATCGACGTCTTCGGTCTCGGGATCCGGCATCACCTGGACGACCCGCAGGGGTGCGGCGATTCGCAGGCTGAGGACCAGGGGCTCGGCCAGCGCCATGCCCGCCGCGGAACGGGCCGAGGCGGCGATGGTCAATCGATAGGCCGACTCGCGCGGCAAGGCGGAGACCGGACGCAGCTCGAGGGTCTGGTCATCGACCCACGTCGGGACGGTTTCGACCGCCGGATCGAAGCTGAGTGCAGCCTCGACCGAGGCGCGATCCATCGGCTGATCGAAGTACAGCGTCAGCGGGCCCGATGGCGCCAATTCCTCGCCGGGAGCCGGATCGCTCTCAACGAGCGTCGGCGGCAGGGGAGGCAGGCGTGTCGGGGTTGGGGTCGAGCGCCCAAAGGGCAGGGAGAGCCCGGGGAGCGAGCAAGCCAACGAGAGGAGCAGAACGGCGGCTGCCGCCGTGGTCAGGATTTGCCGAGGGGTCATCGTGCCTCCAGGCCGTCGCCGGGTATGCGGGACACTCTCACTCTAAAGCAGGATGCAGGGCGGGACAAGGGAGGGAAGGAGAGCCATGCGGCGGTCTGCTGCCAGAGGCGGTACCAGATCGCGGGCCAGAGAAGCGCGGCTGCCGGCGACAACGGATCAGTCTCCCTGCAGCTTCTCCAGGACCGACGGCAAGTCGAGGATCGAGGCGATCTCGATCCAGCCCGAGGCGGGCAGCTTCCCGGGTTCGACGTGTTCGTGGGACCACGTCAGCGCATGCGGGACGAACACGGCGCGGGCGCCGACGGCGAGCGCCGGGAGGATGTCCGAGCGCAGCGAGTTTCCGACCATCACGAATTCGGCTGCCGGCACCCCGGCGTCGCGCAAGACCTGCCGGTAAACCTCGGTGCTCTTCTCGTGAAGCACACGCACCAACCCGAACCGGTCGGCGATCCCCGAGCGCCGGATCTTCATCTCCTGCTCGAACAGGTCGCCCTTGGTGAGCAGCACCAGACGGTAGTGCGGGGCGAGCCGGTCGAGCACGTCAACCACACCGCCGATCAGCTGCACCGGCTCGCGCAGCATGTCCTTGGCGATGTCGAGCAGCGCGGCCAGGAGCGTCGGCTCAAGCGGGCGTGACGCCAATCGGACGGCCGCCTCGACCATCGAAAGGCCGTAGCTCTTGATGCCGTACCCGTAGACCTCGACGTTGCGCACCTCGATTTCATCCAGCACCTCAAGGGCATGGGCTTCGGGGTGCTGGTCGGACGAGGAGCGCGGCGAAGCGGCGCTTGGCGGCGTGATAGTGGGTTTCGTTTTCCCACAACGTGTCGTCGGCATCGAAGCCGATCGTCGTCAGGTGCGGCATGGAGGCTGTGCTTCGCGCATCAGGCGGACAAGTGCACGGCGGGCATCGGCACTAGCGCTCGGGCTGCTGGAATCGGAGCAACCACGATCCGGGGTAGTGCGTCCCGTCGGCCGCCGTGCATTCGCCGGGGGTCAGCCCGGTCACCGGCTGATCGGAGTCGACCAGCTGCACGGTGTAGGTGACACCCGGGGACATCTCGAAATCGCCATACCCGACGCCCAGGTCCGGCTTGAGGCCGGTGAAGAAGTGATCCTGACCGGTGTCCCACACGACGCGCACCTCGGAGCCGGGCACGGGCTGGTCGGCGGCATCGACGACGATGACCTGCAGCAGAGGCCGGCCGATGGCCTCGTCACACACCGGCTCGCGTTCCAGCAGGCGGAAGGGCGCGCCGGGTGTCGAGGTCGGGGTTCGCGTGGGTGCCGGGCTGGGGATCGGGGTGACGGTGCGCGTCGGCGTCGGCGATCCAGCAGGCGTCGAAGTCGTTGCCTGTGCGCCGGGAGTGGAGGCTGACGCGCCCTGCAGATCGGCGGCCAGCCGGGCGAGGGCGCGGGCTTCACCCTCCGGCCAGCCCTGTGCCAGCCGCTGCTGGGCGAGGGCCGCCAGGACCGGGCCCGGATCGGCGTAGGCGAACAAGGCCACCCGGGCGCGCGCCCGCTGGATGTCGCCGGTCGCATCGTAGGCCGAGGCGATGAGCGTCAGGTAGTCGGCGCGGAAGTCGTCGCGCAGCGAGGCGGGCGAGGTATCGGTGTAGCTGACCGGATTGACGCCCCAGGCGTAGTACAGTCCGGTGGCGATGCCGAGCCCCAGCGCGGCCAGAAGCAGGAGAACGCCCTTCATGGCGACTGGATCTCCGCCGTCGGTGCGGCTTCGCGCAGTGCGATGGCCAGCAGGTTCAGCGTGTCCAGGTCGTAGCGGCTGAACTCATGGTCGACGGCATAGGTCAAGGCCTGGGTGACCAGGTCGGCGGCGGGTTGAGGGCCGAGGCTGGCCAGGCGAACCTGCGCCGTCTGCAGATCCTGGCTCGAGGCGTAGGACTGGGCCACCATCAGCACGTAGTCCGTGCGGTAGTCTGAGCGCAGGTTTCCCGGGGCGGTATCGACATAGTGAACCGGCTGGATCAGCCAGCCGTAGACCAGTCCCACCGCGACGCCGACCAACAGGACGGCGAGCAGCCGTACGATCGTCTTCATCCAGAACGCCTCATGCAGACGATTGTGACACAGGCCGGCGGCGACGGCAACCGGCGGCACACGCGCAGCCCCGGCCGGTGCGGCCGGGGCGGATGCCGGTATGCTACAATCTCGCTGGTGCCGAAGGAGGAACTCGAACCCTCAATCCCGAAGGAACGCGATTTTGAGTCGCGCGCGTCTGCCAGTTCCGCCACTTCGGCGCACGCGTAGTATAGCCAAACGATTCCGGCCGGTCAAGCAGCTTCCCCTCGCGGGGCACCGTCGACGGCCGAACTCTCCAGGACCTGCGACATGCGACTGGGCATCATCGGCCTCCCTTCCTGCGGTAAGACGACGATCTTCAACGCGCTGACCGGCGGCAGCCTGCCGACCGGCGTGCGCGGCGATCGACTCCAGGTACACACCGCCGTCTCCGACGTTCCCGACCGGCGGGTCGACGACCTGAGCCTGCTGTTCAAGCCGCGCAAGACGATCTACGCCAAAGTCACCTATGCCGATATCGGCGGGCTGAAGGCCGAGGCCGGACGGGAAGGCCTGCCGGGCCAGCTGCTCAATCAGCTCTCGCAGATGGACGGCTTCGTCCACGTCGTGCGCGCCTTCGAGAGCGAACTGGCCCCGCATCCTGCCGGGCGGGTCGACCCGGCCCGCGACCTGGCGGGAATGGAAGCCGAGCTGCTGCTCAACGACATGCTGACCGTCGAGCGGCGACTGGAGAAGCTGCGCGAGGAGCGCCAGAAGGGCGGCGGGCGCGAGAAGGCGGTCATCGAGAGGGAGCTGGCCCTGTTCGAGCGTCTGGCGGAAGTCCTGGCGACGGACCAGCCGCTGCGCCAGGCGACGTTCCCGCCCGAAGACGAACGAGCCATGGCGGTCTTCGGCTTCCTGACGCACAAGCCGGTGCTGGTGGTGGTTAACCTGGCGGAGGGACAGCCGGATCCGGGGTTGACGTCGCCCGGGGCCGGCGTGCAGGTGCTGGCGCTGCAGGGTGAGATCGAGATGGAGATCGCCCAGCTGGCGCCGGACGAAGCCCGCACTTTCCTGCAGGAATACGGCATCGCCGAGGCCGGACGCGACCGCGTGCTGCGCGCCTCGTATGACCTGCTTGGTCTTCAGTCGTTCTTCACCGTCGGCGAAGACGAAGTGCGGGCCTGGACGGTGGCCCGCGGCGCCACGGCCCTCGAGGCCGCCGGCGCCATCCACACCGACCTGTCGCGCGGCTTCATTCGGGCCGAAGTCATCGGCTGGAAGGAACTGCTCGACCTGGGCGGCCTGGCCCAGGCGCGGGCCGTCGGCAAGCTGCGCGTCGAGGGGCGCGAGTACGTCGTCTTGGACGGCGAGGTGGTCCACGTCCGTTTCAACGCCTAGCCTGCGCCGGTCCACCGGCGCACGATTCAATCCCCGATCCCGAGGTCAAGGATGACAAACACGAGCTACGTGCAAGGGCCGTGGAGCCTGCGAGAGCTGTTCTCCGGTCTGGACGCACCCGAGATTCAGAAGGAGATCGGCGAGCTGGAGCAGCAGGTCCAGGCCTTCGAGGCGCTCCGGCCCAGGCTGTCGCCGGCGCTGGCGGAGAAGGACTTCGCCGTCGCCGTGGGCGCGTACGACGCGCTGCTGCGCAAGCTGTCGCGGCTCGACGGCTTCGCCGAGTTGTCCTTCGCCGAAGACACGCAGGATCCGAAGGTGCAGTCGCTCCAGGCGCGGATGCAGCAGCTGGGGGCAGAGACCGCCAACCGGACGCTGTTCTTCCAGTTGTGGTGGAAGGCGCTGGACGACGCTGCCGCGGCGCGGCTGCTGGCGGCGGGGGGCGACTTCCGCTACTGGCTCGAGGCGCTGCGGCTGCAGAAACCCTATACGCTCTCCGAAGCAGAAGAGAAGGTCATCAACCTGAAGGACGTGAACGGCTCGGCGGCGCTGGTGACGCTCTACGATTCGATCACCAACCGCTACACGTTCACCCTGGTCGTCGACGGGGAGCAGCGCGAGCTGATGCGCGAGGAACTGCAGGTGCACTTCCGGAGCCCGCGGCCGGAGATGCGCGCTGCGGCCTATCAGGAGCTGTACCGGGTGTACGCCCGGGACGCCGGTATCCTGAGCCAGCTCTACCAGTACCGGGTGCGCGATTGGCGCAGCGAGAACGTCCGGCTGCGCGGCTTCGCTTCCCCCATCGCCGTCCGCAATCTGGCCAACAACATCCCCGACGACGTGATCGACACGCTGCTCGAGCTGTGCCGCTCCAACGCCGGGATCTTCCAGCGCTACTTCACGCTGAAGGCCAAGACCATCGGCGTGGACCGCCTGCGGCGCTACGACCTGTACGCCCCGGTGGCCGGCACCGAGAAGACCTACGCCTACGGCGAGGCGGTCGATCTGGTGCTGGAGAGCTTCCGGCGCTTCGTACCGAAGGTCGCCGACCTGGCAAAGAAGGTGTTCGACGAAAACCACATCGACAGTGAGAGCCGCCGCGGAAAACGCAGCGGCGCGTTTTGCGCAACGGTCGGCCCCGACTACACGCCCTGGCTGTCGCAGACCTTCAAGGGAAAGCCGGAAGACGTGGCGACGCTGGCGCATGAGCTCGGCCATGCCGTCCACAGCCTGATGGCGGATCAGCACGGCCTGCTCACCCAGCACGCAGCGCTGCCCCTGGCGGAAACCGCCTCGACCTTCGGGGAGATGCTGCTGGTCGATCGATTGTTGGAGCTCGACCCGGCAGCGGACGTGCGCCGGACGCTCCTGTTCCGCGAGATGGACAACCACTACGCCACGATCCTGCGCCAGGCCTACTTCGCCCTCTTCGAACGACAGGCGGCGGAGATCATCGACCAGGGCGGGACGGTGGAAGACCTGAGCACGGCCTACCAGGCGAACCTGCGGGAGCAATTTGGCGCGTCGATCGATCTGAGTGACGACTTCCGCCACGAATGGCTGGCCATCCCGCACTTTCATCACGCGCCGTTCTACGTCTATGCCTACACCTTCGGCGAGCTGCTGGTGCTGTCGCTCTACCAGCAGTATCGAGCGCGAGGGCGAGGCGTTCAAGCCGCGCTATCTGGAGATCCTGGCGGCCGGGGGCTCGGACTCGCCGGAGAACATCCTGCGGCGCGCCGGTATCGACATGCGCTCCGCGGCGTTCTGGCAAGGCGGGTTCGACGTGGTCGAGGCGTCGCTGGGCAAACTGCAGGCGCTCGAAGCCGCGCGCTGAGGCGGGCGAATGTTGGACACGAAACCGGGGCGGGGAGAATCCCCGCCCCGGTCGATTCGCAGGTCACGCGCGCCGCACCACGCCGCCGCCCTCGGCCGGCCTCGTCAGGCCGGTGCGGCTGCGGGGACGGGCAGGCTCTGGCCGCCGTAAGAGGGCTGGGCGAGGTGGGCATCCATGGCGGCGTCGCCGGCATCGACGATCGGCGCCATTCGCTCGGGCGTCAGGTCGAATTCCAGGAGGCCGTATCCCTTGGCGGGGAGCCGGCAGACCAGGTGCTTGTGCTCGTTGATCACGTACTTGTCATGTCCCCCCAGCAGCGTCTCTCCCATGGCCCCAAGCCGGAACATCGTCTCGGTCAAGAGCTCCGTCCGCTCCAGGAAGCCCGGCGCCTTCTGGTCGCTTGCCTGCGTGTCTTCCGCACCGGGCACTTGGAGGCCGTCGTCCAGCAGCAGACCGATCACCTGGTCGGAGGCGGATTCCTCTCCCATG
The DNA here is from genome assembly GCA_963818575.1 of uncultured Chloroflexia bacterium. GTDB lineage: Bacteria > Chloroflexota > Anaerolineae > Anaerolineales > E44-bin32 > DYJB01. The sequence goes on along the minus strand of CAWFSV010000019.1, from coordinate 145,198 downwards.
GTCTCCTCGACCAGGTCGTCATCGGAGACCAGCAAGGCGATGGGGAAGTTGGACGACAATCCGCCATCCACGACCTTGTGGCCCGTGATGTCCTGTCCGAGATACGGTCCCCACTCCTTCTTCCAGACGACTTCCTGCCAGACCAGCGGGCAGCTCATCGACATGCGCACCGCCCAGGTGGTCGGGCAATCCGGCGCCGTGCGGTGGTTGAGCACCAGCATGGTCTTGTCGGTGATGTCGGAGGCCACGGCGGAAAAGTCCCTGCCCGTCTTCTCGTTGAACTCCCGGAGGGTCGAGCTGCCCAGCCCGCGTCCGCCGGCATCCAGCTTTTCCTTCAGGTAGGCCAGCAGCGCGTCGCCGGCATACCATCCACCCCATGCCAGCAGCGAGATGATGTGCTTGGTGAGGTCGCGCTCCGCCAGCCCATCGACGATCTTGTCGACCACCGGCTCGATGACATTCGGGATCAGCGGATTGTCCAGCTCGGTCCGGAGCCAGCCGCGCAGACTGGTGCTCAGCTCGACGCTCTCGTCGATCCTCGGGATTTGCAGAAAACTGCCGAAGCGCGAGGTGCCATCGGGCAGACGTTCGTTGATCGCCGCCTTGCATTCCGCGGCGCTGTAGCCGGCCGCCACCAGGATCGCCACGATCGATCCGGCGGACGTGCCGACCACGCGGCGTGCTTTGTGCCCGTGCCGCTCGATGGCCTGAAGTGCCCCGACGAACGCCAGGCCCTTGGCTCCGCCGCCTTCGAAAACCAGATCCACGTCCATTGCTGCTTCTCCCTCACGCACGAATTCGATTGGAGGGCCGCCGGGGGCGGCACGCCTTCGTCCATTCACGTCTGACAGTGCCTGCCATCGGGCAGACAGACTTCATCTTCCATCCTCACCAGGTGAAAGGTCTCACCCAGGAGCGTCATCACGATGCCCGCTGGTCCTGCCGGTTGTGGTGTTGCCTACTGCTCCCTCGCTAATCGCGCCTGGTCCACACGGCCCCATGGACAGAGATCCGGCATGAGGACTCCGCCGGCGTAGTCCCCTGAAGTCGGTCCCACTGATTGGGATCGGGAGCCGTTCCAGTGCCAGACCAGCTTCGAGACATGGGCTGAACCGGCAGGCGTTCATTGTACCCTGTAGTCAGTCAAATGTTGACTATTTGGCCCTGTATAGTTAGACTAGCCTCGACTGCCCGGTTTGTGCCAGGAAAGGCCCATAGATGCTCTCCACGCTTCGCCTGAGGATGAACCACGCCATCGCCGGGGGCCTGTCGCGCCCCGTGGATGCCGTAGCCCTGGAGCGCCAGCGCCTGCGCGTCCTGTTCGCCGTCGCCCTGCTCAAGCTGTTCAACTTCATCGGCGGAGCCTGGGACATCCAGTGGCACGTTGCGATCGGCCGTGACAGCCTGTGGATCCCGCCCCACCTGATGGTGTTCCTGGCCTTCGTCAGCGGCCTGGCGATCGTCGTGATCATGATCGCCTACGAGACCGGGCTGTCGATCGCCGGGCAGGAGATGCCGCATACCGCCCGGCTGGGCCGGCTGCGCGCGCCCGGCGCGTACTTCGGGATCCTGTTCGGCTATGCAGCCGCGCTGCTCGCCGGCGTGATCGATGAGCTGTGGCACCGGGCGTTCGGGATCGATGCCACGCTGTGGAGCCCGCCGCACCTGCTGATCATGGTCGCCACAGTGGTCGTCGACTACAGCCTGCTGCTCGGTATCACCGCATCGGCTCGCCGGCTGGGCTACACCTTCACCTGGAAAAGCCCGCTTCTGTGGGGCATCGTGCTCACCGGAGCCTACGCCTACGAATCGGTCCACTTCCAGATGGGCGAGGCGTTCATCGTCGGCCACCGTCATGGCGGCGCCGGCCTGTACGGCCTGCTCTTCCCCATCCTGATCGGCGCATTCCTGCCGCTCTCGCTGGTGGCGACCATCCGCCTGGCGCGCCGGGCGTGGGTCGTCCTGCTGACCGCCGGCCTGGCGCTGGCCTTGCAGTATGTGGCCACGGGCATCGCCGCGCTGGGTTTCGCCATCCTCAAGCCGGTCTCGATCATCGATCAGTACGTCCTGCTCTACCCGGAATCGACCGCCGCCAAGGCGCGCGAGTTCGCCGCGCTGCTCGGCAACAACGGGCTGATCGGCCTGCACCAGGCGTGGACGATGACGCTAGCCTTCCCGGCGCTCGTCCTGGTTGCGCTGATGGGGAATTTCGCCTGGGTCCGCCGGCGTCCCCTGCTGATGGCCGCCGCCTTCTCGATCAGCATGGTGCTGATCGCGTATGCCCTGTACGGGTTGACCCCCGCTCTGCGCGACTACCCGATCACCGGCGTAGACGTGGCCCTGGCTGCACTGCTGGCGCTGGCTGGCGGGCTGCTGACCGGCGCCCTCGGGCTGCGCCTGACGCGTGGTTTCGAGCCGTCACCTGCCGAACGGCCGTAGCCGGCTGTGCCCCCGGCGAGGCACGTAGGCCGCCGAAAGATAGGTCGGGCGCTTGGCTGAGTTGTCGGCGCAGGGGGCTGTCGTGCTCTGGGGAGAAGCTCGATGCAGCGGAGAGGGTGGGTTTCCTACCCACGGTGAGTACGAAACGCTGATTCGGTAAGGGGGGGATATCGCACGTCGATAAGCTATGCAGCAGTTCGAAGAGACACAACGGGAAGGGCCATGGCCCTTCCCGTTGTGTCGGAATTCGGGCTCTCGCTCCTCTTGCGAGTCATCCCGAAGGTTGATTTCGGATCCCCATTGCCTTTCTCCACACTGCCCAGATTCAGGGCTCGGACATGTTCTGTTGACCGGTACCTGCACCGCTTGCGCCCCAGCATGTTTCCGAGCCTGCGATCTTGAGCTGCTAGATGCCCGGTTCCTGGAGCCGCCGGTCCTCAGCGTTCATCTCTGGCTTCGGCGGTCTTCCCTGTGTCTGAAACGATGTGCAATTGCAGGATCGTCATTCCCAATCCGTGGAGCCTGCGCACCAGCCCGACGATCCCCGATTGATCGGTGTGCATCCTAAGCACGGTGATATCCGCCATCTGCTGTGTCTCCTCAACGATGATCTCCGCCGAACCGTCGAAGCTTTGCAGCCAGTCCACATCAACTCGACCCCGCACCTCAATCCGGTAGTGTGTCGCCGAGTCGAATAGGGGTTGAGCATTGTTCATGTTTAACGGTCCATCCTAACCGGTCCCCAAGCCCAGGATGACAGCCAGGACCCCCACCAGAACCGGGAGCGCTTCGGCGCCGTGCACGATGACAGCCATCCAGTTGCTGCGAAAACGCCTGGCGGGCCAGCTGTACGCCAAGTTGCTCACGATGACGCTGGGGAGGTTCCAGGGCTTCATCACGTGATAGAAACCGAAGAGGACGGCGTTTGCCACCCAATCGTACTTTCCAAAGACGCCTCGCATTTTGGGCAGGAGTACGCCGTGCCAGAGAAACTCCTCGGCCAGAAAGTAGTTGAAGACACAGCTGACCAGGGTAACGCCCAGGATCCACCATTGGCCCTTGTTCTCCGGGGTAGCCAATAGAGTCATCTCCGTGTACAGGGGGGGCTGCAGAGCAGGAAACAGCCGGGCCATGGGCGCATCCAGATAGCCGCCAAGGACGGCCAACACCAGGACATTGAAGAGCAAGGGGGGCAGCACCCACCAGTAAAGCCTTGGATTCGGCTGGTCCGTCTTTGGATCACGCGGAGTTTGCAGCCAGGTACGCTGGCGGATGGCGCTCCAGCGGAGCGTGCCGAGCTCGCGGTATGTGATTGCCAGGGCGACGAGAGACTCCCAGACCATACCGGCGATGATCAACAGCCAGTACGTGATGCCGGGGTGGAACGGGCTGTAGGGGATGATGGCGGGAGCGACTATCCAAACCAGCAGCGCCATCGGCAAGGCTACCAGCGCCCAAATACCGAGCATCTGCCAGAGGGTGTATTGATCCAATCGTTCCGCCTGAGCGCGGTTCATACTACCTTGAACCGCAGGGTGTGAAAGTGCATCTGTTGTCATTTCTGTCCTCCGTCCTTCTGAACAAGAGTTGTCCGTTCATCTGTACCCGCGGTCTTACGGCTCAAGCGAGCCCCAAGACTAGACCGAGGACCAGGAACCCAAAGAACACATTCTGAGCAGAGTGGACAATGACGGCCATCCACGTGCTGCGGAAGCGCCAGCTCGGATAGGCTAGGATGGCACCGCTAACGAAATTCTCCGCAAGAGTCCAGGGCTGGTGAACATGGTAGAGACCAAAGAGCACGCCGTTTGCCACCCAGCTCCACCGGCCGAATACTCCCTCCATCTTGGGAAGCAGCACTCCCCGAAATAGCAGCTCCTCTCCCAGGAAGACGTTGAAGACAGACATAACCACGAACAGGCCAAAGAACCACCAGGCGCCCACCAGCTGCTGCAAGATCTCTTGCAATTCAAAGATCGCGGCAGGGCTGTAACCCGGAGGCTCGGCAAGAAACGGGAAGACCGACACCCAGAGTTTCTGGACGATTGGCACCATGGCAATATCCCACACGACGCTCACGAGAAGGACCGGAACTACCCACAGCCATAAGCGGCGGCGAGGTTGGCCGGTTGTTGGTTCCTGCGGCGTGTTGAGGCGAAGCCTGCGCTTGATCGTCGCCCAGCGGAGATCACCCTCCTCCTTGCGGACGATAATCATGGAAAGCACAAACAGCCAGATCAAACCAACTGTGAGCAGCACTGTCCGGGTGACGGCAGCTCCAAGCGGGTCCGAGCGGAAATCGGGCGACAAAGCGGGGAATACGACCCAACCAAGGATCCCCATCGGGAGGGCAGCCAGTGCCCAGATGCCGAGAATCTGCCCGAGGGTGTATTGATCCAATCGTTCCGCCTGAGCGCGGTTCATCCTGCCTTAAATCGCCGGGTGTGAAGGTGTATCTGTTGTCATCTCTATTCTCCGTTTATCTGAACGAGAGATGTGCGCTCATTGAGCTTTGGACGGTCGGGGCGCTTGTGGAAGAACCCCGACCATCCTCTCTTCGCTACTGCAGAAGAATCCTGCTCCGCGAATTCCGGGAACCAGTCTGCCAAGCCAAGCTCCTCATAGGCGCTCCTGGGATCGTGCCGGAGAGCAAGCACACGATCCATGATTTGCCGAGCTGGCGGATCTCGGGGCTACGTGAGCCCGTCCCAAGCCCAGCGATGCACTCGCGCCAGATACGGTTCGGACAAAGCTATGTACCCTCCGGCATCTATCTCCTCGATCCGATGTTCTGACCACAAGAGCCCTACCGAGGGGCTGCCGGTTGCACAACACTTCCTTCTAGTGACTGAGTTCTCTCAGGCTGTGCTCCCTCAAGCTCAAGCACGTTTCTCTTGTTTGTGCGGGAGAGATCGGTCGGCCCGGCCACCAGGACGATGATGATGGACACCAGCACTGACACGGCCAGGAATGTGAGGATCCCGCCGAAATGCCCCCGGTAGACATCGATGTACCCACCCCAGGCGTTGCTTGCGCCATGCATGACCGCGGCCAGCAGCACACTGCCCTTGGTGTTGTTGAAGACCCAAGCGAACTGGATCGAGGAGACGATCACGAATGCCGAATAGCCGAGCATGACGGGAAACAATCCATCTTGCGTTCGCATGTCGTACTGGCTCGTTCCCTTGATGAAGAACAGGGGTATATGCCAGATCGCCCAGACCACTCCAACGATAAGGGCTGAAACCAGGGCGTTGTGGCGGGTTTGGAGCCTGGGCAGGAGGAATCCTCTCCAGCCAAACTCCTCACCCATGCCGGCTGCAATGGTGAGCATGAGGAACATTGGAACGACGGTATACAGTGGCGGAAGCCCGCTCCAATCCACAGGCGGTCCGCCGAGCAGGTCGAACAGATACAAAGCAGCCACGGACGGGATGATCGCGAAGAGCAGCGTGAAGGCCCACCACGGGATGCCAACGCGCCAGATCAAGAAGCGTCGGAGCAACTCCCGAAGGCCGCCCTTTCGACCTTCAACCAGGACGAGCACGATCGCCGCCAGACTGGAGCTAAGCGCTCCAAGCTGCGAAGCCGCCGGGGGTAGCAGGCCAGTAGCTACGGCAAGCGAAGGAGCTGTGCCAAAGATCATGGCCAGGATCAGCAGGGAGATTGCGGGGTATTCCCTTACAAATGCAGACATCTTCCTTCTCTCCCTTTTGTTGTTGGCTGGCGGGGACGCGATCCGTGCCCCCGCCGGCCTTGAGACGTCAGTCCGACTAGAACCGCCAACCCAACAGCCACATCGGGGCGCCGGCGGCCACCATATTCCAAGGATTTGCCAGAGTGTGTGTTGCCCTTCTGAGCGCCTTGACAGGTTCTCCTTGGTTGAAACACTATTCGTTGCGGCTATTCCTTGAGTGGACATGAGCTTTCCCTTTGTGATTTCCAGGCAGGCCTGTTCATGAGTTGTCGAAGCTCAGCATCCAATGACTGAGAAGACGTTTGCCTATGATCCAAACTCCTTTTCCATGTATCCAGGCACTGACCAGGCCTTCAGCGCTCGTGTCAGACGATCGGCCAGTGTCTCTATGCGAGCCCAAGAACAACTCCCAGGATCAAGAAGCCGAAATAGAAAGCCTGCCCGTTATGCATTACGATCGGGAGCCAGTTGCTGCGGTAACGCTTCGCAGTGAATGCCATCAACCAACCGAACACGATATTGCCGGGTATGCCCCACGGCATGTGGAGATGATACAGTCCGAAGACAATGCCGTTAGCAACCCAGTCCCATCTCCCAAAGACTCCCTTCATCTTGGGAAGCAGCACTCCGCGGAACAGGAATTCTTCACTCAGGAAGTTGTTGAATACCGACAGGATCACAAAGAGCGCAAAGAAGTCCCATGCGCCAATCAAGCGAGCCCGCATTTCAGGGGCGAACAAGGCATCCAGGCTGCGGCTTTGGGGTTCCGCCAGGAAGGGGAAAAGCGTTGTCCAAATTCCGTTGAGAAAAGGCGCAAGTCCAAGTTCCAATGCGACGACAAGAAGCATCAGCGGGATGAGCAGCCACCACAGCCGCTTATCCTTCTTGCCCGTCCTCGGTGAGACCGGATGGTTCAGCCAGAAGCGGCGGCCGATGGTCGATATCCGAATGTTTCCTTCTTCGCGATAGAGGATAAGCATCGAGAGCACAAATTGCCAGACCGCCGCGACGAGAGCCAATTTCATCCACAGAAGACCTCTATCCCATGCAGAGAGTCCCTGGCTCAAAGTCGGGTGGATCACCCAACCGAAAATCCACAGCGGTGCTCCTCCAGCCAGCCAAATACCGAGGAGTCTGTAAGAGCGTGTATTGGCTTCTCAACCTGGCACCCGGAATTCCCTGAAGGTTCTCGGTTATGGAGGCTTCTTGAGTGGACATGACAGTTCTCCTCTTTACTCTTGGCTGGCGGGTGAGCGATGGCATCCCCGCCAGCCATGGATTGAGCACCGGCTAGAAACGCCAGCCGAGCAGGTTCCAGAAATCCAGGAACCAGATGAACGCGACCGCCGCCGCCGTCACCAGCGTGTAGTACACGCGGGCGGCCGCGCCCCAGTAGCGGTCCTTCCAGGCCAGCGCGGTGCAGGGCTAGCGCGCCGGCCGTCAGGGCGGCCGACAAAACTCCCAGGCCGAGCACGATTTGGAATGGGGTGGAAACGCCGAACATCGGCTTCGGATTGTTCCACAGGAACATGCCGCCCACGAAGAGCACGTTCAGCGATGCTGATCCCGAGCAGGATCCGCTGCGCCGCCCGCCGCGCCGCGAGGCTCGGCCTTCGGGTCGCCGCGGAGGCGGTCGGCTACGGATCGCCCCGATCGATGCCGCCGCGATCATGGATAGGAAGATCAGCGTGCAGGCCGCGAGCAGCCCCATGTTGAAAGCGGAGCGTTTCAAACCAGGCCAGCTTTTCGAAGGTGTACATGGGCGTGAGGTCGGTAAACAGATGGGTGATGCGCCCCTGGCCGTCCTCACGAAAGGCGATGCTGAAATGGCGCCGTCTTCCTGGCGGAAGTAGAGCGGCTCCACTTCGACGAATCTCCACACGCCCCATCCCGTCGTCAACAGCAGCGTGCCGTCGCCGGGACTGCTGATCCGCACGATGTTGCCGCCGAAGAATTCCATGGACTTCTCGAGCGTGGTGTACGACATCCGAGTGAGCTGATAGCTGCCCTCGAACCGGCCGGCCCGCTCGGCGAAATCCGCGGGCGGCTGGATCGGCTCGACTGCGGGCGCGGGGTAGTAGTGGTCGAAAAAGGCCCTCTGGAAGCCGAGATGCTGCAATTCCAGCCCCCCTGCCGTCTCGCTGTTATAGGCCACAAAGACGCCCAGGCTCTGCTCGGGCGATGAGCAGCAGCAGACTCCGGAAGCCCAGGGTTTCGCCGTTGTGCCCGAGCGTCCGCTGGCCGTTGTCCGTGAATTCGAACAATCCGTACGCGGTGCCGAGCAGGCGCGGGTCGGGGCGCGTATAGGGTGCTGTGCATCTGCTCCGCCGTACCCTCCTCCAGGATGCGCGAATTCGCCGGCGGCGCCATCGCTGTAGCGCCCATCCTGAAGGTGGGCGATCATGAAGCGGGCCATATCCGCGATGCTGCTCGCATGCCCGCCAGCCGGCACCATCGCCACCTGGCCTGAATAATCCGCTTCATCGGGCACCGGCTCATACGCGCCGTCAACGTACGTAGTAGCCGATGGATGCGCTGTCCGCGCGAATTCGCCGGCATCCCGCCGGAGGCCGATGAGTGCGTCATCCCCAGTGGGTCCAAGAATCTGTTCCTGGACGTACTGGCCGTAAGGCCGGCCGGAGGCGCGCGTCCACGATGTACCCCGCCAATTCCGCGCTGTAGTTCGAGTAGGCCGGGGATTTCGCCGGGCGGACGGACGCCGCGCCGGTATATGGGTGGACAGCCATTCGCCCGGCGGACAGCGATGTCATTCGAGCATCCAGGGTGAACGTCTCGTACCACGACTCTTCGAACCCGGCCGTATGGGTGAACAGGTGCTCGAGGGTGATCGGCTGCGGATAGGTATCCGGGATGCGGAAGTCGAGGTAGGTGTTGATATCCTCGTTCAGGTCGAGCTTTCCCTGATCGACGAGCTGCATGACCGCTGTCCAGGTGAACAGCTTGCCGCTCGAGCCGATGCGGAAGACGGTGAGCTCGGGATCAACGGGGACGCTGTTCTCGAGGTCGGCGTAGCCGTAGCCCTTGGCGAGCAACACCTCTCCGTCTCTTACCACCGCGTGACGGCGGCGCCGGGGATGTGTTTTTCTTCCATCTGCGCTGCGAACAGATCATCCAGGAAGGCCTCCAGCTCGGCGGCATCCGTCGGGCCCTTTGCCTTGCGATGGATGCACCGGGTACATTCCCGCTCGACGCGACCCTGCGTCAACTTGGGCAATCGCCGCCGCCGGCCGCCGAGACACAGGATCCCGAGAAGCAACATCGTCGTTCAGCGGATTGATCAGGTCATGGACTTCTTCATTTTCGCCCGTTTCACTCTGCTCTCGGACGCCGACGGCATTCGGCGTGCCACCCGATACAATACCCTAAGAGGATCAGCGCCGGCAGGATGAACTACATGACTGCGACCAGCAGCCTTGGCCATCACGGTCAGGCTCATGCCCGGTTTGAATCGCAGCGGCTGGTACACGTACAGGCTGTCGTCCCCCACGCCGGTATCGAGGTAGCTGGTGATCAGCCGTTCGAAGGCCTCTGCTTGCAGCGTGTATTCATCTTCCACATGGCTGAATTCCGGCAGCAGCACCATTTGCGCCTTGTGCCAGTAAGGCCTGGCCTCGTCCAATGCGGTGGGCGGTGTGGAGAAGTCCACCGTTCCGTTGACCAGCAGCATCTCCACGTCGCTTTCCTGGAGGCTCGCGCAGCTCCTCGGGGATCAGTTCGAGCGGCCATTCCGCCGCGCTCGGCCAGATGAACTCCGAGATGCGGTGCGCCCATGATCGAGTTCCCCAGGCTGATGCTCTCGGGCCGCCGTACTTGTCCAGGTCTACCGTCCCGGCCTTGTTGAACAGGTCGCCGAAGACCAGCTGCATCCGCGGGATACATCACCTTCGTCATCAGGTTCAGCATCGCCAGGCCGGAATGGTCGCCTTCGCCGGCCGCCAGGTAGGCATCGAAGACCGTCGGCGAAGTTCGCGTTGTCCATCATCATGAACTGAGTGCCGAGGCGGACCGTATCGGGGTCGATATTGAAGATCATCCAGCGCTCTGGCATGTTGCGGTTGACGTCGTACATGGTCTGGGCAAAATCGTCCGTCCGGCTGCTGCAATCAGCGTCCTGAGCGCACAGCTCGGCCAGGTGCCCGATCATCTTGTCGAGCACAGCCCGGTCGCAGAGGAAGTGGCCGGGGGTGTTGACGCCGATCTGGATCACCCGCTGCAGGCTCTCTGGATACATGTAGGCGTAGATCTGCGCCACGCGGGTCCCGTAGCTCTCGCTGAAGCAGGTTGATCCGCTCGTATCCCAGCGCCTTTGCGGGCCGCTTCCATATCCTCGATCACCTGCGGATCGTGTAACCCGAAAGGTCAACGCCCGCCTCCTGGTAGGTCGCGCGCACTGTTTGACAGCAGTCGCCATCTCCGCACGCGCCTTGTCGCTGAATAGGTCGTTGCCCATGTGAGCTTTCACCAGGCGGTCCAATTCGGACACTTGAGCACCACCGTGCCGTCCTCCCACGGTATCCGACCATCACCACGTCTGGTTTTCGAGCAGCCAATCGGGAGGCGCCCAGGATAAGTTTGATTGACCGGGGCCGCCGAGCAGCTAGAACACCGGTTCAGCCAGGTTCGGCCCGTGGCCGGGATGCGCACGACGGGCAGCGCGATCAGGCGCGAGCCCGCCTTGTCCCAGTTCTCCGGGACGATCAGCGTGCTGCACTCGGCTGCATATTTCGTCTTGCCGTCCGCAGGTTGGAATTCGCATCCTTTCAAACCCGTCAGTTCGCCTGCCTGCGCGCCCTCCGGAACTACTGGAGCTGGGGCAGCCTTGGAGCTCAGCCGGCGCCGCCCCATTCAACCGCTCTGGCACCTCTCTTCCGCCGCAGTCCGCCATTTGAATTCTTATGTTCTGAGACGCATACCAATGCCTTCAGTTGCCGAACAGCGAGGTGTTGTTTGTGTACTCCAGTTCCGGCTTCAGCTCGCGACGTTATAGTCGAAGTCTGCTTCAAGCAGCTCTTCACGCCGTTCGACAGCTTCAAGTCGCCAGCGCCAAAATTGATCTCGACGCCGACCGACTTGGCGTCTACCCAGCTCGACCGATTCTGAACTCGGTCTGCAATGCGCCTACCCTGGGCCGGGAACCGCAGCCAGCGAGCAGCATTGCAGCACTAGTGCGGCGACGATCAATAGATGGTTTGATTTCATTGTTCGTTTCTCCTTCTCTCCTTCAAGAGTCAATCCATCTTCGATTGCTATTCTACAACCTGCAGATAAAAAAAAGAACCACATGAACATGTGGTTCCTTGACACGTAAATATGTGGTTTTGCCGCAGGGGGTCAGATCAAATTCATCTCTCTGGCTTTCTCGATCGCCTGCACCCGCTTGTTGACCAGCAGTTTGCGATAGATGTTCTTGACGTGAAATTGGACCGTGTTCAGGCTGAGGAAGAGCTGCCGGCCGATCTCTTCATAGGTCAGCCCCTTGGCCAGATTACGCAGCACCTCGAGCTCACGCTCGCTCAACAGCGCCTCGTGCTGTCTCCGGTTTCGGGTTTCGCCGGTTCGCAGCTGATCGCTTCCAACAGGCGGTTGGCATACGCGATCAGGGTTTCGTCTGCCAATCGGGGTTTGAGCTCCTCCAGAAAAGCTTGCAGGGGTCCGCATTCGTCCACAAAGATGCGCAAGAGCCCCGTGGGTGCCGCCGTCGCTTAACGCCGTCTCGAGGATTTCGAGCGCTTCATGCTTCTTCCCCGCAGCCTGATAGAGCAAGGTCCTGGCGATGGCGATTTCCACGACCGGGCCGGTGAACTCATGGGCCGCGGCGAAATCCTGCTGGCGCTCCAGGTAAGCATGAACGTCTTCAAGCGGGTATGCGCCGGCTTCCCTTTTGCCAGGCGCGCCAGCACGTGGGCCGCGCCCAGATAGCTCTCGAAGCTGGGCCATGCTCATGGGGTCGACGCTGTGGATCACGTCCAGCTTTCCGAAATCGATCCCTGACTGGGCCAACCAGGTCTGGGCATCCTTCTGCACGTCCGGATCGTCGGGCCAATGACGCATCAACAGGCGGTGGCGCAAAGCCTGGGCATAGAAGGCGCCTTCAGGCCAGGTCTCTTCGAGGGTCTTCACCGCTTCCAACATGGCCGGCCGGTCCCCCTGGATGGCGCGCAAGCGCGCCAGGGCTGTATAGCCGGTCGTAGTGCGCCTCATACTCCCCCGTCCAGCGGATCAAATCGAGCCCTTCCATCAACACCGGTTCGGCCTCTGCCAGGCGGTTGTATTCCAGGAGGATGCTGCCCTTCAGAATATACAGTGCCCCGAGCGGCGGGAAATTCTGACCGGCCAGGATCTTGTTGAATCGTTCGATGTGGGTTTCACATAGCTGCAGGGCTTCGTTCAAGCGTCCCGCCAGGAGGGCGATCAGAACCAGGTTGATCGGCCCGTAGATGGCGGCGTAGAAATTGCCCCCGGCCAGACCGTCCTCCAGGGTTTGTCTGATATGCGAGCTCAGCAGCCTGCATATCCGCCAGCACCAGGTAACCGTAGCCGATGTTCAGGCCATTGACGCTGCGAATCGCCTTTTCCTGCTCCGGCAGGAGCCGCTGGGCTTCCCGGGAGAGCGCGATCAGCTTTTCCGGTCTTTCGCCGATCAGCGCCGGCGATCGCAGCAAATAAGCCCGGATGGTGGCCGCGTGTCCGGCGACCAGATCGCGCAGCGCTTCCCCTGCGTTCACCCGATCCAGGGCCCGGTCCGCGGCCTGTAGAGCCCGCTCCACCTCGCCCCTGCGCGTGCCGCGTTGCATCAAGACCAACGCCCAGGCCTTGCCGATGCACAACATGGGGGCAGCCTGCACGACCGCCTCAGGCAGCCTGTCGAACCAGCCCAGGACCACGGTGACCCGCCCTTGATACAACTCCAGAAGGGCGTTTCGCTCGATCAGGTCGAGCCGCTCGGGTCAGATCGCTGTCCTGCAGCGCGTGATCGACCGCGGCCTGGATATCCCCATTTTCCTCGTACCAGCGGCTGGCGCGCCGGTGAAGCACGGGGATCAGTGCCGGTTGCGAGCGGGCCAACTGGTTGCGCAGCAAGTCGGAGAAGAGATGGTGATAGCGATACCAGCGCCGTTCTTCGTCCAGGGGATGACGAAGAGGTTGGGGGGGCCGGAGCGCCGCCTCGCCAATGCCGCTGGAGGCGCCGGTGATGATCACAGCCTTCTGGGTGAAGGGAAGGGACGCCATGCTGCCCCCCGGCCTGGCGTCGTCGTGATGCGTGACGCCAGATGTCAGATCTCGATCCGCGTTCCGCGTTCCGGATAATCGATCGGGATCTTCAGGTCCCCGAGCCTGGCACGCAGCGCCTCGGCCGGCTGGCGTTCCCCATGGACCAGGAACAGGCGCTTGAGCGTTCCGGCGGAAGCTCGGGCGTAGCTCTCCAGGTAGTCCTGCCCGGCGTGGGCCGAGAAACCGTCGACGGTGGCAACTTCGGCATGCACCGGGTACTCCTCGCCGAAGATCCGCACCGTCTTCTGCCCTTCGGTCAGGCGACGGCCCAGCGTGTCGGGCGCCATCCAGGAGGTGATCAGGACCGTGTTGCGCGGGTCGTCCAGGTTGTTGCGCAGATGATGCAAGATCCGCCCGGTCTCGGCCATGCCGGAGGCGGAGATGATCACCACCGGGCCCTTGTGTTCGTTGATGGCCTTGCTCTCTTCCACCGACTTGGTGAACGTGAGCAGGTCGAAGCCGAACAGCCGGCCGTGCGGATCCTCCTTCAGGAACCTTACCGCCTGGTCGTCGAAGTCCTCCGGGTGGCGGCGGAAGATCTCGGTGGCGTTCGTCGCCAGCGGGCTGTCGACGTAACACCGGCACGCGCGGCAGTTCGCCGGCGTCGATCATCTGGTGGAGCGTGTAGACCAGCAGCTGCGTGCGGCCGATGGCGAAGGCCGGGATGATGACCTTGCCGCGGCGTTCGAACGTGCGGCGCAGAACCTGCTGCAGTCCGGCGGTGGCTTCCTCCGGGGCGAGGTGCGGCTTGTCGCCGTAGGTGCATTCCATCAACAGCACCTCGGCTTCGGACGGGGCGACCGGATCGCGCAGCAGCGGGATGCGCAATCGGCCGATGTCGCCGGAGAACATCAGGCGCAGCTTGCGTCCCTTCTCCTCCAGGTCGAGCACGACACCGGCCGAGCCCAGGATGTGCCCGGCATCCACCAGCCGGGCGATGACGCCCGGGACGGGTTCGAACGGCCGGGCGTAGGCCTGCAGGACGAGTTGTTCCGAGACCGCTTCGGCGTCGGCGGTCGTGTACAGCGGTTCGACCGGCTCAAGCCCGTCACGGGCGCGCCTCTTGTTCAGGAAGGCGACATCGGATTCCTGGATGTGGCCCGAATCGCGCAGCGTCAGATCGGTGAGATCGACCGTGCTGGGCGTGGCGTGGATCGAGCCGCCGAATCCCTGGCGCACCAGGTTGGGCAGGTTGCCGCAGTGGTCGATGTGGGCATGCGAGAGGATGACGGCGTCGATCCCTCGCGGGTCGAACGGAAAGGTGCGATTGCGGGCGTAGGTGTCGGCGCGCCGGCCCTGGAACAGTCCGCATTCGAGGAGCAGGCGATGGCCGTTGATGCCGATCAGGTGCTGGGAGCCGGTGACGGTTTGGGCGGCGCCGGCAAATGTGATCTCCATCCTCACCTCATTCGGTCGACGGGGGCGCACCCCAAAGCGAGGCCAGGAGCGCCGGGCCGTACGCGTGCAGCCGCCAGGGCAGGCAGGCCATCAGGGGCTCGAGCGCCGGCAGCGTGCGCGGCGCCGCCCGGGCGATGTCCCACAGGATCTCGCGGGGCAGGACGATATCCGACTCGACGCCGCGTTCGCCGGCGACGGCCTTGCGCCAGCGACGGAGCTGGTCGTAGCGGGCGAGCACGGCCGGGTCCACCGGCTCGGCGGCCGGGGGACGCGGGGGCGTCACGCTCCGCCCGCGTGCCAGGGCGGCCAGGATCGGTTCCGCGTAGCGTTCCGCCAGGCGCGGCGGAAGGTCGGGAACGTCACCCAATTCCTCGGCCACCTGCGGCTGCACGCGGGCCAGGCTGAGGAGCGCATCGTCGCCGATCACCTTGAAGGGCGGACGGTCGAGTTGACGGGCCGTCTGGTCGCGCCAGGCGTGGAGCTCACGCAGCGCGGCCGCCTGGCGCGGCTCGAGCTTGCGGGCATTGGTCATGCCCCAGAAGCCTTCCGGGCCGCCGTTGATGCTGGGATGAACCGTGCAGGCCAGGTGGGCGCAGGCCTCGACGGCTTCCTCCCAACGCCCGGCACGCTGCAACGCATCCGCCAGGCGATCGCGCAGGGCCAGCAGGTAGTGGGTGTCGAAGCGAGCGTACTCGAGCTGCGCCGGGGGCAGCGGACGCTTGGCCCAGTCGGCGCGCTGGTAGCGCTTGTCGAGCGTCACGCCGAACTCCTGCGCCAGCACATCGGCCAGGCCGCTGGGCTGCATTCCCAGCGTGCGCAGCGCCAGGCGCGTGTCGAACAGGTTGACGATCTCGAAGCCGAAGTCGCGCTTGAGGCAGGCCAGGTCGTACTCGGCGCCGTGGAAGACCTTCTCGATGGCCGGCGAGGCGAAGAGCGGCGCCAGGGCGCCCATCTCGGCGCGCCCGAGCGGGTCGATCAGAACATCACCCTCCAGCGTGCTGACCTGGATCAGGCACACCCGCTCCTGGTAGGCATGCAGGCTGTTCGACTCGGTGTCGATGGCCAGGCGGGCGGTGTGGCGCTGGGTGTCGATCCATGCCGCAAGCTGCTCCGGCGTGTCGATCCAGAGCGGCGCGGCGGGGGCAGGCGATTCCATGAGCGTATTGTAACCGCTGGGTTCGCCCCACCGCTTTCGAGGCGGGCCGTCTGCAGCCGCACGATGCGCCCGGACGCGTATGCAGCGCCGGGGAGCCCCTCTCGGGCGCCGCACAGGCTTCGCAGACTGGAGTACTGCCCGGGTACGTGGCGCGGCGTGCCGGGCTGCGGTGCGGCTGGGAGGGCGGGAGTACGTGAGAGGTCATCCCGGACCTGAGAAGGTCAAAATTGACTTATCTGGTCATATATGCTAAAAATGACCAACCTCAACTCGGGCGGATCGGCGCGGCACGTCAGAGCCCGCCTCCCCTCGTTCGCGGGATCACAGGAGGAGCAGCATGACCGATGCAGGCGTCCAGACTGCGCCGGGCGCCGACGCTGGCGTTCCGCTCAGCCGGCGAGAGTTCCTGAACTACTTGTGGGGAGCCTCGATGGCCGTGTTCCTCGCCGGGGGCGGAGGGGTCACACTGTGGTTTGCCCTGCCGCGTTTCCGCGAGGGCGAGTTCGGCGGCGTGTTCACGCTGCCGATTGCCGAACTCCCTGCACCGGACAGCCAACCGACGGACTTCCCGGACGGCCGGTTCTGGCTGGTCAACATCGGCGACGCCGGCCTGCAGGACCCGCGGCAGCCGAAGGACTATTCCCTCCAGCCGGGCCTCAAGGCGATCTACAAAGTCTGCGTCCACCTGGGATGCGTCTACAAGTGGGTGCCGACGAACGACCGGTTCGAATGCCCGTGCCACGGATCGAAGTACCTCAAGTCCGGGGCGCGCATTGACGGGCCCGCCCGACGCAACCTGGACGTGTTCTTCGTCGAAGTGCTCGATGCCAACGGCAACGTCCTCAGCCGAAGCGAGCCGACGCTGGGCAGCCAGGAGGCCGCCGCGGTCACGATCCCGGCAGGGGCTGCCGCCCTGCGTATCGATACCGGGCGCCGCGTCGTCGGCGCGGTGAATTCCAAGCCGGGCGGCGGGATCTAGGAGGGGCGGGGCATGGCGATCTTCCGACTACACATTCCGGTGCTGGACGAGGTCAAGCGCAAGGGCCTGCGGACGGCGCTGAACGACAAGTGGGTGGATGTCGTCACGCGTGTCACCGCCGGCCTGAACCCGGCGGACGTGCGCGGCGTGCTGCGCGACGATCCGCCCGGCCGGCCCAACCCAAGGCTGACCCCGCACGCCGAGGGCTTCTGGCTGCACATGAAGCCCACCTACTACCACCGCATGGTCGACGGCTTCTATCCGACCTTCCGTCTCGGCTGGCTCTCGACCTTCTTCGGGGTCTTCGAGATCGTGACCGGCATCTACCTGATGATCTACTACACACCGTCGCCGGTCGTGGCCTACGAGAACATGCTCAATCTGTTGAGCAACGTCCCGTTCGGCCAGTTGATGCGCGACCTGCACCGGCTGGCGGCCGAGCTGATGGTGATCGTCGTGGTGCTGCACATGCTGCGCACCTTCGTCACCGGCTCGTACAAGAAGCCGCGCCAGTTCACCTGGGCCACCGGTGTGATCCTGCTGTTCGTGACGTTGGTGCTTTCGTTCTCCGGCTATCTGCTCCCGTGGGACCAGCTCAGCCTGTGGGCGGTGACGATCGGCGCCTCGATGGTCGAGGCCATCCCGCCGGAGATCGTCGGCCGCAACGTCAACCTGCTGGTGCGCGGTGCGCCGGAGTTCGGCGCCAACGGGCTGCTGCGCTTCTACCTGCTGCACGTCGTGGCGCTGCCGCTGGCCGGGATCGTCGCCTTCGGCGTGCACTACTACAAGGTCATCCACCACGGGCACAGCCTGCCGCCGGAAGGGGAGAAGGTCGGCGAGGACACCGCCAAGCGCGTGCCGATGGACAGCCGGGTGTACTTCATGCCCGAGATCCTGACGCGTGAGCTGTGGTACGTCGCCGGGCTGCTGGCGGTGCTGTTCGCCGCGGCGGCGTATCTGTATAACGCACCGGCGCTCGAACCGCACGCCAATCCGCTCATCACCCCGCTGCACACAACCGCCCCGTGGTATTTCTTGTGGCTGCAGGGGCTGCTCAAGATCGGCGACAAGGTCATCTGGGGCCTGATCGTCCCCGGTGCAGCCACCGGGCTGCTCCTGCTGTTCCCGTATCTCGAGGTCGGCCCGAGCCGTCGCTATGGCGACCGGCGGATCGGCCTGTCCGCGGCGGCGGTGTTGGTGGCCGTCATGGCCATCCTGTCCTACATGGGGACGCCGCACTACGCCGTGAGCACCTCGCCGGATCAGGAGGCGGTGGCCGAGCTGCTGCCGCAGACCCATCCCGGCCCGCTGCGCAGCGCGCCGTGGGACGATCTGGCCTACGGCAGCTATGAGGCGGCGGCCTGGTCGGCGGCGCCCAACGCCACGTTGCAGGATTTGCTGCAGCGCTACGAAGAGGTCCTGACCAACGTCCAAAGCGCAGGCCGCGCGGACGTGGCGGGGCTGATGGTGATCGAGGATTGGCAGACCGACTTGAAGAAGGTCACGCTGCGCGTGACCTGGACCAACACGGCCGACGGCACGGCGGGTGAGTTCAGCCAGTCGGTCTACCTCCACCGCGACGGCAATTACGGCCAGGGAGCGTAGACGATGAAGGGACAGATTGCACTCGGATTGCTGGCCCTTCTGGCGCTGATCGGCGTGACGGTGGCCGTCACGCTGGGCGAGCAGAACCGCATGACCGAATTCACCCGGGCCTACGAGGCGCGCGCCATCGAGGCCGGCGCCACGCTGTTCGAAGACAGCTGCCGCCCGTGCCACGGCCCGCAGGGCCAGGGGATCGAGGGTGTGGCCCCGGCGATCAACGCCGCAGACCTGTTCGACGGCTCGCGCCTGGCAAAGATCGGATACGGCGGGACGCTGCCGGACTACGTGCGCGGCGTAATCGCCGCCGGCCGCCCGGTGCCCTCGGTTGGCACGACCTACCCCCAGCGCATGCCCACCTGGGGCGCAGCCTTCGGCGGCCCCTTGCGCGATGACCAGGTCGACGCGCTGACGGCGTTCATCCTGAACTGGCAAGACCGTGCCCTGGGCACGGGCGCACCCGGTGCCAACCGGTCCCACGGTCGGGGCCGACATCACGGTCGCGTTGCCGGACGGGGATGCGGCGCGCGGCAAGTCACTCTCCGAAGGCGTGCTTGGCTGCGCCAGCTGCCACGTCCTGACCGCCGTCGGGCCTAAGTGGCCGGCGGACGCCGGAGCCCCCGGGATCGGCTCCCGGGCCGAGACGCGTTTCCAGGCACCCGGCTATGCCGGCCAGGCGACCTCGGCAGAGCAGTACCTGTTCGAGTTGGTCGTGATGAGCAATGCGTACGTGGTCGAGGGTTTCCAGTCGAATTTGATGCCGCAGAACTATGCGGACCGTTTGAGCGCGCAGGATATGGCGGATCTGCTGGCCTACATGCTCAGCCTGCGCTAGGCGAAGGCGATCGACGCAGGAAACAGGGCGCCGGGAGGACGGTTTGACGCGGCGCCCCTTTCCCACCCGGCGCGTGGTGACGCACGGGGGGTGGCGCACAGCGAGCGCCGGGATCGAGAGCCCGCCCGCTTCGGCGAGGACCAGGCGGCGGGGAGTTCTGGGAGGCACGGGATGCGGACAGGGCTGCGCTGGACGACGGGGATCGCGCTGATGATGGTCGCGCTGCTGGCCGTCGGGGCGGCGGCTGCCCATGACACCGGCGACCCGGGGAATGGCGGACGCCTGTTCGTGGAGAACTGCGCCGTGTGCCATGGCGTCGATGGGCAGGGCCGCGAGGGCGCCAGTCTGACCGACTTCCCGGGCATCAGCATCACCGCCACGCTGTTCGATACGATCCGCAACGGGATCCCTGGAACGCGCATGCCTGCCTGGGGCCAGGAGAACGGCGGCCCGCTGACCGAGAATGACATCGAGGACCTGGCGGCCTACATCCTGGTCGTCTTCAGCGGGACAGAGCCGCTGGCTCCATTGCCGACCTATCAGCCGGAGCCGGTGACCCCGGCACCGGGCATCCCTGGTGATGCGGGCGCAGGAAGTGTCGTCTACCAATCCAACTGCACCGTCTGCCACGGTGCAAAAGGTCAGGGGGGCATCGGGGGAAAGCTCGCCAAGAGCTGGCCAGGCAATGAGCCTCTGAGCTACATCCGCCAGGTCGTCGGGGACGGCGTCCAGGGCTCGACGATGCCGCCATGGCTCCAGGCGCGTGGCGGACCCTTGACGCGAGTCCGAGGTCGCCAATGTGAGCGCCTACGTGATGACCTTCAGCCCGGCGGTGGGAATCCTCTCGCCGACCCAGGTTCCAGAAGGCCCCGTTTCGCGCACCGGCAGCCTGGTGCTGCTGGGTGTGGTGGCCGTGCTCGCCGTCGGCGCGGTGTTCTGGTACTATCGACGCGCCTGACGGAGGTCTCCCATGCGTCCCGTCGTACGGTTGATCGTCCTGGCCGGTCTGCTCGGCGCAGTTTGCTTTCCCGGGCAGGCAACGGCACAGGGTTCGCCTGCCTTGCAGCGCGTCGAGATCGCCCTGTGGCCGGAATACGATCAGCGCGCCATGCTGGTCATCTATCGCGTGACCCTCGCCGAAGGAACGTCGCTCCCGGCGACCCTCTCGATCCCGATCCCGGCGCGCGCCGGCGAACCGGCTGCCGTGGCGCAGCAGGGTGGGGACGGCGCCCTGATCCTGGCCAACTACACTCGCCTGCCGGGGACAGGTGACTGGTCCTCGCTGGAGATCCAGGCCGAGAATCCGCGGATCCAGATTGAGTTTTACGATACGCTCTCGATGAACGTTGACCAACGAGACTACACGCTCGTGTGGCCCGGCGGCTGGCCGGTCGGCGAACTGGCCTTCGAGGTGCAGCAGCCCTTCGGTGTGGCATCGATGCAGATCGAACCCGCGCCCGCCGGCGACCGCCTCGGCCCGGATGGGCTCACGTACTACACCGGGAGCCTCGGGGCCCAGGATGGGACCGCGGACGCCCGCCTGGACGTGGGGTACACCGCCTCCGCTTCGGGGCTGACGATCGATGCCTTGCCTGCGGCGGCCGGCGATGAAACGCCGGCGATCGGCCCGGTCGAACCCTCGGGACAGGGCTCGGTGTGGCTCGAATGGGCACCGTGGGGGATCGGCGGTCTGGGGGCGACGCTGCTGATCGTAGGTGCGGTGTTGTTCCTGCGCTCGCGGAAGGAAGCCAGCGGCAGCCGACGAATTCGGCACCGATCGATCGATCGCCCGGCGGCGGACTCACACACGATCGACGCCTCGAGCGTCTTCTGTCACTCGTGTGGCACGCCGGCCGGCGTCAGCGATGTCTTCTGCCGTAAGTGCGGGACGCGGCTGCGGGTCTGACCGCCCTTCCAATTCGCCTTACCGTCAGCGCTCCCGCGCCCAGCCGCGGGAGCGTTCGTCTTGGCGGCCGGTGTGCGCTCGGCGCGTACCTCACTCTCGCAGCGGCGCCCTTGAAGCTGGGATGCATGTGGTGAAGGTGTCGAGCCCCCGGCACTCCGTGCGCCGCGCGGGTCCGTTCAGGTCGTCGCTTTCGCGCCGCGGTTGCCGGTGCTAAACTGGACACAGGATGGATACCACCAGCTACGTCCTGATTTTCTTCTTCTACGGATTGGCGTTCTTCAGCATGGGGCTGGCCATCCTGCTCGAGCGCGGCCACGGTTCGAACGCCCGCCTGCGCCTGGCGCTGGCTCCCCTGGCGGCGTTCGGCCTGATTCACGGATCGCATGAGTGGCTGGAGATGTTCGACCGGCTTGAGATCCTCCCCTGGGCGATCCCGGGCCACAATGCCTGGGAACTGGTGCGCATCGTGCTCCTGGCGACGTCGTTCCTGTCGCTGAGCTTGTTCGGGGCGTCGCTGCTCGATCGCATCCGGCCCCAGCCTCGCCTGCGATGGATTGACTCCCTGGCGCTCTCGGTGCTGTGGCTGCTGGGCATCCTGGTGCTGCTCAGGCGCCTGGATGTCACGCTGACTTTCTGGGATGCGGCCGACGTCTGGTCGCGTTACATGCTGGCAATCCCGGCGGCGCTGCTGGCCGCCGCCGGGCTGATCGCCCAGCGCCGGGAGTTCGAGCGCACCGGCCTTGGCCAGTTCGGGTTCGACTGCTTGATGGCCGCGCTGGCCTTTGCCATCTACGGGCTGATCGGGCAAGCCTTCCCTCGGGCGAGCGTCGTTCCTCCGTCGATGATCATCAACTCCGACCTGTTCCAGAGCCTGTTGGGGTTTCCGGTGCAACTGCTGAGAGCCGGCATGGCCATCATGGCCTCCTACTTCGTGATGCGCTTCCTGCGCAGCTTTGAGGTCGAGCAGAGGGCGGAGATCGTCCAGCTGCAGGAGGCCCAGCTGCGCGAGGCGGGTGCGCGCGAGGCACTGCGGCTGGAAATGATGCGGCGGAGCGTCGGGGCCCAGGAGGCCGAGCGTCAGAGGATCGCCCGTGAGCTGCACGACGAAACGGGACAGGCGCTCACGGCCCTGGGTCTCGGGCTGCGCGGCATCGAGGGAGCCGTCAGCAGCGACCCCGCCCGGGCCGTCCAGAACGTGCGTCAGCTGGAGAGCCTGGTGACGAGCTCGCTCAACGAGCTTCAGCGGCTGATCGCCGACCTGCGTCCGTCCCACCTGGATGACCTCGGCCTCCCGGCGGCCCTGCGCTGGTTCGCCGGCGAAGTCCAGACCCGATCTCAGCTTCCGGTGGCGGTAGAGATCCACGGTGAGCCGCGCCCCCTGGCGGGCGCCGTGAACACCGCTCTGTTCCGCATGGCCCAGGAGGCACTGACCAACACCATCAAGCACGCCAACGCCAGGCATGCCTGGCTGCGGCTGCGCTATGCTCCGGATTCGGTGACGCTGACGATTGAGGATGATGGGATCGGATTCAACGCTGCCCGGAAGGGAAAGGTCGGAGCGTGGGGCCTGCTCGGCATGGAAGAGCGCGCCAACATGCTGGGCGGAACCGTGCAGATCCTGAGCGACCACGGCCGGGGGACGCTGATTGAGGCGGCATTCCCCATGCCGGTCGACGCGAGGACAAACGATGAGCACTCGACTGCTGCTGGTTGACGATCACGCCGTCGTGCGATCCGGGCTGCGCATGCTGCTCGAAGGCGAACCCGACATGGAGATCGTCGGCGAGGCCGGGACGGGAGCCGAGGCGCTGCAGGCGGTGGAAGCCCTGCGGCCGGATGTCGTTCTGATGGATATCGGCCTGCCGGACCAGTCCGGGATCGATGCCACACGGACCATCAAGCAGCGCAGCCCGGCAACGGCGGTCGTGGCGCTGACGATCCACGAGGACGAAGAGTACTTCTTCCGCATGCTCGAGGCCGGCGCCACCGGGTATGTCCCCAAGCGTGCCGCACCGGAGGAACTGCTGACGGCCATCCGCACGGCCGCCGCCGGCGAAGTCTACCTGTACCCATCGCTGGCCAAGCTGCTGGTGAGCGACTACCTCGAACAGGATCAGCAGGCGCGGGCGACGCACGCGGTCGACGGGCTGAGCGCCCGCGAGCATGAGGTGCTTGCCCACCTGGCGGAGGGCGCGGGGAATGCCGAGATCGCGGAGACGCTGAACATCAGCCCCAAGACCGTCGCCCGGCATCGTGAGAACATCATGCACAAGCTGGGCCTGCACACTCGCACCGAGCTGGTCAA
The DNA here is from genome assembly GCA_963818575.1 of uncultured Chloroflexia bacterium. GTDB lineage: Bacteria > Chloroflexota > Anaerolineae > Anaerolineales > E44-bin32 > DYJB01. The sequence continues at coordinate 121,588 of CAWFSV010000019.1, read as the reverse complement.
GTACGCCATCCGCAAGGGAATCATTCAGCCGTAACCGGGTCGGGGACCGGCGGGGGTATTTCGAAATCAGAGGGAGAGACCGATGATCATCCGATTGCTGGCCGGAGGCGCACTGCTCATCCTGGGGAGGAAGTTGTTCTGGCTGTTCGTGGCCGCCGTCGGATTCGCCGCCGGCTGGGCGGTGGCGACCGATCTGCTGAGCGTCCAGCCCGAATGGCTCGCCCTGGTCATTGCGGTAGTGGTCGGCGTGGTGGGCGCGCTGGTGGCGCAATTCGTCCAGCGCATGGCCGTCGGACTGGCGGGCTTCCTGGCCGGCGCGTTCCTGGCGCTGAGCCTGGTGAGACTGCTGAACCTGGAAGCCGCGGGTTGGGGATGGCTGGCGCTCCTGCTTGGGGGGATCGTGGGTGCCGTCCTGCTGGGGGCAGCGTTCGAATGGGCGCTGATCGGGCTGTCATCGCTTGCCGGCGCCACGCTGATCGCCGGTGCGCTCGATCTCTCGGCAGCGGGGCATCTGCTCGCCGTGATCGGGCTGTTCGTGGTGGGGGTCATCGTCCAGTCTGCGCTGCGCGGCGGCACAGACAAGAAAGCCAGCTGATCCCGCGGCACCGGTTCAGTGATCAGAGCTCAGAGCGCGCGGCAGGCCGGCCTGCCGCGCGTGCGTTAACGGTCTCTCTGCAGGGGAAGCTGAAACCGCGCGCCCTGAGAGGGCGCGCGGCAAGGGATGCGCGGGGATCGGATCTGCGGGTGCGCTCAGGCGTCCTTGGACGCAGGCTCCGGGCGCCGGGCGAGGATCAGAATCAGCATCAGCGCCGCCTGGCCGATGACCATGCCGGCCAGCTCGGGCCACCGTCCGGAGAACTCGGCCGCCAGGCTTGGCCAGGCCGATACCGGCAATGTGGCGAGGAGCTCGCCCGCCTTGCCAATCGCAGCCACAAGGACCAGCGAGAGCGCGGTGAATGGCACCGCCAGCGCCAACGTGACCAGGACGGCCAGGAAAGATCGTGCGGCCATGGTGCCCTCCTTCCACTCTGCCAGACGGATGCGCCCGCCTTCTGCTCTTATCGTAGACGCCGTCGCCTCGGATGTCGATACGGCGGTGTGTGGATACGGCTTTGGGGGGAACTCCCCACGCGTCCTGGGTTCGGCGAGCAGGCGTGCGGACCGACGGATTTGTGCTGACGTGCACATGGGCTCGCGCGCTGCTCCTCCCACCGGTGACTTAGGTCTCTCGGGGATCGCCGGGGACGCGCAACGGCCGACGGGATCCCCGTCGGCCGTTGGACTTTCCGGTCGCGCGAATGTGTGCTCCGGATCAGTTGTCGAGTGCGCCGGCGGCGATCCAGTCCAGGAGGGGCTGGATCTCGGAAAGCGGCAGGACCCCACTCATCGGCATGACGGCTCCCGCCGTCTGCGTCCCCAGGAGCTTCTGCGCCAGCAAGCTTGCGGACGGGTCGCCCGGTACCACGACCGGTGCGTTGTTCCCCGAGCTCATGACGGTCTCATAGCTGGAGGCGTCCCAGCCTCCGAGGGTGCCGTGACAGGCGGCGCAGTGCTGCTGCAGGAGAGGGACGACATCGCGCGAGAAGGAAGGTCCAGCCGCCGGAGGGGCAGCGGGTGTGAGTCCCAGCTGGCGGATGTGGGCCACCAGCTGCTGGATTTGTTCGGAGGAGAGGATCTCTCCCCAGGCGATCATCGGCGTGGCAGCGTGACCCTGACTGATGGTGTCGAACAACTGCTGGTCGGTTCGGGCCGCCTGCAAGGCCGGATCCTTCAGGGACGGGCCCAGGCCGCCCTCGCCGCCGGCGCCGTGACACTGCGCACAGACGCCGGTGTAGACCTCCGCACCGCTGACGGCCGGCGGAAGATCCACCACCTGGGGCGGCAGTTCGACCGGCGGATTCTCCGCCCAGGCGCGCATATAGGCCACGATGGTATCGATCTCCTGATCGTCGAGCGGGCCCCCATTGGCGGTGGAGAAGGGTGACATGCCGAAGTTGGGCTGACCCTGGGAGATGATCGAACGCAAGGTGAAGTCGTCGCGAGTCTGGAGGTACTCGGAAGAGCTGATCGGCATGATGATGTCGCCGGGCAGTGTCGGATTCGGCCCGCCCTCGCCAAACTCGCCGTGGCAGGGTGTGCAGTTCTTCTGGAACAAAGCCTGGCCGACCTCTAAGGATGTTCCCGAAGCGGCGGTCAGGGTGTAGTTGACCAGGGCCTCCAATTGCTCCGAGGTCAGGACGTCACCCCATACGGGCATGGAGACATGGGCCCCGCCTTGCGAGATCTGCTCGCGAGCCTGGTCGACGTCGGTCGCCGAAGGGATGCGCTCCCCGTGACAGGCGGTGCAGTACTGCTCAAAGAGCGGTTCACCCTCCGGCACCGAGGCGGGTTCGACGACGTAGCGGGCAAGGACCTCCACCTGCTCGGACGTCAGGCGCTCAGACCATGACGGCATCTCCAGGTGCTGTCCACCCTGGCGGATGAGCTCGCGCAGCTCCTCCGGAGTGCCGCTGAAGGCCACCGATCGTCCGTGACACGAGCTGCAGTTGATCACAAAGAGCCTTTGCCCGTCGGGAGCGATCAGGAAGTTGAGCAAGGTCGTGCGTTCCTGGGGCGTCATGGCCGACGTCCAGTCGGCGATGGCGGAGTCCTTGTGCGCCGCAAACTCCGTGCCGGCGTCCAATGCGTTCTTGAGCTGGATCGGATCGCCGGCGACGAGCTCGGGCGCCTCATGGCACTCGGCGCAGAACTGGGTAAACAGCCGGCTCCCGCCGGGTGACAGGATGAAACCCGCCAGGGCGTCGATCTGGTCGGTGCTCAGGTCGCTGGCCCAGGCAGGCATGCCCTCGTGCTTCCCCTGGGCGATGATGGCGTGCAGATTGGTGCCGACCGGGACGCTGATGCTGGGGCCATGACAGGCGGCGCAGTTGGCCGTGTACAGGGCGGCGGTCTGATCTCCCTGCGCCACCTGCGCCGGGGGCGGCGTCTCACGCAGCGCCAGGACGGAGAGGACGGCGATGCCCAGGCCAAGGATACCCGTCACCGCCATGATCACCGGCCTGCCGGCGAAATGCCTGCGAGGCGATCGATCCAGGAAGGGAAGCGCCAGCAATCCCAGGATGAGCAGCGTCGGGACGATGAACGCGCCGATCACTTCCAGGCTGCCCGGGAAGTACTTCAGGAACTGAAACAGGAAGAGGAAGTACCACTCCGGGCGCGGGTTATACGCGCTGCCGGCCGGGTCCGCCTTCGCCTCGAGGGGCGCGCCGAGCAAGGCGGCCAGCGTGATGAGCGCCAGGAACACCAGCAGGGCAATCACCGCATCCTTGAACAGGATATCCGGGAAGAAGGGGACGCCTGCCTCCTTCTGCTTGTGGTACTTCTCCAGGTACTCCTGCCTCTCCTCGGGTTTCATGGGCTACTCCCCCCGCTTGGGGATGGCGCTGATACCGATGCGGATCACCAGGTACATATGGAAGCCGATCAGCAGCAGCAGCGCGGCCGGCAGGACCCAGACGTGGATGCCGTAGAAGCGCGCCAGCGTGACCGCCGATAGCTCCTCGCCCCCGCGCAGGAGCCGGAGCAAGGCATCCCCGATCACGGGGGTCACACCGGCAATGCGGGTGCCCACCGTGGTGGCCCAGTAGGCCTTCTGATCCCACGGCAGCAGATACCCCGTGAACCCGAAGCCGATGACCACGACGAGCAGGATGACCCCGGTCCACCAGGTGACCTCGCGTGGAACTTGTAAGCGCCATGGAAGATGACCCGCAGCATGTGCAGGACACACAGGACCACCATGGCGCTGGCGCCCCAGTGGTGGAGGCCTCGGATCAACCAGCCGGCCGTCACCTCCTGGGTGATGAACTGAACGCTGTCATACGCGTGGTCGGGGGTCGGGACGTAATACAGGGTCAGCAAGATCCCCGTCACGGCCTGGTTGAGCGCCACGAACAGGGTGGCGGAGCCGAGCGTGTAGAACCAGTTGACCTTGGGGACCTTGCGGAGGAAGACGGCCTGCCAGACTCCCCGCCAGTGAATCCGATCATCGAGCCAGGTCGCAAGACGGGTCGCCATCCTACACTCCTCGAATGTAGAGCTTGTCCCCCTCCACTTTGACCTCGTAGCGGTCAAGCGGTCGGGGCGGGGGGCCGGACACCACGCTGCCCTGGGCGTCGAAGACGCCGTTGTGACACGGGCAGAAGAAGGACGCCTGTTCGGCGATCCACCGGACGCGGCACCCGAGGTGGGTGCAGATGTTGGACATGGCGATGAAGTCCCGTCCGTCGGTGGTCAGAACGTAGATCGAGATCTTCTCCTGGTTGACGATCCAACCCGTCTTGCGTTCCACGGCGACGTTGAACAACGTCGGCGTACCGATCTCGACCTTGCCGGTCGTCCCGATGGGGACCCATTCCCCCTCCTGTGCCGGCTTGAGGGCCGGGCCGACGACGTAGGCAACCGCCGGGACGCCGAACCCGGCGGCGATCAGCCCGCCGATGGCCCAGGTGATCACCGAAAGAAAGTTGCGTCGCGGGATGACCGGTTCTTCCATGCCCCAGATCCCTCCTCAGGCGAGAGGCCTCGACGACTGGTTTACGGCGAAGCCTCGGCTGTTCGCCGGGACTCCGCCCACGCCGCAAGCCGACCGCTGCGGCCCGTCAGACTTCGCTGCACGGTCCATGCAAGGCTGGCGATTCGCCTGTCACCGCCGACAGGCTGCCAGCCCTGAAACGAGGTGCTTCCACTGCAGAACGGGCTGGAGCCGAAAGGGCAATCGTGCGCCCCGGCGACCCCGCTTTCCCGTAACCGCTTTCCTGGTCTGGTATGCGCTCAACCAGGGAATGTTCTCCGTCCGGCTACTTCTCAGGCGCTCCGGCCTGGATCCACTCGGTCACCAGCGTGAGTTCATCTGCCGTGAGCTGGCTGAAGTGCGGCTGGGCAGCCGACTGGACCTGGATCAACAGGCTTCCGGCCGGATCGCCGGCCAAGATCACCGGCCCGCTCTCGCTGCCCTTCATCAGGTTGGCGTACGTCGTCACGTCGAGGCCCTTCTGGCCGCTGACGCCGTGACAGACGCTGCAGCGCGATTGGAGCAGCGATCCGACGGAGCCGGCATAGGTCGGCGTGGCCTCGCCGGCCGCCGGGGGCTCCGTCGGGGTCGGCGGGGGAAGCTGCTGCGCCAGGATCGCCCTCAGTTCCGGCGCGTCGAACCCGGCATAGGTCCAGGCCGTGCCGTGGCAGGCGCTGTTGGAGCAGAAGGAAGTGTTCTCCGTGCCGCCGGCATTGGCCGTGGTATGGCAGCTCGAGCACGAGGCGTCAAAGGCGTCCCGGTGCAGCTGGATCCAATTGGTGTTCAGGTGCGACTGCGGCTCCGGGCCGCGGCTGATTTCGATGTTGCTCACAAACTCATCCGAGGCCGAGACGACCGGGATGGCGTGACACAGGTTGCACTCCAGGCGGATCGCCACCTGCTGCTCGGTCAGGTGCTTACCATCGTGGCAGCGGAAACAGCCGGGGGAGTTCAGGTGGCCGATGTTGTTGGGATGGGCGTCCCAGTCGACCTTCTGCTCGAGGAAGACGCTCTCGACATACGTCGTCTGCAGGGCGTCGATCGCCTGGCTCAAGAGCTCGGCGTTCTCGGCGGCGAAATCCGGATCGGTGTCGCGGTAGTAGTCCTTCAGGGCGGCGATCCCCGCTCGCGCCTCGTCCATCGTGGCGTACGGGGCGCGCAGCACCTCGACCGCCTTGCGGCGGATGTCGGGGATCTGGGTCGAGATCAGCCCCTGCGAGAGCAGGCGATCGATGCTGTCCTCGGGCTGGTACACCAGATGGGTGATCCGGTTGTGGCAGGTGATGCAGTCCATCTCCTTCAGTTCGCCCGCCTGTACGGCGGCCGGATCGACCTGGCTGCCGACCTCGAGGTAGTCGGTCACGGAGCCGTCGTCATTGACCACCCGCACGAAGGGGATGTCCTGTTCCTCCGGGTCGGTCGTCAGGTAATAGACCTGGTTTTCGATGTGCCAGTGGATGCCCTTGCCCAGGCCGAGGCGCTTGCTGCCGCCGCCGGTCTTGAGCACCAGGTAGGTGATAGCTGAGCGTGTTGGCCTGGTCGTCGCCGTAGGTTGCAATGGTGCGCAGGCTGTCGTCGGAGAACTTCTGGGGCGAGTGGCACTTCTCGCACGTCTCGCGCGCCGGGCGCAGCTCGCCGGCACGGATCGGGTACTCGTAGTTTTGAAACACGGTGGCGAAGACGTGCTTGAGATCCCCGGCCTTGCGTGAGATACGGGTGGCGATGAAGCCCTTGCCGATGTGGCAGTCGACGCAGTCGACTCGGGCGTGGGGCGAGGTCAGGTAAGCGGTGTACTCAGGCGGCATCGTGTGGCAGGCGGTGCCGCAGAAGGTCGGCGAGTTGGTGTACTCCCACACATAGGCACTGGCGACCAGGACGACCAGGGTGAGCGCACCCAGGACGGCGTAGGGCAGGACCCGGACCCAGCGGGAGGAGCCGGGAGGCGGGAAGAAGAACCGGCGGAGTGATTTCGCGGATGCGGGCCATGCTCACTCTCCACGGGTGCCAACGCACTGGGATGAAGTCAGTCCGAGCGAGTCTCCGCCGCAATCCACGGCCGAAATCGACCAGACCTCACCGATTATACCCGAAATCACAATCGTCGGCGCTCTAATTTTGCCCGGCGGATACTCGGTGCGGTCCCGCTCGTCCAAGGGAAGAGCCGGGCAGGTGGATAGCGGCCCCTCAGGCGGGAACTCCGATTCACGGCACGGTTGACCTGCTGGGTGCATCTCCCGGAATCGGGACGCACGGCCTGCCGTCCCGCAACACGGACCGCCCCGCCGACTTGTCTACCGGGCGTGGCGGGGCAGCGACGGGGCGACGAAGGAAGACCGGGCACAGATGTGCCCGACTCTTGTTCACCTGCTTGATGGTGTACGTGCCAGGGGGGCAAGACGCCCGGATCCCTGATGACCGACCAAAACCGAGGCCCGCAGGCAGCCTGGGCGAATGCTGGGGCTCTCTTTCCCATGTCGAACTTCTCATGCGGAGGGCCCGGCCCATCCAGCAACAAACCGGGAGCCCGCGTGGGCTCCCGGTTTCTTGCCTTCCCCGGACGGCTTCGAGCTACTTCATCGCTTCCAGGGCCGCCTCGAGCATCGCCTTGGCATAGGCCGAGTTGTGGACGCCCATGCTCGCGTCATACGTTACGAACTTGTAGTTCCACATCGCGTTGGCGACGGCTTCGGAAACGACCAGGGGAGCATTGGCGGAGGGGTTGCCGAACGTACCAGCCGCCGCGTCATAGATCCCCCAAAGATCGGTCTCCGGATTCAACAGCTTCTTGTCGACGAAGATGCCATGCAGCTCTTCCAGCATCGCCGCGATCTCGGTCTGCGTGCCGTTGATGTCGAAGTCCTCGGCATCGGCATGGCAGGCCACGCAGCGTGCCACATCGGGCAGGTAGGTGTGGTTGCTTTCGTCACCCATGTGGCAGGCCACGCAGGTGTTGTCGACCCCTGCGTAGTGGGCGCTTGGGGTGCCGGTCACACCCAGGCCGCCTTCGCCGAGCAGCATCTGGGCCTCCACACCGTAGTGGGTCCCGAACCGGCTGGAGGTGACCGAGACGTTGCCGCCTTCGGCCGTGGGCGCTGCGTTGCGGATCTGGTGGCAGTTGGCGCACAGGTTGCCTGCGCCGCCGTCGAAGGTCCCGCCGGTCATCTCCAGCACCACGGGCGCGTCGCCGCCGGTCAGGGCCCAGTCGGCCGCCGTGTAGGAGGTGTGGATCTCATGGCAGGTGCGGCAGTCGAACGGCGTCACGTTCACGATGCCTGTCACCGACGCGTCGTGCGGCGGCAGGCCGGCGTCGATGCGCGCCTTGGCGCCCTCGGTACCGTGACAGCCGGCGCAGTCGGTCTCTTCACCCCGCACAAAGGACTCGCCCGTTCCGTGGACTGAAGTCTCGCGGAACTGCGCTTCCTTGGAGACGAGCAGGGTGGTGGCATTGTGGCATTCGGTGCAGCTGAGGTCAGCCGCAGACCGCCGCCTCGCCAGGAGGGCCGGCGGGTCCGGCAGGTCCGGCGGGCCCGGCGGGCCCGGCGCTCCCGGCACACGCCGAGAGTGTGAGCGCGGTGCCGACCAGGATCAGTCCGAGCAACAGCGTTGTCTTTCTCATCGGGCGATTCTCCTCTTATTCCAAGAGAGCTAGGGTTCAAACTGTGATCTACCGAATAAGGCTCAGCCTGGCTGCGACTCGCCTCCTTTCAGCGGATCGGGCAGGGGAAGCCTCAAGCCAACGAGCGCTCGCTTGGTCGGCTTGAGAGCCCCGATCTTGCCCGGCCCCGACGGCGTGGACCGGCTGAGCGAGCCGTGCCATACCGTCTTGAGATTGGACCCTGCGAATAGAACACGGGCTACCGACCAGGGTCGCGTCGGTCACATCCCCCACGAGTTGCCGGTATGACAACTCCGCGCGCCGTGGTATGGGTGGAACTACCCAGGCGCGTGGGGCACATGAAGTATAGCCTAATCGTATGTTAATCAGAAGGGACGACCATCGTTGTGTCATTCATCACAAGAATATGTGACATATGTCACAGTATTCATCTGTTGTGACGATCCGGCATTCTCCGCGGGCAGCCCTGTCGAGGCTGGGATTGCCCGTCTGTGAAGCACGTCTCCCTCGCGGGGTGTGGGTGAAGAAGGCCGCCCCGGCGCACACGGGCGCCGGGGCGGCAGGCCTAAGCCAGGATCAGCAGGCAAGCTAAGGCTTGTGTTCTTCGGTCCGTGTGAAGAGTGGAAGGAACCGCACGCCCAACGTGAGCAGCGCCAGGGCGTAACCGACCACGCCCAGGACGATCGCCCATTCGGTCAGGTTGGGGAAGTACGGCTGCGGCAGGACCAGGGCCGGGCCCACACCGGGAGCATAGTCCAGCGGCACCACCAGGCCCGACACCGTCACGTTCCAGCGGTTGAAGATCACACCCACCATGGCCAGGGCCGCGCCGAGCACCAGGTAGGCCGGACGCTTGTTGAAGCGCGGCATCAGGAACAGCAGCACGGGGATGACGATGCCGATCAGGATCTCTCCGACCCAGAAGCCAAAGCCGTACGGTGTGAAGCTGTGCAGGATGTAGAGCGCCTGATCGGATCCGGGCGTTCGCCCGTAGTAGCTGACGGCCGCCAGGTCCCAGAACTTGATGTAGGCGTACAGCAGAAGCCCCAACCCGCTGGTGCGGGCAATCAGGCGCAGGATGTCGTGCGGCACGGTCGCCTTGCGTGTGATCCACTCGATGACGTGCGCCACCGCCATCGTCACCGCCGGGCCCACGGCCACGGCCGAGATGATGAACATGATCGGCATGCTGGGCTTGAACCAGATCGGCCGGGAGCGCAGGATGCCGTAGGTCGCCCCGAGCGACGACTGGTGCAGGAGCGAGATCAGCAGGCCGACGACGGCCAGGACCGGCGCCGCGCCGTGGATGCGGTGCGCGGCGTGGCGCAGCCGCGGGTAGCGATCAAAGAACTTCAACTCGGCGATCACCGGCAGGAACTCGACGATCAGGATCATCAGATAGATCGTGATGCACCAGGTGATTTCCCACAACACCGAGTGGATGTTCCAGTACACCCACGGATGCCAGAAGCGGTCGGGGCGGCCGATGTCCATCACCAGCGTGAGCAGAGCCGTGGTGTAGCCGATGAAGCCGACGAACACCGCCAGGCGCACGATGGGCTGCAGGCGCTTGAGCCCGAACAGGTAGACCACGGCCGAGAGCGTGAACGCCCCGGCGCCCAGGGCGATGGCCGAGAGATCGATCGTGATCCACAGCCCCCAGGGAACGCCGTTGGTCAGGTTGGTCAGCGTCAGGCCGCGGGCGAAGACCAGGATGGCGGCGGTCAGCCCGATGACCAGGGTCAGCGCCAGGAAGGCCAGCCAGGCGCCGACGCGCGGCGACACGGGAAAGCGTCGAGGGAGTGGTGCGGTGGAGGCGGCCATGGTCTACAGCCCCTCCTTGGGCGGGATGTAGTAGACGCTGGAGCGGGTGCCGAGTTCCTCGCGGAGCCGGAGGGTGGCCTGGTTTTCGATCAGTCGGGAGACGGCGCTCTCCGGATCCTGAAGGTCGCCGAAGGTGCGCGCCCCCACCGGGCAGATGTTGACGCAGGCCGGGGTGGCTTCCGGATCGACGCCGGGAACCAGCCCGGCGGCCAACCCGGAGTCGATGCGGTGGATGCAGAAGGTGCACTTCTCGACCACGCCACGCGGCCGGCGCTCGACCTCGGGGATTCCCCAGGTCGGGACGAAGGCATTGCTGTCGTCGCGTTCACCCCAGTTGAACCGGCGTGCGTCGTACGGGCAGGCGACCATGCAATACCGGCAGCCGATGCAGCGGTCGTAGTCCATGACCACCACGCCGTCATCGCGCACGGAGGTGGCCTGGACCGGACACACCTCGACGCACGGCGCGTGCTGGCAGTGCAGGCACGGCCGGGTGAAGAAGTAGCTCCGCCCGCTGGCGCTCTGCTGTTCTTCGACGATGTTCCACGGGACATCCGGGGCGACATCGTTCGTGGCGGAGCAGGCGCGCTGGCAGTACTCGCAGCCGATGCACGTATCCAGGTTGATGACCATCCCCCACTGCCGCCGGCCCGATGTGTGGCCGCCGACGTCCTCGCCCGTGAGCTGCGACTGCTTCAGGGCGGAGAAGGGGGACAGCGGGTCCGGTGGTCAGGGCCTGAGCCGCAACCGCCGACCCGGCCGCCGTGGCGGCCAGCGTCAGGAAGTCGCGCCGGGTAAGCTCCAGCTTGAGCTTCTGCCTGGGCTTCTTGCCGCGTTTCTGGTCGCTCATTCCCCGCCTTCCTCGACCACGACTCGCAGGCGCCGGCTGACGATCCAGGCTGCCACGCCGCCGACGATCAAGCCGACGATGGCGCCCTGCGCCAGGCCGACATACAGCCGGACGCTGCTGGAGGCCTCCAGGGTCTCGATCTGCGCTGCCTGCTCCTGGACTTGCTGCTGCAGGGCCTGCGGGTCGACCTCGCCCGCCGCCGGCTGCTCGCCGGTCAGCGACAGGATCGTGTCACGCGTGTGGACCGTGTCCTGATGACAGCCGATGCATGTTTCCGATCCCACCGTGAAGGTATGGCCGGTGGCCAACAGGCCGCCGATGGCCGGGCCGGCGTCCGCCGAGCGGTACATGTGACAATTGCTGCACTCCAGGCCGGCGTCGGCATGCGTGCTGTGCGCGAAGCCCTGGCCCGGGTCCTGATGACAGTTGCTGCACAACGCGGTGATCAACTCGGCCTTCGGCTTCTGGGTGTGCGGGTTATGGCACGACTGGCACTGCAGCCCGACCTCTCCGTGTTTGCTGGCGCGCCACTCATCGGTGGTGGTCTTGTGGCAGCTCGAGCACAGCGCCGCATCGGGCTCGATGGGCATCGGGCGCTCCGGATGTCCCGCCTGGAACGGTCCGTGGCAGGCTTCGCACGTCACGCCTTCGGCGGCGTAGGTCGCATTCTCGGAGTCGTAACCGGTCGTGTGGCACTCCAGGCAGGTGAACTGGCTCCCGAGCTCGGACCAGTTCTGCTGGAAGATGGGCGAGGAGAAGGCCGCCGCATGCCGGGTGGTGGACCACTGGTCATGGATGTCTTCGTGGCAGGCGCCGCAGTAGTTGGCGCCGGAGTAAGCCGCCTCAGCCTCCGGGGTGGGCGTTGCCTCGCCGTCCTGGGCCGAGGCCGGCGCAGTCCATGCCGCTGAGGCCAGGCCGAGTGCCGTGAAGGCCACCAAGGCTGCCAGGAAGGCCATCCAGGGTCGGAACTTCGGTGAGAGACTGAAGTTGGGCATGTCGCTTCTCCACGGCCGATTGGGCATCCCCGCCGATCGCTGGTGGTAAGCATCGGACGATCCGAGCCCACCCTCCGGGCGCGTCAGGCGGAGTGGGGTATCTGACCCATAGAAATGGGTCTTTTCGCCCCCTGTATTCTGGACAATTAGGCTAGATTTGATGAGTGGTACCTATCATGGTCGACTGTGAAGAACGTCACGTCCCGCCGGGTGGTTTGCGGCCTCAAGCCAGGGGGAAGCCGGGGTGGCAAGGAGCTGCCCGCCGAGGCGGGGGTTGGGAGATGCAGGCCGGAATGCTGACACCCAAAGTCACAAACCCGCACACCGGGTCCGCTGCCGATTCGCGTGTCAAGCCAGCCTGACCGGGGGCAGGTGAGGGATGTTGGCTCGGTTTCTTGACACGCCAATCCGCACGGGCGGACATCCGGCGTGGATGGCATCTCGCACTTGTGGTTGGCGCGGCCCTGAGCTCTCCGCCGATTGCGCGCCGCATCTCATCCTTCCTTAATGATGCCATGGGAAACTCCGGCCAACGCTAACGATGCTGCACCCCGCGCAGCTTCCTGGGACTCGGCGTGATAGAATCGGTTTACTTGCACCGTGTTCGTCCGGTTGGGGGATCTGGGATGGTGAGGACCAATGATGAGTGATGCACATGTGGCTCCCGCACGATCGGGCGGGCGCACCAAGTTCCTGATCGGCGGGCTGCTGATCGTCGCCGCCATCGTGTATCTGATTGCCTCGTCGACGCAGGCCTCGGCACAGTATTACCTGACGATCGATGAGTTGGCGGAGAAGGGCGAGTCGGTCCGCGGCCGCGATCTCAAGATCTCGGGTGCCGTCGACGGGGATTCGATTGTCTACGAGCCGGAGACGCTGACGCTGCGCTTCACGGTCGCCAATGTCCCGGCCGAACTCGAGGCGATCGAAGAGAGCGGCGGACTGGCCGAGGTGCTGCACCAGGCCGTCTCCGATCCCAACGCCCGGCGGCTGCAGGTGGTCTATATCGGCGTGAAGCCGGACCTGCTGCGGCATGAGGCCCAGGCCATCATGACCGGACGGATGGACGACAACGGTGTCTTCCAGGCCAGCGAACTGCTGCTGAAATGCCCGACGCGCTACGAAGAGGAGGTTCCGCTCCAGTCTTCCGGGGCGTAGCCAACAGACGGAAGAACGTCCCGATGCGGCCGGCATCCTGGGTCTCCACTCACGCGCCGCCGGCCGAACCGATCGAGTGATCGCTCAGCCTTCAACCGTGTTCCCCCGACCCCGCCGGGAAGGTTGCGCCGGGGTCGGGGATTTTGTGTGGAGGGTGACCGCGTGGTAGCCAACGTAGGTTTCTTCACGCTCGTGGTGACGTTCGTGGTCGCGCTGTATGGGGCGGGTGCGGCTGCGTTCGGCAGCCTGCGCCGCCAGCCGGCCTGGGTCGAAAGCGCGCGGCATGCCATGCTGCTCACCTGGCCGCTGTTGACGGTGTCGTCGCTGTGCCTGATCTACCTGCTGGTGACCGGCGCCTATGACATCCAGTACGTGGCCTCGACCACCAGCAGCGCCATGCCGATCTACCTGAGAGTCACCGCCTGGTGGGGCGGGCAGGCCGGCTCGCTGCTGTTCTGGTCGTGGCTGATGGCCGGGTTCGCCACCGTCGCCAGCATTCGCAACTGGGATCGTGATCGCGAGTTCCTGCCGTGGGTGATCGTGGTCACCATGGTCACGCTGGCCTTCTTCCTGAGCCTGACGGTCTTCTTCGAGAATCCGTTCGTTCGGCTGTGGCTGACCTCGGCAGGCGAGCAGGCGGGAGCGATGTTCCAGCCTGCCGGCGCGGTGGCCCTCACGCCGGCCGACGGGCGCGGGCTGAACCCGTTGCTGCGGCACCCCGGCATGGTCATCCACCCGCCGATGCTCTACCTGGGTTTCGTGTCGTTCGTGATCCCCTTCGCCTTCGCCATGGCGGCGCTGATCACACGGCGCACCGACGATCGCTGGATCCGCATCACACGACGCTGGACGCTGGTCGCCTGGCTGTTCCTATCGCTCGGGCTGATCCTCGGCGGGCGCTGGGCGTACGACGTGCTGGGTTGGGGCGGCTACTGGGGCTGGGACCCGGTCGAAATTGCCGCCTTCATGCCGTGGCTCACCGGCACCGCCTTCCTGCACTCGGTGGTCGTGCAGGAGAAGCGCGGCATCCTCAAGCACTGGAACATGGTCCTGATCATCCTGACCTACTCGCTGGTGATCTTCGGAACGTTCTTGACGCGCTCGGGCGTGCTGTCGTCCGTGCATTCCTTCGCCCAGTCCGCCATCGGGCCGATGTTCTTCGCCTTCATCGGATTGACGTTCGTCGTCTCGCTCTCGATCCTGATCAGCCGCTGGGCGGATCTGAAGGGTGAGAACCAGCTGGACTCGATGTTCTCGCGCGAAGCGCTGTTCACCCTCAACAACCTGCTCTTCATGGGCATCCTGGTGGTCTGTTTCTGGGGCGTGATCTTCCCGTTGATCTCGGAGATCTTCACCGGTCAGAAGGTGACCGTGGGGCCGACGTTCTATGAGCGGGCAACCGGGCCGCTGTGGGCGGGGCTGCTGCTGCTGATGGGGGTGGCGCCGCTGTCGGTCTACGGTCGCACGTCGTGGGCCAACCTGGGGCGGGCGATGTGGAAGCCGCTGGCCGTCTCGCTGGCGGTGGCGCTGGCGGTGGTCGCGCTGGGCGCGCGCAGCCTGCCGGCGATCCTGACCTACTGGCTGATCGCCTTCGTCGTGGCCGTGGTGGCCTACGAGTTCTGGCGCGGGGCGCTGGCGCGGCGCAAGCTGCACGGGGAGAACCTGATGTTGGCCCTGGGGCGGCTGGCGGGGCGCAATCGCCGCCGCTACGGCGGCTACATCATCCACCTGGGCGTCGTGGTCATGGCCCTGGGCATCATCGGGATCGAGCTGTTCCAGACCGAGACGCAGGGGACGTTGGCGCAAGGCGAGCAGCTCACGCTGGGCAAGTACGTCATGACCTACGACGCGCTGTCGATCTTCGATACCGCCGACGGAAAGAACGTGGCCCGGGCCGTCGTCTCGGTCTACAGGAACGGCCGGCCGGTGGGCGAACTGTACCCGCGGCGCGACTTCTACTATGAGAGCCAGCAGCCGATGACGATCCCGGGCGTGCGCTCGACGCTCGAAGATGACTTCTACGTCCTGCTGGTCGATTGGCAGCCGATCGCGGCGCAGGGTGCGACCTTCAAGATCTACCACAACCCGCTGGTCAACTTCGTGTGGGGAGGCGGTCTGATCTTCATCCTGGGCACGCTCGTGGCGGCCTGGCCGGATCGCGAGCCGGCGGCTGTGCGCCAGCCGGCGGCGGCGCGCACCGGGTTCGCTCGCGTCTGAGGGAGGGACCATGCGCACGACCATCCTGACGCTGATCGGGGTGACCGTCGGGGCGGCGGTCTTGCTGGCGTTGGCCGGCGGAGCAGCCGCACAAGGGCCGACCCCCTCCGACGATGACGTCAACGCCATCGCCAAGGGGCTGTATTGCCCGGTATGCGAGAACATCCCGCTGGATGTCTGCCCCACGCAGGCCTGCGCCCAGTGGCGCGAGACGATCCGCCTCAAGCTGTCCGCAGGGTGGAGCGAGCAGCAGATCAAGGACTACTTCGTCGAGCAGTACGGGGCGCGCGTCCTGGCGACGCCGCCGGCCACGGGTCTGAACTGGCTGGTGTATGTGCTTCCGCCGGTGGCCTTCCTGGCCGGCGCCGCCCTTCTCTTTCGCGCCCTGCGGAGCTGGCGTCGCGCGGCGACGACCAGCACACCCGCCGCACCCCTGGCGAGCGACGATCCGTATGTTCGCCGCCTGGAAGACGAGCTTCGACGGCAAGGGTAGTCCAAACCGACTTCCGAAGTCCCCGGGACTTCGGAAGTCGTTCCGGTAAGCATGCATGGCGGAGGGCACATGACGGAAGCGCAGTCCGACGCACCGGGTTCCCCCGGCAGGGGGCGAAGCTGGGGGGTTGTCCTGGTGTGGGTGGCCGTCCTGGGGCTGCTGGCCGTCCTGGGCATCGGCTTGATCCGCACGACGCAGGGACCGGTGGGCGTCGGATCGAAGCCGGATCCCTTCACCCTGCGCACCTTCGATGGGGTGGAGTACGACACCGCCGAGCTGGTGGGACAGGTGGTGCTGATCAACTTCTGGGCCTCGTGGTGCAAGCCGTGCGAGCAGGAAGCCGCTGAGCTCGAACAGGCCTATCAGCAGTTCAAGGATCAGGGCGTCGTCTTCCTGGGCGTCAACTACGTCGACACCGAGCCGGAGGCGAAAGCCTACCTCGAGCGCTTCGGGATCACGTACCCCAACGGACCGGACCTCGGGACGCGCATCTCGCAGGCCTTCCGCATCCGCGGCGTCCCGGAGACGTACATCCTGGGGCCGGACGGCCGCATGGCGCACGTCAAGATCGGGCCGTACACCTCGCTGGACGAAATCGTCCAGGCGATCCGGGCCGCGCAGGCGCCGTAGTCGGGCGCCCCAACTTACCGCCGGGGTCGGCATCGGCCGAACCGGCACGATGGACTGGCATCATGGACCTAGGCTCTTTCCTGATCATGACCGGCTTGGGCTTGCTGGTGGTGGCGTTCCTGGCGCGTCCCCTGGTGGACAGGCGTGTTGCGGGCGCGATGGCTGACGATCACCAACTCTCGGCGCTCCAGGCCGAGCGCGACAAGATCCTGACCATGCTTCGCGAGATCGACATGGATCAGGCGATGGGCAAGATCGGTGCAGAAGACTTTCAGGTGCAGCGCGCGGCGCTGATGGCCCACGGCTCCGCTGTGCTGCGCGAATTGGACGCGCGGGGCGTGGTCCCGGCGGAGGGCGCGCCCGAGCCCCCAGATCTCGAGGCGGCCATTGAGGCGGCTGTGGCCGCCCGACGCGGCGCAGCGAAGACGGGCGGGCCAGGCTTCTGCACGCGCTGCGGTCAGTCCCTCCAGCCGAACGATCGGTTCTGCGCCCGGTGCGGTGCGCCCGTTCTGCAGGGGGCCGGAGCGTGAGGTCGACCGCGGCTACCCTCATCGTCCTGACCTTCGTGCTGGCCGGGTGTTCGCTGGCCGGGGACATCACACCGCCGCCGGGACTCGCCACGGCGCAGGCCGCTGCGACGCTGCCTCCGGCGACGCTTCCCCCAACCGAATCGGCTGAGGGGACGGCCAGCCCCGCCACACCGGGGGCAGCCCCCACGCTCCCCGCAGTGCCCGCCGCGGCCGGGATCGACCTGGCCCGCGGCCGTTCCATCTGGGACGAGAAGTGCGCGCCGTGTCACGGCGTCACCGGTCAATCCGACGGAGCGATGACCGCTAACCTGCCCAGCGCGCCGCCTAAGTTGAGCGACCCACAGCTTTCCCGGGATGCCCGGCCGGCTGCGTGGTACGAAGTCGTGACCAACGGCCGCATGGACAAGCTGATGCCGGCGTTTGCCAGCCTGAGCGACGCCGAACGGTGGGACGCGGTTGCCTACGCCCTGACGCTCAGCACAACGGTGGAGGAACAGGCGCGCGGCGGTGAGCTGTACGCGGCCGAGGGTTGTGCGAACTGTCATGGGGACTCACAGGCTGGAGCCGGAAGCGGGCCGAGCTTCTTGATCCCGGGGTTCGCCGAAGCGCAGTCCCTGACCGAGCTGGCTGTCTCCATCCGTGCCGGAAGTCCTCCGGCCATGCCGGCCTATGCTGAGCAACTCACCGAAGACGACGTGTGGGCAGTGGCTGCCTTCGTCCGCTCGATCGCCTGGGGCGGGCTGCAGGCCGAGCCACAGGCCGAGGCGCAAGCCGAGGCGACGGTCGATGAGGCATCGGCAGTCGGCACGATCCGGGGTACGGTGACGAACGGCTCGCCGGGTGGAGACCTGCCCGGCGACCTCGAGATCACGCTCTCCGGTTTCGACGGGGAACAGGAGGCGTACAACCAGTCGTCGCGCCTGGCGGCGGATGGGGCCTACGCTTTCTCCGACGTGCCGGTGGTGGCGGGTCGGATCTACGGCGTGACGGTCGCCTACCAGGACGTGCTGTACTTCTCGGACGGGGCGCATCTCACCGCCGACCTGGCGACGCTGGACATGCCGGTTACCGTCTTCGACACGACGACCGATGCGGCGGCGTTGACCATCGAACGCCTGCACGTGCTGTTCGATTTCTCCGCCGCCGACCAGGTGCAGGTGGTCGAGTTGTGGGTGGTCTCCAACGGCGGAGAGCACACGGTGGTGGCGGAACCGTCGCGCGGCATCCTCGAGGTCTCGCTCCCGGAGGGCGCGGCGGACCTGGGTTTCGAAGACGGATCGATCGGCGAGCGCTATATCCTGACCGCCGACGGATTCGGCGACACGCAGCCGGTGGTCCCCGGATCGGGGACGTCGCAGTTCATCTTCAGCTACCGTCTGCCGTATGACGGCAAGCTCACCTTCCGCCAGCCTACCAGGCACCCCGTTCAGGCCGTCGTCGTCCTGCTGCCGCAGAACGGCGTGACGGCGGAGGGCGGGGGCCTGCAGGACCAGGGCCCGCAGCAGATGGGCGGCCAGGCGGTGCATTCGTATGCCGGTGGGGCCATCGCCGCGGGCCAGGCGTTGGAGTTCGAGCTCAGCGGGAGGCCCCAGACCGAACTTTCGTCGACGGGCGCCGGCGGCTGGACGAATACTGCCATCGGCCTGGCGGTGTTGGGAGTGCTGGTCATCCTCGGGGGGCTGTGGTGGTTCCGCCCCTCGGCCAGGGACGACCGCCGCAGCCGGGTCGACGACACACCCGGCGAAGACCAGACCGAGGCGCTTCTGCGCGCCATCGCCGAACTGGATGACGCCCTGGACGCCGGGCAGATCGACGCCGCCGAGCACCGCACGCAGCGGGAAACGCTCAAGCGCCGGCTGCGGGACCTGATGCGCTAACCCATGATTGAAGTTCGTCGGCTGGTCAAGACCTTCGGCCTCAAGCCGGTGCTGCGCGGGCTCGATTTCCGCGCCGAGCCGGGCGAGTTCGTGGCACTGCTCGGCCCGAACGGCGCCGGGAAGACGACCATGCTGCGCATCCTGGCGTCGCTCTCGCGTCCGACGCTGGGGGAAGTGCGCGTCGCCGGCTACTCCCTCCCCGGCCAGGCGAGCGAGGTGCGCCGCCTGCTCGGCGTCGTCTCGCATCAACCTCTGTTGTACGGCGAGCTGACGGCCGAGGAGAACCTGCGCTTCTACGCGCGGATGTACGGGCTGAGCGACGGCGCCAGCCGCGCCCTGCAGGCGCTCGAATCGGTGGGCCTGGCGGCGCGCCGCCGCGATCTCGTGCGCCAGTTCTCGCGCGGCATGCAGCAGCGGCTGGCCATCGGGCGTGCGCTGCTGCACGATCCGCAGGTGATGCTGCTCGACGAACCGTATACCGGGCTGGACCAGGATGCCAGCGCCATGCTGGATGAACTGCTGCGCCACGTGGCCGCCGGCGGGCGCACGGTGGTGATGACCTCGCATGACCTGCCGCGCGCCGCCGACCTGGCGACGCGGATCGACGTGCTCTCGAGGGGCGTGATCGCCGCCAGCGTCCCGCAGGCCGAGATCACCTCCGCCGGCCTGATCGAGCTGTATCGCAAGGTGACGCATGACTAGCGGGGCTGCCTCTCCCCGCGCGGCGGCGCGCGCCCGCGGCTACCTGCGGGCGGTCGGCGCCGTGGTGTGGAAGGACCTGGCGGCGGAACTGCGCAGCCGCGAGCTGCTCAGCGGCATGCTGGTCTTCGCGCTGCTGGTGATCCTGATCTTCAATTTCGCCCTCGAGCTGGATCTGGCCACGCGTCAGACGGTGACCTCGGGCGTGCTGTGGGTGACCTTCGCCTTCGCCGGCACGCTGGGCTTGAACCGATCGATGGCCGTCGAGCGGGATCGCGGCTGCCTGGACGGATTGCTGCTGGCGCCGGTGGACCGCAGCGCGTTGTACTTCGGCAAGGCGCTCGGCAACCTGGCGTTCATGCTGATCGTCGAGGCGATCGTCCTGCCGGCCTACAGCATCCTGTATAGCGTCAACCTGTTCCATCCGGGGCTCATCGGGGTGGTGCTGCTTGGGCTCGATCGGCTATGCCGCCGTAGGGACGCTGCTGGCGTCGATGGCCGTGCAGGCTCGCACCCGCGACGTGCTGCTCCCGATCCTGCTGTTCCCGGTTGTGCTGCCGGTGCTGATCTCGGCCGTCAAGGCGACGAATGCCGTGCTGCTGGGATTGGAGGCAGCCGAGCTCTGGCCGTGGCTGAACCTGTTGATCGCCTACGATGTGATCTTTACCTCCGCGGCCTTCATGCTGTTCGATTTCGTCGTCGAGGAATAGAGTGCCAGGCGGACCTGCCTCGCCTGGCGCGGTGGTCCGCCAGACCGGACTGAAGGAGAAGGACATGCAGCCGATGCCGAGAACGCTTAGAGTGCTCACCTGGGTCTCCGCCGGCCTGTTTGCGGTGGCCCTGCTGATGACGCTGTTCTATGCGCCGCGCGAGGCCGTGATGGGCGACGTCCAGCGCGTGTTCTACTTCCACGTCGCCTCCGGCTGGGTGGGTGCGCTGGCCTTCCTGGTGGCCGCCGTCGCGGGGGTGATCCATCTGCTGCGCGGCAGTCGGCGCTGGGACGCCGTCGGCCTGGCATCGGTCGAGATCGGGCTCGCCTTCACGCTGGCCAATCTGATCAGCGGCTCGGTGTGGGCCCGCCCGATCTGGAACACCTGGTGGACCTGGGACCCGCGCCTGGTCACGGCCAGCGTGATGGAGTTGGTGTACATCGCCTACCTGCTGCTGCGCCAGGGCATCGAGGACCCGGACCGCCGGGCGCGCTTCGGTGCCGTCTATGCCATCATCGGCTTCCTGAGCGTGCCCCTGACCTTCCTGTCGATCCGCATCTTCCGCACGATCCACCCCGTGGTGGTGGGCAACAATGATCCGACGGCGCAGGGAACGTTCGACATGTCACCGCCGATGCTGCAGACCTTCCTGTTCAGCCTGTTCGTGTTCACCCTGCTCTACATCGTGCTGCTGTGGCATCGTGTGCGCATGCAGGCGTTGGCCGAGGCGGTGGAACAACGCAAGATGAAGCTGCTCTCGGCCTGATCGGGCGAGCGCAATCAACAAGGAGCATCGACCATGGCTCTCGAAGGACCGGCCCAGACGTTCAACTACATGCTGCTCGGCTACGGCGTCATCCTGGGATGCATCGCCGTGCTGCTGATCAGTATGCTCGCCCGTTACCGGTCGCTGCAGCGCGACCTGCACATGCTGGACGAACTGGAGACGCAAGCCAAACGCTAGCCGCGGATCGCATCGTGGCTCGACGTGTCCGAACACAAGCGGGGGCGCAGTCCATGCGCCCCCGCCGCATTTCCGGGCGTGTGCCGGGCGGGCTGTGCCGGATTCACCTGCGAGACTTCACGGCTCCGCGGCGTGAACCGAGCATCGATGCCAGGCATCCGCCCGCAGCCAGGCGGGTTGCCGCCGCTGGCGGAACGGGTTCGGGGTGGGGCCGTCCGGGTGGGATCTTGCAGGCGCGCTGGCTAGAAAACGGGGGTCATCGCAACGACCATCGCCACATCCGTCAGGGCCCAGATCCACAGGGCGGTGTAGAAGCCGCGCTGTTCGTAGGCTCGGTCCGCTGTGGCCGATCGGCGCAGCCAGCCAAGCAGCAGAACGTACCACAGCGCCAGCGCGGCCACCAGGAGGATCGAACGCCAGGTGCGGAAATGAGCCCAGGCTTCGCCCAGGAACAGGACGGAGGCCAGGCTGACGGCCCCCAGCGCGAAGAGAATGGCGTTGCGCCTGCCGAGAGACAGGGCGAGGGTCGAGTCGCCACGCGACCGGTCTTCGTCCATCTGATAGATCTGCGTCAGCGGATAGAACCCGGCGAAGAGGAAGAAGAAACCGATGGCGACGGCCACAATGGGCGAGGTGACCGGCCGGCCGAGGGCTGCCCAGCCGGCGAAGACCGTCAGGCCGCCGAAGCCGGCCGAGTTGATCAGCACATCATATCCGGCGCGCGCCTTGGCCCGGATGGGCGGGACCGAGTACAGGAGCGACATCGCCAGACACAGGCTGTAGGCCGCCAGGAACATCCCCCCCAGCGTGGCGGCCAACGCCCAGCCGGCAAGCAGAAAGATCAGCGAAAAGGCCAGCAGGTGACGTGGCACGGGCGGAGGGTTGTCCAGGTAGCCGATATCGCCTTCATCCCGATCGAAGACCGAGTTGATGGCCAGCGTGCCGCCGTTTCCCAGAATCCCCCAGGCCACGGCGGCCAGCAGCCAGCGGCGCAGGCTCTCGGCGGTGAAGGCCGGGCCGAGTGCGAGCAGGACCCCGACGCTCATATGCGCGGCCACGATCGGCCAGGCGCGCGGGCGCAGGTGGAGCAGGTAGGGAAGCCATCCAGCAGGCAGAAGCCGCTCCAGGCGGGATCGGATGAGTGGGCGGTCTATGGCTGACATGCTGCTCAACCCCCGGACCGAGGATCGATCTTCGACCGTCATAACCCGAAATCCGTGCGGAGGGTGCGGCGAGCCCAGCCGCTCGCGGGCTGAGGTCCCAGGTCCTTGCAGTTCAATGGATTGTCTCCTAGACTCTGATGCCGCGTGGCCACGCGCCCGCGTCGCTGCCTCGAGCCGGGTGCTCCCAACTTCCCTCGCCTTGCCCTATGATCCCACGCGCCTGCCCCGCTCGAAGGGGAGAGCATCGCCAGCGGATCCGGAGAGGAGCCTATTATGACAGACAGCGTGTACAAGATCGTGGAGCTCGTGGGCACGTCGACCGAGTCCTGGGAGAAGGCGGCGAAAGCCGCCGTCGAAACGGCGGCCAAGTCGCTCAGGGACCTGCGCGTGGCCGAAGTGGTCGAGCTGGACCTGCAAATCGAGGACGGCACGGTCCTGGCGTACCGGACCAAGGTCAAGCTTTCGTTCAAGTACGACAGCAGCGACTAGACGGCCCGGACGGCGCACGGCGACGCGTCCGGCCGGGCATCACGCCGGTCAGCTTGTCGTCGACCGCGGTCCGCCTCCCGATTCCGCCTGAGGGCATCCTGGCCAGCCCTCCGGGAGCGCCTGCCTTGGGGCCTCGTCGGCAGGCATGCTCGCGTGGGATCGCCGGTCGCTCAGACGTCAGGTTAATGGGCGGCCGCTGGGCGTCGAGCGAGGCTCGCAATGAACTACCATTGTTGCCGAGCCCAGGATGCCCCAACTCGATGCCTGGGACTGCCTCGGAGGTCACCCCGTGGATTCAGCCAGCCCTCTCCTTGAAACGCAACACCTGGTGAAACGCTACGGCGACAAGCTGGCCGTGGATGACGTCAACCTTCGAGTCCACCCCGGCGAGATCTTCGGCTTCCTGGGGCCGAACGGCGCCGGGAAGACGACCACCATTCGGATGATCGTCGGGCTGCTCAAGCCGTCCGGCGGAAGCGTGCACGTGGCGGGATACGACGTACAGACCCAGCCGATCCAGGCCAAAGCGACGACCGGGTTCGTTCCCGACGAGCCCAACCTGTACCCCAAGCTCACCGGGCGTGAGCTGCTCCAGTTTGTCGGCGACCTGTACGGCCTCGAGCGAGCGCAGGTGGCGCGGCGCGGCGAGGAACTGCTGCGCATGTTCGACCTGGCCGGGGCCGGCGACGACACGATCGACACCTACAGCCATGGCATGCGCCAGAAGACCGCACTGGCGGCAGCCTTGGTGCACGATCCCAGGGTGCTCCTGTTGGACGAGCCGACGGTCGGCCTCGACCCGCGGTCTGCCCGGCTGATCAAAGACATCCTGAGGCAGATGGCCGGGAGGGGCGCGGCGATCTTCCTCTCCACCCACATCCTCGAGATCGCCGAGCACATGTGCGACCGGATCGGCATCATCGACCATGGCCGGTTGATCGCCATGGGAACGATGGCGGAACTGCGGGGCCAGGGAAGGACGGAGGCGAGCCTGGAGGACATCTTCCTCAGCCTGACCGGGGGCGCGGAGTACGCCGCCATCGCTGAGGTGCTTGGATGAGCGAGGCGGCTGTCTCCGCCGGACTGGGGCTCTGGCCGGCCGTGTCCACGCTGCTCCGACTGCGGCTGCAGACTGTGCTGCGCGGCTTCCGCCGATCGACTCCGCCGGCGCAAGTTCGGCACGATCCTCCTGGGCGTGGTCTTGATCGTCTTTCTGGGAGGGTTGTTCACCCTGAGCTGGATGTCGCTGGGATGGATCCGCTCGCCGGAGTTCGCCGTCATAGCCGGGGACATCGGCGCCTTCCTGGACAGCCTGCCCTCCCTGGTTCTCGGCGGTGCGTTTCTCGGCATCCTGTTCACCAGTTTCGGCGTGCTCCTGCAGGCGCTCTACCTGGCAGGGGACATGGACTTCCTGTTCAGCGCGCCGATCCCGCATCGCGCCGTCTTCGTCTCCAAGCTGCTGCAGGCCATTCTGCCCAACCTCGGATTGATCGGCCTGATTGGTCTTCCTCTACTGTTCGGGATCGGGGCTGCCGGCGGCTACAGCGCGCTGTACTACCCCATGGTGATTGTGGTGATGCTGGCGCTGGCCCTGGCCGCGGCCGGACTCGCCAGCACGCTGGTCATGCTGACGGTCCGCGTGTTCCCGGCGAGACGTGTGGCTGAGGTGCTTGGTCTGCTCGGCGCCATCGTCTCGATCGTGTGCTCTCAATCGGGTCAGCTCGCCGACTTCGATCGGCTTTCGGCGGCCCAGACCAGCCGCGCGCTGCAGCTCGCCGCCCAACTGGATACCTCCTGGTCACCCCTGAGTTGGGCCGGCCGGGGGTTGATGCGTCTCGGCGAGGGGCGCTGGCTGGAGGGGCTCGGGCTGCTCACGCTCGTGTTGGGATTGTCGGCCGCGGCATTCGCTGCGACGCTGGCGGCCGGGGAACGGCTGTACTACTCGGGATGGGCGCGCATGCAGGCGGGCGGCAAGAAGAAGGCGGCGGCCCGACCGGCCTCCTGGGGAAACCAGGTGCGTGGCATCCCGCCGGCCATCCAGGGACTGGTGCTCAAGGATCTCCGCACCCTGCGGCGGGACCTGCGCAACATGTCGCAGCTGGTCACACCGTTGATCCTGGGGATCATCTACGCCATCATGCTGGTGCGCAGCGGGGGCGTCCCCGATCCCGGTCGCGGGGAAGCGCCGGGGTGGGCGATGGAGGCGATGCGCACGGCGCTTTCGTACGGCGGCATGGGCATCGCATTGTTCATCGGTTGGTCGCTGCTTGGACGGCTGGCGGGGATGGGCTTCTCTCAGGAAGGGCGCAGCTACTGGCTGCTCAAATCGGCACCGCTGCGTCCCGCAGATCTGCTGGCGGCGAAGTTTCTGGTCGCCTTCCTGCCGGCCGCTGCGTTGGGCTGGGGCTTCCTCTTGATCCTCTCCGTGCTGCAGCGGTCCGGGATCGGAACGACGGCGTTCGAGATGGCCGTGGTCGCGCTGTGCCTGGCGGGCGCCACCGGGATCAACATCGCCTTTGGGGTGCTCGGGGCGAAGATGGATTGGGAAGACCCGCGTCAGATGATCCGGGGAAGCGTGGGGTTGCTCTCGGCGATCGTCAGCCTGATCTACCTGCCGCTCAGCCTGGCGCTGTTCCTGGGGCCCGGGTTCCTGACGGCATTCCTGTCCCTCCCGGCCTGGGTCGGCAGCGCTGCCGGGCTGGCGCTCGGAGGGTCGGTCTCGCTGGCCTGCGCGATCGCGCCGCCCAGATGGGTCCGTCATCGCGTGCCCGGTCTCGGCGAAGCCTGACCCCGCTGCTCCTCCAGCCGGTCACACAACCGCTAGTGCGATTGCCCAAAGAAGCGGGGGCGCATTGGCGCCCCCATCCTGTCGGACCGCCATGTTGTGCAGGTGACATCCGCAGTCAGTCAGCATAGAACGCCAGCCCCAGGACCCCCGGCCCGCCGTGCACGGCCAGCGACGGCACCAGGTCCTCCAGCATGACCTCCTCGCAATTCAGCCGCGTGGTGACTTTCGTCAACAGCTCCTGAGCTTCCTCGGGAGCGCGGGCATGGATCACCCCCATGTGGATCGGCGCGGAGCCCACGGCCGATTCGGCCAGGGACACGAGACGCTCGATGGCCTTGCCTCGCGTGCGGACGTTCTCTCTCGCCTCCAGCACGCCGTCCTTGAGGATGATGATCGGCTTGACGTTCAACAGCGAGGCCAGCGCGCCCTGGAGCTTGCCCACGCGGCCGCTCATCTGGAGGTACTTGAGGGTGGACGGCGTCAGGTACAGGTGACTGTGCTTGCGTATCGTCGTCAGGCGCTGGAGGATGGCCGAGCGGGAGCGCCCCGCCTGGGAAAGGCGCGCCGCCTCGAGGACCATCCAGCCCGTGCCGAGGGAGATGCTGGCCGAATCGAACACCTCGACGTCGGCTTCCGGCACCATGGAGCGGGCGAGCACCGCCGACTGGTAGGTGCCGCTGTGCTTGGCGGTCACGGTGAGCACCAGCACCGGCGCCTGCTCCCGGGCCGCCTGGCGATACAGCTCGGCAAACCACGCCGGCGAGGGCTGCGAGGTGGTCGGGATCGTGCCGGTCTCCTCGATCTTGCGGTAGAAGAGATCCCGGTCGATGGTCAGGAACTCATCGTAGCTCTGTTCGCCGAACTGGATCGCGATCGGCGCGATCGGGATCTGATGCACGCGCCAGCAGTTCGGGAGGCAGGTTGCATGTGCTGTCGGCGATGATCTTGAGCATGCTGCCTCCCGCGGCGAAGGACGTCGGCGCCGGATCGCGTCGAGCGCGCACCCGAACCTGATCTTTCCAACCCCGGCATGTGCCGGTAGATGCGGTCATCCATGGATGAGTCGGCGGCCTGCCGGTGGCCTGTACGGGTCCCGCCGATGCGGTTCGCCGGGCGGATGTCCTCGGGAGGAGATAGCAGTGGCCACGGCTGTGGCCCGGGCTATCCGGGCAGCCGGCCGAGGACGCCCATCACCCAGCGGTGGGCGCGGTGAACGATGCCGGCCGGTTCGGCGAACATCAGGATGCATTCACCGGTGATCACGCTCATACCCTTCGATTCCGCCAACCGAATGGCGGCCACGGATTCGGCGCCGGGCTGAAGCCAGACACGCGGGATGCCAGCGGCTGC
This sequence comes from uncultured Chloroflexia bacterium, assembly GCA_963818575.1. Classification (GTDB taxonomy): domain Bacteria; phylum Chloroflexota; class Anaerolineae; order Anaerolineales; family E44-bin32; genus DYJB01. The sequence goes on along the minus strand of CAWFSV010000019.1, from coordinate 94,662 downwards.
CGCCTCGCCGACGACGCGTTCAGCCTGATCGGGCGGGACGACGACCAGCACCCCGCCGACGGGTGAGGGCAAGGAGGCCAGGCTTCGGACACACCGATCGCCTTCCAGTGTCTCGGCCTCAGGATGCACCGGCACCAGATGGTACCCCTTGGCCTTCAAGTCGCGATACGCGAGGTTGCCGAACTTCCTCCCGCTCCGCGACACGCCAACGACAGCCAGCGATCGCTGTTTGATGAAATCCATGACCGCGGCCTTGGAGGTCATCCGTAGCCTCGCTTCGCACGCACCGGGTGGTGCGAGCGTCTTCGGTGAGGACGGGCGGCGTCAGGACGCCGAGTAGCCGATCGAGTGCGGCGCGGGACTGCGCCTCGACCTCCGCATGCAGGCTGCGGCCGTGCGAGTCCATGGTGACGACCGCCGGGAAGGCCTGCACCTCGATCACCCACAGCGCCTCCGGCACGCCGAAGGCAAGCTTGTGAACGCCGACGACGCGCGTGACCGTCTGGGCGATCAGCGTCGCCGCGCCGCCGATGGCGTGCAGATAGACCGCCGGCCCGGCCTGGCAGGCGGCCAGCGTGCGCGCCCCCATGCCGCCCTTGCCGATCACCGCCCGCACGCCGAAGTGCTGCAGGACATCCGCCTGGTAGGGTTCCTCGCGGCTGCTCGTCGTTGGTCCGGCGGCCACGAAGCGGTAGTCCCGGTTCTCCAGCCCGGCGACGACCGGGCCGCAGTGGTAGATCGCTCCGCCGGCCAGGAGCGGCGTCAGCGCCGCGACGGCCTGGGCGTCGTCGTCCTGCAGCGGGCGCGACTTGCGAATGAATGTCTCGACCAGCCACTTGTGGGCTGCGTCGCGTCCGGTGACCATCACGCCGTGCAGCGAGACCGGGTCGCCGACGTGCAGATCGCGGACGGCGGCGTCGCTCAGGGGCAGCGTCAGCTCGATCATGCTTCGCTCCGATCGAGATAGCGAACGGTCTCGCCCTCGACCTGCATCCGCCGGCGGCGATGGGCCCAGCACATGTACGACACCGAAACGAAGAAGCTGGCCGGGAGGCGGTGCATGCCCCTCGCCTTGACGCCCAGCACGGTCGTCGCACCGCCGAAACCCATTGGGCCGATCCCGAGTTCGTTCGCCTCACGCATCAGGCGAGCCTCGAGGTCGGCCAGCGCCGCGTCGGGGTTGACATCATCCAGCGGCCGGAGCAGTACGGCCTTGGAGGCCAGGAAGGACGAGCCGCGGTCTCCGCCGATGGCGATGCCCAGCACGCCGGGGGCGCAGCCCTGGCCTTGCGCCTGATGCACGGCGTCGAGCGCCGCTCGGCGGACGCCTTCCAGATCGCGACCCGCTCCGAGCCCGCTGTGAGGCAGCGAGTACTGGGCGCCGACGTTCTCACATCCGCCGCCCTTCAGCATCAGGTCGACGGTGAGCGTTTCCCCTTCCGCCTCCTCGAAGTGGATCGTCGGGAAGGAGTCGTCGCCCAGGTTGTCGCCGCTGTTCTTGCCGCTCAGCGCGTCCACGGCATTCGGACGCAGGTAGGCCAGGCCGGTGGCCCGGGCGACGGCCTGCCGGATCTGCCGGCGCAGCTCACGCGTGCTCCACCCGGCCGGATGGTGGACGGTGAAGATCGGTGTGCCGGTGTCCTGGCAGATCGGGGACGAGCCGCGCCGCGCCAGCGCTACGTTCTCCAGGATGGTGTCGAGCGCACCACGTGCCGCCGATCCGGGTTGCTCCGCCTGGCGGGCCTGCTCGAGGGCGCGCTCGACGTCCGGCGGCAGGTCGGTCGATGTCCTGCGGATCAATTCAAGGAAGGCTTCGGTCAGATCGCGCATACCCCTCCACGCGGCCGGTTCAGCCGGCGTCCGTCCCGCGGCGTCCGCTGAGAAAGGAAACGTACTGATCGTGGTAGTCGACGGCGCGCCACGTCTGCGGAACCAGGTGGGCGAAGAGCATCGACTCGGCCAGCGGATCTCCCTCCGGCCAGGTGTGGCGCAGGTAGCCCTGCGCCCAGATCTCCGGCAGGTAGCGCAGGATCAACGGCCAGTATTCCTGCTCGCGCTGAACGGGGACGAGCGCCTCGACCGGACCTTCGATCGAGACATAGCGATAGGGCGGCATCTCGTCCTGGACGCACAGGGCGGCGCGCGGCAGGCTCCGCAGCAGCGGCGTGCGCGGGTCGTCGGCGGGTAGGAAGATGCGCACCGGCTCGCCGGGCGTGTAGGCGTACCACGCCGGTAAGCTGAGCGGGCCGATCGAGTCCTGCGGCACGCTGAAGATCCCGACGTGCATGCCGGACAGAAACGCCTGGCGTTCGTCCGGGGTCATCGCTCGGGTCATGCGGGTCCTCGGGCGGACCGGCGTGGGACCTGCGCCGGTCCGGGAACCGATTGTCGTCCGGAATCCGCCGCGTGCCAAGGGCTCGGGCGGGGAACTCGTGATACACTGCCGCCGCCATGGACGCCAAGTCGCTGAGCACACTCGAATTGCCGAAGGTGTTGGAGCGGCTGGCGTCCTACGCGGCCTTCTCGGCCTCCAAGGACCTGGCGCGAGCGCTGGAGCCGACCGCCGATCTGGCGGAAGCCCGTCGGCGCCAGGCGGAAACGACCGAGGCAGCCCGGCTGCTCTCCTTGCACACCGGTCTCTCGATCGGCGGCGCCCACGATGTTCGCCCGCAGGCAATCCAGGCGTCACGCGGCGCGGTCCTCGAACCTCAAGAGCTGCTCGACCTCAAGGCCACGCTGATCTCCGCCCGCACGCTGACGCGATTCTTCGAGAAGGGCGCAGCCGGCGCACCGACCCTCGGGGCGATCGCCGGCGGCCTGCAACCGACTCCGGGCGTGATCGAAGCCATCTCCCAAACGCTCGACGAGCGCGGCGAGGTGCTCGACAGCGCCTCGCCGGCTTTGCAGTCGATTCGCGTCGATCTGCGCCTGGCACATGAGCGCCTCAACACCAAGCTGCAGCGTCTGATCACCGACCCCAAGCTCATCCCGATGCTGCAAGAGCCGATCATCACGCAGCGCGACGGCCGCTACGTGATCCCGCTGCGGGCCGAGTTCAAAGGTCGGCTGCGGGCGATCGTCCACGATCAATCGGCCTCCGGGGCGACGCTGTTCATCGAGCCGCTGACCGTCGTCGACTTGAACAACCAGGTGCGCGAGCTCATGCTGGCCGAGCGTGATGAGGTCCGGCGGGTCCTGGCCGCCGTTTCGACCCTCGTCGGCCAGCACGTGACGGCGATCGTAGAGACCGTCGATGCTCTGGCCCGGTTGGACCTGGCATTCGCCAAGGCGCGCTATGCCTTGATCCTGCGCGCCAGCGAGCCGCTGCTGCGCGAGCGCCGGTCGACGCGCCCCGGGCATCCCGGATCGATCCTGCGCCTGAGACATGCCCGTCATCCGCTGCTCGACCCGGCGCGGGTCGTTCCTATCGACCTGGAGCTGGATCCGGACACGTTCATCCTGGTGATCACCGGGCCGAACACCGGCGGGAAGACGGTCAGCCTGAAAACGGCCGGGCTGCTGGCATTGATGGCCCAGTGTGGGCTGCACCTGCCGGCGGAATCGGGCTCGGAGCTGACGACCTTCGACGCCGTGTACGCCGATATCGGAGATGAGCAGTCGATCGAGCAGTCGCTCTCGACCTTCTCGTCGCACATCACGACCATCATCCGCGTGCTGGAGCGGGCGGACGAGAGTTCGCTGGTTGTGTTGGACGAGTTGGGGGCCGGCACCGACCCGCAGGAGGGGTCGGCGCTGGCGCGGGCCATCCTGGGCGAGCTGATCGAGCGGCGGATCACGACGCTGGTGGCGACGCACTACTCTGAGTTGAAAGCCTACGCGCACACCACACCCGGCGTGCCGCAACGCCAGCATGGAATTCGACCTCGAGACGCTTCGGCCGACCTACCACCTGACGATCGGTCTGCCCGGGAGGTCGAATGCCCTGGCGATCGCGCGGCGACTGGGGCTGGGCCTCGAGCTGATCGAGCGAGCGCGAGCGCTGGTGGCGCCGGAGGAAATCCAGGCCGAGCAGCTGCTGGACGAGATCCATCGACGAGCGGGATGCGGCGCGGGCCGCACGCCGGGCGGCGGAGCTGGCGGGCGAACTGCTCGAGGAGCAGCGGAAAGAGTTGGCGACGCGGCTGGATGGGCTGGAGGAAGAACGGCGCCAGGTGCTGCAGGCGGCACGCGATCAAGAGCAGGCCGAGGTGCGGGCCCTGCATGACGAGATCGACGCTCTGCGCCGCCGGCTGGCCGTCGCCGCGCAACCGCTGCAGGCCGTCGAGGAGATCGCCGAGGCGTTAGATGAACTGGAGGACCGAACGGAGGCGCCGGTGGAACGGCGCGCCCCTCCTCCGGCGCCGGCCGCGCCACGCGTCTTCCGTCTCGGGCAACGTGTGCGGCTGCCTGCGCTGCAGACCACGGGGGTGCTGACGGAGATCGGCCTGCAGCATGTGGAAGTGCAGATCGGCAGGCTGCGGGTGCGGGCCCGGCTCGAAGAGTTGGCGCTGCCGGAGGAGCAGGGGCAGGCTGAAGTGGATCGCCTTACGCCTCGCGCCGTGTCGGAGAAAGTCGCACGCTCGATCGTGGCGCCTGAGCCGCCGCCCTTTGAGCTCGACCTGCGCGGGCGGATGGTGGACGAGGCACTCGAGGAACTTGAGCGCCGCCTGGACAGCGGCCTCCTACGCCGGGCTGCCGTTCGTGCGCGTCATCCACGGCAAGGGCACCGGCCGGCTGCGGCAGGCGATCCGCGAGGCGCTGCGCTCGAACCCGTACGCCGCCACGTTCCAGGCCGGAACCGACACCGAGGGCGGCGATGGCGTAACCGTCGTGCACCTCAAACAGGCGTAGGCCCCGCCGTCCTCCGGGACAACCCGCCTGTCCCCGTGACTGCCGACAATTCCTAAGGGTCCATTACAGTCACGCGGACCCATCACAACCGCCAGTGTAGTCCGTCGAGGCGTTGAGGTGCTGCCCGGGCGGCGTAGAGTCCCGCTACTTCCGTTTCTTCGCGTCGAAGGCCAGGGCTTGTTTGATGTAGTAGCGCAGGGCGGGCGGATTGAGATCCTTCAGCCGGCTGATCCGAACGTTCTTGGAGACCTTGCCAACACCCTCCAGCAGACCGTACTTGTCTTCAAACTCCGCCCCGCGTGAGAAGGCAAAGGTGATGCCCTTCTTGGTGGGGCTGATCACCGCCAGAATACGTGTGGCCTTGTACGCGGGGATTCCGTAGCTGATCAGCTCCACAGCGTCCGGGGCATTGTCCTTCATCAGCTTGCGGAACGCCGTCACGATTTCCCGATACTCCGGCAGGACTCTGGCCTGGACGAATTCATCGACCGTCATCGGCATGCCACGCCTCCTGCGTTCACCCGTCTAACGCCTCGATCCCGTCTCCGTCACCGCCGCTCAGGCGTTCAAGTCTACCCGCACCTTGCGATGCCGGCGAGCCGGTCGGCCGATCGCGGGAAGTGAGAAGGCGTTCGCTCCCGGGCGCAAGCGGACGGAGGCGGGTCGATGCCCCGCTGGCACCGTCGAGACGCGCCGGGTTGAGAGGAGTGGGGCGCGGCGCGGGCTAGCGTCGAGGGCGAAGCGCCCGCCAGGTGAGGAACGCAAAGACGGCCGTGAAGGCAGCGGTGAGCGTAAGACCGGCTGCCAGGATGGTCGAGATCGGCCCGGAACGCCATGGACCGGCTGCGGCGATCTCGGGCGCGTGTTTGGAGACATCGGCGACGGCGATCAGCTGCGCCGATCAAACCCAGGCCGAAGGCGCTGGTGGGGCGCCGCATGGCGGCGCCGGCCAGCAGGCCCGCCAAAGCAGTGACGAAGAACAGCGCCAGCACAAGCGTCGTTCCCACTCGCAGGTGGAACTCCTGCGGCGCGCCCCACAGGAACTCATCGATCAGGTGGGCGGCCGAGAATCCGACGAACGCCGTGCCGGCGGCCAGCATGCCGGTATGCATTGCGTCTGCTCGGCGCCGTCCGTTCTCAGCCTGCGTGCGGCTCTCCCTTCACTGAGGAATGCCCAGCGGCGATCCGCAACCTGTGGCCCGGCAGTCGGGTCGTCGTCTGTCGAGGCCCGCGCCGGCGGGAAAGGCACGCGAGGTCATTTCTTCTTGTGCTTCATGACGGATTTGACCATTCGGCCGAAGTCCTTGGCCTGTTTGCGTCGCTCGGCGTAGGACATCTCATGGTAGTCGGACTCGCGCACGAGCCGCAGGTAGTTCTCCAAGCGCGGCCGGCTGAGCGTACCGCGCTCGACCGCCGCCAGCAGCGCGCACCCGACCTCCTGTGTATGTGTGCAGTCGGCAAATCGACAGCCGGACGCCAGGCCGGCGATGTCGGCGAAGCTCTCCTCGATCCCGGCGCCGACCCCGATGGCGCCCAGCTCCCTCATCCCCGGCGTGTCGACCAGCATGGCGCCCTGGTCCAGGACGATCAACTGGCGCCGTGCCGTCGTGTGCCGGCCCTTGCCGTCGAACTCCCGAACTTCGGCCGTCGCGAACTCTCCGCCCTCGGCCGTCAGGTGGTTGAGGATCGTGGTCTTGCCGACCCCCGAGGATCCCAGCAGGCAGTACGTCCTGCCGGCTTCCAGCGAGCCGCGCAGCTCGTCCAGGCCGGCGCCGGCCAGCGTGCTCAGAGCGTGAACCGCAAGCCCGGGGTTATTCTCCCGGACCTCGCGGATCCGGCGATCGATCTCCGGCGGGTTGGCCAGATCGATCTTGGTGAGCAGCATCCGCGGCTCGATCTGCGCCTCGTGCACCATGGCCAGGTAGCGCTCCAACCGCCGCAGGTTGAAGTTGGCATCGCACGATTGGACGAGGAAGGCGATATCGATGTTGGCCGCCACGAGTTGATAGTCGATCCGCTTGCCGGGCGTCTTCCTCTTCAGCAGCGACTTGCGCGGGAAGAGGGCGTGGATGATGGCCAGGCGGCGAGCATCGTGCAGCTCGACGGACGCCCAATCACCGAGGCAGGGGAGGTCCAGACTCGTCTCGACGGCGAAGCGGAAGGCTCCCGACACCTCCGCCGGGATTTCGCCCTCGGCATCGCGGATGAGGTACCGATCGCGATCGACGGCGGTGATGCGCGCCGGCGAACTGTCCGGCTGGCGCGCCCCTGGCTGCCGGTCGCGGAACCATGCGTCGAAACCAAGACGCTCCAGCGTTGTGTAAGTCATGGGGGATCCTGGTGATGATCGGCTCGGTCGTCCATTGTCGCGCCGCCCGCAGCGTTGGTCGGGCGCAGGTACCATGCCCGGTCCTTCAGCAGGAGGCCCCGAAGTGGGAGCGCGAAACGGACGGAAGTCGTTGAATGTCGCATGCGGTCACCCCGCGCCGGACACGTCAGGCATCGGACGGTTGCTCACGTGGGACTCTAGGCGACCCCGGCCGGCGAGGCAAGCGGCCTCAACCAGGGGCGGGAAATTCGAGCCGATGGTCCCGCGCCCCCTACGGGACGGCACGCGCAGCGCAGGGGTAGCTCGTTGGGCATCGGGACTTGGCCCCTATCGACCGATCCTGCTTCCCGAGCGACATGCCTGGATGTATGCGCATCCCGGAATGGGCGACCACGGTCGCAGGGAGGGCTGCTCGGCGACTTCATGATCTGATCCACCACCCTTTTGGCGGGGCGCCATTGGCGGGGCGCAACGTGCGGGCGTCGTTGGCGAGCGTTGCCAGCGAATGCATCGGCCCGGGCCTCAGGGACTTCTCAGGCAGTCGATTGGACCTCCGCCGCGCAGCGGAGGATGGCGTCGAGGCTTCTGGCGACATCGTCGTCGGTGGTCGCCCAGGAAGATACACTGATCCTCATGGCGGTCTTGCCCTGCCATACCGTCCCGCCACACCAACAGGTCCCTTCTTCTTGGACGCGGGCGATGACCCGTCGGGTGACCTCCGGGGAACCGAACGAGACCAGAACCTGATTGAGCACCACCTCGTTCAGCACTGTGTGACCAGCCGCTGCCAGAGCATCCGCGAAGCGCGTTGCCTGGTCGCATGAGCGGTCGATCATGCCCGCCAGCCCGTCTCGGCCGAGCGAACGCAAAGCCGCCCAGATCTCGATGGCACGCGCCCGGCGGGACATCTCCGGAACGAAGAGGTGAGGGTCGCGTGTCTCACCTTCGGTGAGATAGGCCGCGCTGGAGGACATCGCGGCATTCAGATGCCGACCGTCGCGGACGAGGACCAGGCCGCTATCGTAGGGGACATTCAGCCACTTGTGCGCGTCCGTCGCCAGAGAATCAGCCTGCTCAACTCCACGCGCCAAGTGTTGCCTGGAAGAGGAGGCCGCAGCCCACAACCCGAAGGCTCCGTCGACGTGGATCCACGCGCCGGAGCCCTGGAGGGCGGAAGCGATTTCCTCCGCAGGGTCGAACGCCCCGGTATTCACGTTTCCGGCCTGCAGGCAAACCACGGTTGGGCCCTCGATCCGGGGGACCCTGGCGGGGATCATCCTCCCCTGTCCGTCGGCCGGCACCCGCACAACACGTTCCCGCCCGAGGCCCAGCATCCCGAGCGCCTTCAAGAGACTGACATGCACTTCGTCGCCCACGATGACCGTGAAAGGAGGGGCGCCAAACAGACCACGCGCCTCTACGTCCCATCCCTGCGCTTGCAGGAGCGCGTGGCGCGCAGCCGGCAAGTCCCGCGAAGTTCGCCATCGTGGCGCTGGTAACGAACCCGACCTCGGCTTCGGCGGGCAGACCGAACAGACCGAGGATCCAGCCACGGCAGACCTTCTCCAGGGCCGCAGCGACCGGGGATGTAGTCTCCAAGCCGGCGTTCTGATCCCAGGCAGCTGCAAGGATATTGGCGGCCAGGGCGGCCGGCAGGGTGCCGCCGATGACAAATCCGAAGAACCTTCCACCGGCGCTGGCGACCGTGGCCGGAGACCCGATCGTGTCGAGCTCCGCGAGGACCTCCTCCGGCGTCAGGCGGTGATCCTGCAGGGGGGCTGAGAACCTACGCAAGCCATCCAGGGCGGAGAGACTGGGTGAGACTCGCCTCTCGGGCAAGTTCTGCAGGTATCGGGAAGCTCTCGTCGCAGCGTCTCTCAGTAATGCGTCCATACCATCCTCCTTCGGTACCGGCCCGGCTCATAACACCCGTGTTGGCACTTGCTCCCGCCGAACGGCCTCGAGCGATCCTGCCTCGCGGCTGCGTTCTGTTCGGCAACCATTTTCCCACACGCAAGCAGGTCGGGCGCACCACGCGATGGCAGAGCGGGCCGGATCAGCCTCACGCCGTCTGTCCTGGAAGTCCTTGACGGGCATGTGCCGCAAGTCCCGCCGAATGCCCCGCCGAGAGCCCCGCCGCAGGCCCCGCGTCGTTGGCGGGGCGTCGTTGGCGGGGCGCCGTTGGCGGGCGGAGTTGGCGAGGCGGAGCTGGAGGGGCCCATGGGCCGCGGCGAGGCTCGAAGGCGTGAGTGTGTTGCCGGGTCGTGGAGCTCCGCTATTCGATTGACAACTTCGCCTGACGCTTGAAGAAAATCGCCCACAGGATGGCCAGGGCCAAGAGGACTGGCCCCCAGGCGACGAAGCCGGCTGCCGTGATCGGGGTCGCCGTAGCGAAACCGATCACACTCATGAAAGAGAACAGGCCGAAGGCGGTGAGCAGCCAGCGGATGGCGATTTGCAACCGGGCGCCTGAGAAGAGCGGGGCGATGAAAAGCATCGCCAGCGAGAGGAAGAAGCCCCAACCCAGGATCTCCAGCGAGAACATCACCAGAGTCGGTCGAATACGGGAGAAACCGTGCGAGGTCAGCGCTGGGAGTGCCCGGCGGACTGAGCCGGACGACGGTCAGCTGGACGAATCGATTGATGCTCACCATCGCGACGAAGAGGATTGCGAAGCCGAAACCTGCCGTGGCGTATGCGGCCTTCTCGGGCGGTGCCAACTCCCTGATCGCGGCGAAGATGACCAGAATCGCCGGGGCGGAGAGGATCGTCACGAGACCCCCGATGGTCTGGACGAAAGGTGGAGGCGGGAAGACAAAGCCCTGAGTGGCGAAGTACCCGACGAGAAGCGCCAGGTAGATCGCGCCCAGCGCAGCCAGGATGAGCGAGGCCCAAAGACCGAGCTGCGAAGAAACCCGTTGCGACATCGCGAGGACCTCCTGGGGACAGCATCCGCTGCCCGACGGCCCCAAGCATAATCGATGGCACGGCCTGCCGGCTGACCAAATCCCCTTCCTCCTGGCCGGGCTATCGGCCGGCGCGACGTGGTCTTGCGTGGCCTCCGAGAACCGACACCAGTTCTCCAGTCGCCCTGCGCAGGCGATCACTCGACGAAGAACGCCGCCGCCGGCCCGTTCAAGGTCACATCGAAGGAGGCGAGAGCTGCCCGGTCTTCATACTCGGCGAGCTGGGCCTCGATGTTGGTTCTCTCCTGCACGATCATCTGGTGGGCGATCAGGAGCGAAGCGACTTGCTCTTGGGCGGAGGCGTGGATCAGGGTTTGCACGAGATGGTCTTCGGCACGCGCCAACAGCTTCAAGCGCGCATGGAGTCGGCGGTGGTCCGGCGTGACATCCTGGCTGTAGGTCCCGTCGCTCTGGATCTGGTTGGAGAGCCCGATGGCGACACGACGAAGGGCAGGGAGTGAGTCTCGTGGAACCCTTGCGCTGAGGCTGGAGGAGGCCGGCGAGCCGGGCGATGACCACGAGTTTGACGAAACGACGAAGCCCCCCAATTCCAATACGGCGCCTTCGATTTGAGCGAGAGCTTTGGCTGGATCATCGACGGTGAGAGATAGGTTTGCCGACTGAATGATGATCCGTGTTCCCAGGGGAAGAAGGGCCGGCGCCGGTGGGAAGAACTCGGTGGGGGCTGGCGTGAGCAACGACGGAGTTGCGGCAGCCAGGGCCTGCGTGTCGGAGCGGCAGGAGGCGAGGAGGCATGCGGCCAGTGCAAATGTCACCAGGTTTCTCATCGTAGGATCCTCTTGGCTTTCCCTGAGGACGCCAACAGGAGAGAAGGGGTTCCCGGCACCGGCCCGGGAGTTCGACGCAGTGGCTCGATCGCCTCGAGCGAGAGGGCCCCTGGTGTTGGGAGAGGCTGCACCGGAAAAGCGGGGGGCTCTCCCCTGCTCTACGGCACGCCTGCAGGCCAAGCAAGCACCAATGAATGCCCCCTGCCCGCCGGCCGAAGGTCCTAGTGTATTTCTAGGGCCGAAGGTCCCCGGCGTTCTTCCCGGGGGGGAAGCCGAGGGTCGTGCCGTGGGCCCCGCCGCAGGTCCCGCGCAGTTGGCGGGGCGCACTTGGCGGGGGTGCTCTTCCAGCGCGGCAGGTCTGGGCGGTCTCCCGGGGTTTCAGCAAGAAATCAGGCGGACGGGGACCGCGCAGGCGAGTCGAAGCTCGATCGAAAGAGCTGCACCAGCAGAGCGCCGAACACGAAGTTCTCAAGGAGGAGCTCGAAGAAGTGTCCCAGCCGGACCGAATCCGGCATGTAGGGATTCGGCACCAGGAGCAACGTGGACAGGCCGACACTCAAGGAAAGTCCAACAATCACCATCCGCTCCCAGTGCACGGCTCGATTGAGCGCCGATGCAACCCAGAGCCCGATACATGCCCAGATGGCACCTCGAAGGACCTGAAACAGCGGCAGCAGGGGATCCACTTGGAACTGCTGCCGCATATGCACAGGAAAGGGCAGGATCTCGCTCGAGCCTGAATAGAACTCCCGGACTGCGGGGAACTGCCATGCGATGAAATACCCGAAGACGAAGTAGAAGACGACGTATATCAAAGCCATCAATCCGATCTTCCAGACGATGCCTTGAAATCGGATCGTGGTGTCTTGGGCGTGATGGTCGCTTCCGGCGATGAGGCGAGCTTCTGCTTGTAGCGAACCAATAGCCATGCGGCGATCAGGCTGACCCCTGCTCCGGTTACAACCGTGCTGATGATGAGTTCGGATGGCATTTGTATGGCACTGTTGAAATAGAGAGTTCTCAATCTGCGTCATGAAGAACATCACGCCAAAGAGAACAACGAAGATGACGAGACCGAGTTGTAGGCCGCTCAGCGTAGTCCTGTTCGCTGATCGAGGTGATAACGAGGACATTCAAGAGGCAAACGAGGAATATTGGCAGGAGGGGGCCCAAGGCATCACCAGCGTCGAATGAGGCAGGATCGACAAATCCCAGGAGCCCTTGCAGCAATCCTCCAATGAAGGACCACGCTCCCAACATCACGCCGGTGACCAGGGCAATATGCATCAGAGTAGGTGTAAGTCTGGATGGATTCACAGGTTGCTCTCCTTGAATGACAACACCCAATATAGGCCGGAAAAGCCAGAACTCAGCGGGATAGGCTTCCTGCTTCAAGTCCGCCTAACGTCCTCGAGCTATCGAAGATCCTGCACTCGGCGCAGAACAAGGCCCCACCTTGTTGGTGGGAAGCTGCCCGGCGGAAGTGGGCTGACTCGCAAGGACCGTAGGGCAGCGGGCTGGCCAGACAAGCTCCGTGCAATTCCCAGCCCGCCGGCCGAAGGTCCTAGTGTATTTCTAGGGCCAAGGTCCCCGGCGTTCTTCCCGGGGGGTCACTCGAAGACCCGCCGTAGGTCCCGCGCTCTTGGCGGGATTCGTCCCGGACGTCCTTACCGGGATCCTGCCGAAGGCCCCGCGCAGTGGGCGGGGGTGATTCTCCAGGGTCGAAGCCCCTAGCGGTCTTTTAGGCCTTCAGCGAGATGTTGGGCGGCGGCGAGGCTCAGTACGGGCTTGGTGTTGCAGGAATCGCCTGAATGGCTCGAACCGCTGTTGCAACACCATCCGGTTCAGATCGGATGCTCTCGCCCAATTTGCTCGCCTTGGCCCGGAGTTCCCCGTCATTCCGAGCTTGAAGGATTGCCTCACCTAGGCCTCTGGCGCTCAACTTCCCGCGAGCGATCGGGCAAGGGCTCACCCCCAATTGATGCACCCGCTGCCCCCAATAGAACTGATCGATGACGTGCGGCACGACAACACCCGGGACGCCCGCGCGGAGCGTCGCGGCGGTGGTGCCAAAGCCGCCATGGTGAATGACCGTGCTCACTTGGTCGAACAGCCAGCTATGCGGAATCGCGCCGGCGTGATACACAGTGTTGGGGATCTCCAATCCATCGAGCGCTTCGTCCCATCCTTGGATAATGGCACGCGCCTTCGTCTGGTCCAGTGCCGCAAGGATGATGTGCGCGCTTTGGCTTGCTCGCGCGCCAGACATGCTCATTACCCCCAGGCTGATCGCGATCGGCTTGTCGCCGCGTTCGATGAAGTCGATCAGATCGGCTGGGGGCTCCCACTCCGTTTGCGGTCGGGCGAACCAATAGCCTGTTTGGAGCACGTGCCGCGGCCACCGCAGGTCGCGGACGGCCACACGCTGGCTGACCGGCAGCAGGATCATCCGCGTCGATAGCAAGCTGGTCATATCTCTGACGGGAGGTGCGCCCACTCGTCTGCGGAAGCGATTTGTTGGGGCAATGAATAGCTTGCCCATTGCCGCCCAAAGGATGCGGCCTAAGGACGATTGCGCGGCATCCGGAGTAGGGATGCGAGCGGGCTGCAGGGTGACGCTTATCCAAGGAATGCCCAGCTTGTCCGCTTCAGCTATGCCGCTCCCCGTGTCGGAGGTCACGACAAGGTCCGCTCCCTGGCATACTCTGAGGACATCCGGATAGGCTGCCTCCACCAATCGTGCCCCTAGCTGCATGACTCGGATCATGCCAATCCACATGTTGTTGAAGGACTCGGCCATGAGCCTTGCCCCGACGGCTCCCATATCGACGGCCGGGCCAACGGGCGCGCTACGTACGCCATGGGAGCTCGCCAGGGCGTTCAACGAGGGATTGGTGGCAAGGACGACCTCGTGTCCGGCATCGTGCAACCCTTGGCAAAGATTGATGTAGGGCTGCACATCTCCGCGCGAACCGATGCTGGCGACGATGATCCTCATGTGTCCTCACAGGGGAGAACGCTCGGCGCTCTCATCCACCACCTAATGGCCTCGAGCTATCGAAGATCCCGCCTCTGGCCGCCGAAGGTCCCGCCACAGGTCCCGCCGCAGGCCCCGCGTAGTTGGCGGGGCATACTTGGCGGGGCGTTGTCGGCGGGGGGTTCCAGGACCTCATCGAGTTGTCAGGCAGCGTCTTTGACAAGCCGCGCGGCATGCCGGTAAACCAGAGGTGCAGTGATCCAATACACGACCGCGACATACCCGAGGATGTATGAAAAAGCTCTTGACGCGAAGAGAACTTGAATGACAAACGCACCAACCGATACGGCGACTGCAGCATAAGCGTAGATGCGCGTGCGGTGGAGCCATGCGTAAGGCAAGAAGTGGACGCCACCCAAGGAAGCCAGGGCCAGCGGGACGCCCGCGGGATTGAGGCTATAGACCAGGATCAATGCGGGCAATCCAAGAGCCTGTGACATTGCCATCTGGACCGACAGTGGCCGAAGCGGGTTGTCGGACGCCATCCGTCTGGACCCCAACTTGCGTTCGAGCCAGAAAGCAACGGGCAGCGCCACTCCCCCCTGGAACATCGCGATCAGTGCCGTCGTGGGCCTTGGGAGAATGACCGAAACCGCGGCCGTGATGAGGAAAGTCAGCCCATAGGCTATCAAGAACGGCGCTCCGCCGGCTGAGCTTGCGCTGACATCCGTAAGTGCTTGGTTGAAGTCGTTCGAGACGTTGCTCACAACTCTGGCTCCTTTGCCCTTCGACGGTCACTAGTGGACCGCGGGCATGTTGAACTGCCCAACGGCCTCGAGCTATCGAAGATCCTGCGCTCGTTGCAGGACAAGGTCCTACGTTGTCAGTTGGGAGGCTGCCCGGCGGAAGCAGGCAAATCGCCCCTACTCTACGGCACGCCGGCGGGCCAGGCAAGCTTGCATCGAGGCCCAGCCCGCCGGCCGAAGGTCCTAGTGTATTTCTAGGGCCGAAGGTCTCCGGGGTTCTTCCGGGGGGTCGGGCGAGAGTCCCGGGGATCTCCGGTGCCCGCCGCGATTTGAGCGGGCAAGTTCTCGACGGCCCCGGCACCTGGTCCGCGGTCGATGCGCAGCCAATCGGGTGTCAGTCTGTCCTCAGCTGCCGAACCAGCGCGCCAGGACAAACTGCAGGATGAAGAGCACGATCGGTAAGACGACAATAGATAGAAAACCGGTGAACATGCCGGCGCGCCACGGCCAGGTGGGGATCTTGGCCAGGATGTCACGCTCGGCGTTCAGCCCACCAATGGCGCTGTTGAGTTGAGCCACTTCGGCCAGCGTGTCGGCATCCAGGCAACCGTGCAGGCGTGCCAGCGCTGCTTTGACGCGCTGATCGAGTTCCGCCAGAAGCCTGCGCTTCTCGGAGACCAGACAACTGTTCACGATCCGAAGGGGAAGGGCGAAGGCGGCGACTGCCAACACGAGCTGAATGGTCAGCAGGGCCAGAGTCGGGATCGGGGCGGCCTGGATCGGAACGGTGAGCAAAGTCAGGCTGACCATGATCACCAAACCCACGCCGGTGAGCGACGTAAGGGCCGAGAAGGCGTACACAGGCTCGAGCCGGAACAGGTCGAACTGCTCGACCGTCCTCACGGTGCGATTCACAAGTCTGAGCTGCCGGATCGTATGGTAGAAGATCGCGCTGCCGATGAAGAAGGAGACCCACCCGGCGACGAGGGCAACCGCCTTGGACAGACCTCCAAACCCATAGCCGCATACATGCTGTCGAGGGCCAGGTACGTGAAGCCGAAGTACACCACAGACCAGAATGCACCGTTGAGGAGGACGCGCCGCGCCGGCATTCTTGTGAACTCGTACTTCAGCCGGCCCACCGCCTGGTCCGGAATGTGTAGAAGGGGACGGAAGCTACTCAGTGCTTCAAGTGAAACAGAATTCAGGTACGTCATGATGGCGAGCGGTCCCCAGAGCCACAGGGGGAACATGAGAGCAAAGGCGCTGAACGTGTAGGCCGGGAGCCAGCCGTCAACCCACGCGACGATATGGATGAGCGCGGACTCGAAGAGGAAGAACAGCGAATACGTTACGAAATAGGGGATGGGCAGGCGCTCCACCGAGGCCATCCATCGATCGACAAAGCTTGGAGGGTATGGTTGCGAGTTCATGGGGTGAGTCCTTGTTGGAGGCCGACACGACCCGGGCGGGCCGAAGTCCACCACTGGTGGAGGGGCCGCCGAACAGTGGATTGTACTCTGCACCTGCGCCCCTCCTCCCCCGCCTTGCACTCCTCCCCCACCTGGGGTTCACTACTGGACGCTGATCGGCCGGCAGGTCATGCCCGGCCCGAGGAGTGCTCCCATGCCGCCCGCGGACCCGCGGTCCGGCGCCTGCCATCGCTTCCTATCCATCGATCCACACCTCGCGGTGCTCCCGCAGGTTGCGCCATGACCAAACCCCGCGCCCTGCATCGCTGTTTCGGCACCGGCGACCCGCTGATGCAGGCCTATCACGACGACGAGTGGGGCGTGCCGATCCATGACGACCGCGCCCTGTTCGAGAAGCTGCTGCTCGAACTCCTTCCAGGCCGGCCTGTCGTGGCGCACCATCCTGCACAAGCGCGAACACTTCCGCCGCGCCTTCCACGCGTTCGACCCCGAACGCATCGCTCGCTATACCGCCCGCGACCGTGCCCGCCTGCTGGCCGATGCCGGCATCGTCCGCAACCGGTTGAAGATCGACGCCGCCATCTCCAACGCCCGTGCCTACCTGACGCTCCAGCAGGACCTGGGTCCGTTTTCTGAATTCCTGTGGAGCCATACGGGCGGTGGCACGCTCCGCCGCCGGGCCGCCCGCTCGTGGAGCCAGATCCCCACCCAGTCGCCGGAGTCCGAAGCCATGTCGCGCGCCCTGCTGGAGCGCGGCTTCCGCTTCGTCGGGCCGACGATCTGCTACGCCTTCATGCAGGCCGTCGGCATGATCGACGATCACCTGGTCGGCTGCTTCCGCTACCAGCGGCGGCGCTGAGGAGACCGGCATGCACGCCGACGACTTCTACTCCCGCTACGCCTCGCTGTTGACCTTGCCGCCCGACGATCGGCACGCCGGGCTGTGCGCCTTGCATGCCGCCACGCTGGCCGAGTACACCGGCTGGCTTCGCGCCGATCACGCCCGCGGCAGCCGCGTCGGAACCAGCAGCGACGGACGTTCCGATCGCCCTGGTCGTCGGGCACATCTCCGCCTGGGATCGCTTCATGCTCCAGGCCTGCGGGGAGATGCTGAGCGGTGCGCCCTGGCCGGCCTTCATGGACCTGCGCGGCTACCTGGACGAGGACGGAGAGCGGCGGGACTTCGAGTCGATTGATGCCTTCAACGCCTTCCACGCCGACGCGCAGCGCGACCGCCCGTGGGACCATATCCGTTCCGAGGCTCTCGATCGCGCCGCGGCCGCCCGCTCGATCTTCGCCGAGCCCGGCCTGCTCACGCCGGAACGCCTGGAACGCACCCGCCCGACCGAATGGGGCCTGACCGCGGGCAAGCGAGCGCGCGCCGCCGTCGGCTGGCAGATCTGGATGATCATCCTGGAGCACGAGACCGTCGACCACGCCGCCGACCTGGCCCGCGCCGCGGCTGCCTGACGCTCATCCGCCAATCCGCGAAGCTCTTCAGGAGTTGCCCATGTTGTGGAGCCTGTTCCTGATCTTCAGCCGCGTCGCCCTGTTCTCGTGGGGCGGCGGGCCTGCCTCGCTGGCCCTGATGCAGCGCGAGACCACCGCCGTCGGCTGGGTCTCGCCGGCCGAATTCGCCGACGCCGTCGCCATCGGCAACGCGCTGCCCGGCCCGATCGCGCCGCAGGTCTCCGCCTACATCGGCTACAAGATGGCCGGCACGTGGGGCGCGGTCGCCGCCGTCATCGGCACCGTTCTGCCCACCACGCTGCTCATGCTGCTCATGGTCGTCTACTTCTTCGGGGTCAAGGACAGCCCGACGATCCAGGCCATGCTGCGCGCCATTCGCCCGGTCGTCATCGGCCTGCTGCTGTGGACGGCCTACGACATGGCCCGCGTCGTGTTCGCCACGGAGAAGCTCGGCTGGAAAGCGGCGCTCCTGGCCGGGTGGGACAAGCTGCTCTTCGCCGGTGCGGCGCTGGCGCTGCTCACCTTCACGCGCATCAACCCGGCGCTGGTCATCCTCGGCGCCGGAGTGCTCGGGCTCGTGCTCTACCGCTGACAATCCCCTGGCCCCTTCGCCCCTGCGGCGCAGCGCTTCGCTGCCGCGCCGCAGGGGCTCCGGGGACGGCCGTCCGCATCGCCGGCCGCGATCGGTCGTACCGGTGTTCCGCGTCGATCAGTGCCGGCGGTCCCAGCGGTTTTCGAACCGGTCGCGCGCGTTCTCGCGCCGATCACGTTGGTCTTCTCGCCGGTCGCGCACGTCCTCGCGTCGATCGAACAGATCCTCCAGGTTGCGTTCGTCGTCCTGCCGGTCCTCCCGGCGATCGAGCCGGTCCTCTCGACGGTCGCGCTGGTTCTCGGCGCGATCGTGCCGGTTCTCCAGCCGATCGGCGAAATCCTCCAGCCGATCCCAGGCCTCCGGGTGCGCCTCGATCCTGGCGCGCACCTGCCGCGCCCAATCGGCCGGCAGGTCGTACCACTCCAATAACGCCTGCTGGTGCTCGATCAGACAAGCCTCAAAGGCCTCTGCCTGGCGGCCGGATTGCTCGAGGCAGGCGCTGAGCGGCCCGTCGCCCTGCGCCTGCGCCGGGACGGCCGCCAGCCAGGGCAGGGTGAAGGCCAGAGCCAACACGGTCCGCCTCACGTACGACATGATGGACATGGTGCCCTCCTCTCTCAACGCCATCCTGCCGGATGCCGGTAGCCGGGTTGTGGGCGCGATGTAAACAGGATGAAAAACCGGCTGCGGTAGAGGAGTAGGGAGGAGGGCAAGGGCTAGGACCAGTTCACGCAGCTCCCGAGCGAGACCATGACGACTGCGGAAAGGGCTGGAAGGCCGCTCTGACTCTCGCGCCGAACTGCCCGGGTGATCCTCGCGATCGTGGGAACCTCTGAGGGGAAGGGAGCTACTTCATGAGGGACGGGAGGGAGCGAAGCTCCCCCGTCCCTCATGGGTTTCCACCCTCTCTCCGCCACGGCCCTTCATGGGTGAGACCGCTTTCGGCGGAGAGGGGGACAGGGGGTGAGGACCCTAGTACGGATCGGCAGGCGCTCCGAGGACGTCGATCAGAAAAGCGTAGGCCTGTGCGTCCTCGCGCAGGCTGTCATACCGGCCCGAGGCCCCCGAGTGCCCGGAGGCCATGTTGGTCAGCAGCAACAGCCGGCGGTCTCCGGTCTGCACCGTGCGCAGCCGGGCGATCCACTTGGCCACATCCCAGTAGGGGACCTGCATGTCGTTGAGCGCCGCCCGGGCGAAGATGTGGGGATAGACCTGGGGTTTGAGGTTGTCGTACGGGGAGTACGACAGGATGTTGTCGAACGCTGCCGGGTCGTCCGGGCGGCCCCACTCCTCGTACTCGTTGGCAACCAGCGGCAGGTCGGGCATCAGCGTCGTGGTGACGACGTTGGTGAACGGCATCAGGGCCAAGACGGCGCGGAACAGGTCGGGCCGCAGGTTGATCGCGGCCGAGATCAGCACGCCGCCGGCGCTGCCGCCGGTGATCGCCAGGCGATCGGCCGAGGTGTAGCCCTGGCGGATCAGCTCCTCAGCGCAGGCGATGAAGTCGGTGAAGCTGTTCATCTTGTTCAGCAGGCGCCCCTGGTCGTACCATTCCCGGCCGAGCATGGCGCTGCCGCGCACGTGAGCGATGGCGTAGACGAAGCCGCGATCGAGGAGCGACAGCAGGCGTTCGTTGAAGCCCGGCTCCACGCTGCGGCCGTATGCGCCGTAGCCCTCGAGCAGCATCGGGTGCCGGCCGTCGAGCGCCAGCTCGCGGCGGTGGACCAGCGCCATCGGCACCTGCGCGCCGTCGGGCGCCGTCGCCGTCAGGCGGCGGGCGACGTAGCGCGACGGATCGAAGCCGCCGGGCACCGCCTGCCGCTTGGCCACCGTCCACGTGCCATGCGCCAGGTCGTAGTCGATGGTCGACTCCGGGGTGACGAAGGAGCTGTAGTGGAAGCGGAGCTGGCCGGAGGCGTACTCCGGATTGACGTTGTCGCGGAACGTGTCGGTGCGGAAGGTATAGACCGGGTCGGGGAAGGCGACGTAGTGCACGTGCGAGACGCCGTCGGCGTCCGAGACCCGGATGTGGCGCGCACCGTCGCGCCGCTCGTACACCACCAGATGGTCGCGGAAGGCGCTGACGTCGTCGACCAGCGTGTCGGCCCGGTGCGGGATGATCTCACGCCAGTGAGGGCGCGACGGGCTGCCGACCGGTGCCTCCATCACGCGGAAGTTGGGCGCCTGGTCGTTGGTCCAGATCACGAAGCGCTCGCCCTGGTGATCGGCGTAGTACTCGACGTCACGCCGGCGCGGCTCGATCACCTGGAAGGCGCCACCCGGATCGTCGGCCGGCAGGTAGCGCATCTCGCTGTAGTTGTCGCCGGCGATGGTCAGCAGCAGGCAGCCGCCGCTGCGCGCCCGGGTGACGAACTGATAGCAGTCCTCGTCCGGCTCGTGATGGACCTCGGCGGCCTGGTCCGGGGTCTCCCCGACGACGTGTCGGAACACCTTGTGGGGGCGGTGCGAGTCGTTGAACGAAGTGTAGAACAACGTGCGGCTGTCGCTGGCCCATGCCGCCGTACGGGCGATCCCGCGAATGCGATCGGTCACCACCTGCCCGGTGTGCAGGTCCTTGACGAACAGATCCCACACCCACGCACCGGTGTGATCGACGGCGTAGGCCAGGTAGCGATGATCCGGGCTGGGCACGAACGCGCCGACGAAGGTGTAAGCCTGACCCCGCGCCAGTTCGTTCTCGTCCAGGATGACCTGCTCGGGCGAATCGGGAGTGCGCAACCGGCGGCAGAAGACGCGGTACTGCCGGCCGGCCAGGTAGCGGAAGTAGTACAGGAAGTCGCCCCGCACCTGCGGTGCGCTGCAGTCTTCTTCGGGCATGCGGCCGCGCATCTCCTGCACCAGCCGTTCCTGCATCGGCTCGGTCGGCTGAAGGATGGCGCGCGCATACGCGTTCTCGGCCTCCAGGTAGGCGAGGACGTGCGGATCGTCGGGATCCTGCAGCCAGGCGTACGGATCGACCAGCGTGTGGCCGAGGTGGACGCGAACCTGCGGCACGACCTTGGCGATCGGCGGCTGGGTCTGCGCAGGGTCAGTCCCGGGAGGGCTATCGGGCCGATTCATACACCGTTCCAGGCAGGTGGCATGCTGGGACCGCCGAGGTGCGACGAGCGTGCGACTTGAGTTCCGCGAGCGGATCGGATCGCATCCGACGCGTGGCAGGACCGGCGAAGTTGTGGGCTCATGCGCGCTTGACGCTGCAATCCTACCAAACCTTTCGAAAGGCCGGGCGTCGGCTCGTTGAGGTGTCATGGCCATAGGCCCCGCGCGTTCTTCCGGGCGCCTCGCAATCCCGGCTGCGCCGGGGACTTGGCCAGCACGCCACGGCGACCGGCCGAGATGCCACGTCGTCACTCCTCACGTTGACGGCCGCGTTCGGGTCGGTGCCCGAGTAGAGCAAGGTGTCATGGCGAGGACCGACGGGCCGAAGCGTCTCATGTCGCCTTCGCCATCGCGCGGCTGCGAACCTGGTACGACGGGGGATAGCTGCGTCGGGCCGTAGCCCTCCGCCGTTGACGCCTAAGGTTCGGAATAAAGGACCGCCCCCGCTACGCGCGGGGGCGGTGGGTCATCGAGAGACCGCTGAGCAGCCGCCGATACCGGCAGCGAGACCAGTGGCGTGCGACGCCGGCCGGCTCAGGCCTCTGGGATGCGAAGCACCATCCCCGGTCGGAGCTGATTCGGGTCCGGTCCAATGGCGGTCTTGTTGATCTCGTAGATCGCCGTCCACTTGCCGGGGTCGGTCGACCCGTAGTACTTCTGCGTGATCGTGCTGGGCGTATCGCCGGCGGCGACCACGTGCCAGGCCTTGATCCGGGGAGCCGTGACGACCGGAGCAGGGGCCAGGGCCCGGGGAGCCGGAGCGGGCTTGGCGACCGGTGCCGGCTTGGCGACCGGAGCGGCCTTCTTGACGACCTTCTTCACAACCTTCTTGGCCGGGGCTTTCTTGACGGCCTTCTTGACGACCTTCTTCACAACCTTCTTGGCCGGGGCCCTCTTGACGGCCTTCTTGACGACCTTCTTCACAACCTTCTTGGCCGGGGCCTTCTTGGCGCCCTTCTTGACTACCTTCTTGACCTTCTTCTTCACTGCCATCGGGTTCCTCCTTTAGTCTTCGGTCGTGAATCTGCCATCCGTGGGCAATAATGTCGGATTGTACATCAACTTCGGCTCCGTGCGATTCTATAGCACGATGCGTGCAAAGCGCAAGTCGCGCCGGGCGCAAGTCCATTACGGCGCCGGCCGGTGGAGCAGCAACTTCCTTCGGGATGCGTCCCCGCTCGGGCCAGCGTTGTTTCGAGCCTATTTCACAGGCTCAAATCGCCCTCCGAGCGATCATTTCATGAGATGCCAGCCAACCATTTCCTGGGTCCCGGAGGCACGACGGAACCCCTGCCAGACAACTCGTGAAGTGGTTCACAAATAGGGATTCCGCAGGTTGGGGGAGGAAGGATCGCTCGGCCGACAGTGGTCCAGGAACAGACCGTCTGACTTCCCAGGTGCCGGGCACCTCCCGCGGCCGGGACCGCCAGCGAGGAAGGAGCACGAGCAACCAGGGCGGCGCAGAAGGACGGCCTCCCGTCCTGCCCGAAGCGGCCTCGGCCGCTATAATCGATCAGCGACGGCATGAGTTGTCCGCACCCGACCGGGCCGCAGGCGCCCAAGCAGCCAAAGGCATGCAGCCCTCGCCCATGAGCACCCGAATTCCGCCTTCCGTGCGCGGCTCGGCACTGCCCCTGATCGGTCTGCTGACGATCGGCGCGGTCTTCTGGCTGCTTGCCTCGGGTCGCGAGGCATCTCCAACGCCAGTCGGCACCCCCGCCGCCGAGGAATCATGGCTGGCAGTCTACCGGACCGCCCCGACCGACCCGGCCTCGGACTCGTTGCGCGGGGGGCCGGATGCCAGGCTTGCCCGGGCGATCGACGCCGCAGCCTACTCGGTCGATGTCGCCATCTATCACCTCAACCTGTGGAGCATCCGCGACGCGTTGCTGCGCGCCGCCGAGCGCGGGGTTCGTGTGCGCGTCGTCGTCGAGAGTGACGGGATGTTCGATGCCGAGGTCCAGGACCTGGTGCAGGCGGGAATTCCGGTGCTCGGGGACCGGCGCGAGTCGCTCATGCACCACAAATTCACCCTGATCGACGGGCTGGAGGTGTGGACCGGCTCGATGAACTATTCGGTCGGGAGTGCCTACCGCGACCACAATGTGCTCCTGCGCATGCGTTCCAGCGCCCTGGCCGAGGACTACGCGCGGGAATTCGACGAGATGTTCGTCGACGACCGTTTTGGCCCCCTGTCGATCGCCGACACACCCCACCCGGCGCTGACCATCGATGGGACGCCGGTCGAATCCTGGTTTTCGCCGGACGACGGGGTGGCGGGCAGGCTGATGGAGCTGATCGATGGTGCGCAGGCCAGCGTCGACTTTCTGGCTTTCACCTTCACCTCCGATCCCCTGGCCGAGGCGCTGATCCGGGCGGCCGAGCGCGGTGTGACGGTGAGAGGCGTGCTCGAGCGCGACCAGGCCGTGGCCGCCGGCACCGACTATGATCGGCTGCGCCAGGCCGGCATCGACGTCCGCCTGGACTCGAGCGACGGCACGATGCACCACAAACTCCTGCTGATCGACGGCCGGGTGCTGGCCACCGGCTCGTACAACTTCACCCGCAGCGCCGAGGAGTTCGAACGACGAGAACATCGTGATTCTGTTCAGCCCGAATGCCGCCGCGGAGCTCGAGCTTGAGTTCGCCGAGATCTTCCAGGCCGCGGGACCTTGAGATGGGAGAGCCGATGTCCACGAGCGAAGAAGTGGAGCAGACCGACGAATCGCAGCCGCGGGATCCTGCGGCCCGCGACCGAACGATGACGGCGCAGGTCGACGTGCCGGCGCCGCTGGACGATGTCTGGGAGGCGTGGACGACGGAGGCGGGTGCGCGCACCTTCTTCGCGCCCGCCGGCCGCATCGACCTGCGACCGGGCGGCGCCTACGAGATGCTGTTCAATCTGGAGGCGGAACCCGGCCTGCAGGGCGGCGAAGGCAATCGCCTGCTGGCGATCCAGCCGGGCATGCTGCTCAGCTTCTCGTGGAACGCGCCGCCCGAACTGCCAACGGTGCGCGACCAGCGGACGCATGTCAGCGTACGCTTCAGCGCCCTTGGGCCGCGGCTCACCCACGTCGCGCTTCGGCATGATGGCTGGGGTACGGGCGGCGAATGGGATCAGGCGTTCGACTACTTCGAGCGCGCCTGGGGACAGGTCGTACTGCCGCGGCTGCGCTACCGTTTCGAGCACGGCCCGATCGATTGGGACCACCGTCCGGAACTCGGCGCAGCGGCCTCGTGAAGTGACTTGCGGCCCTCGGTCTGCCCGGGGATACTAGACGCGGACAGGAGGCGGGGATGGAGAACTTCGAGAAGCTGGGTGTGTTCTACCTGGGACGCCCGTACGATCTGAAGAAGCAACAGGCCTCCGAGGGACCGCTGCTGTACGACTCGAAAGACCTGGTCACCCACGCCGTGTGTGTGGGCATGACCGGCAGCGGCAAGACCGGGCTGTGCCTGGGCCTGCTCGAAGAGGCCGCCATCGACGGCGTGCCGGCCATCCTGATCGATCCCAAAGGCGACCTGCCCAATCTGCTGCTGACCTTCCCGCACCTGCGCGGCGAGGACTTCCTGCCGTGGATCAATGCCGACGACGCGGCCAAGAAGGGCCTGACGCCGGAGGCCTTCGCCTCCCAGCAGGCCGAGATGTGGAAGGACGGCCTGGCCGAATGGGGACAGGACGGCGAGCGGATCCAGCGACTGCGCGACGCGGCCGACTTCGCCATCTACACCCCCGGCTCGAACGCCGGGCTCCCGGTCTCCATCATGCGCTCCTTCGAGGCGCCGGCGCCCGCCGTTCGCGACGACCCCGAACTGCTGCAAGATCGAGTGGCGGCGACCGTCGCCGGGCTGCTGGGATTGCTCGGAATCGAAGCCGACCCGATCAAGAGCCGCGAGCACATCCTGCTGTCCACGCTGCTGGGACGCGCCTGGCAGCAGGGCCAGACGCTCGACCTGCCGTCGCTGATCCAGCAGGTCCAGACGCCGCCGGTCGAGAAGATCGGCGTCCTCGACCTGGAATCGGTCTTCCCGGCCAAGGATCGCTTTGCGCTGGTGATGGCGCTCAACAACCTGCTGGCAGCGCCGGGCTTCAGCACCTGGATGGAGGGCGAGCCCCTCGACATTGCCGCGCTGCTGCGCACCCCGGCCGGCAAACCGCGGATGAGCATCTTCTCCATCGCCCACCTGAGCGACACCGAGCGCATGTTCTTCGTCACGCTGTTGCTGAGCGAGATCCTCGCCTGGATTCGCACGCAGCCCGGGACCAACAGCCTGCGCGCCCTGCTGTACATGGATGAAATCTTCGGGTTCTTCCCGCCGGTGGCCGAGCCGCCGTCCAAGCGGCCGATGCTCACGCTGCTCAAGCAGGCGCGGGCGTACGGCCTGGGGGTCGTGCTGACGACTCAGAACCCGGTGGACCTGGACTACAAGGGGCTGGCGAATGCCGGCACGTGGTTCCTCGGCCGTCTGCAGACCGAGCGCGACAAGGAGCGCGTGCTGGAGGGGCTGGAGGGGGTGGCCGCAACAGCCGGAGGCGCCTTCGATCGCGCCAGCATGGAAAAGACATTGGCCGGCCTGCAGTCGCGGATCTTCCTGCTGCACAGCGTCCATGAAGACGCGCCGGTGGTGTTCCAGACGCGGTGGGCCATGAGCTACCTGCGCGGTCCGATGACGCGCCAGCAGATCAAGATGCTGATGGACCCCCGGCGTCCGGCCGCCGCACAAGCCGCTGCCGGCGTCGTTTCGAGTCCTGCATCCGCCGTTGTCAGCTCTGCGCCGGCTGCGGCCGCCTCGATGCCGACGACCGGCCCCGACGTGCCCGTCGTGTACCTGCCGGCGCGCGGCAGCGCACCTGCGGGCAGCAGCCTGCTGTACCAGGCGATGATCCTGGGTGCGGCGCGAACTCGGGTTCTCGGACAGCAAGACGCGCGTGGACGTCACGCGCCCGCTGGTTGCCCTGACGCCGATCACCGACGAGGCCGTCCCGGTGTCGTGGGAACGCGGGAACGTCGTGGACGTGGCGGTCGACGATCTCGAGAAGTCGCCCGCCGCCGGGGCGGCGTTTGGCCCGCTGCCGGGCCCGGCCTCCAAGGCGAAGAGCTTCGCCGCCTGGAGCAAGGACCTCGGGTCCTGGCTGTACGCCAGCCAGAAACTGGAGCTGATGCGCAGCCCGGGCTCGAAGCAGATCTCCCAGCCGGGCGAGAGCGAACGCGATTTCCGCGCCCGCCTGTCACAGGGCGGACGCGAGGATCGCGACGCGGCGCTCGAGAAGCTGCGGGCGAAGTACAACCCCAAGCGGATCGCTCTGGAGGACCGCAAGCGCCGCGCCGAGCAGGCCAAGGAGAGACAGACCGATCAGGTCAAGGACGCCGCTCTGCAGACGGCCATCTCCGTCGGCGCGACCTTGCTGGGAGCCCTGGGCGGCCGCAAGATCATCAGCACCTCGACGCTGGGTCGCGCCACCACCGCGGCCCGCGGCGCCAGCCGCTCGATGCGCGAGCAGCAAGACGTCGGGCGCGCCCAGGATACGATCGAGTCGCTCGACCAGCAGCTGACGGCCCTGAATGCCGAGTTTGAGGCCAAGGTGGCCGAGCTTCAGGCGCTGGGGGATGCCACGCTGGAGCCGCTCGAGACCCTGACGATCAAACCCAAGAAAGTCGACATCACCGTGCAGCTCGTGGCGCTGGCCTGGGTTCCCCACTGGCGCGACGCACAAGGCAACCTGAAGCCGGCCTTCGGAGTGTGACTCAGAGCGCGGCGCGGGCCTGAGCCCGTCTCGTCGCTTCAACGGGAAACCCTGCGCGCCGCCCGGTCCGGGCGGCGCGCACGCGATTCGCTGAAAGCCGGCCGGGCGCACCGGCCTCGGCCCGGGACTACGAAGCCGCCGGCTGCCTCATCGCCCGAACCACCTGAGCGACCATCCAGACCACCACTCCCAACCCGACGACGAACAGGAACAGGAAGAGCAGCAGCGGGCTCCATTCGACGTTCACCGGTTCGGCGCCCACCTGCAGATAGGGCGCCAGCTCGAGGTTCTGCACGGTCTGGCGGCTGACGGCGTGCAGCCCGAGCGCGCCCAGCTGTGCCAGGCCGATGCGCAGCGCCAGCCACGGCTTCAAGCCCCGCTGAGCAAGCAGCATCAGCAGCCAGGGCAGCCCGGTGCCGGCAGCCGTGAGCAGCGTCAGCACGATCATGGGCGAGGCGAGCTGCGCCGCGCGGACCTCGGCGGACAGCGCGCCAAAGAAGTACCAGCTGCCCATGCCCGCCACCCAGATGTTCCCGACCGTGCTGAGGATCAGGGCGAATCGGATCGCCCAGCGCCTGTACTCCGGTGTCTCACCCGAGGCGAAGAACCCGGTGTCGATGGCGACGTAGGCCGCCGTCGTCGTCAGCGCCAGGCCGAACATCATCAGCAGGCGCGGTCCCAGCGTCGGGTCCCCGAAATTGAGTGCGATCCCGAGCGGCGCGCCGGTCTGGCTGGTGGCGTTCCAGAGCGCGCCCCATCCGGCGACGTTGGTCATCAGGCTGAAGGTGTTGCTGAAGGCCAGGCCAAGGAGCATGAAGACGACTGCCGAAGTCCATCCGGCGGCGCGCTTCAGGCGATTCATCGATCCCTTGCGCAGGCCGATCACGTACAGGTAGAGGCCGTAGTAGGCGATCATCAGCAGCGGGATGACGGCGAACCACGGCCAGGCGGCCAGGATGGTCGCCGGGTAGAAGACCTGATAGTAGGCCACCTGGGTGAAGAGCAGCGGGACGATGCCCAGGTTGATGCCGAAGGCGATGACGAAGGGCATGGCGTTGATCACGCGATCGCTCAGACGCTGCGCGTGCGTGCCGCCGCGCCAGCGCAGGAGCAGCATCGTGATCAGGCCGGCGAACCACAAATTCATCAAGGTGATGTGCAGGGTGAAGCCGAAGACCTTGAAGAACAGAATGAACCAGTACGGCGCCGGGTACCCGAGCGGGTTGAGGGGGCCGAGGAAAGGTGGGAGCATCGGTGCCTCCTAGTCCGTGGAACCGTTCACCAGGCCGGCCGGAAACGGCCGGGCGATGGTGACCAGGTAGTCGGTGAGCAGTTCGGCCTCCTCGGCCGTCCCGGCGAACGGCGGCATGAAGAAGCGCGCCCGGTGGGGCTCCTGGACCACGGCCAGGATCATCTGGCGCGACCATCCGCGGGTGCTTTCGCTGACGGCGGCGTACCCCTCGACGGAGTGACAGTCGTTGCAGTGATACAGGAAGAGCAGCTGGCCGACCTCGATCCGCTCTTCGGGCGGAAGCGCAAGCAGCGCCGTCTCATCGACGATCCCCTGGGGATCAACCGCCTGCGGGAAATGCTCGGCGAGGTAGGCGCGAGTCCACGTGCCGCCTTCAAGGTATCCGCTCTGCCGGAGGTGGGGCACTTCGTCGGCAAAGATCTGGTTGCTCAGGACGACGCCGTAGACGATATACGGTTTGCGGATGGCTTCGCGCAGGAATTCGCCGGTGCCGATGGCCGCCAGGCCGAAGGTGAACAACAGGATGGCGAACCCCGGCGTGATCCAGCCCGGATTGCGGTACGGGCCGAGGTAGAGCATGGCGAATACGACCAGCGTCACGGCAAAGATCAGCAGCATCAGGATGTTGAGGGAACTGGCGGCCGCCAGTGCCGCCCGGGCCGAGGCCGGCAGCCCGAGGAACCACCACACGCCCCCGATCGTCACCAGCACGGCACCGAGCAATCCCGGCCGGGTGGATCGGCGTGCGATCAGGGCTCGCAGCTCAGGATCGTCCTGCTTACGCAGCGCGGCGTGCAGGTACACGTAGAGCGACGCCAGCAGCAGCGAACCGCCGGTTCGGGCAATGGTCTGGGGAATGAATTCGGGGTTGAAGAAGGCCACCCAGAACGACGGCGTTTCGACCCAGTTCCCCGAGTTGAGCATGAAGGCGGTGATGCTCGTGATCAGGACCAGGCTGATCCAGGCTGAGACGGCGTAGATGTATCCGAAGATCGTGTGCGTCTTCGGAGGCAGCCGGTCCCAGAAGTAGAAGAACAGGAAGGCCGAGGCGATCTCGATCACGAAGAAGACGTACTCCATCGCCCAGCCGAAGACGAAGATGTGGATCAGCGCTTCCGTCGCCAGCGGCGAAGCCAGCCCGATCGTCCACCAGATTCCGACACCGGTGATGGCGCCGAAGACGACGGTCAACAGGATGAAGAACCAGGCATGGTCGCGCAGGTACGCCAGGTACGGCCGGTTCTGGTTGCGATGGGCGTAATGCGCCTCGACCGCCAGGAACATGCCTCCCCCGACGGCGTACATCGCCACGAAGATGTGAATGGTGGCGATGGCGGCGATCAACATCGGGGAGGTGAGGAACGGGACGTACCACCAGGGGTAGTGCATGGAAACCTCCGGGTGCGTGGGTCGAGCGAGCGGGCGCCGAACGGGGATGGCGCGCGCCCTCGCGGGGTAGAATGCCCACGTGCCTAGTGTGCACGCGGAGCGCGTGAGGCGTGTAGTGTTGAATGTCACCCGCGGGCGCACCAGGGCGGACGATCACCGGAGTGATGCATGACCGATGTGCTGAACGCGATTCTGGCCGGCCTGCCCGAGGGCGTGATGCGCACGGCCATCGTCGGCCGCCGTTGGACCGCGGCGGTGGTCGACGTGCAGGGCACGCGGCGCTGCGGGCTGGCGGCGACGTGGCGGCTGCCGGAAGACGAGACCGCCCCCGCAAGTTCCCCGATCGATGGTTCGCCGGCGCGAGCGCTGGCGTACGAGCTGCGTCAGGCACGTGGGGCGCGCGCCAGCCTGGCGGCGGCAACCGTTAACGCGTTGCTGCCGCCGGCGAGGGAGCACTGG
The DNA here is from genome assembly GCA_963818575.1 of uncultured Chloroflexia bacterium. Lineage (GTDB taxonomy): Bacteria > Chloroflexota > Anaerolineae > Anaerolineales > E44-bin32 > DYJB01. The sequence continues at coordinate 64,544 of CAWFSV010000019.1, read as the reverse complement.
GACACCGAGAGGCTCGAGGACGTCATCCGGCGAGTGGGCGCGGATCGGTCGGTGGTCGTCGTCGGCCACTTCCCGTTCGTCGGCTCGCTGCGCTCACAGGTGGGCGCGCTCACCGTGCTGGAGGAGCACCCGCGTCCGGGTGATCTCCTGCCAGCGCCGCGCCCGAGGTGCTCCCGGGTGCGGAGGTCGTGGTGATCACCGGGATGGCGTTTGTCAATCGGTCGCTGGCCGATCTGCTGCGGCTGTGCTCCGAGCGCGCCCAGGTCATCGTCGCCGGTCCGAGCACGCCCCTCAGCCCGGTGCTGTTCGAGCACGGTGTGCATCAATTGTGCGGGGCGATCGTTCGGGACGAGGCAGCCGTGCTGCGCGCCGTGGCGGCGGGCGAGGGTTTCCACGGCGTGCACCAGGCCGGCGTGGAACTTGTGACGCTGGCCGCCGACGGCCGCGCCTGATGCCGGTCAGCCGGTAAGCGGCCAGGTGGGCAGGACGTCCATGTCGAGCGCGTCACGCTGCCCGCTCAGGTAGCGCCAGTGCCCCACGGCGCCGATCATGGCCGCGTTGTCCGTGCACAGCGCCAGCGGAGGCACGCGAACAGGCAGCGGGGAGCGTTCGCGAAACGCCTCCCGCAGCGCCCGGTTGGCTGAGACACCGCCGGCGACCAGAACCTCTTTGGCCTCGAAAGTCTCTGCGGCCGAGAGCGTCTTGGTGACCAGGACATCGACGACCGACGCCTGGAACGAAGCGGCGAGGTCGGCGATGGGAAGGCCTGGCCGGGGCGTCTCGACCCCCGCCTCCAGGTCCGGCTGCTGGGCGCGAACCTCGCGCAACACGGCGGTCTTCAACCCGCTGAACGAGAAATCCCACGATCCTTCCATCCACGCCCGAGGGAACTTGAACGCCTGAGGGTCGCCGGTCTCGGCGGCCGCCTGGACCGCCGGGCCTCCGGGATATCCGAGCCCGAGCAGCCGGGCCACCTTGTCGAAGGCTTCGCCGGCAGCATCATCCAACGTCCCGCCCAGGCGCTCGTAGGTCAAGTGATCGCGCATCAGGATCAACTCAGAATGGCCCCCGGAGACGATCAGTGCCAGGAGGGGGAAGGCCGGCTCGGGCTCCTCCTCCACCAGCCAGATCGAGTACAGGTGGGCCTCCAGGTGGTTGATGCCCAACAACGGGAGCCCGGAGGCAAGCGCCATTCCCTTGGCCATCGCCATCCCGACCACCAGCGAACCCGCCAGCCCGGGGCCACGGGTGACGGCGATAGCGTCGATCGCCTCCAGCCCGACGTGTGCCTGGGTGAGCGTCTCGGCCACCACCGAATAGATCGCCTCGATGTGCATGCGCGACGCCGCTTCGGGGAACACACCACCGTAGCGCGCGTGCTGGCTCGCCTGAGAAGCGACGATGCCCGCCAGCATCCGGCGCCCGTTCTCGACGACCGCCGCGGCGGTCTCATCGCACGACGATTCGATCGCCAGGATGCGTGTGTTCCCGGTCATGCGCCCTGCACTTTCAGCAGCAGTTCGCGCGGGTATTCGGCCAGCACCTCGGGCATCCCGTCGGGACGGATCCAGACGGTGTCTTCGATCCGCACGCCGAAGCCGCGCTCGGGGTAGTACAGCCCCGGTTCCACCGTGACCACCGAACCCGGCTGCAGCAGGTCGGCGTCGTGCTCGGTGTAGCCGGAGGCGGGTTTCTCCTGGACGGCCAGGCCCACGCCGTGGCCGAGCGAGTGGACATAGCCTTCGGTGGTGCCCGGCGTTCCGAGGACGGTGGGGTGGCCGCGGGCCTCGAAGGACTCACACGTGCGCCGCTGGTAGTCGTGAAAGACGCTCCCGGCGCGCAGCCCGGCGACCATCTCCTGCTGGACGGCCTTGACGTCTTCGAAGGCGCGCAGCACCTCGTCGGGCGCGTGCCCGATGCACCACGTGCGCGTGAAGTCGTAGAAGTACCCGCCCCCCGCCTCGCAGGGGAAGAGATCGAAGATGATCGCCTTGCCGGTCTCGACCGGGGCGCGGTCGTTCCCGGCGCTGTGGGGCACCCCGGCGTCGCGGCCGATGGCGAAGATCGTGCCTTCCGGATTCTCCGCGCCGCGCATCGCCAGCCACAGGTTGACGCGCCGCTTGACCTCGCCGATGGTCAGCACCTCGTCGTGCTGGTTGATCAGCACGCCGTTGCGGGCACGATGGGAGGTCAGGAAGTTGGCGACGTCGGCCACCACGTTGGTCGTGATCTTGCCCATCTGCCGGATGCGCTCGACCTCGCCGTCGTCCTTGGTCGACCGGGCGCGGGTGAGGACGTCCCTGGCATCGACGGCGCCGACGATCTCCAGGTCGGGCCGCAGCGCCGCCAGGCGCTGCAGCGTCTGCCACCCGGCGCCGAGGTCTGCACGGCCGGCGACGGCCAGCCGGCCCGCGACGGGGTATTCGGCGAACATGCGCTGGTAGAGCATGGCGCCCTTGAGGGCCGTGTCGCCGCCCGCCTGTTCCAGCAGCTCGAGCGGTCTGTATTCGTCGACGGACTTGGTCTGCAGGCCGGTGGCTGCCGCCTCGTCGCGCTCCATCGAGCGGCAGAACAAGATCGGCGGCTGACCGCGCCGCTTGAGCAGGTCGGCCGAGGTCAAGTGCGCCGGACCCGTGAAGTAGGTCAGGGACGGGTTGTGTGCCCGCGGGCCGGTGATCAGCAGGGCGTCGAGGCCGGCTTCCTGCATCAGGCGGTCAAGATCGGATTTCATCCGGGTTCCTCGCGGCGGCATGGGTGCGCAGGGCGTCCGAGACGCTGGCCAGGAGCGCCGACTCTTGCTCGGGCATCACGGTGCGCGGATCGAGGATCAAGCGCTTGCTCTCGACCCGCGCGATCACCGGCACCGCACACAGGCGAAGTCGTTCCGCCATCAGATTGGGTTGAGGCACATCCAGAGCCAGAAGCCAGGAGGGCAGCGTCTCCTCGGGCAGGCTTCCCCCGCCGACCGTCGACAGGCCCTGGATCACCGCGCCGGCCTGCAAGGCGGTTGCCCAGGCGTCGGCCTTGGCGTGCAGGTCCTCCGGACGTGCGGCGATCATTCGCCACACGGGGATCTCGCGCGTGGCCTCATCCCTCAAGTAGTGGGTGAGGGTCGCCGCAAGCGCCGCCAGGCACAGTTTGTCCGGCCGAACGGCGCGGGCGAGGGGATGCCGGCGCAGGCGGTCGACGAGCGCGTGCTCGCCGACCAGAATCCCGGCCTGTGGCCCACCCAGCAGCTTGTCCCCCGAAAAGGCTACCAGCGCCGCGCCGGACCGGAGCGATTCTTGCACGGTGGGCTCGTGCGCCAATCCGAAACGCGGTCGTATCCAGGAGCGCGCCGGAGCCGAGGTCATCCACCACCGGCAGCGCGTGGCGTCGGGCAAGGGCGACCAGCTCCGAGAGATCGGGTTCGGCCGTGAAACCGACGATGCGGAAGTTGGAGTGGTGCGCCCGGAGGAGCAGTGCGGTGCGATCGGTGAGGGCGGCCTCGAAGTCTCTCAGGTGCGTGCGGTTGGTCGTGCCGACCTCGACCAGACGCGCCCCCGATTCCTTCATGACGTCCGGAATGCGGAACCCGCCGCCGACCTCCACCAGCTGCGATCGGGCGATCACGACCTCTCGCCGGCGGGCGAGGGCGGTCAGCGCCAGCAGGATCGCCGCGGCGTTGTTGTTGACCACCAGCGCCGCCTCGACGTCCAACAGCCGGCGCAGGAGGGCTTCCGCATGCGCCTCGCGCGTGCCGCGCGTCCCGCCGGCGAGGTCGTATTCGAGCGTGCTGTACCCGCCGGCGATCTCGAGCATGGCCTGCGTCGCCGCAGGGCTGAGCGGCGCGCGGCCGAGGTTGGTGTGCAGGATGACGCCGGTGGCGTTGATGACCGGCTGGAGTGTGGGGGCGATCCAGCTCTCCAGGCGCCGACCGGCCTCGGCGATCAGCGCGACTTCGTCCGGCGGCTGCCCTCCGCCGCGGATCAGCCCGCGCGCCTCCTCGAGCGTCTCGTGCAGGGCCTGCAGCGTGAGCCGGCGACCGAATTGATCCTCCAGGCCATCCGCCGTCGCCGCCTGGAGCAGACGATCGACCGACGGGAGGGCGCGCAGGCTCACCGGTTCGCTCTCCAGGTACTGCGTTCGACGGCCCGGACCAGCGACTCCACGCCGCCGAGCCCGACCGCCAGGAGCAGCACCAGAGGCAGCGTCAAGGTGCGGTTGATCTGGAGCCACATGCAGGTCCCGGCCAGCAAGCCGACCAGCAGCGATTGCCGCAGCAGGACGCGCCCCGAAACCGGGGAGGGATCGAAGCGGCGGTGCAGCACCCAGACGAAGGGCAGGGCGGTGCCGGTGACCGCCAGCGTCCACAGGAAGAAGAACAGCCAGCGTGGCCCGACGGTGGGGAGCGTCGTATTGAGCAGCAAGAGCAGCCCGAGCCATCCGGTGCAAGCCAGGATGGCAGCGGCAACCATCAGGGAGCGGTAGCTTGACGATCCTGGATCCGACATTCCTGAGCGGCCTGGCGAACGTGGCCGCGATTATAGCCCAGCGGGCGCGAGGCGTTGACCCCTGGCCGGCGGGCCGCGCCGCGCCGGGCAGGTATAATCTGCCGCGAGACCCCATGTCGCTCCTTAGTGCCACCGACCTGGCCAAAGCCTTCGGCGCGCAGGATGTGTTCGAAGGTGTGACGCTGGCCATCCCCCATCAAGCGCGGATCGCGCTCGTCGGTCCCAACGGCGTTGGGAAGACGACGCTGCTGCGGATTCTGGCCGGCCTCGAGCCGCCGGACCGCGGCCGAACGCAGCGCGCCCGCAGCCTGCGCGTCGGCTACCTGGCTCAGGAGACGCTGTCTGCGGAAGGGCGACAGGCCCTGCAGGCCGTCAGCCTGTGGGACTGGAGCGTCGGGGCGCTCGCCGCGCTGCGTGCCCAGGAAGACGAACTGCAGCGCCTGGAAAGCGCCATGGCCGATCCGCAGCAGGCGGTCGGGGCTATGGCGCGCTATGGCCCGCTGCAGGAGGAGTTCGAGCGGGCAGGCGGGTATGCCTACCCGGCGCGTGTCCGACGGGTGCTGAACGGCCTGGGCTTCACGCCTGCCGAAGACAGCGTGCCTCTCGGCCGGCTGTCCGGCGGCGAACGGACCCGGGCGGAGTTGGCGCGACTGCTGCTCGAGGATCCGGACCTGCTGATCCTGGACGAACCCACCAACCATCTGGATGTCGAAGCCGTCGAGTGGCTGGAAGGATGGCTGACCGAATGGCCGGGTGCGGCGCTGGTGGTCTCGCATGACCGCTACTTCCTCGACCGTGTCGCCGATGCAGTCTGGGAACTGGCTGCGCATGGCCTCGAGACGTACCGTGGAAACTACACCGCCTACCTCCGGCAACGCCAGGAACGGAGGGCGCTGCAGCAGGTCGTCTTCGATGCTCAGCAAGAGCACGTGCGCAAAGAGCAGGACTACATCCGCCGCAACATGGCGGGCCAGAACACGCGCCAGGCACAGGGGCGGCGCAAGCGGCTGGAGCGCATGTTGCGCGACGAGGCCGCCGACCGTCCGCAGACCGAGAAGTCGGTCCACCTGGCGCTGCAGACTGCGCCGCGCTCCGGCGACATCGTGCTGGAGACGGAGGCGCTGCACGTCGGCTACGCCGACGACCCCGCCGCCCTCTTCTCCGTCCCGGACATGGTCCTGCGGCGGGGCGAATGCGCCGCGCTGATCGGCCCCAACGGGGCGGGCAAGACCACGTTCCTGAAGACCATTCTGGGCGAGACGCCCGCCTTCTCGGGCGCCGTTCGCATGGGCGCCAGCCTGCACCTGGGCTACTTCGCCCAGGCCCATCAGGGACTGGACCCGGATCGGACCGTGCTGGAGGAGATCCAGGAGACGGCGCCGCGCTGGACCGTGGCGCAGTGCCGCGACTTTCTGGCGCGCTACCTTTTCACCGGCGAGACCGTCGAGAAGACGATTGCCGTCCTCTCCGGTGGAGAACGCGGGCGCGTCGCCCTGGCCAAGCTCGCCCTGCAGGGCGCCAATCTGCTCCTGCTGGATGAGCCAACCAATCACCTCGATCTGCCGTCGCAGGAGATCCTGCAGGAGGCGCTGCAGGAGTTCCCCGGAACGATCTTGCTGGTCTCCCACGATCGCTATCTGATCAACGCTCTGGCGACTCAGGTCTGGGCGATCCACCCCGGGACGCGCCGCATGGTGGTCTTCGCCGGCAATTACAGCGCCTACGGACTGCAGCGACGACTCGAGCAGGAACGCACTCGCTCGGTCGACACCGGCGAGCGGCGTCGCGACAAGCCCCGACGCAAGGACCCGATGGCGACGGAGATCCGCGCCGTGGAGGACCGCATCGCCGGCCTGGAGGTCGAGCTGACGGACCTGGCCGCGCAGCTGGAAGCAGCCGGTGCGGATGTCGCCCGCGTATCCGAGCTCGGTGGCCGGTATGCGGCGGTCCAGGCGCGGCTGGAAGCCGAGTTGGAAGGCTGGGAGCGGCTGGCGCGTGGCCCGCTTCCCCCGGCGTGATAGAATGCTTTCTTTGGGAGCACGGGCGTTGAGGAGCGATCGTTGAGACCCCGAGCACGCAAGCCGCAGGCCGTTCGACGCCGCACCGGCGGTGCCTTTCCCGAGTGGGTGATCAAGGCACTGGCGGCCGCGTTCGTCGTGGCGGCTGTCGGCTCCGGCATCCTGGTCTTCACCACGGTGCGCGGCCTGGCATCCGCCTGGACCGGCACGGGCATCAACCCGTTCCAGTCGTCGGGCGGCGAGACGACCGACGGCACGCCCGCCCTGCCCACGCCCGTGGCGGACATCGGCGAGACCGCGCCGACGTGGAACGGCAGCGACCGGGTCACGATCCTGCTCATGGGCCTGGATTACCGGGATTGGCTGTCGGAGGAAGGTCCGCCGCGGACCGACTCGATGATGCTGGTCACCCTCGATCCGGTGGCGCGGACGGCAGGCATGATCTCGATCCCGCGCGATCTGTGGGTGGCGATCCCCGGGTTTGAGCACAACCGCATCAACACCGCCTACTCGCAGGGCGAGTCCTTCAAGGTTCCCGGCGGCGGACCCGGCCTGGCGATGCGAACGGTGGAGAACCTGCTGGGCGTCCCGGTGCAGTACTACGCCGTCATCGACTTTCACACCTTCGAACGCATGGTCGATGAGATCGGGGGCATCGACATCCTGGTCAAGCAGGACGTCAAGATCTCCCCCATCGGCGGCACCAGTCGCTGGCTGCGCGCCGGAAAGAGCGAGCACCTCAACGGCCCGGATTCGCTGGCCTATGCCCGCGCCCGCAAGACCGAAGGCGGCGACTTCGACCGCGCCAGCCGCCAGCAGCAAGTCGCCATGGCATTGCGCGACACCATCCTCGACCTGGACATGGTCCCCACGCTGTTGACCAAGGCGCCTGCCCTTTACCAGGACCTCTCCGCCGGGATCCACACCAACCTCAGCCTGGACCAGATGATTTCGCTGGGGATGCTGGCGCTGCAGGTCCCGAAGGGGAATATCCACCGGGGCGTGATCGCGCCTCCCGATCAAGTGACGCTCGAGCTGCTGCCGGACGGCGCCCAGGTGCTGAAGCCGGTCCCGGACAAGATCCGCGAGTTGCGCGATCAGATCTTCACCATCACCAGCGCCGTCGGCCCTTCCGTCTCGGCCGAGAATCTGCCGGAGGGCGCGCGGATCGAGGCGGCGCGCATCTCGGTGCGCAACGGCTCGGGGATGGAAGGCCTGGCCACGCAGACGGCCGACTTCTTCAAGGCCCAGGGTCTCAACGTCGTTGAGGTGGGCAATGCCGATCGCCTGGACTACGACAAGTCGATCCTGATGGTCCAGAACGCAACCTATCCCTACGCCGTGCGCTTCCTGGCCAGCTTGATGACCCTCTCGCAAAGCCAGATTCTGTATCCGGTGACGTCCGACGCGGAACTGGATGTGATCGTCATCCTGGGGCAGGATTGGGCGGCGTACGTTGTACAGCAGGGCGGCCTGCGCTGACCTGCCGGTCCTCGAGGCGTCCGGGCGGTCCGCAAGGACCGCCCGTTTCATTTCGGCGTCGTCCAGGGACCGGCGAAGGGCGCCCTCGTACCCTCACCCTCGCCATCCCTCATGGTTCCCAACCCCCTCTGCGCCATGGTTCTTCATCGTAGTGGTTGTCGTCCGCGGAGAGGGGGCCAGGGGGTGAGGCGGGAGGCAACTTCTTCAGCGGGCCGCTAGGGTGTAAACAATGTGACGGTCAGCGCGGCGGCCGCAAGCCCGAGGATCGCGCCGGCGACGACATCGGACAGGTAGTGCACTCCCAGTGCGACCCGCGCCAGGGAGACCAGCGGGGCCCAGACGATGGCGATGGGTGCCGCCCAGCCGGGCCCCCAGGCGGCAAGCAGGACCACCAGGAGAGCTGCCCGCGCGGCGTGGCCAGATGGGAACGAATGCGGATCGGCGTTGCGGTAGATCGCCCCCCATTCACCGGCCGGGCGACGACGACGTACCAGCAGCTTGATGGCCATCACCACCACCGCCAGCGCGGCGACGCTGAGCACCAGGTGGACGGCCCAGGAGCGCCAGAACTCATCCCCGCGCCAGGCCACGATGGCCAGTGCCAGGCCCCAGAACCAGGAGTCCCCCGAATGGGCGAACACCGTGGCGGCGACCCGCAAAGGCCCCGGGCGCTCCGCCCGCCGCAGGCTCTCCGACCAGCGCGCGTCGGCTGACAGCAGTCTCTCGAAGGTCATGCCCGGCTCCGAGCGCGCAGATGCTGCCGAACCATCTCGAACTGGTGAGGCTTGTCTACGTCCATGCCGACCTCGGCGTACGGGCAGCGTGTGATGTGGGTCTTCAGCCCGAGATGGCGGCCGACACGCTGCTCGGCATCCTCGAGCGAGAGCTGCCTGATCGCGCCGAGAAACAGCACGTCGAAGCCGACCAGCGCCGCCTGCTTGAGGGCGTTCTTGCGCGCGGCGTAGAGTGCGTTCCAAAGGCCGTCATCCGCGGCCACGGTGACGCGCAGTCCGTTCAGGTCGCCTCCGCACACCTCGGCGTCCTTCACATGCGTGAACGATCGGCGCGAGCCCGGGAAGACCTCGTCCATCACCTGGCGGTCCACCACGGCGTAGTCGATGTCGGCATCGGACGCCTCGACCGTCTGCACGCGCCAGTCGACCATCTCGGAAGTGATGGATGGGATGTCCCCGCTGGCCAGCAGGATGTGCGTCGCGGCCGGGTTCATCCGGCGAACAACTTCCAGCCCGGCGCGCACGTTGGCGATCATGGCGCCCTGGTCGGGCACGAATGCGGACGCCGCACCGAGATGCAGGCCGTCCTCCGGTCCCGGCCCGACCAGGACCACATGGTCCACGCGTCCCGCGCCCTCCAGCGCGTCGAGCACCCACTGCACCATGGGGCGGCCTTCCAGCTCGAGCAGTGCTTTGGGGCGGCCTTGCGTCAGCGGATACAGCGGATCGTCGGGACCCGGGGTGCCGCCGGCGACTACCAGTGCGTCCATGCATCACTCCCTTCGGAGCCTGCCGCCGTGGCTGGGGTCATCCTCGATCCCTCCCTCCGGCCGACGACTTGCCGGGAGGCGGAAGCAGGTCGGGATGCGCCGCATACCATTCCTGCCCCGGTTCCCAGGTGTGCCGGGCGAGGTCGATCCTTCCGTCCTCGCCAACTACAACCCCCTCGTCCGACAAGAGGAGGCGCTGAACCTCCGGGCCTTCGCCGGGGCGCAGGCTGATGCGCCCCCGGGCGTTGACCACCCGCTGCCAGGGGACCTCCTCCGGGCACTCGGCCATGGCGTAGCCGACCCAGCGCGCCTTGACGTGCTCGTAGCCTCGCAGATCAACTCCCGGAGGCGGAGGGATCAGCGCCGCGATCTGGCCGTAGGTCATCACCCGGCCCGCGGGGATGGCACGCACCACCTGATAGACCTGCGTTCGAAAGACGGGCGCCAGGCGTGTTCCGGTCATGAGGGAGCCTGCGTTTCCCCTCAGTTCAACTGCTGGAGCTGAGGCTGGAGTCCCAGGCGGTCGATCAAACCCTGGAGCTCCTGCGTGGTCAGGCTGCGGCCCTTCCCGGCCACCGCAACAAGCGCCGCCTCCATCATGTTGGTGCCGAACGAGCGACCCTCCAGCACCGGCGTGGAGGTAACGAGGGCCTTCGCTCCAGCCTGACGGAACAACGCCACGTCGGCCGGGGTGGTGGTGTTGGCCGCGACCACCTTCCCGGGGATGCTGTCCGGCATGTAGCGCGTGATGTACAGCGCGTCGCCCGCGATCACCGTGGCCCAGTCGAACGCCCGTCCCCAGCGAGGGGTGCGCTTCTCCTGGTCCTTTCCGGTCGGGTACAGCCATGCGATCGGGATCCGGCCGACGACGGGCAGAAGGATGCGCGCCATGCGCTTGACGGCGTTCAGGCTGCGGAGAGGGACGTTCACCCCGAGGGCGAACATCAGGTCGCCGAAGAGGCATTCGTAGCCGGCCTCGGCGAAGCCGCGCGACATTCCCCAGCGGTCGGACCCGAGGTTGATGAAGGCACGCTTGGGCCGGATCTGGTCGCCCAGGGTGCGCTCGATGAATCCTGCGACCTGGTGCTCGAGCGTGTTCTTGAGCCCGGCGCCGTCCACGTAGGGGGTCTTGCGGATGTGGCGAACCAGCTTGCGCGCCGAGTACAGCGGATACGCATGCCCGTCCACAACGATGGCCAGGTCGGCGCCGCCGACACCAAAGGCGTCGACGCGGCCGTCCAGTTCCTGGAACAGTCGGGCGGCCTTCTCCATGTCCCCGTCGGTGCCGATGCGTTCGATCCGGATCCGTTCCCCGAGCAGGTCGATCTCGACGGCCTTGTCTCGTTTCGAGGATCCGATGCTGATGCTGACGGCTCGTTTCATCGTCTCTCCTGCGACCTGCGGATCGCATGTGCGTGCGCGGAGGTTCGCGCGGCGTGTCAGGGCTCGCCACCCACCGTGGGCGGCTGGAGGACGGGTGGCGGGGCGCCGGCTCCCGCCTCGACGATCGCCTCGCCTCCATCGTAGCGCCGAAGTTGAGGGTAGCGGGCGGACACCCAGCCGAGTGTCAGCAGGCAGCCGAGCCCGCCGGTCACGACCGAGATGGGCGCGCCGAAGGCCTGGGCCACCAGGCCGGCCTCCAGTTCTCCGAGCTGCGGCCCGCCGAGGAAGAACATCTGATTGACGCTTGTCATCCGGCCGCGCAGGCGGTCGGGCGTGAGCAGCTGGCGAATGGTGTTGCGGATGATCGTGCTGACGCCGTCGCTGGCTCCGACCACGACCAGCGAGAGCAAGGTGAGCCAGAACGATCGGGAAAGGCCGAAGACGATGGTGGCCAGCCCGAAGAAGGCCACCGAGGTGATCAGGATCTTGCCTTGTCGGCGAATCGGGCCGGAGAAGGCCAGCACGGCGGCGACGGCGCCGGCGCCGATCGACGGCCCGGCCACCAGCCAGCCGTACCCGACGGCTCCCACGCCCAGCAGGTCGCGGGCGAAGATCGGAAGCAGCGCCGTGGCGGAAGAGAAGAAGGTGGCCAGGAAATCGAGCAGCATGGTAGGGAAGATCATGGCGTGCCGAAGGACGAAACGCAGGCCTTCGCCGGCCGAGCGCAGAAACGCGCTGATCGGTTCGCGCCGCGCGTGTTGCAGCGCCGACGAATCGATCTCGCCTTGCTGCGCCACGCCGCCCATCATCACCAGCGCCACCAGCACCGCGGCGTACGACACGGCGTTGATCCAATACACGTAGCCGATGCCGGCCCCGGCGATGACCAACCCGCCCAAGGCCGGACCGGCGATCGACCCGAACTGGAAGGCGATCGAGTTCAGGCTGAAGGCGTTGGTCAGGTCCCGACGCTCGACCAGGTTCGGGACCAGGGCCTGGCGGGCGGGCATGTCGAAGGTGGCGACGCCGGAACTGAGGGCGGTGATGGCGTAGATCGACCACAGGGCGGCTGCCCCGGTCATCGTCAGCCAGCCCAGCAGGGCCGCCAGCACGGCCAATGCCGTCTGGGTGAGGAACATCAGCCGCCGGCGGTTGACCGCGTCGGCGGCGACGCCGGCGACCAGCGAGAGCACCAGGATCGGGAGGATGTTGGCCAGACCCACGGCGCCCAGCGCGATCGGCTCGGGATTGATCTCGTGGATGTGCCACAACACCGCGGCGGCCTGCATCCGGGTGCCGGTAACCGAAATCAGCAACCCGATCCACAGAAGCCTGTAGCGGCGATGGCGCAGGGCGGGAGGGAATCGCATGCCGGTGAGTGCGCGCGGACGACGGCCGGGAAGCGCTAGGTCCCCCCGTCTCTTGGGATCAGGTGGTCGTCATCCACCGGCCGGCCGCTCAGCAGGGCGATCGGCGGCAGGACCCGCTTGAAGCGGTTGCGCCGGATGCGCTCCAGGACTGCCTGGACGAAGGCGCGGTCGAACCCGGCTTCGACGCATACGTCGGGCGCGTGGCGGCCATCGACCATCAGCATCAGGAGTTGATCGACGCGGGCGTAGGTGAAACCGAGTTCGCCCTCGTCCGTTTGCCCGGCCCACAGGTCGGCGCTGGGCGGCTTGGCCAGGATGACCTCAGGAATGCCCATCGCCCGCGCCAGCTGGCGAACCTGGGTCTTGTACAGATCTCCAATCGGATTGAAGGCGCAGGCCGAGTCACCGTAGAGCGTGGTGTAGCCGAGCAGGTACTCGGTCTTGTTGCCCGTTCCGACGACCAGCCCCTCGAATTCCGCCGAGCGGTCGTAGAGCACGATCATGCGCAGACGCGCCAGGATGTTGCCGCGACGGATGGACTGATCTTCCGGGATGGCGGCCAGGAACGGTTCCGCCATCGGCGTGATCGGCACCGTCAGCGCGTTCACGCCCGTCTGCTGCAGGACAAGCGCGGCGTGCTCCAGCGAGTCGGGTGACGAGGTGCGGAAGGGCATGCGTATGCCGAGGACATTCTCCGGGCCCAGCGCTTCCGCAGCCAGGAAGCACGCCAGGGCCGAGTCCAGCCCCCCGGACACGCCCACCACCGCGCGCTGAAACCCACCCCGGCGGACCTCCGTCCGCACGAAGTCGACCAACGTGCGGCGGACCAGATCGACATCGATCTCCAGCGCGAGAGCATGGTCATCCATGGCGTCCCTCTCTATGCTCGGCGTCCTGAGGCAGGTTGGGGGTCGGCGTGCATTCCACGTCGGCGTCGCTGCGCCCACCCAGTCCGTCGATGAGGCGCGGGATCAACGCCGGCACGGTTAGGCAGTCCCGGCCGCCCGCCGGTGGAGCAGCCCGGCGAGACCGAGCGCGGCGACCATCGCCGCACCGACGAAATCGAGCCGCGTGCCGGCGAGCAGCGGCACCGGATCGCCGCGGACGAAGGCTGAGGGCCAGGCCGATCAGGCCCAAGACGGCCAGGGTCAGGCAGGCGAGCACGCCCGGGCGCAGGACGCGAGGCTCGAGCGCCATCACGCCCAGGACGACGGCGAAACATGATAGCAGTCCGATCACCTGCGTGGGCCATCGCGCGATCCGGCTGTCGAAGATATCCGAGGCGAACAGCGTGGCGGATCCTGCGGCCAGCGGCCGGCCGTACCCGCACCCGTCCACCAGGCAACCCGCCCAGCTGGCTGCGGCCAGCAGCGCGGCCGGCAAGGCAAGGGAGTCTGCCAGGGGCCACACCGGTGCGCGGCGCAATGCGGCGACGGCGAGAAGCCCCGCCACGGCGCCCAGCGCCCCTCCGACCCAACTCAGCCCGCCGGCCGAAAAAGAAAACGCCTCCGCGAAGTGGGAGGCGAAGTAATCCCAGTGCGCTCCAACATACGCCGCGCGCGCGCCGACCAACCCCAGGGCCAGCGCCGCCAGGCCGGCATCCAGCCGGAGCATTGCCGCCGAGTCCAGGTCGCGCCAGCGTCCGGACATTCGGCGGTCGGGATCGGCCAGGAGCAACCACAGGAGCCCGGCGAGCGCTCCAAGGGCGAAGAGGAGTGGGTAGGTATTGCTCATCGGCGGCCCAGGGTCCGAATCATACCACCACCATTGCGCCCGACGCCCGGCCAACCATGTCCGTCGCGTCCGAGGCCATCGGATCCCGGGACGCGTCGGACGTGCAACCCCGACTCGCATGGAGCTGCACGCCGGGAATCGAAATGCAGTTCCCTCGCCTGGAATGGAATCTCGGCCGGGGCCCGGTGGTTGGGCGCCTCGCGGGCCTGAGCGGCAAGCTCCTGGCCTGTGCCCACGGACCCGCTCGGGCACAAACGCCGGGCGCCTGGCCGATCGGCGCCCCGATCGGCCGGCAGGGGGCGAAGGCTTCGCCTCCGCGGCGCAGGTCGCGGCTGTATAATCCATGCACCCCGCGGAGTGGTCCTGATGCCCGAAGTTCAGATCTCGCCGGTGCGCAGCGAATCGGAGCTGATGACCTTCATTCGATTTCCGTGGGAGGTCTACCGGGGAGATCCGTTCTGGGTCCCGCCGTTGATTTCAGAGCGGCGGAGCTTTCTCGATCGGGCGCGCAGCCCGTTCTTCCAGCACGCACGCGCCGAGTACTTCCTGGCCCGCCGGGGTGAGAAGGTGGTCGGCACCATCGCCGCGTTCACCAATGACATGTACAACCAGTTCCAGCAGGTCAACACGGGCTTCTTCGGCTTCTTTGAAGTCCTGGACGACCCGCAGGCCGCCGCGGCGCTGTTGGCGACGGCCGAAACGTGGGCGCGTCAGGCCGGTCACGCTACGATCCTGGGGCCGGCCCAGTTCTCCACCAACGACGAGGTCGGCCTGCTGGTCGACGGCTTCCAGGATGCGCCGCGCATCCTGATGACCTACAACCCGCCGCGCTACATGAGCCTATCTGGACGCCGCCGGCTACCGGACGGCGATGAACTTGTGGGCCTACTCGCTGGCCATCGCCGACTTCGTCCGCAACAAGCCCGAGAAGCTCGAACGCGTGGCGGCCAAGGTGCTGGACCGCGGCGGATTGACCGTCCGGCGACTCGACATGCGGCGGTTCGACCAGGAGCTGGAGGCGGTCAAGAAGATCTACAACCGATCGTGGGAGCGCAACTGGGGCTTCGTCCCGATGACGGATGCGGAATTCGACCGCCTGGCGGAGCAGATGAAGCCCCTGCTCGATCCCGATCTGGTGATCTTCGTCGAACACCAGGGAGAAACGGTCGGCTTTGGGCTGACGGTTCCCGACGTGAGCGAACCGTTGCGCCTGGCCTACCCGCGACCTTCGGAGCCCGAGGCGTTCACGATGCTGAAGCTGATGTGGCACTGGAAGGTCCGCCGGCGGCATGACTGGCTCCGGGTCATCGCGCTGGGCGTCTTGCCCGAGTTCCGCGGCAAAGGGGTGGACGGGCTGATGTACCTGGAGACGGCGAAGGCGGCCGTGCCCAAGGGCTACAAGTTCGCCGAAATGAGCTGGATCCTCGAGAACAACGAGATGATGAACCGGGCGATCCGCTCGCTGGGCGGGACGGTGTACAAGACGTATCGGGTGTACGAGAAGGCGCTGTAGGCAGCCGGGTGCGAAGGCGCTGCCGGGCCGGTGTCAGCGACGCCGCCCGGGCGAATCGCGCTTGTCGGCTGGATGTCGGGGGGATGGCACGCTGCAGGCGGGACCTGCCTTAGACTGGGAAGGAACCGACAAGTGACGGTGTGCCATGTTCCCCACGGAGTCCGTGATCATGCCTAACCTGGTCTACCTGCTGCTGATGGCCGGCGTATGGCTGGCGGCCATGGCGATCGTCTCGCCGGGCACCGGCCTGCTCGAGGTGGGAGCCGTCGCCATTCTGGTGATGGCCGGCCTGGGAACGCTGCAGCCTGCCGGTCGACCCGTGGGCCCTGGCCGTCATCGGCGTGGGCGTCGGCGCTGTTCCTCGGGGCGCTGCGCTGGCGGCGGACCGCGCTGTGGCTGGTGCTGTCGGCGCTCCTGCTGAGCGCCGGCTCGGCCTTCTTCCTCGGCCTGCAGGCCGGGCAGCCGGCCGTCCACCCTCTGCTGGCGGCGGCCGTCTCGGCCCTGACCGTCGGTTTCTTCTGGATCTCCGTCCGGCGCGGCATCCTTGCCCAGCGCGCCAAGCCCCTGCACAACCCCGACGACCTCCTGGGGCAGGTGGGCGACGTGCGCAGCGTGCTGGAGCCTGTGGGTTCGGTGTACGTCGGCGGGGAGCTGTGGAGCGCACGCAGCGAGACCCCGCTGGCCGTCGGCACGACCGTTCGCGTGCGGGGCCGGGAAGGCCTCGTGCTGCTCGTGGATCCGGTTCCGGGGGGACCCGCCGCGATCCCGTAGGAGGCATCCATGGATCTGACCTTTGCTTTGTGCGGCATCGGCATCGTCGTCCTGTTCGCCCTGGTCCTGCTGCTGGGGGCCATTCGCATCGTCCAGGAATACGAGCGGCTGGTCGTCTTCCGCCTCGGCCGCTGTGTCGGCGAGCGCGGGCCGGGCATCGTCTTCCTGATCCCGATCATGGACCGTGGCGTGCGGGTGGATCTGCGCGAGCAGGTGCGTGAGATCCCGCACCAGACGTCGATCACCAAAGACAACGCCCCGATCGCCATCGACTTCGTCTGGTACTACAAGGTCGTCGAATTCGGCCAACACCGTGCTTCAGGTGGGCAGCTTCGAGGCGGCCGCCATGTATATGGCCACCACCACCCTGCGTTCGGTGATCGGCGGGATCCCGCTCGACGACGTCCTGTCGCAGCGCGAGCACATCAACCAGGTGCTGCGCACCAAGCTGGATGAGGTGACCGAGCGCTGGGGCGTCAAGGTGACCAACGTCGAGATCCGCGAGATCATCCCGCCGCGCGAGGTGCAGGAGGCGATGAACCGCCAGATGACGGCCGAGCGCGTGCGGCGGGCCGTCGTCACCGAGTTCGACCGGCACGCGCGAGGCGGCGATCAACGTCGCCGAGGGCGAGAAGCAGGCGGCGATCCTCAAGGCCGAGGGCGACAAGCAGGCCAGCATCCTCAAGGCCGAGGGCGGGAAGCAGGCGCAGGCGCTGCAGGCCGAAGGCTACGCCA
This sequence comes from uncultured Chloroflexia bacterium, assembly GCA_963818575.1. Lineage (GTDB taxonomy): Bacteria > Chloroflexota > Anaerolineae > Anaerolineales > E44-bin32 > DYJB01. Next base: position 47,541 of record CAWFSV010000019.1, on the reverse strand, counting down.
CGGCGCTGGAGAAGATCTTCGGCGCGGCCAAGAGCATCGACCAGAAGACGATGACGCTGCAGTACTTCGAGACGCTCAAGTCCCTCGGGGCGGGCGCCTCCACCAAGTACATCTTCCCGATGGAGTTCACGAGCCTGCTGGGAAACTTCCTCAAGTCCAAGGAGTAGCGCGGTCCCTTGACTGACGATCTACGACAGGTCGCGCCCGTCGTCGTGGTTCCGGCGACGTGGCGCGACCTGCGCGCCGTGTGGGAACTGGAGAAGCAGTGCTTCCCCGACGACGCCTGGCCGTGGGTTGACGTCCTGGCGGCGTTGACGTTTCCGGAGACCGTGCGGCTGAAAGCCCTGGTCGGGGAGACGCCCGCCGGCTTCGTCGTCGGCGACCGCCGGCGCGGGGAGGGCCTGGGCTGGATCGCCACGCTGGGCGTTCATCCCGGCCACCGACGCCGGGGGATCGGCGCCCGGCTGCTCGACCGCTGCGAGATCGATCTGGGCGTCCCCCGCATCCGGCTGACGCTGCGGCCCTCCAACCTCGGCGCCCGCCGCCTGTACGATCAGGCGGGATACCAGCAGATCGACGTCTGGCGCCAATACTATCGGAACGGCGAGGACGGGGTGGTGATGGAGAAGCTGCTGCTGCCCGATCGCCCTTCACGCGGCGGCCCGCCTCTGGTAAGATAGTCCCCGTCGGGCGTTGTACCCTTCGCCCCCAGGCGCCGTATCCGGCGCCTGATCTTGCCAGAAAGGGCTTGGATCCCCATGCGTGTTCTGCTCCTCAAAGACGTCTACAAACTGGGCCGTGCCGGCGATGTCAAGAAGGTCGCCGATGGTTTCGGGCGCAACTACCTGCTCCCCCACAATCTGGCCGTGCTGGCTTCGCCCGGGGCCCTCAAGCAAGTCGAGCGCATCCGGCACTCGGCCACCGAAACCCGCGTCCGCCTGAACCAGGAGTTGGGCGCCATCGCCGAACGCCTGAACGGGCTGCAGCTGGTCTTCCCGGTGAAGGCCGGTGAGACCGGCAAGCTCTACGGCTCGATCACGGTGGGTATGCTGGCCGAGTCGATCCAGCAGGCGACCGGCGCCCAGGTCGACAAGCGGCAGATCGACTGCCAGCCGATCAAAGCGCTCGGCGTTCACAAGGCCAGCATCCGCCTGACGATCGACCTGATCCCGAGCCTGACGATCGTCGTCCACCGCGAGGGCGAGTTGGCCGAGTCGGCGTTCGCCGAAACCGCCGCGGCTCAAACGCGCGAGCGCGAGGCCGAAGCCTTCGCCGAGCTGTCTGCGGATCTTGCAGCCGCCGAGAAGGCCGAGGAAGAGGCCGAGCGCCAGACGCGCAAGGGCAAACGCGGCGAAGACGCGGAAGCGGACGAGCCTGCGGAAGAGTAGCCCCATTCGGCCGGCTTCGCGGCGGGCCATCCCAATCGCATGACCACCATCGGGCAGACGCTGCGCGACGCCCGCGAGCGACTCGGGCTGACGCTCGAGGAAGCCGAGCGCGCCACGCGCATTCGCTCCCACCATCTCCAGGCGCTCGAGGACGAGGCGTGGGACGCGCTGCCCTCGCCGGTGCAGGCGCGCGGCTTCCTGCACAACTACGCTGAATTCCTGGGGCTCCATCCCGACCCGATCCTGCTCCAGTACGTCGAGTTGCTGCAGCATCGCCGTTCGGCCCTGGCGGCGCCGACGCGCCCGGTGGCCCCGGCCGCACCCGGCTCTGCCGCCGTCCCGGTGCGACGACCGCGCTGGGTCTCGCCTGACCTGCTGATCTCATCCGTGGTGGTCCTGGCGGTCATCGCCGTCTTGGTCTGGGGGGTCGGGCGGATGATGGCCGGGTTTCGGGCGCGCACGCTCGAGGACGCCGGCGGCGTTTCGCTGGCGCTCCCGACGGCGGAGCTCACACCCAGCCCGACGCCCGAGACCCCGCTGCTCGGAGGTGCTCGCCCAGCCGGTGGCAGCGCCAGACGGGGGCCCGACCGCCACGCTGGCGCCGCCACCCATTCTTGCCTCCTTCGGACGGGTCAACGTGCAGCTGGTCATCGAGCGTCGGGCGTGGCTTCGCGTCCTGGTCGATGGGAACGAACAGTATTCCGGGCGGGCGGCTGCAGGGGAGCTCCTCGAATATCAGGCGCAGCGAACGATCGAGGTCGTCACCGGCAACGGCGGCGGCGTGCGGGCCTTCTTCCAGGGGGAAGACACCGGTTTGATGGGGGAGTTTGGGGAAGCCGTCATCCGAATCTGGTCGGAGGGGGGTCTGATCACACCGACCCCCACGGCCACACCCCAGATCACCGCCACGCAGCCCGTCCCGGCTACGGGCACACAGTCGGCCGGAGGCTAGATGGGCAAGCCGCGATTCCACGTCGTGTCCCTGGGGTGTGCCAAGAACACCGTCGACTCCGAGTCGATGGCTGCCCTGCTGCAGAGCTCGGGCTACGCAGCCGAACTCGGACCCTGCCCGGGCGGACGTCCTGATCGTCAACACCTGCGGTTTCATCGGGCCGGCCAAGGAGGAATCGCTGCGGGTCTTGCGCGAATTCTCCGAGGCCAAGCGTCCCGGCCAGATCCTGCTGGCCGCAGGCTGCCTTACTCAGCGCTACGGAGCGGAGGTCATCGCCCAGGCGCCGGGCGTCGACGGGGTGCTGGGCACGCGCCGCTGGGCGGACGTCGTCGAGGTCGTGCGCGGGCTGCGGCACGGCGCCTCCCCGAAGCCGGTCTACCACCTGCCGGAGCCGGGACCCGTGGTCATGGAATCGCCGGGGATCCCCCGCTGGGCGGTGCAGGGCGCCAGCGCCTACATCAAGATCGCCGACGGTTGTCGGCGGCCGTGCGCCTTCTGCGCCATCCCGCTGATCAAAGGAACGGCGGTCAGCCGCGACCCGCAGGCCATCCTGCGCGAGGCGGCCGAGCTCGATCGGCGGGGAGTGCACGAGGTCAACCTGATCGCCCAGGACACCACCGACTACGGGTGGGACCTGGGGCTCAAGGACGGCCTGGCGATCCTGCTCGAGGGCCTGCTGCGCGCCGCGCCGTCGATCGAATGGTTCCGTATCCTGTATGCCTATCCCGGCTACGTGACCGACCGGCTGATCGATACGATGGCGGCGAACCCGCGGCTGATCCCGTATCTCGACATGCCCCTGCAGCACGCGCACCCGGACACGCTGCGCCGCATGCGTCGCCCGGCGAACGTCGAGTGGGTCCACCGCACGATCGAGAAGATGCGCCGTCAAATGCCGGACCTGGCGCTGCGCACCACGTTCCTTGTCGGCTATCCGGGTGAGACCGAGCGCGAGTTCCAGACGCTGCTGGATTTCGTCAGCGAGATGCGCTTCGATCGCCTGGGTGCGTTCACCTTCTCCTTCGAGCCCGGCACCTCCAGCGAGCCGCTGGGGGATCCGGTACCGACGGAGGTCAAGGAGGAGCGCCGGGACCGGCTGATGTCGCTGCAGCAGACGATCTCGCTGCACAAGAACCAGGCCATGGTCGGGCGCACGCTGCAAGTCCTGATCGAAGGGCAGGGGGACGGCCTGTCGCTCGGGCGCTCGTATCGTGACGCGCCGGAGATCGACGGGATGGTCATCGTCGAGGGGGCGGCGCCGATCGGCGACATGGTCCCGGTCCGCATCACCGGCGCGTTGCTCTACGACCTGAGCGGGATCGTTGTGGCCCCGGCGTAGGAACCTGCGCAGGAGCCTCCGCCCGTTCCCTTTCCTGCGTTACCCCGACCTTGCTTCCACCTCTCCATTCGAGCCTTCCCTCCGTTCGCTACGAGCCCCAGGGGCGCGGGAGCGAGCCGAACATCGTCGAAGCGATGAGGAACGTGCGCCGACAGGCTGCGCGGGGAGACTGCAGAGTCTCGGCCTGGAATCGAACAGGGCGCCCTCCGAGGCGCCCTGTGGGTTGTATTGGAGGAACTCAGGGGGCTTGCGGTGGGTCGAGTTGCTCTGGCGTTTCGGGAGGCACCTCGCGCCACTCGCCGTCAATCACCGCGGTCAGTTCTCGCAAGTGTTCCTGGACAACGGCCGTCGGGCACAGTTCGACGAACAGGTAGGTCCCCAGCCAGAGCAGCAGGGCATCGTCGATCGGACCGGGGGCAATATCCGGGATCAGCCAATAAGCCAGGGCACCCACCGGGAGCAGCTTGACCAGCGGGTTGACCCGACGGTCGGCCATCAAGCGCGCGATGAGCTTGATGCGCATCGCCGCCTCTTGAAAGACGCCGCCGCTCTTCGGGACCACACTGCGTGAAGGCTTGTCGTCCACCCTGCTCCCTGCCTGTCGGGCTGAGGCGATTATACCGCCCCGGGGCACCGCTGCCTGATAGCCGGCTGACACCAGGCGGTGCGCGGCCATGTTAGAATCAAGCCTCCGGGGCGCGTGAGCCCCGGACCGGAGAGCACCCATCGGCCTCCGGCAAGGGTAGGTTGAATGTCCATCGAATCCCCCACGCACGTTCCCCCGATCGATCAGCTGCAGCGCCCGCTGCGGGACTTGCGCGTCTCCGTCACCGACCGCTGCAACTTCCGCTGCGTCTACTGCATGCCCAAGGAGATCTTCGGGCGCGACTACCAGTTCCTCGACCGGCAGGAGCTGCTGAGTTTCGAGGAGATCACGCGCCTGGTTCGGGTGCTGCAGCCGCTGGGCGTGCAGAAGGTCAGGCTGACCGGCGGGGAGCCGCTGGTCCGACGGCACCTCGAGCGGCTGGTGGAGATGCTGGCCGGCCTGGGCGGGCTCGACCTGACGTTGACCACCAACGGCGCGTTGCTGGCGTCGAATGCTCAGGCTCTGGTGCGCGCCGGGCTGCAGCGGGTGACGGTCAGTCTCGACGCGCTGGAAGAGGATGTCTTTCGCCGGATGAACGACGTCGACTTTCCGGCCGCCCGCGTGCTGGCAGGGATCGAGGCGGCCGCCGCAGCCGGCCTGCGGCCGATCAAGGTCAACATGGTCGTCAAGCGCGGGGTGAATGAAGACAGCATCGTGCCCATGGCCCGCCACTTCCGGGGCAGCGGGCACATCCTGCGCTTCATCGAGTTCATGGATGTGGGGCAGACGAACGGCTGGCGGATGGACGACGTCGTGCCGGCGGCCGAGATCCTGGGACGCGTGCATGCCGCCTTCCCGCTCGAGCCCGTGGAGCCCAATTACGCCGGCGAGGTCGCCGGCCGCTGGCGCTATCTGGACGGGGCCGGGGAGGTCGGCGTGATCGCCTCGGTCACGCGCCCGTTCTGTCGCGGCTGCACCCGGGCGCGGCTCTCGGCCGACGGCTCGCTCTACACCTGCCTGTTCGCCGGCCGCGGCCATAACCTGCGCGATGTCATGCGTTCGGGGGCCACGGACGAGGACCTGGCCGACGCCGTGCGCGGCCTGTGGGAACGGCGCACGGATCGGTATTCCGAGATCCGCTCGTCCGAGACCGAACGACTGCCCAAGGTCGAAATGTCCTTCATCGGCGGCTGAGCTGTCGCCGTCGGGCTGGCGTAGTGCAATCGTCCGTTGACAGCCGGCGGCGGGTGACCTATACTGGGACCACTTCCAACGTGAGATGACCCGCCATGAGCGGAGTTAGCGCACAATTGAGAGGCCGGTGACCCGAGGCACGTGGGACTTCCCCGCGTGCCTTCTTGTTTCCGCCAACCCTGGGAAGGAGAGGCCATGGACAATGGGATGATCGGAAAGATTGAGAAGGCCAAGCGCTACGCTGAGGAGCGGGAGCGCATACGGTTTGAGTCTTTCCGGGCGACCTTTGATGGCGACAACAATCCGCATACGGTCGAGTTCAGCAGCGAGGGCTGGAAGTGCGACTGCGATTTCTTCCAACGCCGAGGTGTGTGCAGTCACACCATGGCCCTGGAACGCGTCCTCGAGCGGATGCTGCCGGTCAGCGTCGAAGCCGCCTGAGTTCACACGCGACGGTCGCCGGGCGCAGGCCGCAGGTGCCTGTGCCCGGCTTTTTGATTCCCCCGCGGGGGCATTCGCCCCGTCGAGCGGCGATCCCGGCCACACGCTCGCACCGGCGTTCTGCTGTACAATGCCGCCGTGGTTCCCAATCCTTCGATGGACGACCTGCTGACGATCGTGATCCCGGCCTTCAACGAGCGAACCTCGCTGGAGGCCAACCTGCCGGTCTGGCTGCGCGCCTGCGACGACAAGCATTGGCGGCTGATCGTCGTCGACGACGGTTCGGGCGACGGGACGGAGCAGGTGCTGCGCGGGCTGGCCGCACACCCCCGGCTGCAGGCCTTCCGCCACCGGACGAATCGCGGCTACGGAAACGCGCTGAAGACCGGCCTGTTCCACGCCGAGACCCCGTATGCCGTGACGATGGATGCCGACGGTCAGCATCGGTTGGAGGATGTGGACCGGCTTCTGGAAGCGATGCAGACGCAGCGACGCCGACCTGGTCATCGGTGCGCGCCTGGTCAACGATACCTCCGGCGTCTACCGGCGGCTGGGGAAGGGGCTGATCCGCCTGCTTGCGCGGATGCTCTTCCCGGTGCGGATCCGGGATCTGAACTCCGGATTCAAGCTCTACCGGACGGAGATCGTCCAGCGCCTGCTGCCTTCCTGCCCGGGATCGATGGCCTTCTCGGACGTCGTCACGCTGCTGCACCTCAACCTGGAGCTGCACGTGATCGAGATCCCGGTCGAGACCCGCCCTCGGCAGGGCGGCCGGAGCACGATCAACACCATGACGGCGGTGGAGACAGCGCTGGAGATCGTCAACGTCATGATGTGGTTCAAGCCGCTGAAGATCTTCCTGCCCTTCGCCCTGATCCTGCTGCTGCTTGGTGTCGGCTGGGCGCTGCCGTTTCTGCTGGCCGGACGCGGCATGAGCGGCTTCGCCCTGCTCCTCATGTTGACCGGCCTGCTGACGGCGATGGTCGGCCTGCTTGCCGAGCAGACGGCATCGCTGCGGCGGGTGGATCTTACGGATACCAGTGCGCGCCGGATTCTCTCCGGGTAGGTCGCGTCCCTCGTGAACTCACGATCAAGCGCTGGCAGCCACCCGAGTCTCTGGCGTGGGATTCGCTTGCTCCTGGGGATCGGCCTGTCGGCCGCCTTCCTGGCGCTGGCCTTTCGCGAGGCGGACTCAGCCCAGCTTGCCGCCGTGCTCCGACAGGCCGACGCAGGACTGCTGGCGGCGGCGCTGTTCCTGAGCAGTGCGAACCTGCTGTTGCGCGCGGCGCGCTGGCGCGTGCTCCTGTCCGGCTCCGGTCCCGTCCCGTTTGGCCTCACCTTCTGGGTGATGACCGTCGGTTACCTCGGCAACAGCATCCTGCCAATGCGGGCCGGCGACCTCGGGCGATCCTACCTGATGGGGCGGCGCGCCGGCATGGGCGGTACGTTCGCGCTGGCGACGACCGTGGCGGAGCGCGTCATGGACGCCGGGTTCCTGGTGGTTGTGGGTGGGCTATCTCTTCTCGGCCACCCTCTGATCCCCGACTGGCTGTCGCGCGGCCTGGTCGTGCTGGCAGCCGCTTCGTCAATCGCCCTGATCGGATTGCTTGCCATGCCCCGTATGTGGGGGGGCGTGGCGTCGAGTTCTGGAGCGTATCCCGCGTCTGTCGGCTTCCGTTCGTCGCCTGCGGCAGCGCTGGCTGGACAGCTTCTTCGATGGCCTGGCCAGCATTCGCCACCCGGGCCGACTGCTGATCTTCCTGGCACTCACCTGCGCCCTATGGCTGGCCGATGCCGTCGTCACCGTCTTGGTGGCGCGAGCGCTAGGCGTGGCGCTCCCCATTCCGGCGGCCCTGGTCTTGCTCTCGGCACTGGGGACGAGCAGTGCCGTCCCGCTGACGCCAGGCCAGATCGGCGTCTATCAGTGGGTGGCGGGATCGGTGCTTGGATCCTATGGCGTCGCCCCTGAACCTGCGGTCTTGATCTCGATTGGCATGCAGGCGATCAACTACCTCGTGCTCCTTGGGTGGGGGCTGGCAGGCGTTCTGCGACTTGGAGGGCCGGAGGTCCTGCGCACTCTGGCCGGGCTGCCTGCGACGGCCAACGAATCCAGCGCAGGTCAGCGGGCAGCCGATCGATGAAGGACGATGGTGTATCTCCTCGGGTATCGGTCCTGATGCCGGTCCACAACGCCGGGGCCTTCCTGGCAGAAGCACTCGCCAGCCTGCGCCGCCAGACGTTCTCGTCCTACGAGGTCATCCTTGTGGACGATGGCTCGACCGACGTCTCCGCCGAGATCCTCAACCGCGCGGCGCATGTCGATGTCCGGCTCCGGATTCTGAGCCTGCCAGAGAACCGCGGGATTGTGAACGCGCTCAACCTCGGCCTGGAGGCGTGCCGTGGTGAGTACGTTGCGCGGATGGATGCCGATGACATCGCCTTACCCGATCGTCTCAAGCTCCAGGCGGCCTACATGGATGCACATCCCGAGGTCGTCGTCCTCAGCACCGGCCTGGCGTATATCGATGCCGCCGGCCGCAGCATGGCGCGCGTCCGCCGGCCGTTGCCGGTTGGCAGCCTGCTGCGGGCCAACCCGCTCCTTCATCCGACGGTCATGCTACGCCGGGGCGCCCTACAGGCGGCAGGGCTGAGCTACCGGACGGAGTTCGTGCTGGCGGAGGACTACTACCTGTGGATGGAGGCGTCTGCGCACGGCTGCCTGGGCAGACTCGACGAGGTCACCGTTCTGTATCGTGTCAGCCCGGCCTCCCTGCGGGCCCGCAAGTTGAAGGGCATGCTGCGGGCGACGCTGAGGGCCAAGTTGGCTGGTGTCGTCAGGCTCGGGCTGCGGCCCCGCCTGTCCGACATGCTTGTCTTTGCCGGCGAGGTGGGCCTGCTCGCCGTGCCGACCGCGCTGATCTGGCGCCTCTACCTCCGGTCGATGTTCGGTTCACGGGGATCAGGATCGGCCAGGCATGCGGTTTGAGGGGGTTCATGGCACGCCTTCACCTCGGCGCGCACCTGCGTCCCACCGCGACATCCACATGGTAGAACGCGCGAACCGGAGCGTGGAGTCCCCTTGAAGCGCGGGCAATTCTTGCTGGGCGTACCGATCAGCGTCGGTTTCTTGTGGTGGGCACTGCGCGGGCTCAGGCCGGCATACATCTGGGAGGTCGCGCGCTATGCACGGATGGCATGGCTGGCTCCGGGCGTGGCCATCTGTCTTCTGGCGGTGTAGGCGCAGGCGTGGTGCCGGCACGACCCGCTCCGGGCCCCGAAAGCGATCCCCGCCCGCAGCATGTTTCCGATCGCGAGCATCGGGTCCATGGGTAACAACATTCTCTCCCGCCCGCGCCGGGAGGCTGCTACGCGCGTCCGTCCTGCGCAAGCGCTAGGCCAAACGAGGACTCGGGCGAACTGGCATGGCACGTGAGCGCAGGCTTCAAGGTGGGAAACGACTTCATGGTGAGGATCGGACATGCGGACGCGACATCCTTGCGATCTTTGAGTCACTCGGCTGGTTCAGGGCACGTTCGGTCCGGGTTGCCACCGTGGCCCGGGGTCGAGGCCGGGAATTCCGCACCCAACCGCCGGTAGCTAGACTGCTGTCGCCAGCACTTCATCGCGAGTGGTGCACGAGAATGCGAGGCCTCGGTCCTTGCTCACCGTCAAGGGTTTGTGCCGCCTACGTTGGGGCGAGTTTGGAGGGAGGACGGATGCCAGGCCGACGCGACACCCGTATTGGAACAGCAGATCTCCGTCGAGGTCTTCGCCATCTAGCTGCACATGACCCTCAAAGTACTCGTCGGTTCTCGATGAAGCGACACCGATTGCCTGCCCCACCAGGTGATCAAGGGGCCTCAGCGTAATCGAGAACCGTTCCTTCTTCGAGTTCCGGATTGGCGGGAAGGTCATGTGAAGCCAGCCATCGTTTGGGATCGTCGCCCGGTTGAAGGTTCCACCAGCAAGAGCCTCATCGCTCGTCTCGCCTGCCAGGGAGATCTCCAAATCCTGCAGCCGGAGCCATTTCGTTGTTCCTGGTCCACACGCGTACCTCGGTGAGGTTGTCGCACTCCGCGACGAAATCCTGTGAGACAACGTGAGTGCCGCTGACGGGAAGCACCTGGCTCCCGGGTGGATTCCAGTTCCTGTATTTCGGCAAGTAGCACAAGCCGGATCGGTAGTAGGACTCGCCGCAGGCAATGTGGTAGGAGAGAGAAGCGGCGGTAAGAAAGATGCCCAAGGTGAGGGACGAGGCGAGCGCAACGGCCGTTGTTGATCCACGGACAAGGGGTTTGACGGGAACCAGACACAACAGCAAGAGTGGTGACACGCCGATAAAGTAGCGGCCCTGGATCCCTGCGATCAAGGGGGAGCCTACGGGGTTGAACTGAAGGTAGACGAGAACGATGATTGTCCCTGCACCCACCGCGAAGATGGAACCCAATCGGATCCGCCTTTGCAGGGTCAGGTCGCAGCCCGAAGGCTCACTCAACATCGTGTAGAGAAGGAGCATGGGGTAGAGAACGTAGATCACGGCTGGCAGGTCCCATGCGGCGTAAGGAGCTACGCCAACCCATTCGGTCATGATGCGGGGCAGGGCACTCAAGAGGGTCCTCCCCAGGACCTGCGCAAAAGCCAGCGGCGCTGACAGGATGCCCATGATCTGAGCAACGGGATCGAGGTGAAGTTCCGCGGAGCCAAACCCCACGTTCCTACCCAGGATGACATCCCAGCCAACCGACAGGAGTAAGAAGGCCGACAATGCTGCGGCGACGAGGATCGCCCGCCGCTTGTCAGACCCAACAACCCTGCCGCGGGACTAGCAGCAGTAGCAGCAGCAGGACAGGTGTGGTCGGCTTGAGTGTGCAGACCAGGATGATCAGGATGATGGTCTTCCGGAAGTCCCGGTCCGACATGGGAATGTCGCCCATGGAAGCCAGGCGAAGAGCCCAGGCAGTGAAGAGGAACGCCCCCGCGTTGTCGATCGCGTCAGGCGTTACCGTTGAGGCCTGGGTAATCGCCATGGGGGAGAGGGCGAGAACGGTGAGCAACCACTTCCCATGAGGGCAGGCTCCGGATGGCTGCAAACGTCAGGCCGGCGTAGAGAGCAAGGCATGCGAGTCGAGCAAGGTAGTAGTGGATCGCGGCCGGGGCGCGAGACAGCAGCAGGACGAGCCGCATGACAAGGGCATGAGGAATGTACATGAGAGGAAAGTACGGCGATCGTGTCGGGAAACGGATGGTCTCTGAAGGATCGATCTTCACCTCGAACTGACGCGCCCACATCCCGATGGAGACAGGGGTCATGTTCTTGTACAGGTGATAGGACACGTCGAGGAATCCGGATGGAAAACCGTCTGCGCTCCCCTGCCGATTGGGAATCATCTCGCCGTGGGCGATCTGCCAGAACTCGGGCCAGATGTGCATCTTCGTCGAATCCGGCCCCGAGAGGCGTGAAGACGGCACTCCAAAGGCCCGCCCCAAGGACAGCAATCAGGAAGAAGAACTCAGGACGCAGTTTCCTCACATCTGCTCCTTCACTCGGGGAACCTTGCAGCCTTTCCTGATAGCGGAGGGATCCGCCCAAGAAGGATTGTCGCGCGCGGGATCCGCGACGCTTGCGAAACCATTGCCGGGCCCTGAGAATACTGTATTATCCGTTGGCCGCAAGCATCTGCAGTGCAGTGAGCCCGCATGGGATCGAAAGGATCAGGCACCGGCATCCTGCTGAAGAGTGTGGACCCATGCTTGAACCCCGCGTGGGTCCGGAGACCTCGCCAGGTCATGATGAGGAAGAACGGATCCGCGTCCCCGGCCGGCGCTCGCTCGTGTGGCGCAACCGCCTGATGGGGACCGCCATTGCGGCCGTCTACCGGGGGATGGCCTTTGGGCGGGCGGGAGGGAGGCTGCTTGAGCGCCGCTGAGTCGCCTGCCGGATCATCGTCCGGCCTGCGGAGCCGCACATCCGACAATGCGCAAGCAGCGACCTGGTTCGACAGGCACGCCGGGCAGCTGGCGGCAGCCTTCGTCCTGGTCTTCCTGATCTCCGGGATTGCCACGCTCGGTGACTTCGGGTTGACGTGGGACGAGGGGTTGGGGAACCACCTGTTCGGCGAGCGGAACCTGCGCTTTCTGACCAGCCTGGATCCAGGCTACCTCGATCTGGATATCGATCTGGCGCCGCGCCGGCAGCCCGACCTGGCTATCGGACACTCTGCGGAATCGCGGCACCCCTACAGCTTCCCCGGGTTTGTCGACCTGCCTCCGACCGTCACCAAGTACATCTTCTCCTACTGGTTCGGATGGCTGAACCCGCTCGATGCCTTCCACCTGTATCCGGTCCTCCTGGCGGGCGCTTTCCTGTGGGCTTGTATCGGTTCAGCGCGCCTCGGGTGGGCAAGGCGCCGGCGCTTCTGGCGATCGTGATGCTGGGGACCGCGCCTCGCTTCTGGGGCGACATGCACTTCAACGTCAAGGACGTCCCCGAGACGATCTACTTCGGCGCCACGCTGATGGCCTACTGGGTATGGCACGAGGCACCGACGCGGAAGAGGGCCCTGGTCGCCGGCCTGCTCATGGGCTGTGCTCTGGCCGCCAAGCCCAACGCGGTCTTCATTCTCCCGATCCTCCTCGTGAGCATCATGCCCTGGAGGCCCGATCGAGGCGAATGGCTTGCGTTGGCCCAGGCACTTCCGGGAGCGCTGGCTGCACTACGTGATCATGGGTGCGACCGCGCTGGCGTTCTACTTCCTTTCCTGGCCGTATCTTGTATGTGAACCCCTCGCTGGGATTGAAGACCTACTGGGGCGGGATCGTCAGAGATGGGAACTGCCGGTTCTGCCGGCTGGCAGATCGATCCCCTGCGGCAGGTGGTCACGACCATGCCGGAGGTGATGCTGCTATTCCTGGGGATCGGGCTGGCGGTGGTCGTCTTGCGGGCGGCGAGGAGCAAGGAGGGCGTGTGGCGGTTGCTGCTGGCGTGGATGTTGATCCCCATCCTGCGCCTGTCGATCCCCAGCGGCGTCAATTTCGACGGCATCCGGCACTTCCTCGAGTTCCTGCCCGCGGCCGCCCTGATGGCCGGCGATCGGCGTCGACCAGACGGCCGGTGGTTCGGGCGTAGGCGGTGGGCGTCCGGCGGGTTGGTGCGTGCGGTCGTGGTCTTCGCACTCGCGCTGAACCTGGTCCAGGCCTACCGGCTGTTCTACCCGTTCATGCATCTGTACTACAACCAGTTGACGGGCGGGCTGCACGGGGCGAGGGATCGCTTCCTGGGGACGGAGGCGTCGGACTACTGGGCGAGCAGCTACCGGCAGGGCATGGAGTGGCTGAACGAGCATGCGCCGGAGGGATCGCACGTGGCGGCGCTGATCGCGCCGTGGATCGTCGAGATCTCCGGCCCGGTGCTGCTGCGGCCGGACATCGAGCCCCTGGTGGGCAGCCTGCCGGACTTCTCGGTGATGAAGGCCCAGCCGGCGCCGACCTACCTGATGTTCATCTTGCGCGGGATGGAGGGGGAGTCGGCCGGACGAGATCGCCTACACCAAGAAGCGCGGCAGCCTCGAGTACCAGATCTGGTCGATGAAGTGCCGATCCTGCAGATCTATAGATTCGGGGGTGATCAGTCTTGACGCGGCGGCTAGCTTGAGAGTCAATGCGTACTGGAGATCCCCAAGTCAAATCCATCGGCCCATCGCGAGGACACCTCTGAAGCTCGGCTTGCCACGTCGACCGGCCCTCGCCGTGACTCGATGCGGAGTGCAGGTGTTGCATTGGGAGCATTATGGCATTGCGACCCGGACCCTCGCCCCGGCCAAGACGTTCGGCGCTGCGCGTTACTGCCAAAGGACCCGCAAGGCGCGGGGGCATCGCCCGAGGAGAACCATTGAACGGCAGAATTGCACGGGCCGCCAGGATTTACTTCTCGATCGCGGGTATCTCTGCGCTCGTTGTGGTCGCCTGGCAGTTTGCCACTCCCAGCGATCCTGAAAGTCGGTACGCGCTCGGCCTGTCCGCCAGCCGACTGGCGATGGCGGGTGCGTTCATCCTGGCAGCCTCATTGGCCTTCGCCTTAGCAGGCTATTCGTTGCGCGTCCCCGAGAAGGTGGCAGGCCGGATCCAAAGTCACTTGAGCCCGGACGGGTGGCTTAGGATCGTCGTGTTCTTCACTTCGGCCTCAGCTTTTCTGGTCGGGGTTGGGGTGGTCTGCTTCCGCGATTGGGCGCCCGTCCCACCGGGGATCATCCTTCGCCTGCAGCCAGCAGTAGTGTGGGTCATGATCGTATCCGTGTTGAACATGCTGTGCGTCACTGGCTTGCACAGGGCCGATGAGCCAAGGCAGCTGTCGCAGACCTTCCAAACCGATCCACCGGACCCCTCAACCAGCTTCCTGCGCGACCTCATTGTCGGATGCCTTGTCGTTCTCCTCTGCGCAAGTGCACTCCTTCCGGTGAATCTCCTGGTCGGAGTGCTGGTCAAAGATCAGATGGAACCGGCTATCGTCACTCTCGTGCGGCACTCAATATGGATAGGGCACTTCAGGCCGGAACAGGTTGAGAGAACCAGATACATTGCCAGCACGCTCTTGTTCCCCATCCTTGCATTCTTCTCATGGATTGTTGCAGGCAAGCTTCAGGAGGGCGTACCCAAGTCAACGAACAGGGTGGGTGCTAGTGGTTGTACCTGCAATGGCAGCGGGCCTGGCCCTGTGGCTCTACTTCGCGTTGCGGCAGGTCAACTTCCTATACCTGAGGAGCGTATACGCCGACATGCACGTGGGCCGCCTCCTGGCGCTGTACGCGGCATTCGTGGTACTTCTCCTTGTTGAACGACGGTACTCATCGCGGACAGGGTCAAATGTCATTCTGGGGCTGGGGACCAGCGCGATCGCGATATTGACCGGGTTGGCGGTCATATCCGCTTCGGTTCTCACAAGCGCAGATGAGTATGTCTACACCGACCATTTCAATGCCTACTTCTATTCGATTGTGCAAGTACTGTTGGGGAAGACACTCTTGGTGAATCTCAGCAACCAGTACGGCTTCTACCCGTACTTCCTTGAGCCAGTGTTCCGTCTGATCGGTGTGGATGTTCCTCGATTGACATTGGTAATGGGCAGCCTGCAGGTTGGTTTTCTTGCGGGGGTCCTCTTTCTACTGATCCGACTCGTTAGAAGCCGGCTGATCGCCATGTGTGGTTTCATTGCAATCGCGTGCGTATGTCTGGTCGGCCAGTTTGGCGCTGGACCGGACCCCTATTTCCAGTACTTCCCTCATCGAGCGATCTTTCCCGTAGTCCTGCTCTTGCTGGCTTTCGGATATCAGAGAAGCCATGGCAGGATGAAGGGTGTGGCATACGCACTTGCGTTCTTGGCCTGCGGAGCGGGACTGTTGTGGAACATCGACACCGGTGTGATCACCTTTGCTGCCTGGATCCTCTATCTGTGTTGGGAGACCTTGCTCGGCTGGCGGGCGTTCGGCAAGCGAAGGGTCGCGATCGTGATTGCAGGCCATTGGATTAGGGCGATCGCCACCCTGTTTGCGGCACTGGGCCTGCTCGTGATCTACACCTATCTGCGAAGTGGCGAATTGCCGAAGCTGGACGATCTCGGCTTCTACCAGTCCCTGTTCTACCAAGCCGGCTTCTACATGCTTCCAATGCCGCTGCTGCACCCGTGGAATATTGTTGGGTTGATGTACCTTGCGGGCATCGGCACATGTGCTGGCTTCTTGCTCAATCGGATTCGCAGGGCAGGGGTGCCGGAAGGAAGCGAGAAGTTGATCTGGGTCAACATGATGTTTCTGATGTCCATCATGGGGGTCGGTCTGTTCACGGTCTACCAGGGAAGAAGCCATGACGCGAATCTGCTTGCCACCTTCTGGTCCGCGTTCTTTCTGATCGCTATGTATGCCGACGCACTCATGGGTCGCTTCGTTGGGAACGCCGCAGCTGGCGGAGTCCCCCGGGTGAGACCACGCAGGCTCTCCATGATTGCCCTGCCGTTGGTGCTGTTGTTCATTCCCTTTTTCTATGTGCCAGCCTTCTTCGGCCTGGTGCCTTCTTCCCTTCGCAATCTTCAGGCGCAACTGGGGAGGATTCGAGAAGCAACGCAAGGGGCGCCCAATGCCTTCACACATCGGCGCGACTTCATGACGCGATACTCTCATCCAGGGCAGGAGGTGCCGATCTTTTCTACAAGGTACGACACCGTCTACCTAATCGAAACGAGGACGACGACTCCTATGCGCGCGCCTGGATGGAACGAGCTATTCCTTCAGAGCGATGTCATCAACTACACCGACTACTTGGCGAGGGCCGAACCGGAAGCATTCCTCGTGTCAGACGAGTTTGCTGAGGCATTCCCGGAGCTGTTCCTGGTAATGCAAGATAACTATGTCGAAACCGACCGCGCGGAGGATCTGGCTCTGCGTGAGCGGAGGTCTTCCTCTAGATAGAGCAGTATCTCCTGGTCGCATCCCCGGACAAGGGTTGGCCGAGGCACCAAGACTAGAAGTTGATCCGTTCCTTATGTTCATCTTGCGCGGGATGGAGGGCAAGTTGGCCGACGAGATTGCCTACACCAGGAAGCGCGGCAGCCTCGAGTACCAGCTCTCGGTTGATGAGGTGACAATCCTGCAGATCTATCGGTTTGGGGGCGGTCCTTCCTGGCGAGGAAGGAGCAGCGCGATCCTCGGAAGCGGAACTCCTCATTCCATGGCTGCCCGATGTGCAGTGTCCTTCCAATCGCTAGGCAGGCCAAGGCCGCTGTCGCTCTAGACGTTGCGTAACTACGATCCGGAGGCGAGCCCGACGGAGAAGTTCCCCGCGTTGATCCTCCATAGCCCGAGCAGCCCCCAGAAGGTGACCACGGCATAGTTCATCACCTGCAAGATAAGGCTGTAGGCCAGCGCGTCGGAGCGCGGGAAGCCAAACGGCACCAGCACGGTGACGGCGACGAATTGGTACACGCCCACGTAGCCCGGTGTGGAAGGGATGGCGCTCGACAGCCCCATGGCCGCCAACAGGACCAGCGCCTGACCCAGTCCGAGAGCCTGTGAGACGATCGATGATGCTACCGAGGCGACCATCGCGTCCACCAGCCAGATCACGGCACTCAACAGGATGAAGGCCGACATTCTGCGTACATTCTGCAGAGAGCGCATCCCTTCGAGAAAGCGGCTAATCTGCCGAGCGAGCCCCTGGAGAATGGTGCTCGGGAGTGGCAGCCAGCCGAGGACATGCAGGATGAGCCGCTCCTGGAAAGGCGCAACAATGATCACCGTCAATCCCACGAAAGCGGCGACGCCCATAAGCCGAACGGCGTTCGCTACCGCGGGCGGAGCTGACCTTGTGACAGCAGTGATGCCGAGCCGATCAAGACGAGTGTCACCGCATCGAGGATCCGCTCGCTCAGCGCCGTGGCGAGGACGAAGCTGGTTCCCAAGCCCATCTTCTGGCCGAGCAAGGCCGAGCGCATGAGCTCGCCGGCTCTCGCCGGCAGGTATGCGTTGCCCAGGTAGCCAACCATGTTGGCCCAGAATACGGAGAGGACCGGCACTCTCGCTTCGGAGCGCACAAGGACGCTCCAGCGCACGGCGCGTACGCAGGTAGCTGAGCGAAGCGAGGGGGACGGTCAGAAGCAGGAAGGCATATCGCCCGTGCTTGAGGGTCATCCAGAAGGCCGGCCAATCCAGGCCGCGCAGTGTCAGATAGAGAAGGACGGCGGCGAGAGGCAGGGAAAGCCACAAAACCAACGAGGGACGGGGCCGGCTAGATCGACTCGTCCCAGGGGGCTCAGACTCTGCCGTCTCCGTAGGGGGTCGCCCTGAGAACACCGCTAGAAGTTAATCCGTCCCTTCTCGATGACCAGCGGGCGGCGAATGGCAAGCGTATAGATCGACCCGATGTACTCCCCGACGATCCCCAGGAAGAACAGCTGCACCGATCCGAGGAAGAACAGGCCGATGATCACCGGCGCCAGCCCGAGGGAGAAGTTCGCCCAATTGACCAGCTTGTAGACAAGATACATGCTGCCGATCAGGAAGCTGAACGCCGCCGAGGCGAAGCCCAGCAACGTCGCCAGGCGCAGGGGGACCTTCGTGTAGCTGGTCACGCCCAGCATTGCCATGTCGTAGAGCGTGTAGAAGTTGTTCTTGGTGACGCCGCGCTTCCGCCTCGGCTGGTCGAAGGCCACCTGTGCGTGTTCGAACCCTAGGTCGGCGATGAGGCCCCGGAAGTAGGGGTAGGGGTCATTGCATTGGCGCAAGATCTCGACCACCTGCTGATCGTACAGACCGAAGCCGGTGAAGTTGTCGATCAAATCTACGTCCGACAGGGCGCGCAGTACCCGGTAGTACACCGAGCGCAGGAAGTAGAACAATCCCGGCTCCTGGCTGCGGGTCTTCACGCCAACGACCACCTTGAATCCCTCTTCCCACTTGCGCAGAAAGTCCGGGATGCGCTCCGGGGGATCCTGCAGGTCCGACGACATGGCGATCACCGCATCGCCCCTGGCCTGCAGGAGCCCGTAGAACGGGGAGCGGATGTGGCCGAAGTTGCGAGTGTTGAGGATGACCTTCACCCGCTTGTCGTGCGCCGCCAGCTCGCGCAGCACTTCAACGCTGCCATCGGTGGAGGCGTTGTCGATGATCAGGTGCTCGTATTCGTAGGGAAGCTCCTGCATGGCGAGGCGGATGCGTTCATAGAGTTCCTTCAGATTCCCGGCCTCATTGAAGCACGGGGTGACCACGCTGATCTTGGTCAAAGCGCTTCCCCTTTCCCGGATCCGTTCTGTGGCGCATCGAGCAGGCGCTGCCTCAGCTCCCCCAATGCCATGCCGACCTCGTCCGACCGCAGGTCGTTCACACGCTGGAATGCGAAGCCATCCGACATCATCACAAGGGCCAACTGCGAGCCGGTGCGCTTCTTGTCTTTCCCAAGAGCATCGATGAACGGCTCTGGTGACAGGTCCCCGGCGCGAGGCCGAACGAGCAGCGCGGGGATCAGGAGAGCGTCGGCGATCTCGCGTTCCAGATCCCGGGTTAGCAGCGAACGGTTTCTCGATACGATGTTGGCGGCGAGCATACCAAAGAGCACGGCCTGGCCATGCGGAACGCGGAAGTCCGAAACGCTCTCCAGGGCATGTCCGAAGTCGTGCCCGAAGTTGAGCAGGTTGCGGCGACCGAGGTCGAACTCGTCACCGCTGATGTAGTCGAGCTTGACCTCCAGGGAAGTGCGGATTGCGTCCACCAAGGCGCTCTGGCTGCGGGCTTGGAGTACGGGCAGAAGTGTCGCCAGGCGGTGGTACAGGCGTTCGCCCCCCATCAGGTGAAGCTTGATCACCTCGCCGAGCCCGCTGGTGTAGTCTTCGGCGGATTGCGTGTCGAGGAACGGAGGGTAGATGTGGATCCGCTCCGGCGGGTAGAACGTTCCGAGGAGGTTCTTGAAGCCTCGGAAGTTCAGCGACGTCTTGCTGCCGATGCAGCTGTCCGCCTGGGCGAGCAGCGTGGTCGGGGTGAAGATCCATGACACGCCCCGGTAGAGCGTGGAGGCTGCGAAACCCACGACGTCCTGCAGGATGCCGCCGCCGAAGGAGACGATGGTGAGGTTGCGCTTCTCGGGACGTCGGACGAACTGCTCGTAGAGCCACTGAACGGTATCCAGGGTCTTCAGCGCTTCGCCGATGGGCACCACGATCGGCTCTCGATCGGAGAGCGGGCTGAGCCATGTGTCCCGGTAGAGCTTCCATACGTTTTCGTCGACTGCAAAGCAGGCGCGGGGGAGAGGGGCAAGCGCGGCTATGAAGTCGGGGGAGGCCTCGAAATGCGCCTGATAGTCGCGGGTGTTGGAGTGGATCTCCAGACTCACAGGCACGTGTAACCCCCGTCGACCACGATCGTCTGCCCGGTGAGGTAGGAGTTGCGCGGCGAGCACAGGAACGCCACCACCGCCGCGACCTCGGCGGGCTGTGCGAGACGACCCAGCGGGATGGCCCGGCTGATGTCGCTGAGCTCGGCCCCGGTGTTGTTCTGGCGCGTGAGGTCCGTGAGGACGTACCCGGGCGCGATGGCGTTCACCAGGATGTTGTGCGGGGCGAGCTCGATGGCCAGCGAGCGGGTCATCCCATTCAGGGCGGCCTTGCTCATCGAGTAGCTGGCCCGACCGCCTTTGGCCACCATGCTCCAGATGGAGCTCACGTTGACGATTCTTCCGAAACCTATCTCGATCATGCCTGGCGCAACGGCCCGCGACAAACGGAAGGGTGCAAGCAGATTGACTTGCAGCGTCTCGCGTAGATCGTCGTCGGCGATCTCGGCCAGCGGCGAGATAGGGTTGATGCCCGCCGTGTTGACCAATACGTGAATGGGCCCGGCCAGGGTCCGGAGATATGCATCGATCGAGGCATCGGCGCGAAGGTCCATTGCAGTGCGGGTCGGGGCGAGCACCGAGTACCCATCCTCGGCCAGTGCCTGCGCGATGGCGGCGCCGATGCCGCGCGACGCTCCGGTGACCAGGGCAGTATGAGAGGTGCCCACGACCGATCTCCTGTTGTGCGCCCGGGCGGCGGAGGCGTCAGAGCCCGCGATCGGTGATCCGCTTCCTCAGCTCATCGTTCATCGCGTACGGTGTGTCTACCATGTCGATGGTGACCGGCTGGTCCTGAGGGCAGGCGCGGATCATGCGGTGGCCAAAGCGGCCGAGCATCAACTCGCGCGTCGAGAGCTGCCCCTTGCGCAGGGGGATCGCCAGGTAGATATCGTCCTGGGTGAGCAGGTCACCTTCAGAGAGATCGCGCCGGGCGTAGACGCCGCGGACGTACGAATCCAGGTACTCGATCTCCTTCTTCAGCGGAGGCTTGCGGTGCTCGGCCGACGTGCCGCACATCTCCTCCGCCTTGCGATGGGCCTGAAACCACAGATCGATCTGGTCTGGAAGCGAGGAGTACGGAGCGACCTCCGCGGCCCTCGGAGCGGATATCGATGTGCCGCTCGAAGAGCCGAACGCCTTTGCCGTAGGCGATGAGCAGGGACGAGTGCCAGTCGTGGTACTCGTGACTCGAAAGCCCGATCGGGTGCCCGGGATAGCGGTGCATCAGGAAGTCGATCTGATGCAGCTCGAGCTCGTTGTCCTCGGTCGGATAGGCGGCGACGCAGTGGTTGAGCGCCAGGGGAATGCTCCGTCGTTCGAAGAAGACGACCAGGTCATCCAGATCCTTGAGCGAGACGCCTCCGATCGAGACGACGACGGGTTTGCGGGTCTTGGCGACCTCCTCGAGGAGGAGCCAGTCATTGCAGTCGGCGCTGGCCACCTTGATGATCGGCATGTCGAAATCCACGCACCACTGCACCGAGGCCTCGTCGAACGGCGTGGCCATGGGAATGCAGCCGCTGCTGCGGATGGCTTCCACCAGGACGGCGTACTGCTCCTTGTCGAGCCGGGTCCCGGTCACGCGCTTGATATACCGGATATCCGTGCGATCGCGGACGTCCTTGTGGACGAAGCGGTCGACGTCGCGGAACTGGAGCTTGATGGCGGCGCGCACGTTGTTGAAGCGGGCGACGCGCGAATGGGCGTGGATGATCTCCAGCCCGCGCTCGACCGACCCGTTGTGATTGTTCGTCATCTCAAGGACGAACAGGTCCTCGAAGATATCCCTGCTCACGACATGTGCCTCCCGGTCCGGCTGGACCGCCTTGAGCGCATATTGTATCCCGAAGCCTGTAGCGGCTCCCGGTCATGCTGTGTGCCGTAGAGGGTGAGCCGCGCCGTTGGTCCCGGCATCCCGCGTTCGCAGGAGCTTGGATGGCGTTCGCGTGGTCCCAGGCTTCAGGCCCGGGCGGCGTCCGTCGGGCGTGGACCAGCCGGCGCTCACGTCCGGGCGCGAGCCGACGCCGGGTCTACGCGGGTCCGCCCGGCTCCCACGGCGGGATGAGCAGGTTTTCGGCGAGCTCGTCACACGGCAAGAAAGGGTACAGGTCCTCGAGCGGCGCCGAGACGATACGCCCATCGGGCAGCTGACGGGAGCTCTGACGCGGTTCGAAGCCCTGGTCGGGATCGAGGACCACATCGCACACCACCGGCCCGGGTAACTCCAGCGCGTTTCGGATGGCGGCCCTGAAGTCGGCCCCATCCAGCCGCATCGCAGGAATCCCGTAGGCCCCGGCAAGGGCGACGCTGTCGGGCAGCGTCAGGCCGGAGGACGGACCCTCCCCGACGGCGATCCCGAAAAACGACTGCATGGACGATCGGATGGACAGGTAGCCGCTATTGTTCAGGACGAAGAGCTTGATGGGCAGGGAGTAGTTCACCACGGTCTGCAGTTCCTGGACGTTAAGCTGGAGGCTCCCGTCGCCGGCCAGGCAGATGACGCGCTTTCCGCCTCGGGCAATTGCAGCCCCGATGGCCGCCGGTAGGTCGTAACCCATGGATGCTGCCCCGGAATTGGCCCACAGCCGCATGCCGCGCTTGATGTGGGCGGCCTGGAATGTCACCACCGTCGCCGCACCGTTCCCACATACAACGATGTCATCGGAGTTCAGCTCGTGGAACAGGACCTCGATGAAGTGATAGGGGTTGATCTTCGCGTGGAACTCGCGATGCCGGGGCAGCACGGCCGGGTAGCGCGCGTGCCGCTCCCGGCACCATGCCAGCCAGCCCGAGAAGCGCTCTGAATCCCACCCGGCATTGTCGAGCTGACGGCTCATTTCTTCCAGGAAGTCCGCAACATCAGCGACGACCGGCCAGTCCGGCTTGACGGTCGGCTTGGAAAGTTCTGCCGGATCGATATCGACCCAGATCTTCTGGGCAGCACGGGCGAACGACTTGAACGTGTAGCCCGTCTGGCGAACGTTGAGCCGGCTGCCGAGGACCAGCAGCACATCGGAATTCTGGACGGCGAAGTTGCCGGGTCGCGTGCCGATGCTGCCGGGCCGGCCACAGAAGAGCGGGTCATCGCTGTCGATCAGATCATGCGCCCAGGCGGTCGTGACTGGGAGCCCGAGTTTGTGGATGACGTCGTTGAAGACCCTCACGCCGCCTGCGGCGCGAACCCCTTGGCCGGCCAGGATTACCGGGCGCTCGGCGCTGCGGAGCCTTTCCAGTACCCGCGTCACTTCCTGGCGCAGATCGCCTTGCCCGGGGCGGACGGCGGCTGGAGGCGTGTACCCGGGAAGTGTGTCTGGGGCGATCATGCTTGACTGCACGTCGATCGGAATGTCCAGCCAGCAAGGCCCCGGGCGACCGCTTTGGGCAAGGTGCCATGCCTTCTCGAGCTGGAAGCGGATCTGCTGCGGATCATTCACTGTGGCGGCGTACTTAGTGATCCCGGCCACCATCGCCACGATATCCGCTTCCTGATCACCGAGTTGACGGAGCGCCGGCAGATCATAGGAGCGAACGTACGTCTCGCGTTTGACCTGCCCGGAGAGCACCAGCAGCGGGACCGAATCCGTCCAGGCGCCGTACACACCGTTGAGGGCATTGATGCCGCCAGGACCGGTGGTGACATTGAGCACCCCGGGCTTGCCCGTGGCGCGGGCATAGCCTTCCGCGGCCATCGCACAGGCCTGCTCGTGGAGGTTAAAGACGGTCTTGATCCCGGGGTGCGTGCCGATGGCGTGGTTCAGGAACATGGCGCCGCCGCCGGTTAGCATGAAGACATGGCGGACGCCGAGGTCGACGAGCGAACGGGCGACGTATTCTGCGACGCGCACTACGGAACCCCCGTGACGACGGGCATGATGTGCAAGACAAAGGCGGGATGGCTGTGTGGACGTCGGCCCAAGCAGCACCTGTCTGAGCCCGCGGCAACCTGCCCAAGCCCGGTTGGTCAGCTACCCGGAACCTATCCGACACGTCGTGGTCGCGGCCACCGCGCCGCCTGCCAGGCCGGGAAGGCGGGACAATGATAATGCATGCGGAGAAAACCGGACGCCGCCATGGATTCAACTTCTGAGTGCAACGAAGACGCCGAATAGTACCTCGTGAGGTGTCAGGAAGCCGAGGCACTTTCTAGGGCGAAGGTTGAGCTCGGCGGCCATGGCATCCAGGTCGGCCTGTTCGAGACGATCCAGGTCGGTATCCCTGGGCACGTAGCGGCGAAGCAGTCCGTTCGTGTTCTCGACTGTCCCTTTCTCCCAGGAGTGGTAGGGGTGCCAGAAGTAGAAGGGGATGGACAGTGCCTGGGATACGATCCTGTGATATGCGTTCTCGCTCCCGTTGTCCGCTGTCACGCTCGCTGGGGCAGCTGGGAGAGACGGGCCACGAGCACCTGGCACGTGTCCTGAGCCGTCTTGCTGCGCAGACGGGTGACCACGGTGAATCGGCTGAGCCGGTCCACCAGCACGTTGAGGGCTTGGTCATGACCGAAAAGCAGCAAGTCGCTCTCCCAATGGCCGATCTCCGTGCGCGCGATGGCGCCAGCGGGGCGAGCGTCGATGAACAGGCGCTGGGCAATGGGATAGGTGTGGGCTCGGCGACCCCCACGCCGCGTGCGCTTCTTCTTGCCTCGACGCAGGTACTGGTAGAGCTTCTCCTGACGCCCCAGGGGCAACTCGTAGACGAAGCGGTAGATGGTCTCAGGGTTGACCAGGGTCCCGCCTTTTTCGATCCGCAGTCGCCCGGAGATCTGCTTCGGCGACAAGCCCTGCTGCAGGAGGAGAACGACGTTCCTTCGCAGGCGACGGTTCTCCAGGCGGGGGTGTCGACGGCAGTGGGTGCGTCGGGCTTGGTAGCGTCGCTGCGCCACGTCGGGCAGGTAGCCAGCTGGAACGGCGTTGCGACGCAGCTCACGGCTGACCGTCGCCCGATCCCGCCCCAAGCGCCTGGCCATCTCAGCTTGGGGAAGCCCCTCCTGCCGCCACTGGTAGATCCTCATCCGCTCATCGGGGGAAAGGTGGACATAAGGCTCCATAACAACGCTATTGTCCTCATAGCGTTGCACTTAGAGTTAGAACCCAAGCGCCCGCGCCCCTTCACGTGAATCCCCGCTGGCAAGTCCTTGCCGGAGGTCTCGTCCTGGAAGCCGCCACGTGCCGAGTCAATCTCCGGATTGCGCCGCGGCGAGGGCCCTCGACCCTCGGGCGTGGCGTATCCAACGGGCCAGGCCGGGGACCACGATGATCAGCCCGAGCAGCACCAAGAGGGCGATGTTTGCGGGAACCGCATTGCTGATGTCGTGCGCCGCGCGGGTCTCGGAAATGAGCGAGGACACGTAGCCGTAGTCCTTGGGAATGAGGAGCAGCCCGAAGATGGCGAGGAATGCCGGATCCAGTCGCGAGCGCTCGTCGCAGTCGATGAAAAGGTAGAGCGGCAGGTAGATGAGAAGCAGCTTGTAGTCCGCGGAGAGGGGCGGAAGAAGCAGCATGACGAGGACGAGGATCGCCACCCGCCTCCAGAGCTGCTTCTCGAGGAACACGGTGTAGATCACGGCGGCCGCAGCGACGAGGGCCGAAGAGAACAGGTACCGCGACAGGAACAAGGCGTCATTCATCCCCCGGAAGAAGCCTGTCTCGATCGTGATCCACTTGATGAAGGTGATCAGAGCCACGCCGCGCTGGACCATGTTGCTGGAGAAGGCCGTGAACTCGCGGAACATCCAGTTGGACTGGAAATTGGCGGCCTGGAGCAAGAAGGACGCATTGGCCCACAAGCCGCCCTCGAAGCAGAGCAGGCTGCCCAGGGTCGCGCCCGCCGCGACGGCAGCGGCGACAAGCGCGGCACGCCATATTCCTGGCCGGAGCGTAGAGTGCGAGGAAAACGACTGGATAGAGTTTCAACGCGATCGCGAGGCCCAAGCACAGCGCGCCCCAGCCGTGCCGGCCTCTTGTGAAGAAGAACAGAAACCCCAGAAGAAGCACGAACACAAGCAACTCGAAGTTGCCGCGATCGAGCGCGAACAAGAAGGGGTAGGAGAGGAAGGCGACCGCGAAGACGTAGGTGGCGCTTGCGGGGATGCTGGACACCCGAAGACTCGCAGCACTGAGGACGACATGCGGGCACGGTAATGATGGCCAGGAAGGCAGGGTAAGCTGACCCGCCCAGAAGCGAGAAGGCGAACCCGACCAGAGCAAGGAAAGGGTACTGGGCGCTGGAGAACTGAAGATACGGATTCAGCGTGTGCCCGTCTCGGAGGACGTCAGAGAAGTCGCCTCCACGTTCGGCCGGGTCGAACAGGAAGGTGTTCTGGGGGTAGGGTCGGCCGAAGTAGACTCCCTGAACGTAGTGATAGCTAACCGAGGCGGCGAATTCGACGATCACGATGAGAGACAGATACGACACCTTCACTACCTTGTCCATGCATCGAACTCCTTCCTCTATTCAGAACTCGTTCTCTGATCGGAGATATCGGACCGCGAGACCCCGCGGGAGGAAGGCCGCGTCAAGTCGAGAGGGTCCATCGCTGCTCAGGAACGGGTAGAGAGGTAGATAGATGAGCAACAGCTCGTTCTCCGCGGAGATCAGTGGCAGAAGCAGCAAGGCTAGGACAAAGATAGCGAACCGTCTCCACGTTTCCTTCTCAGTGAGTACTGTGTGGGCCACGGCGACTTCGGCGAGGGGAAATCTCCGGGCATTGAAGATGTGCAATACGTCCTGGCCGACACTGCCGGCCCATAGATCAGCAGGGGCACATCCCCGTCGCCCATTGTGGGAGGGGCTGGGGAAAAGTCGCCTGCCCGTGAGAGACCGTCCCGCAACGCCGAATCCATCGTGTCGATCCTTCCCGGGGAAATTGGCAGCACGCGCCCCCAAGCGGGAGCCGACGTGCATCCGAGGCGGGCCTACGTTTCGGCTGAACCGTCCCCCAACACAGCCACAGCCCCAGCTTGCTTCGGATATGGCGCTGCAGGCCCAGATCTCGTACAGACGGCGGCCAGCGTCGCAAGGATCAGGCAGCCGACCAGGAGTGGGTTCAGCAACAACCCGATATTGATGTCCGATTCCAGAATTGCATACGCCTTAGGGATCATCAGGAGCCCAAACAAAGTCGTGATGAGCCGATCCATGCGCATGGGCGCTGAATGGTTCAGGAAGGCCAGCAGGGGTGGGTATAGCATCACGAGCCGGTAGTCCCCCGACGACTGGGGCAGCAAAATCATCAGTCCGATCACCACCACCAACCTGGACCAAAAAGGCGCCTTCCATTTCCACATCGCCAGCGTGCAAACGCCCCAGGTCGTCGCGGCGCCTGCAATGTAGACTATGTCGAACCCAGGGTTGACCGCCACGTTGGGTTCAACTTGTCCCAAGAGGAACAGCAGCGCCGTGTAGAGGACGAGTTGAACCGTATGAGGGCTCCGGAGCCAAAGGCAATGCGTGATGCCGTTTGGAACGACGCGAGCATCTTCTGCAACTCAAGGAACAGGCCGTCCTGGAAAAGCGCCAACGCCCCGAAAGTCAGGAGTCGAGCCATGAGGCAAGCGAGTACCAGTTCCTTGAAGCGGCGATCCAAAAGAGGAAGGGTGAGAAGGATGGCGGGATACCCTTTCATAGCGATCGCAGGAGCGAGGACCACGACTGCAAGCACGGCGTGGCCTCGCTGGTAGAACAGAGCGAAGAGCGCTACGAAGATGAACACGACGACATCGAAATTCGCCCGATCCACAATGAAGATGGTTGGGTAAGTCAAGAAGGCTATGCAAGCTGCGTACCCGAGCATGGACAGGCGGGCCTTCGGCTGGAGCGGGACGTGCGAGCCGGCCATGTTCAGGCGCGACGTAGGCGCCAAGAAAGAGCAAGAATCCGCCCAGGAAGAGCGAGAGGGAGCGCTCGGGCGGCTGGACGAGACTGAACAGGTACGTGATGAAATAGCCGAAAGGTAGGTAACCGCCAATGTACCCGATCCGATCCGGGTTGTAGGGATCCAGATCGAACGAGCCTCGAAGCGTGATTGTAGAAATCGTTGAACCGGTCATCCGCACGAAAAAGGAACGTGTTCTGAGGGTAGCCAGTTTGTAGGCCGAACCTCATGACGCCATGGAAGATGAGGGCGGCGATGAGGCCGCCAAGGACAATCAGGGCCAACAGCCGCACCCTATCGCGCTTTACCATCTTCCACCACCGGGGCGCTTCGAAGAAGTGAAGAGGTAGACCAGCCTACGCGCCCAGGAAAGAAGTTGGCTCATGAGAATGCCTTGATAGGCATCGAGCCGGTGCACGGAATAGCTGGGATCTGCGTGGAGTTTCCAAATGAATGATGAGAAGTGATGACTGTGTAGGGCCGCGAGCTCCACGCTGTTCGATCCGGCGGACAAGCGGAACGCGCAGAGTGGTTCAGCCAGTGAGAAGAGATCCCCGCAAAGAAGGATACGCATCCAGAGGTCGACATCGATCACGTATAGGAGTGAGGCGACTGAAACGATCCCGTGCGCTGAAGAACGTCTTTTCGAAAGAGAATTGCTCCGGGCTCGCCGAGGAGGTTCGTACCGGAGCGAACGATCTTGCGGATGGCCGTAGGGCCGGGGAAATACCCATCTCTTCGGCTGAACCGTCGAGTGAGCAGTGTGTCGCCAGTTGGGCTGATAATTCTCCTTCCGCAGCATGTGAGCACTGCCTTGCGACCAACCTCCAGCTCCAAGGCCGCCACCTGCGTCTCCAAGCACCTCGGCAACAGATAATCATCAGCTGGGAGGAGTTTGATGTATTTACCTCTTGACTTTTCAAGCGCCTTGTTCCAATTGGCCTCAAGGCCAAGATTCTGTGAATTCTCCACGATCCGAATCCGATGGTCTATGTACGAGCGCGGAATGGCCGTGGTGCCGTCGGAGGATGCGTTGTCCAGTATCACCAGCTCCCAGTCGGACATCGTCTGAGCGAGGACAGAATTGATCGCCTGTTCTATATAGGCCGCGCAGTTGTGGACCGGGATACACACGGACACTAGCGGGGCAGACTTCGGCATCAAGTGGGCTCCTCGAGAACCGATCGGATCCCTTCAAGCTAGATCGATCCGCGCTTTCCAGCCAGGCAGAGTTTCCCCGGTGGACCAGGGTTGCATGACTTCCCGTTGACGGTAGGGTCGGTTCCCCCAGGCGACGGGTATGGGCACCCCGGTTACTCGTTCATACAGTGCGACCAATTCCCTCAATCGAATGGGGTTGCCGGAGGAGACAGCATAGACGGCATGCCCTGCCACCAGCCCGGAAAACAGGCGGTCTGCGGCCACCAGGAATGCCCGGGCTACATCATCCACATGGACCAGGTCTAGAGCTGTTCCCCCGGCGACATTCCCAGCGGCCGCTGGCTCCCGGCGGCCTCACGGAGCAGTGTAAACAACTTCCGACGCGGATCTCCGGCGCCATATGTGTCGAATAGCTTGAGAGTAATCGCCGTGAGGCTCCCGGATTGGACGAAGAATGCGAGGATGTCCTCGAACGCCTGCTTGGTGGCGGCGTAGAGATTCACGGGGTTGTAGGGCTGGCCAAGGAAATGCTGCCAGGAAGTGCCCGTGTTCACTAAATAGGGGACGTGGTGGCGAGTGATCGCTTCCAGTACTTGCGTGCCGAAGAGGACGTTAGCCTCCACCAATCCGCGTAATATCTCGTGCCTCATGCTCGGCGACGAATACCGATGCAAGGTGGAAGACGAGGTCAGGCCGGGCGGAGTGGACGATTCCAAGTATCTCGTCAGTGGTCCCCGTAGTGGGATAGGCGTCGACCTGCCCATGGAGCCCCCGATACGGCGTAAGGTCCTGCAACTGTGGGTGGATGACTGAGACTTGCCAGCCCTGGTCAAGGCACTGCGTGGCAAGATGTGACCCCACGAAGCCCATACCGCCCGTGATCAAGACCCGGCGTTTCTGCATCGACTACCCAGCTTGGTATCGGAAGGGTGTCTCGAATTGACTAGCATGGGCAGGGAACGGTCCCGCTCCGAGATGATCGGACTTTCCACTCCCCAGTCGAGCGGGATCGAATTCCATCGTATCCCCATATCGTGGGGAGGGGAATGCGCTCGCGTCTACTGCGTAGCTGACAACGGACACATCGCTCCTCGTCAGGAAGCCATGGGCAATCCCGGGTGGCAGGTAGAGGACACAACCACGAGCGCCGTCAAGCTCGACGACCTCGATCTGCCCGTAGGTCGGCGAGCCCAACCTGAGATCCACGATCACATCCATGATTGTACTCCTGCGTAAGCGCAGGTGACCGTCTTGAGGTGTTCCGTGAGGGGGGATCTGAAAATGCAGCCCGCGGACGACGTGCTTGAGGGACGCGGAGAAGAAGCGTTCAACGAAGTCTGTGCGCAGCCCACGCCTTGTGTACTCCGGCTCTTCGAATGTCTTGACGAATACTCCCCGATCGTCGTGGATGGACTTGGGGATGAGTTTGAGACACCCGGGAAACTTGAGCGCGGTGATCTCCACGTTCAAACCCCCATACGCTTGGTGTGGAGTGCGCAGAACCGCACGGTCCGCTCGATGCCCAGCTTGAAGCTAAACCATGCGCGCAAGTCGAGCTCGCTCTGCGCCCTTGTTGAAGCTGGGACGTACCTCTCAGCTGGCTGAGCGGGGTCAGCAGCTCGCATGACCATGAGTTTGCAGCGGGGTGAGAAGGTATCCGCGACCATTTGCGCGGCATCTGCGATCGTCGTGGCATGAGGTGATCCGATGTTGTAGGGTCTGCATGTGCGCCCCCGAACCGAGATCGTCCACAACCAGATCGCCAGATCCGCAGCGTACAGGTACGACCGGTACGGCGTGCCGTCGCCCCGGACAACGATCGGCCCGCCTCTCAGTCCATCGCGGATGAAGTTGCCGATGGCATAGTGGATGTCCAGCGGCAGGTAAGGTCCGACGAACGCGAAACAGCGAGCGATCTTCGGCTCAAGGTCAGACCCCCGGGCGTACAAAGCACACAGGTGCTCGGCGAGCCGCTTGCCCTCACCGTATGCGGAACGCGGGTCGAGCGGGTCGGGCGCGCCGGCGTACTCCTCCGGGATATGGGTCATCTCGGGCGGTTGCCTGCCGTAGACCGCGCCGGAACTCGTCAGCAGGAAGCGCTTTGCCTTGCAGGCGACGGCGTGGTCGAGCGCGTGGCGGGTGCCGTCGACGATCGTGTCCAGCATGTGCACGGGGCTCTCGTCGTTCAGCTTGGCGCTGGCGTCCGTGGCGGCGTGGATGAAGTGGGAGAACGTCCCGGCCGGGAACTCGTACGACCGGACGTCGCCTGCGAGCATCGTCAGGCCGGGATGCCCGCCAGGTGCGGCGCCCTGGCCCGGAATGCATCCGGATTGCGGGTGAGCACGACCGCCTCCACACCCAGCCCGAGCCGGTCCTGTGCCCACAACAGGCTCTCCAGCAGCCAGCAGCCGAAGAAGCCGGTCCCGCCGGTGATGAATACACGTTCGCCGCGCAGCTCGTCCCACAGGTCGCGGGTGTGGTCCAGCACATGATCCAGGTCGCCGGCGAGCGGGTTCTCTGCCATCCCTATTCCCAGGCATCCACGCGAATGCGCTCGGCCTTCACGCCCACACCCTCCAACTCGCCTCGCAGGGCGGTAAGCATGGGCGGGGGGCCGGACAGATAGTAGGTCATCGCCCTAGGCGCACGGATGAGGTTCCCGATCGTTCGCCATTCGAGCCGCCCGGCTAGACAGCCTGACCCGTTGGCATTCTGTTCTGCAAGGTAGTGGGCACTGCAGGCTTGGACTGCGAGCGACCGCCTCTTCCACCACCGATCGGTAGATGAGCAGCCCGGGCTGCCGTGCCCCGTAGAAGAGATCGATCCGCCGACCCTGCTCCGCCGGAAGGCCGGCGAGGAAGGCCGTGAAGGCGGTGATCCCCGTACCCCCGGCCAGAAGACAGACGTCAGTGTCCCCCTCCACGCAGAACTCGCCGTAAGGCAGCTTGACCCACACCTGGCGGCCCGGCACCAACTCGGCCTCCATCCGGGTTGAGAAAACCCCCTTGACGGCGTAGGTGATGCGCAGGGTCTCGCGCGCGGTGGGGGAACTGGCGATGGAAAAGACGCGCGAGTCGGGCCAGAAGTCGCCGGGCCGGTAGGCATCAAGTGCGAGATGGAGGAACTGGCCGGGCGCAAATCGCGGTGCCGGCTTCTCGGGCGACAGCAGGACGCTGTACACCCGCTCGCCATGATCGATCACGCCGGCCACGTCGCAATGCAGTCTCTGCGGCATCAGCCGGCACGCTCACCGCGCATGAAACGGTCGAATACCGATCCGACGTAGTCCAATCGGGCGTCGTCGAGGCCCGGATACACGCCGATGAAGAACGTGCGCTGCATGATGACGTCGGTGTTGGCCAGCCCGCCGCAGACGCGGTGCTCGATGTCGAGGAACGCCGGCTGGCGCAGCAGGTTCCCGCTGAACAGGTTGCGGGTCTCAATCTTGTTGGCCTCGAGGAACCGGGTCAACTCGTCCCGCGTGAACCCGGCGCCGTCCTGCACGGTGATGACGTATCCAAACCAGCTCGGATCCGCCTGGGGCGTGGCGTGAGGCAGAAGCAGGCGATCGGCATACAGCTGGAGCATGGCGTGGATCCGCTGGAAGTTGGCTTTGCGGCGGGCGATGAAACCGTCCAGCTTCGCCAGCTGCGCCACGCCGATGGCAGCCTGCATGTCGGTCAGTTTGAGGTTGTAGCCCACGTGGGTGTAGACGTACTTGTGATCGTAGCCGTAGGGCAGGCTGCCGAACTGCTGGCTGAAGCGCTTGCCGCAGGTGTTGTTCTCGCCGCCGGCGCAGTAGCAATCGCGCCCCCAATCGCGGATCGAGCGGGCGATACGGCCCAGGAGATCGTCCCCGGTCAACACACATCCGCCTTCGCCCATCGTGATGTGGTGCGCCGGATAGAACGAGACGGTCGACAGATCCCCGAACGTGCCGGTCAGGCGCCCGGCGTAGCGCGAGCCGAGCGCATCGCAGTTGTCCTCCACCACCCACAGGTCGTGCTCCCGCGCCAGGCGCATGACGGTGTCCAGGTCGAAGGGGACGCCCATGGTGTGCGCCATGACGATCGCCCGGGTCTTCGGGCCGACAGCTTCTTCGATGCGGGCCGGGATGGCGGTGTAGTCGCCCAGCCCGACGTCGACGAACACGGGTACCAGCCGGTTCTGCACCAGGGGCGCCACCGTGGTGGGGAAACCCGCCGCGACGGTGATGACTTCGTCGCCCGGCCGGAGCCGGCGTTCGCCGAGCCTGGGCGAGGTGAGGGCCGTCACGGCGACCAGATTGGCGGACGAGCCGGAGTTGACCAGATGGGCGGCCGCCAGCCCGAAGAACTCGGCGAACTCGGTCTCGAACTGATCGGCGTAGCGTCCGGCCGTAAGGAAGAAATCCAGCGCCGAATCGACCAGCGCCTGCAGCTCCTGAGCGTCGAACACGCGCCCGGCATAGTGCACGGCATCGACCCCCGGCCGGAACGGGCTGTCCCCGAACCGCTCCCGGTGATACTCGGCGACAAGCTTCAGGATCTCGGCCCGCAGTTCGGTGTCGCTGGTCATAGAACCTTGGGCTCCGCCGCCAGAAACGCCTTGTACCAGACGATGGTCCGATCGAGCCCCTGTTCGAGGGTGAAGAGCGGTGACCAGCCCAGCATGCGCCGGGCTTTCTCGGCGCTGAGGAACTGCTTGCGGATCTCGTTGGTGGCCTCGTTGCGGATCTCCGGCTCGAGGTGCGATCCCATCCGGGCCAGGATCCGCCGCACCAGATCGATGACCGTCACCTGGTTGCTCGTTCGAGAAGTTGAAGGCCTCGCCGCGCAGGTCCGGCTGCTCGGCCAGCTGCTCGGCCAGCAGCATGTAGGCGGCGGCGCCGTCCTCGACGTAGAAGTAGTCGCGGACGTAGTTGCCGTCCGAGCGGATGACCGGCCGCTGCCCGCGCAGGATCGGAGCGGATGGTGCCCGGGACGATGCGGTTCCAGTTCAGGTCGCCGCCGCCGTAGAAGTTGCCGCAGCGCGTGATGGCCACCGGCAGGCCGTAGGTGACGGCGTACGTCTGGGCGATCAGGTCGGCGCAGGACTTGCTCACGTCGTACGGGTGCCGTCCCTGCAGCGGCGTGTCTTCGTCGTAGGGCAGCACGTCCTGGTCGCCGTAGGCCTTGTCCGAAGAGGCGACGACGATCTGCTTGACCGTCGGGCTGCGGCGGCAGGCCTCGAGCAGGTTCCAGGTGCCGCGCGATGTTGGTCTCGAAGGTGGAGACCGGATTGCGGTTGGCGATGCCGACGATGGTCTGGGCGGCCAGGTGGATAGACGGTGTCGATCTCGTACTCGCCGAGCGTGCGCTCGAGCAGCGTCTCGATCGCGGACGTCGCCGCGCACGACCTTGACCTGGTCGATCGGCGCCGGAGCGGACCAGTTCGCTCTGCGGGACCCAGTCGCGCACCAGGCAGACGACGTCGGCGCCGGCGGCGACCAGGCGCGGCGACGAGCCAGCTGCCCGAGCAGGCCGGTGCCGCCCGGTGACAGCGTCGGACGGTCGCGCCAGAAGGCGTGCGTTCAGCGCCAGACCTTCCATGGGGCTTGCCGCTCTGCCACAGCCTGTCCAGCAGGAGCGACGTCGCGCAGCGTGTCCATGCACTGCCAGAAGCCGTCGTGCCGGTAGGCGGCCAGCTGGCCGTCGGCGGCCAGGCGCTCCAGAGGCTCGCGCTCGAGCGACGTCGTCGTCGCCGGCGATGTAGTCGAAGACGCCCGGCTCGAAGCACGAAGAAGCCGCCGTTGATCCAGCCTTCGCCGATCTGGGGCTTCTCGGTGAACTCGCGCCACCCGGTCGCCGTCGACGACCAGCTCGCCGAAGCGGGACGGGCGGGCGCACGGCGGTGACCGTGGCCAGCCGGCCGTGCGCGCGGTGGAACTCGAGCAGCTCGGGGATGTCGACGTCGCCGACGCCGTCGCCGTAGGTGAGCATGAACGTGCTCGGCGCCGATGTACTCGGCCAGGCGCTTCACCCGGCCCGCCGGTCTGCGTGTCCGCGCCGGTGTCCAGCAGATGGACCACCCAGTCTTCGGCTGTCGCCGCTGTGGCGTCGAGACCTCGCCGGTGTCGAGCTGGATCGTCAGGCTGCGCGCTCGAGTAGTGGTAGTTGAGGAAGTAGTCCTTGATCAGCTCGCCCTTGTAGCCCAGGGCGACGACGAACTCCTTGAAGCCCTGAGCGGCGTAGATGCTCATGATGTGCCAGAGGATCGGCTTGCCGCCGATCTCGACCATCGGCTTGGGCCGGATGGAGGTCTCTTCCGAGAGGCGCGTGCCCAGCCCGCCGGCAAGGATGGCGACTTTCATCGATCGGTTGCCTCCAGCGTCGCGTTCCGTCCGCCTATGGATGGACGATTGTACATCGTCTCCAGCTTCCGATGGGCGTCGCCGGCTCCTGCGCCAATCGAGTGGCGCACGCTCGCCCGTCAGGTGCCATAAAGGCCCGGCTGTCGCGAAAAGGGCGCGCGGGTGGTCCTGAAGGCGGCCGCAATGGCCGAGGAGCACTACTTGGGGGGTTCCTTCCACGGCCGTCGCTCGAACGGGGTCGATGGGGCAATCCAGCACGGAGGTGGATGAGGACAGGGCCATGGGGCGGGTCTCCGGAGCCCGATGATGCCGGGCTTTCAAAGGCCTCGCCGCAATCTCCTCGAGCCGGCGCAGACAAGAAAGTTCTCCAGGGGGTGCGTCGACGACGCAGGAGGTAGATAATACCCAGCGACGACACTTGGCTCAATGGTCCAGGCATGCCAGCCTGGGTCTCCATTCCGCAACACCATGGGTCCGGGAGTCTGCAGGATGAACTCGGTGGATTCGGGAACGATGCAGGGCAATCAGGGGAAGCCGGGTCCCCGCTTCAGGATCGCCTGGCAGTCTGTGCTGGTACTCTCGTTCCTCACCCTTTTCTGGACATTGGCCTGGTTGTCCCCCTGGACCGACAAGTCCGAGCCAGTGGCGGCCGCAGCTGGCGCCGTCATCCTGGTCTTACTCTGGGTGCCGGCCTTGGCCCTTGCGATCAGGGGGGGCGGGCGCCATCCCGTCAGCCCACGGCGCCTTCTTCAAGAGAACCCTCAGCTGTGGATCGTGGCGCTCTACCTGATCCTGGCCGTCCGTGACATCAACATGATTCCGACGTGCGACAACGGTGCCTACTTCAGGATGGTCCTGGACGCCGTTCAGCAGTTCAACTTCGACTTGGGTCACAGTCTGACCGCGATGAAGCTGGCCGGGCATCCGGCCCAGGCCTTTGCCGCCTACATGATGCTGGGGCAGTTCCTGGGCTTCACCCACTTCCAAATCGCCAACCTGCAAACGTACCTGCTGCTCGTGATCGGGATTCTCGCTTTCTCAGGCATCGTGGGCCACCTCTTCCCCGGCCGGGAGCGAAGGTGGGAGCGTCTGCTGGCCACGGCACTGTTCGCCTTCACCCCCTTGGTGTACGGCCTATCGCTGACGGTTTCGCCCGACTTCGCCGTCCTCGCGTTTCTGTGCCTGGTGATCTGGTGTGTCCTGCGCGAGTACACAATCCTCGCCATCGCATCCGGGGTGATGCTCTGCTTCACCAAGGAGGCCGGCGCTCTCTTGTATGCAGGCCTGGTACTCGGAATCTTCGGCCTGCTCGTGCCCTACCAGGCATGGCACAGCCCCGCAGCTAGGTGGCGGGCTCTTGCGGCGGGGGTGTGGGGGAACCTGCACCTCCTCCTACCGCTGGCCCTCTACGCTTTCTACATCGCCTCCGACGGGCAGCTATGGATCTTCAGCAGCGCGCAGGATCTCGCCTCGACGACGCGGCTCTTCCCTCTTGATCCATGGAATCTATGGGGCAAGACGGTCCAGATGTTCCTGGCGAGCTTCAACTGGCTGGTATGGGGACTGATCGGAGTGAGCATCCCGATTGGGACTCCTCAGGCGACGCCGCGGCGCCCCGGAGGAGCAGGATCCATCCCGGTCGGGTGTCTGGTTTGTGGTGCTCGGTGTTGCCATGATTCCCTTCGTTCTCGTGAACTACATCTTTCTGACGTGGAACAACGCCCGCTACATTCTGCCCGTATGCCTGTTCGCGGCCATCTTCCTGCTGAAGGCCCTTGAAGGGTTGTGGCGGCGGAGGGGCCTGCGGATCGAAATGCTGGCAATCTGCCTGGTGCTGTTCGGTGCGTCCACTTTTCGGACGGTCGATCCCTTCCTGGTACGGCTGTTCACGACGTTCAGATTCGGCGAGCACCGGATGAGTTTCTACAACTCCGTGGCAACCGTCTGTGATCTTACCTTCTACAACCACGAATTCGTCTACTACAACCGGCTGTTCGACCGATTCCTGGGTCGAGGCGGGGTTCGATCCCGGCGCGGATGAGTTTGTGTTCTTCACGGGGAGCGTTTGGGCGCAAATGGCCAACCACAACATTGAGTACCTTTGGACGGGGGGACGGATGCTGGGGCCGTTGTATATCGACCCGGCCTCCATGACGCGCACCTATGATGCCTCCGGACACCCCGTGCTCCGATCGACGATCTTCGTCCGCGGCGAGTCTGACCCATCCATCCTGCCGAGCCATGCCTACTCGGTCGAGTTGTTCTGGATTAGGAAGCTTCGGGAACTGTCGGTCTCGGAGATGAACGACTACTACAGGGTTGTTCGGGAGATTCGGGTCGAAGAGGACGGGTACGCTCTCGTCGGCTACGAGCTCGTCCGACGAGAGTGAAAGCGCGCACTCTGCACGCGGGCCGGCCAGGCAGGGCAGCAGAGCACCCGGGATCGCAGCAGGTCCATCGCATGCGTACGTATTCCTCGATCCCCTCCGGCACAAGTGGGTTGAGGAGTGCCTCCACGGACGGGCCGAGCTCAATCGGGCGTGGCAGGTCCGCTAGAATGGGGCTCCCGTGAAGGCGACGTGCCCGCGACCATGCCTTTGGCCTCGGGCAAGGCGGCCGGGGAGGCCAGAGCTACCCAGGCGAGGAGAAGCTGCAAGGCCAGGATGAAGGGATACTTGTTGCCCAGAACCGGGGGAACCACCGTGTAGGACACGGAGACCAGGATCAGTAAGCCGCAAGCGCAAGCGATCTGGGCGAGGGCGGCCCGTCTGCCTGAAGTGACGTACTCCCCGAGGAGAGCCGTCAACAGCATCGCAAAAGGCGCTACAAGCAGGACGAGCTTGTAGTCGTGGCTTATGCTTGGGATCAAGTTCATCAGGGGGATGGACAGGGCAAAGAGCCATGTGGCGCCGGAGGAGCTGTAGCCCCGCCGGAACAGCATAAGCGCCGAGGTAGACCAGATCGCCAAAGGCAGGATGACCAGATCGACGCCTGGGATCGCCAGCCCCCACCTCTCGCCCATGAACCCATTCAGCATCTGGCCAAAGGAGGCCGCCGAGTGGTTGCCGACCCAGACGCCCGGGTAGGCCGCCACCCCGGAGAGCGTCTCAACGAACCGGAGGGCGGGCCCCGTGCCCAGGCAGAACAGGAGCACGGTGTTGACGACGACGATCGGCGGCAAACTCCTCCACCCGTGCTTCCAGACCAGGAGGGGTAACAGCACCGCCGGGTAGACCTTCAAGTGGGCGGCGGCCGAGAAGAGGATCACCTGCAGCCAGAGCCGCTTCGGGTATCGGACCAGCACCCACAACCCGGCCAGGCAGAGGGCCAGGGGATAAGCGTCGATGTTGCCGCGCTCGACGCTGAATAGAAAGCCGTAGCTGCTGAGTGTAAGGAAAGTCAGGGAGAGCAAGAGGGGAATCGACGTCCCGCGATCGCCGGCCCCGGAGGATGAGGCGCCAATGCCGACCGTCAGCCCGGCGATCCTGATGGACATCCAGACCGAAGCGATCGTCAGCAGGACGACCACGACCACATGGATGGAGTAGGCCTGGGCTACGTCGAAGATCTGATACGGGAGCAGGAGGAGCGCGCTGAAGGGTGGGTACCACAGGCCGGAGCCGACGTAGGGATCCTTGCCCGACACGAGCAGGCTACCGGGGAAGTAGACGCCGGCACGGAAATCTGCGCCCACCGGGTTGAGCAGGGGGAATAGGTAGGCTTGGCTCCACCCACGTGTGAGATCACTGAGGTGTGGGGCGATCTGGTTCGCATACCAGACGACAAGCGTCGCAACTACGACGAGGGCCATGCGCAAGCGCCAGCCGTTGACGGGTGGACGTCAGCATGATTCACCGCCCTGGGCATTCCGCGCGGACGGCAATTGTACTTCCGCTCCGCGGCCTGCCCTGCATGATGAGGGCGGGAGCATCCAGCCCCCTCCATGCGTACGCAGCCCTGGTCGCGCCCCGTTAGCATCGGACCAGGAGGACGATGCCTCAGCGTGACCCAGTGCCGACCGGCGCATCTTCCTGGCCGCCGAGCCGTCAAGGACATCGGCGCAACCGCTCTCGGTGGCATTCGTTCGGAGAACCTCCCACGGAGGAATCCGTCGCTCTAAGACCGCGTTCTGGCAGCGAGGTGTGCCGCAGTCGCCCATGGTAGAATGCGCGAACCTGAGCCTGGGGTCCCCTTGAAACGCTGGCAATTCTGGTTGGGCGTGCTGATCAGCGTCGCCTTCCTGTGGTGGGCGCTGCGTGGGCTCAGGCTGGCCGACATCTGGGAAGTCGTGCGTCACGCCCGTGTGGCGTGGCTGGTGCCGGGCGTGGCGGTCTACTTTCTGGCGGTGTGGGCGCGTGCGTGGCGCTGGCACTACCTGCTGCGGCCGCTGAAGGCGATCCCCACCCGCAGCATGTTTCCCATCGTGTGCATCGGCTACATGGGCAACAACATCTACCCCGCCCGAGCCGGCGAACTGCTGCGCGCCTATGTCCTCCGACGCCGTCAGGCGGTCCCGATCTCGGCCTCGCTGGCCACCATCCTGGTCGAGCGCGTCTTCGACGGCGTGGTGATGCTCGGCTTCGTGTTCCTCAATCTGGGCGAGCTGGCGGGGCTCAACGCCTACTCCGGTTTCATCGGCAGCATCGAACAGGTGGCGATCTGGGGGGCGGTGATCTTTCTGGCGGCGGTAGCCGCCTTCCTGCTCATGGCCGCGCTGCCGGATCGGTCGGCGCGCCTGATCGGCTGGTTCATCGACCGCCTGATCCCGGAACGTTCCCGCGCCGGGGTGCGCGGGTTCGTCGACCGCTTTCTGGGCGGCCTGGCGTCGCTGCGCTCGCCGGTCGATGTGGCCATGGTGCTCGTGACCTCGGTCGTGATCTGGCTGCTGGAAACGGGCAAGTACTGGTTCGTCATGCACGCCTTCCCGTTCCAGGTCAGCTTCTTCGCGCTGATGCTGATGAACGGCATCGTCAACCTGACGACGACGCTGCCCTCGGCGCCGGGATACGTCGGCACGTTCGACGCTCCGGGGATCGCGCTGCTGACCTCGTACGGCGTCGCCCCCGAAGTCGCCGCCGGATACACGCTCGTGCTGCACGGCGCCCTGTGGCTGCCGATCACGCTCCTGGGCGCCTTCTACTTCGCCCGCGAGAGCCTGAACTGGACGAAGGTGCAGGCCGAGGTGGCGGCGGAGCCCACCGAGGTGGCGGCGGAGCCGGCGGCATGAACATCGCCATCATCGGCGCGGGCGCCGGCGGGCTGGCGGCGGCGTATGACCTGGCGCGAGCCGGTCACCACGTCGTCCAGTACGAGGCCGGCGACCAGGTCGGCGGCCTGGCGGCCGGATTCAAAGAACCGGGCTGGGACTGGTCGCTCGAGAAGTACTACCACCACTGGTTCGCCAGCGATCGGGCCATCCTGGGATTGATCGCCGAGCTGGGCTGGAGCGATCGCCTGCTGTTCCCCTGGCCGATCACCGCCGCCTTCCACCAGGAACGCTTCTATCCGCTCGATGGCCCGCTGTCCTCGTTGTTCGGCGGGGCGGCGTGGACGGACCGCCTGCCCGGCGCCGGCATGCTCGAGCGTGCGCTGCACATCTTCCGCTACCCGGCGCTGGGCTGGCCGGACCGCCTGCGCTATGGCCTGGCCGGCCTGTACCTGACCTTGACGCCTTCCTGGGAGCGATTCGAGCAGACCACGGCCCACGAATGGCTGCAGCGCTGGATGGGGAAACACGTCTACCAGGTGCTGTGGGAGCCGCTCCTGGTCAGCAAATTCGGAGCGCACTATCAACAGGTCAACATGGCGTGGTTCTGGGCGCGGGTCAAAGCGCGCACGCCGCGTCTGGGGACGTTCCGCGGAGGATTTCAGGCGTTCCTCGAGGCGCTCGCCGAGCGCGTGCGCAGCCTGGGGGTCGACCTGCAGTTGCAGACGCCCGTCGAGCGCATCGAAGCCCAACCCGGCGGAGGCCTGCGGCTGCGAG
Organism: uncultured Chloroflexia bacterium; assembly: GCA_963818575.1. GTDB lineage: Bacteria > Chloroflexota > Anaerolineae > Anaerolineales > E44-bin32 > DYJB01. Next base: position 6,427 of record CAWFSV010000019.1, on the reverse strand, counting down.
TCCGCGGTGAAGAGCGATCGTTCGATCAGTGCCTGGTCACCACGTCGCCCGGGCTGCTGGCGCGGCTGGCGCCGTCCATGCCGCCGGACTACCTGCATCGACTGCTGTCGCTGCGCTCGATGGGCGCGGTCAATCTCATCCTGGCCTTGCGCCACCAACTCTCCGAGCAAGGCTTCTACTGGCACAACCTGGTGAAGTCGGCCGGCTTCCCGTTCCTGGCGCTGGTCGAGCACACCAACTTCGTTTCGCCCGAGTTCTTCGGCGGCGATCACATCGTCTACTGCGGCGACTATCTCGAGCCGGAGCACGAGTACTTCTCGTTGAGCAAGGACGAGCTGGTGCAGCGCTTCCTGCCCAGCCTGTCGCGCGTGAACCCGCGCTTCAGCCCGGACTGGGTGCGCGAGAGCTGGCTGTTCCGCACGCCGTATGCCCAGCCGGTCCCGCTGCTGAACCACTCGCAGGCGATCCCCGACCTGCGCACGCCTCTCCCCGGACTGTGGTTCGCCAGCATGAGCCAGGTCTACCCGTGGGACCGCGGCACGAACTACGCCGTCGAGATCGCCCGCCGCGCGGTGCGGCGCATGCTGGACGAACGCGCGGCAGGCTAGACCGCGGGAGGCTTCCGATGCCGACACGCAAAGAGGATCTGAAGGGTCTCACGCTGCTCGGGCGTCCGGCGCGCCCGGGCAAGAACCTGGAGACCTTCCCCAATCGCCATCCGGACCGGCGCTACACGGTGACGCTTGCCTCCGACGAGTTCACCTGCGTCTGCCCGCTCACCGGCCAGCCGGACTTCGCCACGATCACCATCCGCTACATCCCGGACCGGCGCATCCTCGAGTCGAAGTCGCTCAAGCTGTACCTGTGGTCCTACCGCGACGAGGGCGTCTTTCACGAGCACGTCACCAACACGATCTGCGATGATCTGGTGAAGGCGCTCGACCCGCACTGGATCGAGGTGACCGGAGCGTTCAAAGTTCGAGGCGGGATCGCGCTGACGGTCGTGGCGACGCACGAGAAGCCCTCGACGGCGAAACGCCCCGCCCGGCGCCCGAAGGGCAAGGCATGACCTCCGGACGATACCTCCCGGCCATCGGCGCCGGTTTCGTCACCTGCCTGATCGTCTCCAACATCATCGCCGTCAAGATCGGCGCCTTCGGACCCTGGGCGCTGCCGGTGGCGGTGATCGTCTTCCCGGTGGCGTACATCTTCGGCGACATCCTGACCGAGGTGTACGGCTACGCCCGCGCCCGGCAGGTGATCTGGATCGGCTTCGCCTGCAACGCGCTGGCCGTCGGGGCGATCGCGCTCGGTGGATGGATCCCGGCGGCGCCGTTCTGGACCCTGGGCCCGTTCGACACGCCGCAATCGGCGCAGCAGGCCTACCAGGCGGTGCTCGGTTTCACGCCGCGCCTGCTGGCGGCTTCCTTCCTGGCCTACCTGGTGGGGGAATTCCTCAACGCCTTCGTGTTGGCCAAGCTCAAGCTGGCGACGCGCGGCCGCTGGCTGTGGCTGCGGACGATCAGCTCGACGCTGGTCGGTCAACTGCTGGACTCGGCCATCTTCCTGACCGTCGCCTTCGCCGGCGTGCTGCCGGCCGAAGCGCTGGCGCCCCTGGTGGTCACGCAGTGGCTGTTCAAGTCGGCGTACGAGGCGCTGGCGACGCCGCTGACCTACGTCGTGGTCGGGGCGCTCAAGCGCGCCGAGGGGCTCGACGCCTTCGACGCCGGGACCAACTTCAATCCGCTCGTCCTGGCCGAGCGGCGCCCCTGACCTGCGGGGAGTGTCGTGAAGCCCATCGCCAAGACGCTCGCCATGCACGTCCTCGACGGCCAGCACGTCCCCTACGCGGTGATCGAGTTCCCATCCACGATCCATGACGCGCTGGGCGTCGCTGAGCATGCCGGCCTGTCGCCCGATCAGGTCTACAAGACGCTCGTGGTCCAGGTGATCGACCCGGCCACGCAGGCGCCGCTCCGGTCGCACAAGCCGCTCCTGATCCTGGTCGCCGCCACCCGCACGCTGGACCCGAAGAAGGTCGCCGCTGCCCTGGGTGTGAAGCGCGTCGGCATGGCGCGCCAGGCGGACGCCGAGCGCATGACCGGGCTGAAGGTGGGCGGCATCTCGGCCCTGGCGCTGCTCCATCGGGGCTTCGAGATCTACGTCGACGAGCCGGCCATGCTGCTCGACGAGTTCGTCGTCAGCGCCGGGCAACGCGGTCTGAATCTCCGGCTGAAGGTGGTCGACCTCCTGGCAGTCACCGGTGCAAGGTGGATGGACGCCGGCCGGGAGGAACCCGCCTCTCGCCAGGATGGAGCCGCGTAGGTTCACCTGCACGACGGCAGCCCATAATTGGACCAACGACGTCTATAATTGGCAGGCACGGGGCTGAGCGTCGCCTCCGCTTTCGGATTCGGGAAGCGAATCGCGTTGACTCGCCCAGAATGGAGTCGCGGATGATCCAGGTGCGGGACACGTTTCAGATCAAGTTCGGGAAGATCGATCAGGCAGTTGAGCTGTTCAGCACGCTCCGGGAGCGCTCGACGGTCCTGCCCCAGGGACAGGCAACGTATGAAGTGCTGACCGACCTGTCGGGCGACATGTTCACCCTGGTGACCGCCACACACCTGGATGCGGTGGCCGAATGGGAGAGGCTGGCTCCGGCTACCTGGGCGGAACCCGGCTTCAAGGAGTGGTACAAGTCCTTCCAGCTCTTCGTGAGCGACGGACAGAGGCGGTTCTACACGGTCGAGCAGGCCAATGACGGGTGGTCGGGCCCAGGCGCCGTGGTTGTACGCACCTGCTTCCGCACCCTGGAGTGGAGAGTCGCAGAGACGGTCGACCTGCTCAAGGCCTACGGAGGGCTGCTGGCCGAGGCAGGGGTCGGCGAACGGGCGCGCATTCTGACGGACTTCAGCGGCCCGATGTTCAATGCCATCATCGAGATCGAAGCCAGGGACCTGAAGACCTGGGACCAGCACCGTCGCACGATGTTCGGCGAGACGCAGTTCCAGGTCTGGATGAAGAGGCTTGCGACCTGTGTAACCCGCGGCGCCCATGAGTTCTACCGTGTGGCGGCGCGTGTTCCTTGAGATTGCCGCCTGCCCCGATGCTATAATCCCGCCGTCCATCCGACGGTCTCTCCAGAGGGAGTTGTATGCCCGATCCGCGCATCGAGAAACTTGCCCGCGTCCTGGTCGAATACTCGGCCCGCATCAAGCCGGGGGACCGCGTGCTGATCGAATCCGAGCCGGTGGCCGAGCCGCTGATCCGAGCTCTGTACGAACACATCCTCAAGGCCGGCGGCCATCCCCATCTGGCGCTCAACCTGGGTGGACAGATCAGCCTGTCGGGCGTCGACACGGTCTTCTTCGAGCACGCCAGCGACGCGCAGCTCGACTACATGCCTCCCTTCATGTTGCACGCGTACACCGAGTTCGAGTCGCGCTTGCGCGTGCACGCCCTGCCGAACACCAAGGCCCTGACCAACGCCGACCCGGAGAAGCAGGCGCGGCGGACCCGCGTGCTGGAGCCCATCCTGCAGGCGCAGTTCACTCGCGGCGCCCGCGGGGATTTCAAGTGGGTGACAACGCTCTTCCCGACCCAGGCGTACGCACAGGACGCCGAGATGAGCCTGGCCGAATACGAGGACTTCGTGTACGGCGCCTGCCACGTCGGCGTGAACGACGGTGATGCGGTGGCCTACTGGAAGGGGATGCAGCAGGAGCAGCAGCGCCTGGTGGATGCGCTGGCCGGGCACGACCGTGTCCAGGTCAAGGGTCCGCTGGTGGACCTGACGCTGTCGATCAAGGGCCGTAAGTTCCTGAACGCCTGCGGCGAGCACAACATGCCGGACGGCGAGATCTTCACCGGGCCCGTCGAGCAGTCGGTGAACGGCTGGGTCCGCTTCGAGTTCCCGTGCGTCTATCATGGAAATGAGGTGCAGGGCGTCGAGCTGCGCTTCCGCGACGGCCGCGTGACCGAGGCGAAGGCCGAGAAGAACGACGCCTTCCTGCAGCGGATGCTGGAGGCGGATGCCGGGGCGCGCTTCCTGGGGGAGTTCGCCATCGGCAACAACTTCGGCGTCCAGCGCATTACGCGCGAGATTCTCTTCGACGAGAAGTTCGGCGGCACGATCCACCTGGCGCTCGGCGCAGGCTACCCGGACACCGGCAGCGTCAACAAGAGCAGCATCCACTGGGACATGATCTGCGACGTCCGCCGCGACTCCGAGATCACGGTGGATGGCACGCTGTTCTACAAGGATGGGGCCTTCCGCGCCTAGCGGCCGGACCCATGGAGGACGTGATGCGGCGGATGCGTCTGCGCTCGGCGCTGGGCCTGGGGCTCCTCTTGCTGACGGCCTGCGGAACGCCGGCGTCGCCGACCCCGACGGCGGTCCCCGGCATCACCCGGCCGACGGCCACGCCGCCTCCCACCGCCACCTCGGCCGTAACGCCGACGGCCTCGGCCGCCGCCGGCGGGTACGAGGGGCTGCCGCTGCCCACGTCCCGCAACGAGCTGTTCTCCGCTTCCGGAGCCTGCACCGTCTGCCACATGCGCAACATCGACGAATCGGGACGCGACGTCTCGATCGACAGCGCCTGGCGTGGATCGATCAAGGCGCAGGCCGCACGTGACCCCTACTTCCTGGCCTCGCTGCGTGCCGAGGTGGAGAAGTTCCCGGGGCAGCGGGCGGAGATCGAAGACACGTGTGCCACGTGCCACATGCCGATGGCTGATTACACCCGGGCGGCCGACGGCGCGGCGGGCAAGCTGCTCGACGACGGCTTCCTGGATCCCGAACACCCGCTGCACGATCTGGCCATGGACGGTGTGTCCTGCACGTTGTGCCATCAGATCCGCCCCGGGAACCTCGGGCCTTCGGCGGCCAGCGGCAACTTCGGCATCGATACCGGCGCTGCCCAGGGCGAGCGCGAGATCTTCGGGCCGTATTCCGTGGACGAGACCCAGGCCCAGATCATGCAGGCCGCCTCCGGGTTTGTGCCGGTGCAGTCGACGCACGTCACCCAGTCCGAGCTGTGCGCCACCTGCCACACGCTCTACACGCCGGTGCTCGATTCAAGCGGCGCCACGCTGGGGGAGTTTCCCGAACAAGTCCCCTACCTCGAGTGGTTCTACAGCGACTACCGCAACGCCCGGTCCTGCCAGGCCTGCCATATGCCGGCGGCAGACGGTGGCGTGAAGATCGCCATCACCAGCCCGAACCTTCGCAGCCCGTTCGCCCAGCACACCTTCTTCGGGGGCAACGCCTACATCCTGGGGATGCTGAAGACCTTCGGACAGGAGCTCGGTCTGACGGCCTCGTCCGCGCAGCTCGAAGCGGCGCAGGCGGGCACGCTGCAGTTGCTGCAGTCGGAGACGGCGACGATCGCCGTGGAGAACCTGATCGTCGGCGGGACGACGGTGAGCGCCGACGTGCGCGTCGAGGTGCTGGCCGGTCACAAGTTCCCCACCGCCTACCCCTCGCGGCGGGCCTGGATCCACCTGACCGTGACGGATGCCGCCGGGGCGATCGTCTTCGAGTTCCGGCGGGGCGGGATCGGACGGCGCCATCAGCGGCAACGATAACGACGTCGATGCCGGCCAGTATGAACTCCACTATGAGACCATCAACCGCGCCGACCAGGTCCAGATCTACGAGGCGATCCTGAAGGACGCCGACGGACGGGTGACGACCTCCGTGCTCTCCGCCGCCGGCTTCCTCAAGGACAACCGGCTGCTTCCCTCCGGGTTCGAGAAGTCCGCGCCCTATCCGGACATCGCCGTCCGCGGCGGCGCCATGGACGACGAGAACTTCCTGGGCGGCGGGGATGTCGTCACGTATCTCATCCCCGTCGGCGGTGGCAGCGGCCCGTACACCGTGACGGCGGAATTGTTGTTCCAGTCGATCGGGTTCCGCTGGGCCGACAACCTGCGCCAGGCCGGCGGGCCGGAGATCGACCAGTTCTTATCCTTCTATGCCGCCGTGCCCAACACCCCCGTCGTCATCGCCAGCGCCAGCCTCGAATTGCCGTAGGCCCGAAGAGCAGAGCGCAAGACGCGTCGCGGCGGCCCGGACGGGCCGCCGCTGGTTTGTTGGAGGCGCCTTCCGGTCTCATGCTGCCTACGGCTTGTTCGGATCGGTTGACACCCGGTCGTACTGGATCGGCGGCAGGTTCGCCTGGGGTGCGACGTTGATCAGGAGTATGCCGGCCTCGTCATCGCAGGAGTAGACGGTAGTCGTCGGCTCCGGCGTAGCCGTATCCCCCCGCCATCGACCCGAGGGGACCGGCGCCGATCTCCTGGCCATTGATGTAGATCTCTTCGGCGAGGCTGACACTGTCCTTGGCGAGTGTGAAGGTCAGGTTGCTGAGCCCATCGGAGAGGTAGGTCCCTTCTCCAATCCCGTCGATGTCGATGCTCC
>CAWFSV010000018.1:0-49247 GCA_963818575.1 uncultured Chloroflexia bacterium | reverse complement strand
CTGGTCCCAATGGACTTCGCCCTGATGACACGCGTACTGGTCAACGTCCTCGACAATGCCGTCAAGTACTCTCCGCCCGAGTCGCCGATCGACGTCAGGACGAATGTTGTGGCAGGGCATCTCGAGATCGAAGTGTCCGACCGCGGGGTTGGAGTCCCGCAGGAGGACCTGAACCGCGTGTTTGACAAGTTCTACCGCGTCCAGCGCCCGGGCAGGGTGTCCGGCAGCGGGTTGGGGTTGTCCATCTGCAAGGGGATCGTGCAAGCGCATCAAGGGTTCATCGCCGCTGAGAACCGCCCGGGAGGCGGCACGACGATCACGATCTCCCTGCCCGAGAGAGAGGCGGGCGACCGATGACCCAAGACGGGCTGCGGGTGCTGGTCGTTGACGACGAACCCGCCATCCAGCGATTCCTGAATACGGCGCTCAGCGCGGAAGGCTATGCCGTCTTTGCCGCCGCCTCCGGGGCGGAAGCGCTTTCGGCTGTGGTTGCCCACCGTCCGGACCTGATCGTTCTCGATCTCGGCCTGCCGGACATGGATGGAAGCGAAGTGACCCGCCGCGTCGCGCGAGTGGTCCTCGGTTCCCATCATCATCCTATCGGTGAGGGGCCAGGAGACCGACAAGATCGACGCGCTGGACGCCGGGGCCGACGATTACCTCACCAAACCATTCGGTGCCGGGGAACTCCTCGCCCGCCTGCGCGTCGCCCTTCGCCGGGTGTCTCCCTCCGACAGCGCGCCGGTGTTCGTGTCCGGCGATCTGATGGTCGACCTGACACGCCGACTTGTGACCGTCGCCGGGGCTGAGGTGCAGCTTACGCCCACGGAGTACGACATCCTGCGCGCGCTGGTCACGCATGCCGGAAAGGTGCTGACCCACCATCACATCCTCCGACAGGTGTGGGGTGCAGGCTATGAGCAGGATGCGCACATGCTCCGTGTGAATGTCAGCAACCTGAGGCGCAAGATCGAGCCCGATCCCTCACGTCCCACATTCATCCTCACCGAGCCGGGAGTTGGATACCGGCTCAGGGCCGAGCCCGCTGAAGGATAACGAGCGCGCGCCAACCAGCCGGCCCCCCATCGACGGAAATCGCCCGCCAGGTGCCTGGCCGCTGCGGAAGGCAGGCGACCCACGCCAGCCCGCCCATGCCCGCGCGGCGGCCTCCGTTCCCTTCGATGATCCCCCGCTACGACCTGGATCGTCCGTGTGACCACTTAACCTGCCATGTCAGATCCGCCAGATTGACATGGGATCCCTTTCGGGAAGGTCGGCGAACTCCCGGCCGGATCGCCATCCCAGCATCTCTTTCTGCCCGGCCCTCGCCTGCCAGCGCGTGCTCGCTTCCGGCTGACCTGCCCGGGATGCGGCACATTGCCAAGGAGCTTCTCGGATGAGTCAGGTCGCGCTCGCCCTCCCGGGCATGTAGTTGCCCGCAATCACTCCGTCGATCTCGGACCACAAACGATCCATGGGTAGTCCAAGCACCACGGCCACCAGGCGGTCAATCTCCCGAGGCGACCGGCGCTGCGAGAGCAGGCCCCGCACAAATCCGGGATGCGCCTGCTCGAGATAGTGAACGATCCAGTAGCCGCGCACGGCGTGGTAGGCGAGCGTCTCGCCCTGCAAACGCATCATGGATCGATACGAGGGCGGGGCGGACTTCGGCCGCACGCGGTGCAGGAGATCGATCAATTCCTCACGGATGGTGGGCTTGCCCAGAAACCGATCGACGGTCACGGCCGCCAGTCCCTCGTTGAGCCACGCTGGCAGGCGGAGATGGGCCGAGGCGGCGTGGGTCAGCTCGTGGCAGGTGAGGTGTCGGATCTTGACGACGGGATCCTTCTCCTCGACGTACATGTGAACCCCGACGCTCTTGTCGCTGATCTCGAGCAGCCGCGGCGGCTTGATCCCAATGGCAATCCGACGGCCGTAGTGCTGCGTCCACCCGGCGCTGATGGGCCACGTCCGGCGCACGCGGCCGCTCCACAGCGGGTAGTTGAGCGCCAGCATCACCTTCCAGGGCCATGGGGCAGATCGGAAGACGAAATCACGCCAGGAGGTCATCACGTACAGGCGGCAATACCTTGGAGGGTCAAGCCCCCAGATGTCTTTCACCAGGCGTAAGGCATCTTCGCACGCGCCGGCGATCACCCGGGCGGTCGTTTCGTCCTCAGGCTCGCACGCAACGCTAAGCCTGCCAACAGAAACAAGCACCGTGTTCACGCGGTCCTCCCCGGGCGATCGCCTGGCGAGAATGGGAGCGGCCTACCAGATCCCCGGCAACAACCGGTACCTGGTCTTCAGCTTGTACTCCCGGTATCCCGGCAAGTCCCGCTCCAGCACCTGCTCCTCGTTCAGAATTCGCACAACCAGGATGGGAACGAAGGTGAGGGCCGGCAGGAACGCCCACCAGGAGCCGAGCGCGATCGGGGATGCCAGGTAGAACACCAGCACCCCGACGTACATGGGGTGCCGGACTGCGGCATAAGGCCCCGTGCTGATCACCTGCTGGCCCTGCTCGACCTGAATCGTCCGCGAGGTGAACTGATTCTCACGGAAGACCCGAAAGATGATCGCGTAGCCGAGCAGCACGAGAAGGTCGGCCGCCACAGCCACCCACCAGGGCATCACCGACCAACCCCAGCGCCGGTCGAGGCCGGGCATGATGAAGGCGGCCAGCAGAAAGATCATCGAGAGGCCGATGACGCCCTTCTGCGTTCGCTCGCGCTCGCGCATCTGCAACCGTCGCGCCAGGAGCTCAGGATCGCGCCGCAGCAAGTACACCAAGACGAAGAGCATGGGGACCAGCACGACGCCCAGGTACGCCCAAGCCTCCCAGTAGTCGAGGGTTCCGGCGGGAAGGAAGAAGATGGCGCCGAACACCACCACCGCACCTGCGATTGCCAGGTAAGCACGACGGGTGAGATCCTTCATGTTGACAGATTCACTGCTCATCAGACTCAGCCTCCGAGAAGCCGGGCGGCGGGATGTCGCCTCGGTTAGATCATCCTCCACACCGATGCCGCCGGCATGCGGTGCTTGAATGCCTCATAAGCCTTGCAGATCGGGTACAGGGTTACCAGCCCGACGATCCAGACCAGGTAGGTGGCCGGCAGGTCTCCAGGCTTCGGAAAGAACGCGCCGCCCAGAACGGCATACACGAACCAGTGCGTCAGGAAGAAGTACAGGGCGGCCCGGCCCAGCGTCACCATCGGCCGGCCCGCCGTCGACAGCCACTTCGTTGCGCGCGAACAGTCCGAGCAGGACCAGGTCAAAGCCAAGCGATAACAGCAGGAAGGTCAGGCTCGGTGGGTATTTGACAACGTTGAAGAAGTCGATGAGCGACTGGCCGGCGGGCATCCGCAGGTTACCGAAACCGCCCAGGGCGCGCAGCACCAGGAAGAGTCCCAGGCACGCCAACCCGCCGAGAAGCGCCCAACGATAGGCAAGCTTTCGATCGGCCACAAGCCATTGTGCGAAAGCCATACCGAGCAGCGAGATCCCGAGCCAGGGGATCGGCGGGTAGAGCACGAAGGCTGGGCCCACCGAGCCTGGGAGGAGCAGGAGCCGCATCGGGGCCAGGACCCCGAGGTCTGCATGCAGCATCCACCCCGGCATGACCTGCATCAACAGGATGATCGACGCGCCGGCCATCGCCTGCAGCATCGGGCTGAGCCTGAGGAGGAGAACGCCCAAGAGCATCACCCCGCCCAGTCCGGCCAGGATGCTGAAGTCCAAGGGAGCCACTCGGCCGGTGATCAGCACGTCGACGAGCAGCTGCTCGAGGGCGATGAACAACAGCCCGCGCAGCGCCAGGTGACCGGCGATCCTGCGGTCGGACCAGCCGGCTTCTCGCCTCGATCGGAGGAACAAGAACATGCCTGCGCCCATCAGGAAGAAGAAGCCGGGCGCACTGGGGTGTGTCACCAGGCGCGTCAGCATCGCCGCCAGCCCGGGGTAGTCCGGCAGCGGCTGATCCCATGTTTCGAATGGGTGCCAGCGGCGGACGAAGATGCTGGCATGATCGATGGCCATCAAGGCCATGATCGTCCCGCGCAGTGCGTCCAGAGGCAGCAACCGGCCGGGCTCAGCCGGAGTAGGCGAGGCGTCTGCCCGATCAGATGTCGCGATGGCCCTGCGGGCACGCAGCAGCGTCAGGCTCGACCACACCACGCCAGCCATGCCGACCAGGGCGACCGGCAGCCAGGAGGTCAGCAAGCTGGCTGCCAAACCTGTCATCCACAGCACGATCGATCCACGAGGCAGCATCCCGGTCCCCAGCGATGCGGTCCCCAGGGCCAGGATGCCCCACACGAGCAGGCTGAGGGCAGCCGCAACGACAATCCCTACCGGGTCCGAGTTGAGCAGCCGCCCGAACGATCCGGTGGGGTCAGCGACTGCAACCGCCTGCAGGATCTTGAAGCTGCCGAATGCGGTCAGGCCCAGCATACATGCCCACGCGCCCACGGATCCCAGCCGGCCGAGGGCTGTTCCCTGGAAGGCGTGGATGGCAGCCAGCCAAATGATAAGCAGCAGGAGCGGAATCGCTGAGAGGATCTCGCCCACGGCTGATGGCTTGGTAGCCGTCAAGGCTGCGCCGCCGATTGCCAACACGACCGCCACCAGCCCGGCCACAGCGCCGGCGCGAATCGCTGGAGGCACCGCCGCCCACGACACAGCGTTGCCATGAGCGGCAACCGCTGTCGCAGTTTCCGATCGCCCCGGATCTGCTCCGTCAGGCATTCGCGTCTTGACTCCTGCCTCGCACCTGACCCATCACAAATCTACAGCCTTTCGCGCTCGGCTCCCAATCGCCCAGACACGCGGCGTCCCGGAGTTGGCCTCGATCCGTTCGGGACCACGAGTGCGTGAGGCGGAAGACCGGGTCGCTCACTCTGGACTAGCAGCCCCGGGGAACCCACGGCGGGCTGGCCTGCTCGGCCAGGCGGTCCATCCCGACGTCCCAAGGGAGGTCCTTTCGTATCGACGTATTGGACAGCCGCGCGAACAGCGCCTTGCGGACGGCGGAGGCGCTCCGTTCAACCGCAGCGAGAGCCCGGGCGAACAGGCTGAGCCCATCTTGCTTTCTGGCGGCCTGCGCGGACACGCGCGGAACAGCGAGCGGGAGTTGCACGGACATCGGCGGGGTCCTAACTGCTGCCAGGACCTTTGGCGGGGGTGACGGAAACGACCTTAAGATTCAGCCCGGTCACTCGCGTCAGGAGCGCAGGCAGCGCGGACTGATCTGGCAGGCTGGCGACCAGGACGGACCGCCTCCCGTCGGTCTGGGACGGGTGCACGGAGACCGAAAGTCCATTGAACCATTCGGCCCAACGTGGATGGATGACGCCCTCGACCTCAATGGCGTACTGGATGGCCTTCCCTATTGAAGATGGATCAGGCATGACAGGTCTCCTGGGATGGAGAAACGTCCGCGGGCACCCCATGGGCGGTTCGACCGAGGCGGGGGGCCGCGCCTGCATCTCGTGGAATGACCCGTATGGGTGAGCGAGTCATGCGGCCGGCACCTGTTCGACCTGCAGGTGAGCAGGGGGAGAGCGACCATGCGATCCATGGGTCAGGGAGTGCGCCGCGTGCTGCGTGGGGTTCGAACGAGAAGACCGAAGTTCCCATGCCATCACAGTAGGCATGAGGGGTGGGGTCGGTCATCCCCAACCTTGGGGATTCGCCGGGGGGGTTTCTTTTGGACGGCAGGCGCCGTGGGGCAGACGCCTAGATCAATTCAAGCTCCCGGGCCCGATCGACAGCCTCGAGGCGGGTGTGGACGCCCAATTTGCCGTAGATCGCCTTGGTGTGCGACCGGACGGTGCTGGTAGCGACGCAGAGGCGATCGGCGATATCGCTGCCGGCCATGGTGGAGGCCAGCAGCCGGAGCACGTCGAGCTCCCGGTCGCTGAGCGGTTCTTCCAGGGCGGTGATCCCGAGATGCCCTGGAGGTGCAGGCCGGAGGGATGCGGGAGCGCCCTGGACGGCGAAGGCGTCGCGCAGGGCGCGTGCGTAACCGAAGGAAGGATCAGCGGATAGCATTCTTCCGAGCAAAGCGTTCATCGGTATTCCCTGGTCGAGGAAAAGGCGCACGAACCCTCGGGGTTCCGCCTTCGCCAGGCAGTCGGCGAGCGTGGCCAGGGCGTCTGCCGTGCGGCCCATCGCATCTTCGAACAGTGCCAGGAGCACCGAGGCCTGCAGCGTCAGTCCCAGCGCGCCCGAGGGTTCGAGCAGCTTCAGGACACTTCGTACCAGTTCGAGCCCCGACCGTGCGCCGTCCCGCTCCGTTCGGCTGTCGTGAAGCAGGAGTTGGGCATGTGTCAGATAGACGGGATGGTCACGGAAGACGAGCTGCGAAGCGGCGGGAAGCGGTTGTTCCTTCGCCCACCGATGGGCTCGGTCCAGGCAGGCCGGATCTGCGGCGCTGGCCAGACACAGGCGAGCCTCGTACGCCCGCGTGACGGAGTGCAGCCATGGCGAGCGCTCCGCCACCACCGAACTCGAGACGCCTGAGGAGGGCCAGGGCGGCATCCGGATCTCCCGTGGCGTGCAACACGCGGGCGAGCTGGAGGTAGCTCTCAAACAGCGCATCGGTCTGCTGCCACTGCTCGGCCAGGGAGCGGCTTTCGCGGGCGAGGTGCAGTGCCTGGTCCAGGTCGTTGCGTTCGCGCCGGATGTCGCTCAGGCGCGCATATCCGAATGCGGCAATGGGAAGTCGCCGCCCGCAGCGGCGCAGGTAGTCGTCATGCAGGCCGATCATCCGGCGGCAGGTCGCTTCGGCCTCATCGAGTTCGCCCATCCATACCTGGATGGCGGCGCGGGTTGCCAGGCCGCGGGCGGGCGCCGGCGCCTGGTCCAGCGCGCTGGGAGGGGAGTCGGCGAGCGCCAGCGCATCGGTCGCGGCCTGCAGGTCGCCCCGGTGGCGCAGCGCCATCCCCAGGCACACGTTGGCGTAGCGGCGGGTGACCATGTCGCGGGCAGGAAGTCCGCCGAGCGCCTGGCGCGCCAGGTCGACCGCCTGTGTGTGCCGGCCGTCCATGACCGCCAGATTGGCCTCGATGGCGGTCAGGTGGGCGAGCGCGTGCCGCAGGCCATCGACCTGGATGGAGGCGGGCTCGTCCTCCCGCGCCCTGAGCCCCTGCACGACAAGCTCACGCGTCTCGGTGAGTTCCGGGAGCATCGTGGAGGCTTCGGCAGAGAAGGAATGCGCCCACAACTGGGCCACACGCAGCCAGGGACCACTCCCCAGCCACGCCTCGCTGAAAGCATGCAGCCAGGCGAGCAGACTGGACAGCTCGCCCTGAAAGACCAGGGACAGCCCATTGGATTGCAGCAACTGGCTGATGCGCTCATGGTCTCCCGCCCGCTGCGCATGCTGGACGGCGTCGACGATATCGCCGTGAGCTTCGAACCATTCGCTGGCCCGCAGGTGCAGCGCGGCCACATGCTGCGGATCCTGCGCCTTCTGGATGGACCGCAGGAAGCTGCGCATCAACGCGTGGTAGGCGTACCACAGGCGCTCAGTGTCGAGCGGGACCACGAAAAGGTTCCTGGCCTCGAGCCGGCGAAGCATGTTCTCGCTGTCCTGCCTCCCCGTGACCGCATCGCACAGGCCCGCATTGAACCGTTCGAGCACGCTGGTCTCCAACAGGAAGGACCTGACCTCCGGCGGCTGGGCCGAGAGGACTTCCTCCATGAGATAGTCGAGCACGAAACGGTCGCTGCCGGCAAACGCTTCGACGAACGCATGACGATCAGGCGCGCTCTTGAGCGACATCGCCGCCAGATGCAGACCGGCGATCCAGCCTTCCGTGCGCTCTTCCAGCGTGGACAGATCCTGGGTCGACAGGCTCAGCGCCAGGAGGTCGTTCAGCAGCGTATCAGCCTCGCCGAGCGTGAAGCGCAGGTCGGAGGGCGCGTACCTCGGTCAGCGCCCCGGTGGCCCGCAGGCGCCCCAGCGGCCACGGCGGGTCGGACCGCCCGCACAGCACCAGATGCATACCGGCCGGCTGGTTGTCAACCACGTAGCTGAGCAGGTCGTGGACGTGCTGGTCGAGGATGACGTGGAAGTCGTCGAGGACGATCAGGAACGGCTGGCGAATGCGGCCGATCTCCGCAGGCAAGGCCGAGAGCATGGCATCGAGTGGAGGAAGTTGGGGCGAACTCAGCGCGCCCAGCAGGCCCGTGCCCACTGCCGGTTCGAGGGTTTGCAGGCTTGCCAACAGGTAGGAGAGGAACCGGGGCCACGCGTTGTCGTGCTCGTCGAGCGACAGCCAGGCGACGGGGAGATCGTGCCCCCGGAGCCATTCGCACAGCAGCGTCGTCTTGCCGAAACCGGCCGGCGCCGAGACGAGCGTCAGCCGCCCGTCGAGCCCGCCCTGCAACAACCGGTGCAGGCGCGGACGGGGGAGATGCTCGCGGCGCAGCGGAGGCATGCGCAGCTTGGTTTGGAGTAGATTCATCGGCGCGGACCGCCCCCCAGCGGACGAGCGCTACCATTATAGGAAAAGCCGCCCGAAAGCGGAGGCAGGGTGGCCCGATCGAAGCAGTGGGCCGGGCAGGGAGCCATAGGGCGAGCTCCCCGGCGGCGGACCGTTGGGCTCGAGCGGGTTACCGGGCGTCTTCGCCCAGCAGTGGCCCATCGGTGTGCGAGCGATAGACATGGCTGGACCAGGTTCGGGGGCGCCGAACGGCGCTCCCCGACTGGAGGCCGCTACTCGTCGGCGCTGTCCGGGCGCAGGTGCTTCCGATGGCGGGGAACTCCTCGCCCGGGGCAGGCGTCTGATCTAGGGAGGGAAACGCCATGAACCGCTTCCCGTTAGCGTCCGTTTTGGTCGTTGCACTCGTCCTGACTGCCTTGGCCGGCTGCGGGTCCCCCTCGTCGCCGAATGTTCCACCGGGTTCATCGTTGGTCATCTCCGATAAACCGCGTGACTTGAACCCGGTCGCCGTCCAGGGCGATCTCTCCGCACTGGCCGAAGGCAACACCGCATTCGCCACCGACTTGTACGCCGCGCTGCGCCACGGGCCCGGCAACCTGTTCTTCTCCCCCTACAGCATCTCCACTGCGCTCGCCATGACCTACGCCGGCGCCGCCGGCGAGACCTCCAGCCAGATGGCGGCCACACTTCACTTCGACCTGCCCGCGGAGCGCTTGCATCCCGCCTTCAACGCCTACGCCCTCGACCTCGAGGCGCGTGCCGGACAGGCCGCCGAGGGGACACCGTTCGAGCTCAGCATCGCCAACTCGCTGTGGGGCCAACAGGACTTCCCGTTTCGAACCGAGTTCCTCGACCTGCTGGGGCAGAACTACGGCGCCGGGATGCGCCTGGTCGATTACATGGCCGACCCCGAAGCCGCCCGCCGGGCGATCAACGACTGGGTGAGCGAAGAGACGCGCCAAAGGATCCAGGACCTGCTCCCCGAGGGTGTCGTCGACGCGATGACGCGACTGGTTCTGGCCAACGCCATCTACTTCAAGGCGGGCTGGCTCCACCCGTTCGAAGACAGCGCCACCGGCCCGGAGCCGTTCCACCTGCTGGATGGATCGACGCTCGAGGTCTCCATGATGCATCAGACCGAGTCGTATGGGTATGCGATTCGGGACGGATACCGGGCGCTCGAGCTACCCTACCTGAACGGGAACACCTCGATGCTGATCATCTTGCCCGACGAGGACGAGTTCGAGGCTGTCGAGGAGGGATTGAGCCCGGAGATGATTCTGGATCTTACCGGAGGCCTGACCCACGGGCCTGTGATCCTGAGCCTGCCCAAATTCAGTTACACATCGAGCTTCAGCCTGCATGACGCGCTCACCGCCCTGGGCATGCCCGACGCCTTCGATCCCGACCGGGCGGACTTCTCCGGTATGGATGACGCCCGTGACCTGTACATCAGCCAGGTCTTGCACAAGGCATTTGTGCTGGTGGACGAGAAGGGCACCGAAGCGGCCGCCGCCACCGCCGTCATCATGTCCGTGACCTCGGCGCCGGCCGACGAGCCGGTCAGCTTCACCATCGACCGCCCGTTCCTGTACCTGATCCGAGACGATCAAACGGGGATGATTCTGTTCCTGGGTCGCGTGCCTTAATCCGGCGGAGTAGCCGCCCTGCTCGCTCACCGTGCGGCCGCAGAGCGCAGCCGGGAGCGGTGTCCCCTGTGTTCGGCAGATGGCCCGGGAGAGCAGCGTCGCAGCGTCTGGCGAGCGCGCCCAAAGTCCGGCTGAGCCGCCGCCGGACCGTGCCTCTCAGACGGGAGGAGGGCCAGGGCGCAGCAGATACAACGGGCGCTGCTTGGCTTCCTGGAAGATGTAGCCGACGTAGACGCCGATGAACCCCAGCAGCGTCGTCAACACCCCGCCGACGATCAACACCATGAACATCAGCGACGACCAGCCCGGTGCGAGGGCGTCTGGCCTGGCCGCGCACCCAGAAGCTGAGGACATAGACCGCCTCGGCGCACGCCAGCAGGAAGAAGACCAGCCCGACGCTCAGACCGATCCACAACGGCGCGAGCGAGAACGAGAAAGCGGCATCGATCGCCAGGCGCACCATCTTGCGCAGCGAGTACTTGGAGGTGCCGGCGATGCGCTCCGTCGGCTCGTAGGGCAGGATGACCGTGCGGAACCCCATCCACGAGACCATGCCGCGCAGGAAGCGATGGCGCTCGCGCATCTGACGCAGCCCGTCGGCGGCGGCACGGGAGAGCAGCCGGAAATCGGCCGCACCGGGGCGGACAGGGGTATCGCCGAAACGGTTCAACAGTGCGTAGAACAGGCCGGCGGTCCAGCGCTTGAAGGTCGCGGTGCGCCGAGTGTCCAGCCGCTGGGTCTGAACGATCTCATAGCCGGCAGCATGCAGGCCAAGCATCTCGCCCAGGAGCTCCGGCGGATGCTGGCCGTCGCCGTCGAGGGTGATGACGATGTCGCCGTCGGCGTGGTCGAGGCCGGCGGTGAGCGCCGCCTGGTGACCGAAGTTGCGGCTCAGGTGAACCGCGTGCACGCGTGGATTATCCGCCGCCAGGGCCTGCAGGATCCGGGGCGTCTCATCACTCGAGCCGTCGTCGACGTAGGTGATGTGGAAGTCGATCGGCAGCGCCAGCAGCGCGGCCACCAGTCGCGTGTGGAAGGCAGGCAGAGCGGCCTGCTCGTTGAACACCGGCACGACCACGGCCACGGACGAAGTCTTCACGGCGGGCTTTCTCGGCATAAGGTCACCCCCGAGCCCGGCGGGTCAACGCCCTCCGCGAGCTCGCGTCTCGCACAGAAGGAATCGAGGCGATGGCCAGGCCCATGCGCCAGGCAGGCTGGGCTGGATTCTAGTGTCGGTAGCCAATTCGTGCAGACTAGGCGGGACGCGGCCCTCGGCGGCCGAAGGGCTCAAGCCCGAGGCGAAGCAGGTAGAGCAGGATCTCGGCGTACATGCGCAGGTAGGACAAGGAGCCGCGTACGACACCGTGCTTCTCCGGCTGGGTGACATGCGTGACGCCGTTCCACGCCACGGACCGGACCCGCAGCCCGCACCGTCGGGCATGCAGGCTGAGAGCGACCTCGACGCCGTAGCGGGCGCGTGCCAGCAAGGGCGTGTCGCGAAATGCCCCCCAGCGCAGACAGCGCTGGCCGCTCAGGTACGGCGTCGTGCGATGAGCCAGGTCCGTGCGCAGACGGCCTCCCCGGAACAGACCGAGCGTCATGTCGCATTCATCTTGGAGGACCGGGCGGATCAGGTCGTCGATATGCTCGGGCCGAAGGCCGATCAAGTCGGCATCGAGAAAGGCGATCAGGTCGGAGCCGGCGGCCTCGATGCCGAGGAGCAGGGCGGCGGCCTTCCCCTGGTTGACCTGCGTGCGCAGCACTTCGAGCCGGCTGTCCGCCGCCGCGGCGGCTTCTGCGGTCCCGTCGGTCGACCCATCATCCACCAGGATGACACGTCCCACGAGCGAGGCGCGCAGCGCCGTTCGGACGATCGCCGCGATGTGCTCGGCCTCGTTGTGCGCCGGGATGATCAGGTTGACGGCGTCACGGCCGGAGGGGCTTCGGGTTGCGGGTAACATTCCGAGATCTGTGGCCTCCGACGTCAGTATAAGCTGTGTGTTCGGGGGGTTCAAGGTCAGCCGGAGGGAGGCGATGTCGAAAGGCTGAAGCCGCTAGCTACTAGCTACTAGCAACTAGCTAATGCTGCTAGCATTGCTACTGGCTAATTGCTGATTGCTGACTGCTGATGGCTAGTTACTGATCCCCGCCCGCGCTCCCCCGGCCTGCCTGCCGACGTCCTGCGATCCAGCGCTTGATCGGCCGGCACCCGCAGCAGGAGCAGAACGACGGCCAGGACACCGAAGGCAACCGGCTGCACGATGTCCCCGCTCAGTGCGGTCAGGTTCCCCTTGAGCGCCCAGGCGTAGTGGATCAGAACCAGGAAGACGACCAGGTACGCCATGCGGTGCAGCCGCTTCCAGTTCTTGCCCATGCGTTTCTTCCAGGCCGGGAAGGAGGTGGCGGCCAGGGCGGCCAGGATCAAGAGCGCGGCCGCACCCAGCCAGATGAAGGGCTTACCCGTCAGGTCGGCGCGCAACAGACGGAAGGCGAATTGGTAGTCGAGGCCGACCAGGGCGAGGAGATGCATGCCGGCGTAGCTGAAGGCGTACAGGCCCAACGTGCGGCGGTGCCGAAGCGCCGCACGCCAGCCGAAGAGCAGGTTGACGGGTGAGCAGGCGAGCGACAGGACCAACAGGATCAACGCCACCTTGCCGGTCCGCTGTTCGACGGCCTGGTACGGATTGGCGGTCAGATCCCCACTCACCCAGCCGGCGAGGATCCACACGGCCGGGAGCAGCGCGCCGACGTGGACCGCCAACCTGAGCAGGTCGACGGTCCGCAATCGCTCCAGCCATCGGGGAAGCCTGCCGGATGGCGCGCTGGGCTGGGTCGACATTCGAGAGGTCCGGATCAGTAGCTGGCCTTCAGGTCCATGCCGGCGTACAGCCCGGCAACCTGATCGGCATAACCGTTGAACATCAAGGTCTCACGCCGACCGCCCTCGCCGATGCGGCGCTCGGAGCCCTGCGACCAGCGCGGATGGTCGACCTCAGGGTTGACGTTGGCGTAGAACCCGTACTCCTGGGGTGCGATCGCGCTCCACATGGTAGCCGGCGGCTCCTCGAGCAAGTCGATCCGCACGATGGACTTGATGCTCTTGAAGCCGTACTTCCAAGGGACCACCAGGCGGAGCGGGGCGCCGTTCTGCGGGAGCAAGGGCTGCCCGTACAAACCCGAGGCCAGCAGGGTCAGCGTGTGCATCGCCTCGTCCAGGCGGAGACCTTCGGTGTACGGCCACGGGTAGAACGGGCTGCGTTGGCCGGGCATCTGATCGGGGTCGAGGAGCGTCGTGAAGGCAACGTAGCCGGCGGAGCTCATCGGCTCGACCCGGTCGAGCAGACGGCCGAGCTCGAAGCCCATCCAGGGAATGACCATCGACCACGCTTCGACGCACCGAAGCCTGTAGATGCGCTCCTCCTGGGGGAAGGTGGTGAGCAGATCGTCGATGGCGAACGTGGCCGGCTTGTGGACCAGCCCGCCCACCTGCACGGTCCACGGCCGGACGGCGAAGTCCTTGGCCAGCCCGGCGACACGCTCCTTATCCGTGGTGAACTCGTAGTAGTTGTTGTAGTTCGTCACCGCCTCGAAGGCTGTGAGCGACGCGCCGAGTTCGTCCGTTGGGGAGCCGGACGAGAGGCCGGGATGCCGGAGTGACGCTCGGCTGCTCTCGTGACGCCGCAAGCGGCCAGGAACGCGCCCGCGCCGGCGATACCGGCCGCGCGCAGGAACGCCCTTCGATTGAGGTAGACCGCCTCCGGTGTGATCTCCGATGAGGGCGGGGAAGCTGCCAGCGCACGACGTGTCATACCATTACCTCTCTCCGCTCGATAGGCGGCGCTCTGAACAGGGCGGATTCTAACGGAAGGAGACCCGGATTCACCCTAGAGCTGGATGAGTGCCACCGGGCGGATTTGGAGCAATCGCTGCCGGAGTGCGAGTAGCACAAAGCGACTTCACAGCGGCAGTGGAAACCTGAGGCGATGGCCAGGGCCGTGGCCCTCGGCCTGAGTACGCTTCCCGACTTGAGACGATCTCCGGTGAGGGTGGCGGGTTCCGCCGGGCTCCAGGTGACGGACGCGGAAAGGCCGCCGGTCGTCGACTCGCACCTGGTCCATGGCCGGATCGGGAAGGTCCACGGCGGCTTAACGTCAGGCAGGCTCAGGGCGAAAGGCGCACAATCCAGGCGTGATGGCAGACCAATGGACTGCGCCCTCTTGTCCCATCCGCGCCTCGGACTGCGGGGAACGTGCGCGGCACACCACGATGCGAGTCGCCCACGTCGGCGTACAGCAAGTGGTGAGCGGCAGGGACTTGCCGGCGCCCAGGACAACGAAGCCCCCGCACTTGCTGATGCCGGGGGCTGGAGCATGGCGTGGGGTCGGCAGAGGCTCCTCGGCCAGGACTTCGAACCTGGAACCTAGCGGTTAACAGCCGCTCGCTCTGCCAATTGAGCTACCGAGGAAGGCGGGGGGATTATAACGACCCGCTCAAAGAGCGTCAAGACAACCGGCGCGGAGCTTCGCGCCATGGAGGCCTCCGTTATAATCGCCGGCATGTCTGCCGAAGGTCCCGCACCGATCAGAACCGTTCGTTCCTGGGCACCGCGCCTGGCGCTGATCGTGCTGGCCGTCAGCGTGCTGCTCATCTGGCTGGTGTACACGCCGCACGGCTTGCTCGGGAAGGCGGATGCGGTGGGCTACGCCGTGTGTCACCGGATCGACCTGCGGTCCTTCCATCTCGGCGAGCGGACCCTTCCCTTGTGCTCGCGCTGCACGGGGATGTACCTTGGCTCGACCCTGGCCTTCGCCTACCTGCTTGTGCGCGGCCGGGGGCTGGCAGGTCAGTTCCCGCCCCGGCGCGTCCTGGCGGTGCTGGGGGTCTTTGCCGCCGCCTTCGTCATCGACGGATCGAACTCCTACCTGAGCTTCTTCCCCGGCGCCCCGCACCTGTATACGCCGGGCAACACGCTCAGGCTGCTGACCGGGACCGCGCTCGGATTGGGGATTGGGGTGCTGGTCGCCCCCGGTTTCAACCAGGCGGTCTGGACCAAGGTGGACCCGAGGCGTTCGCTGACGTCCTGGGCCGACCTGGGGTTGCTGATCCTCGCCGCCCTGGGCATCGACCTGCTCGTACTGACCGAGAACCCACTGGTACTCTACCCGCTGGCTCTGGTGAGCAGCCTGGGGGTGGTGCTGCTGCTGACGATCGTGTATGCGATGCTGGCGCTGCTGCTCAGCGGTCGCGAGAATCAGATCGCGCAACCGCGGCAGCTGGTCATCCCGGCGCTGGCCGGGTTCGTCCTGGCTCTGCTGCAAATCGGCGCGCTGGATGTGTTACGCTATATCTTGACGGGCACCTGGAGCGGGTTCGCTCTGTAGCCCGCTTGGAAAGCCGGCAGGCACGCCTGTCGGGGGGAGGCACGCGAAAGATGAACGGAGTGGGCAGTGTGCTGGCGGCCTTCGGGTTGTCGGCCAGCGCCGGGCTGAACGCCTACATCCCGCTGCTGATCGTGTCGCTCATGGCACGCTTCACCAACTGGGTGACGTTGAGCGAGCCATGGGACGCGTTGAGCAGCTGGTGGGTGATCGGGGCGCTGACGATCCTGACGCTGATCGAGTTCTTCGCCGATAAGTTCCCGGCGGTCAATCACGTCAACGATGTGGTGCAAAGCTTCGTGCGCCCGGCGGCCGGTGCCGTTCTGTTCGCCGCCAGCACCGGTGCCGCCACGCAAATTCACCCGGTCGTGGCGATCATCGCCGGCCTGGTCGTCGCCGGCAGCGTGCATGCCACCAAGGCGCTGGCCATTCGGCCGGCGGTCACGGCCACGACGGCCGGCGCCGGAAACATCCCCATCAGCATCCTGGAGGATGTCGTCGCCACAGTGCTTTCGATCCTGGCCATCGTCGTCCCGGTCCTGATCGCGGCGCTGATCATCGTGGTCACGGCCTTCGTCGTCTGGTGGCTCTGGCGCCGGGCGAATCAGACCCAGACCGCCTGACGGCGGTCTACGCCAAGGAGTCGTACGATGTCCATGCAAACCCCACCCGCTCCCGGTTCGGCATCCGCGCCGGCCGGCGCTTCCACCAGCACCATGGCGGTCGTCAGTCTGGTGGCCGGGATCCTCGGCCTTTCGCTGTTGCCCTTCGTGGGAAGCATCGTGGCTGTGATCACCGGGCCGATCGCCAAGCGTGACATCGCCGCCTCCGGCGGCGCGCAATCGGGCGAGGGGCTGGCCACCGCCGGCGCGATTCTCGGATGGGTGGGAATCGGCCTGACCGTGATCGGGGTGTGCATCACCGGCGCGGCCGTTCTGTTGCCCCTGTGCCTGGGCCTCGGGATCTGGAGCGCGGAAAGCTCCTCGTTCCTGGCATTCGCCGTCTTCGCCTAGACGGGCTATACTTGGGCACGCCTGAAGGTCATGGAGGAGACGGATGACTGCAAGCCCGATGCCGCCCGCACCTGATTCGGCTCAGCCGAAGAAATCCCGCACCTGGCTGATCGTCTTGATCATCGTCCTGGTCTTATGCTGCCTGTGCACCGCCGTCGGCGGTGGGATCTGGTGGCTGTGGAGCAACGGCGACAATCTGATGGGCCTCAGCCGCCTGCTGTCCGGCCTGGCGATCTGATCGTCGGCCGACAACTCGTTCGGTCTCCGCGATCTTCAGCGCCCCCGCTCAGGCGGGGGCGCTGTCGTTGGGCAGCTCAGCGAATGGCCCCTGACGACGGGCGGCCAGGTCTCTCAGTTCGTCCAGTGCCTGGCGCGCCAGCGATTGCTCGGCAGGTGCGAGGTCGAGCGCGGCGAACTCGTCTTCGTCCAACACCAGGTCGCCGCCCCCTGGATAGACCAGCAGGTCCAGGGCCAGATCCTCGGCGAACACCTGCTGCGCTTCGAGGCGTGCCGGTCGGGTGATGTTGCAGTACCAGCCCTTGAGTGTTCCCCTGGCGCCGTCATACACACCGAAGACGTTGTAGTACCGGTCGGCGTAGAACGTCTCGATCATCCGATCGCCGCGCTGCAGGACCAGCCCCGGGAAGACGACCTCGTGGAGATCAAAGATCGCCTCCAGCCTCACCCAGGTTGGGCCGCGGGCCAGCAGGCGCGTGGGATAGGACCAGACTTCTCGCCCGGCAGCGTCGAGCTTGTGGACGGTGATCCCTTCGGTCATGGGAGCACCTGGAATGCCTTCGGATCGAGCGACAGTCGGAGCGGGCTGCCCTCGGATGGAAGGTGCGCAGCCGAAGGCACCTCGAAGTCCAGGTGCACGCCATGAGCCTGTACGCCGATGATGCACGTCGGTCCGCGGAAGGTCTTCTCTAGGAGCGTCGTCTCCAGCACCAGGGGACCCTGCCCGTCCAGTCGTGCGGCGTCGGGCCGCAGGAGCACGGTGCAGTGCGCGGGCGACGGCCCGTCGACCGGAAGCAGTCCGAGCGCAGTCCGGATGCCTCCAGGCGCCGCCTCGCCGGGGATCAGGTTGGTGAGACCGAGGAAACGCGCCACGCCCGCCGATGCCGGATGGTGATACACCGCCTGGGGTGGGCCCTCCTGCACGACCCGGCCGGCGTCGAGGATGACGATCTGATCGGCCAGCCCGAAGGCCTCTTCCTGATCGTGCGTGACCACCAAAGCCGTCTGGTGGGCGGCGCGCAGGATGCGGTGGATCTCGCCCAACAGGTGTTCCCGCAGCGTCCGGTCGAGCGCGCCGAGCGGCTCGTCGAGCATCAGCAGCCGCGGCCGCGGCGCCAGGGCGCGGGCGAGCGCCACGCGCTGCTGCTCGCCGCCGGAAAGCGTCTGCACGTCACGCCGTTCGAAGCCGGCGAGGCCGACCTGTTCGAGGCATTCCTGGACGCGCGCCCTGGTGCGCTCCGCCTCCAGTCCCTGCATCTGGAGCCCGAAGGCGATGTTGCGCTCGACGTTCAGGTGCGGGAACAAGGCGAAGTCCTGGAACATCAAGCCGAAACCGCGGCGATGGGACGGGACGCCTTCCAGCGGCTCGCCTTCCCACAGGACAAGACCGCTGTCGGGCATCTCGAGCCCGGCGATGATCGAGAGCAGCGTCGATTTTCCCGAGCCGCTCGGCCCGAGCACGGCGACGATCGAGCCGCTGGGTACACACAGCGAAACGCCGTCGAGTGCCTGTGTGGCAGCGTAAGACTTGCGTATCCCCTCCAGCCTCAAGCCCGTGCAGGCATCGGCCATCCGGCTGCCCGCGCCGGGGTACGCCCTCGCCGGGTGGTTGAGGGAGCTAGAACTCACCGACATCGGCAACCCTCAATCGCTCGATGCCCAGCATCGCCGCCGCACACACGACCATCAAGATCGTGCTCAAGGCCAGTGCCTGCCCGTAGTTGAGCGCACCGGGCAGCGAGAGGAAGCGGTAGATCATCAGCGGGATGGTCGGGAATTCGGGGCGGGCGATGAGGGCCGTGGCGCCGAACTCGCCGAGCGAGATCGAGAAAGCGAATGCCGCCGCCACGAGCAGCGCCCGGCCGACGAGGGGCAGATCGACGCGGGCGACGACCTGCGCCGGGCCGGCGCCGAGCACGGCGGCCGCCTGCCGCAATCGCGGGCGGATGCTCCGAAGGGCCGGCGTCAGACTGCGCACGACGAACGGCAAGGCGACAAGCGTGTGCGCCAGCGGCACGAGCACGGGCGAGGCGCGCAGATCGAACGGCGGGCGGTTGAGGGCGACGATGAATCCCAGCCCCAACGTAACCGCCGAGGTGCCCAGCGGAAGCAGCAACAATGGATCGAAGAGACGGCTGACGGTCGATGCGGGGCGGTAGGCGAGCGCCCAGGCCGCCGGCAGCCCGAGCGCCAGCGACAGGACGACGGTGGCCGCGGCGTACGCCAGCGACACGCCGACGGCGGTCGACGGGGGCACATAGAAAACTGACTCGCGCCGATTGACCCACAGCTCGCGGTAGTTGTCGGCCGTCAGGCCGCTCGCGGCGGGGGCCGTCTGCCCGCGCTCGGGGTCGAGCCGGGTTACAGAGCGCGCCGCCAGTGCGACGAGCGGCGTCACGAGCAGTGCCAGCAGCAGGCCGACCATCAGGCCGGCGGCCAGACGCCGACGCAGGCCGAGCAGCGGCTGCTGGGTGAGTCGGCGCGGACGCAGACTGATCGGACGAGAGATCCGCGCCGCCAGGCGGGTGTAAGCGACGGTGAGCGCCAGCGTGCAGGCCAGCTGAACGATCGACAACGCCGCAGCCAGCGGCAGGTTGAAGAGCCCGACCGTCTGGTTGTAGATCTCGACCTCGAGCGTTGCCAGGCGCGGTCCGCCCAGGATCAGGATCACACCGAAGGAGGTGAAGTCGAACAGGAAGACCAGGAGCGACGCGGCGGCGATGGCGGGGAACAGAAGCGGGAGCGTGACGCGGCGCAGCACCTGCCAGCGGCTGGCTCCCAGGGTGCGGGCCGCAGCCTCGATCCGCGGATCGAGATGCGACCAGAAGTCGCCGACCATGCGCAGGACGATGCTGGTGTTGTAGAAGACATGCGCCAGCAGGATGGCGCCCAGCGAATTCAGAAACTCGATCGGAGGCTGCGAAAGCCCGAGCAGCGCCATCAGGCCCAGATTGACCCAGCCGCGCGGGCCGAGCAGCGCCTGGAAGGCGGCGCCGACGACCAGCGTCGGCATCACGAACGGCACGGAGGTCAGGGCCAGCAGCACCGAGCGCCCGCGGAACGAGTAGCGCGCCAGCAGGTAGGCGCCGGGAAGTCCGAGAAGCAGGGTGAGCAGCGTCGAGAGCGAGGCCTGCAGAAAAGTGAATCCGAGGACGCCGCGCACGCTGGGCGAGGCAAGCGCTTCGGCAAAGGGCGCCCCCAGACTCGTGCCGCGCGCCAGACTCAGCCGCAGGACCTGCGCCATCGGCAGCGCGTAGAACAGCGCCAGGAAGGCGAGCGGGGCGGCCCACAGCCCGGCAGTGCGGGCGGCCGAACGCCAGCGCGCGGTCTCCGGTCGGGGGCCGGCAGGCATCAACGCAGTACGACCTCGCGCCAGGCCTTGATCCACGCCTCGCGGTTGGCGTCGATCTCTTGTGGACTGACGCTCACAGGCTCGTCCGGAACGGCGTAGTACTTCTGGAAGATCGGGTCGAGCTGCGCGGCCGGATGGACCGGGAACACGTACATCTGCAGCGGGAGATCCTGCTGGAAAGCAGGGGAGAGCATGAAATCGATCCAGGCTTCGGCCAGCGGGCGGTTGGCCGTGCCCACCAGGATCCCGGCGAATTCGATCTGGCGGAAGCAGGTGTCGCTGTCGACCACGGCGGCCGTCGGAGGCTCGCTGGGCGGCGTGGCGGCGTAGACCATCTCGAACACCGGGCTGGAACCGTACGACACAACCACGGGCCGCGGGCCGCGCCCGGAGGACCCGCTGAACTCGGTGTTGTACGCCGTCTCCCAGCCGCTGACGACCAGGACGTCGTTGGCCAGCAACGCTTCCCAGTAGCCCAGGTACCCCGGGTCGCCAAAGGCCCCGACGGTGGCGATCAGGAAGGCCAGTCCGGTGGACGAGGTGGACGGGTCTTCAACCACGAGCAGGCCCTTGTACTCGGGCTGGGCCAGGTCATCGAGCGAGTTGGGCGGCGCGAGCCGCCGCTCGGCAAAATACGCCTTGTCGTAGTTGAGGCACACGTCGCCGTAGTCGATCGGGAGGGCGCGATTCTCCGGATCGAGGCGCATCTCCTCGGGCACATCGGCCAGCAGCGGTGAGTCATAGGCTTCGAGGATGCCTTCCCGCAGGGCGCGCGACAGGTACGTGTTGTCGACACCGTAGAGTACGTCGGCCAATGGATTGCCCTTGGCCAGGATCGCCTTGTTGAGCATCGTGCCGGCGTCGCCGGCCTTGACGAACTGCACCTTGGCATTGTGCGTGCGTTCGAACTCGGCCAGGACCGAGGCGGAGATGCTGAACGAGTCATGCGTCATGACGGTCAGGATCGACGGAAACGGAGGGATGGTGGCGACCGGGGCCGGCCCGGCGGCCGGCGCAGGCGCGCAACCGGCCAGCATCCCGACCAGGATGGCGGCGGCCAGTATGGCTCGGATCATCGCGGGTCCTCCTCGGGAACCACGGCGGACTGCAAGGTGCACCACGAGCAGCATGCCTCGCGTGAGGCGAACCGTCGCCGTCGTACCCAGCATCGTGTTGCTGACGCCGCGGGTGGCGGCGAAGTGGAGCGTCTCATCGTGCAGCGGATACTCGAGCCCATCCGTTGTGACACCCTGGGCATCGCCGGCGAGGGGCAGGAGGGACAGCGTGTCGCCCTGACGGCCCTCGAGCACGAGCGGGTCGCCCGGACGGGCCAGCGTCACCTGCTGTGAACCGTCCACCAGCCAGGTGCGAACGGCGTCCAGCGTGGGGGAGGCGAGCAGCAGCGCGTTGGCCAACGTCTGATCCCAGCGGTCGCCCAGGGCGCCAAGGATCAGCACCTCCCGAGCGCCATGGCGAACGGCGTACTCGAGCGCCAGCTCGAGGTCGGTCTCGTCCTTGCGTTCCGGGTGGCGGACGACGGTCGCCTGGAGCGCGGCAAGGTCGGCGGCGTCGATCGAGTCGAGGTCGCCAATGACCACCGCCGGCAACAACCCCAGCCGGCGGCAGTTGTGCAGCCCGCCATCCGCGGCCAGGATCCAGTCGTCGGGGCGCACGCGGGCGCGGTCGGCGGCTGGATGGCTCAGGCGTCCGTTGGCGATGACGACAGCGCGCAAATGCAACACCCTCCACCGGGTGCGGGGGAGGGTGATGGTGACGAAATGGTCGTGCTCCCTCCGCCGGCATTACCCGGATCAGGTTCCGCGGGTCGAGGGCTGACCGCCCTCCTCTCAGCCCGGCACACCGGGCTCCCCGTGCAGGTTGGATGTCCCCGAGTATAGCGCTGCTGGAATGGCAGGTCAAGCGGCACGACAGAATCGGCCCGACCAGCGCGACGGTGGAGTTGGAGGCTGCCGGTCGTGCAGGCTGACTTCGATCAGGCGGCCGGGGGCTGTGCCAGAAAGCGGCTGATCTGGTGCCGGACAGCCTCCGGCTCGGCCCGGTCATACTCGGCGAGCAGCTTGAAGGCGCGGCCGTCGGCCGTGTCGATCCGCAGGGAGTAGCTCGGCGCACCGTCGCTCCACTCGGTCTTCTCGACTTCGATCGCGCGCAGATCATTGAGGGAGTACCTTCGCGCCTGCAAGCGGCATCACCGGAGCCCGGGCGACCGTGGTCAGAGTGCGCTGCTGGCGGTCGAAGAGCGCCGTGGACTCGATGCCGGCAATGGCGGCCCAGACAAGGAAGGCGCTGAGGGCCAATGCCCCCAGCGAGATCAGGGCGGCGAATCCAAAGAAGGCGTTAGCTACGTTCTCCCAGCGCGGGGCGATCAGAAGCTGATAGGGAGCCAGAAGGGGGAACAGCGCCAGGACGGCGAAGACCACCCGCTTGCCAACGGGCATGGGCGAAATGATCTCCAAACGGTTCCCGCTCTCCATCACACGCAGCATCGGTCTCTCTCCTTCGGCAATCCGGCAATCGGAACGGGCGCCGTGTTGCATGCCCGGCCGGCAGGCAAGTATCCTATCCTGGTTTCCCTGGCTGCCCCAGCAAGAGGGCCACACGATTGGCCAACTGGTCCGGGGCGAACGGTTTGAGAATGTAGTCGGTGGCACCGGCATCCATTCCCGCCTGGATCTCGGCCTCCTGGCCCTTGGCGGAAAGGAAGGCGATCGGGATGTGCTGCGTGGTGGGCTCGGCGCGCAGCCGGCGGCAGACATCGTATCCCGTCAGGCGCGGCATGCGGATATCGAGGAGCACCAGGTCGGGCAGGTCGCGCAGCGCCATGGCCAGCGCGTCCTCGCCATTCGAGGCGGTCAGCACCTCATGCCCGTGGTGGCGGAGCGTGAATCCAATCAACTCGCGAATGTCGCGTTCGTCTTCGGCGACCAGAATGCGGGCCATGCGCGGTGTCTAGCCTCCTGCCGGCGAGGGGGAAAGCGGAAGGGCGAAAGCAAACCGCGTCCCCTGTCCGGATACCCCTTCGCTCTGAAGCTCGATGGTCCCGCCGTGCAGCTCCACCAGATGGGCGACGATCGAGAGTCCCAGGCCGGTCCCCGGCACACCGAGATTGAGGGCCTGCTCGCCACGGAAGAACCGCTCGAAGACCCGCGGCTGCTCGGCCAGCGGGATGCCGGTCCCGGTGTCGGCCACCTCAATCCGCAGCCGGTCCCCGGCCGGCCGGGCGCGGATCCAGACCGTTCCCCCGGCGGGTGTGAAGTTGAAACTGTTGTCGAGCAGGCCGCGCAAGATCTGCTGCAGCCGCTGCGGGTCGGCGCGCACTTCCGGAAGCGAGCCCGGGACCTCGAGCTCCACGCGCAAACCCTTGGCATCTTGCACGCAACGCGAGGCGAGGTAATCGCGGCCGGCCTCCAGGACGGGCAGCGGCGCGACGGGCTGAAGGTGAAGTTCGTCGGCTCCGGACTCGAGCCGCGACAGGTCCAGCAGATCATTGACCAGCCGCCCGAGCCGTTCCGAGTTGGAACGGATGGTCTCCAGGAACTTGCGCTGCTCGTCGGTCAGCGGGCCGGCGGCCTCGAGCAGCAGCATCTGCACGTAGCCGCGGATCGACGTCATCGGCGTCCGCAGTTCGTGGCTGACGGTGGCTACGAAATCCGACTTGAGCTGATCGATCTCGACGTCGCGGCTGATGTCGCGGAAGACCGCCACCGTTCCCAGGAAGTCATCGCCCAGGACAACGGGGGCGACGTGCACTTCGACCACCCGGCCGTCCTCCAGGTCGAGGCGATCGGCGAGCGTCGGACGCTCGGCGGCCGAGGCCGGGTCCTGGCTCCACGCCTGGAGCGCCTCGGCCCAGCGGCGGCCCGCCGAGCCATACAGCCCGATGAACTGGGCGGCCGGTTCGCCGAGCACCGAGGCGCGGGGCAGGGACAGGATGTGTTCGGCGGCGGCATTGCATACGGCCACCTGGTGACTCGGCCCGGTGACCACCACGCCATCGGCAATCGAACTCGAGGATCGCCTGTGCGCGCCGGTGGTCGGCCTGCTGTTGGCGAATGGCGTCCTCGCTGATGCGCTCCGCTTCGTGGAGGCTGCGGCGAGCTTCCGCCAGGCGGATGGCAAATGCCATCAACGCCGCGCCGGCCATCGCCAGCTCGCGGTCCTCCGGCGTGAAGACCTTGGGGGAACGGCCGAGCAGCAGGCACGCGCCGAACGCCTGCGTGCCGGCCAGCAGCGGCACAGCCAGGGCGCTGTAGTGGTCTTCGCCCGTGCCGGAAAACGGGATCCAGCGCCGGTCGCGGCTGACATCCGGTACCAGCGCCGGTTCGCGGTGCTCGATCACCCAGCCGGCCAGCCCATGGCTGCGTTCAGCCGACAGCGGCCGAGCGATCGGTTGGGCTCCCTGTGCGGCGTCATGCGAAATCCAGTGAAGCAGGCGTTCGGAGCCGGGGGTGGTCATCTGGACTGCGGCGCGTTCGGCGCCCGTGGCCTGAGCCAGGACCGACAGCGATCGCTCGATGACCTGATCCAGGTCGTCGCTGACCGCCAGGTTGCGGCTGAGTTCGGCAAGCGCCGGCGGCGTGCGTGACTCATGGTCGGCGCCCGATTGCGCCGCCGGACCCACCCGGCGGCGCCAGAGCCCGACCCACGACGCCACCAGGCCACCGGAGAGGGCGGCCAGCATCAGCAGACCAAGGATGGCCGGGATCGACAGGCTCACGCCTCAGCCTGCGCGCTGGTACGCGTCGCGGCGCCGGGCACGTGCGGCCGCTTCGAGCAATTCTTCGGATCGGGTGAACGGGCCTTCGGCCGAGGTCAGCAGGCCGACGGCCAGGTACAAGCGCGGCGGTGGATCGTGTTTGCGGCCGCCGGGGGCGAGGTCTTCGGCCGAGGCGCGGGCGGCGCGCGTCTCTTCCTCGAAGCGATCCCGCAACCGTTCGGCGACGGCCGGGGCGGCGAAGGCATTGGTCACAACGGTGAAACTGCCGCTCCAGTCATGGCCGATGAAATCATCGGGGCCGCCCAGGGCGTCGACCGTCTGCCCCAGGAACTGGGTTGCCCCGCGCAGCACCTCGTCCCCGGCGAGCGGGCCGCGCAACTCGAGAAAGCGATCGAAGCCTTCGATGCGGCAGGCGAGCAGCCCCCAGGCTTCGGCGGCGAGCAGGCCTGCCACCTGCTCATCCACCAGCTTGCCGGCGGGCAGGCCGGTTCGTGGATCGGTCAGCCGTTCCCGCTCGGTGCGTTGCAGGACGTTCTGAATCCGCAACCCGAGTTCTTCGATGTCGAACGGCTTGGTGATGTAGTCGTCGACGCCCAGCTGCAGACCGGTGATGCGGTCGCTGCGTTCGTCCTTCTGAGTCAGGAAGATGATCGGGATGTGGCCGGTCCGCGGGCTGGTGCGCAGGGCGCGGCACACCTCGTAGCCGTCCAGGTCGGGCAGCAGGATGTCGAGCAGGATCAGGTTGGGGAGTTCGAGGCGGCTCAGGCTGAGGGCGTCCCGGCCGCGCGGCGTGACCTTGACCAGGTAGCCCTGCTCGTTGAGGAACAACTCGAGGACCTTGGCAATGTCTCGATTGTCCTCGACTACCAGGATGCGTTCCTTGGCCATCGTCCACCATTGCAGACAGGAGGCGGAAACCGCCTGAGGAGGCCGCGTGTCGAGAGAATCTTACGGTAAAGCCGGAGGGCGGGCAACCATGACCTATGGGCGAGGTTCGCCGGCCGCGCCTGTCCCCGCATCAGTCCAGAGGCTGGCGCACGATGCGCAGGACGCAGGCGGCGTCGCCGTGGGCAGCGCAATCGGTCTCTTCGACCAGGAAGTTCTTTCCGCCGCTCATCCAGGACAGCCCCTCCTGGAGGAACCCGATGGCCAGATGGCAGCCCGGCTGGTCGAGCCGACGCCCCCAACACAGCGGGCACAGGTCCAGGTGGAAGCGGTAGGCCTCCGGTCCCTCCTCGAGGTGGACGATCTGATCGGTGTAGCGATTGAGGAGTTCGGCCGTGCCTTCCAGGCCGGACTTGAGCTTCATCGGAAGCGGAAGCAGGCGGTAGGGCAGTTCGGTCATCCCGAGCATCGGGCCGAACTCGCGCAGGGCGTGCTTGAAACCGGCGCGTCCCGTGCGCAGCGCCAGTCCGCGGCCGGCGCGTGTCCCATACAACCGGTCGAGGGCCTGATGGATCCGCCCGACGGCGCTGAAGCTGAACTCGCGGTCGAGGGTGTTGGGCGGGTAGCTGTGGATCAGGTCCGGCAGCCCGGCCACGTTCAGCGCGGCGTTCACGCCGTTGTGACCGACCACCTCTTCGAGCGATAGCAGCAGGATGCGCCCGATCTTGTTGGGGAGGAAGTGGTCGTCCTCGCTAGCCACGGCAACCCTGGGCCGCCCGAACGGCCTACTTCTTTTCCATTTCCTCGAGGATGCTGTACAGGAGCTCGAGCAGTACCTTCTTGACCGACTCGCGATCGCTGGCGACGCACGGCAGCATCTTGACCGCCGGATCGAGCTTCAGGGCGATGCGCAGGTCCTCCACCGTCCAGGCGTCCTTCATGTCCTGCTTGTTGGCCGCCACCACGTACGGCGTCGGGGCGTAGGCGCGGAAGGTCTGCAGGATGCCCTTGGCCTCACGGAAGGTCTCCGGCCGCGTGCTGTCGACGGTGACGATGAAGCCGAGCATCCCCTCCGAAAGGATCTCCCACATGAAGTCGAACCGCTTCTGGCCCGGGGTGCCGAACAGGTAGAGCACCAGGTCGTCGTCGACGGTGATGCGGCCGAAGTCCATGGCCACCGTGGTGGTTTCCTTGATCCGCTCGGCCTCCGAGGAGATCTTGCGCTCGGTCGAGACGACGTCAATCTCACTCACCGAGCGGATGAAGGAGGTCTTCCCGGCTGCGAACGGACCCGTGACGACCATCTTCACGGTTTGCATGGCTGCCCTCGCCTACAACGACCGGATGCGGTCAATCAGTCGATTGACCAGCGAACTTTGCTGACGCTTGTCGACCACCGGGACCTGGCGGGCCTGCGGCGGGAGCGGCATGCCCGCCGGGCGCACCACCTCCACCAGGCCTGCCTGGATCAGGCCGTAGACAATCCGGCGGATCTCGAGCTCGTTCATCTTGTTGGCCTTCATGATCTGCCGGATGGAGTTCTTCGGGTTAATGTAGGAAACGACCTTCCATTCTTCGACGTTCAAGTTCACGTCGCGGATGTTGGCCCCCGGACGCTCGATGAAGTCGAGGGCCATATCCAGGTTGGGGAGTTCCTCCTGCAGCTGCTCCCATTCGCGCATCCGGCGCGCGCCCTCGATGATGATGTTCTCCAGGTCGAGGCGCATCACGATGCGATCGTCCGGCGGCAGGACGTCATTGTCGAAGCGGAAGAAGCCATCCACCCAGGTGAACAGCCGGTAGACGATGTCGATGATGTACTGGCGGATGCCGGCCAGGATGTCCTGCTGCGTCAGGTAGCCGGCGTTGATCAACAGCAGGCCGAGTTCCTTGTCCGACTTGTCGCCGGCGTGCGACTTGATCACCTGGGCCTGCTTGGCCGTGATCCGCCCGGAGCGGGTCAGGATGCCGACCAGCGTCCCGTCTTCGTTCCCGAGCTGGGCAGAGATCAACTTGCCGGCCTGGAAGGATACCCAGGCGGCTTCATTCGGCCCCTCGACGGTCAACGTCCCCGTCTTGCGGGCCAGGTTGATCAGATTGAGCAGTTGCGTGACGCTGAAGTCACGCAGATTGCCCTTGACTGCCATGCAGGCCTCGGTCAGGCGGTGCGTGGCGCCGCCCGGGTTTGGCGATTATACGTCGCCGGAGGGAGAACCGCAAACCGAACCCCGGGTGGGAGGCGGCGTCAGGCGCGCCATCCGCCCTGGAACAGGCGGACGCTCTCGGCGGTGACAAAGGCCTCCGGATCGAGGTCGAGCGCCTCATTCGTCACCGACCCGGCCTGGCGCCGCGGGACATGGCACCAGATCAGCGTCACCATCCCGTCCTGGCCGCGGGCGGCGAACTCGGTGGCGCCCCAGCCGTGCTGGCGGAGCGCGTCGGCGATGGCCGCTCCGCGCCGGGAGCTGACGATGCGCACCAGCCGGTGTCCGGGCGCCAGGCGCGCTTCGGCAAGGATGCCCAGCACGCTTCCGCTGGCGAAACCCGCGGCAAAACGCCGCCAGGTTCCATGGATTGTCCAGATTGCTGAGCAGGCCGGCGACGGCCGTGATGAACGAGACGGACTGCGTGAACCCGGCCAGCCAGGCGGCGCCGCGCCGGCCGCGAGCCATCGACAGCATGCGCAGCGTGTCCAGCCCGTTGTTCAGCGCCAGGAGCACGAAGATGCCGACGGGCAGAGCCCAGGCCGGCAGGCCGGGCGGGAGCGGCAAAGCCGGCAGATGGGTGACTTTGCCAAGCGTCAGGGCGAACGCCACGACCAGGACGGGTTGGATCGGAACGCCGGTCACGCCTCAGGCTCCCCAGTAACCGCGGTGGAGAGGACGGACATCTTCGACGGTGACGAACGCCTCGGGGTCGATGGCATGCGCCTGGCGCGTCACCCGGGAGATGTCGCGGCGGCGCACGCTGCACGTCAGCACGGCGACGGTTCCATCCTTGCCGCGCGCCGCAAGTTCGGTCACGGCGTAGCCCGAGGCGCGGATGGCGTCGGCCAGGGCGCTGCCGCGGTGCGGGCTGATGACGCGCACGTGGCCGTGCCCGATCGCCAGCCGCTCTTCGATCAGCATCCCGATCACGGTCCCGGTGGCAAAGCCGCCGGCGTAGCCGACCACGTTCCAGACGTTGTCGACGTGGCGCAGCACGCTCGAGATGGCCACGACCCAGATGGCGGACTGCGCGAAGCCGAGCGATCCAGGCCAGCGCCTTGCGGCCGCGGATGACGAGCAGGACCCGCAGCGTATCGAAGGTCATGTCGAACACGCGCAAGCCGAAAATCACCAGGGGCAGGAGGGTGGCCGGGATCGCAAGGGTATCGAGCATCGGTCAGACCTGTGCCGGCTCCGGCTCGGGCAGCGCCGGAAGATACATCGCCTCCACGTACTCGCGCAGCATGCGCCGCATGCTGAAGCGCGGGGCCAGCGTGCGGATCGACTCCTTCACGCGGCCGAGCCACTCGCCCGGCAGCCGATCGGCCGATCGTTCCAGGTAGTAGAGCGGGATGATCTCATCCTCGAGCAAATGGTACAGGCTCTCCGCGTCGGCGGCGTCCTGCACGGCCGGGTCGCTGTACTCGCGTTCGTCCCCGATCGCCCAGCCGTTGCGTCCGTTGAAGCCCTCGCGCCACCAGCCGTCGAGGGCCGGAAAGGTTCAACGCGCCGTTGAGCGCCGCCTTCTGGCCCGAGGTGCCGGAGGCTTCGTTGGGACGCCGGGGCGTGTTCAGCCACAGGTCGACGCCCTGCACCAGATAGCGCGCCAGGTTGATGTCGTAGTCCTCCAGGAAGACCAACCGCCCGCCGGTCTCGGCGCGCTTCACCTGGCGGTAGACCTCCTGGATCAGCAGCTTCCCGGGCTCATCGGCCGGATGCGCCTTGCCGGCGAAGATCACCTGCACCGGCATCCCCGGACGATGGACGAGCTCCAGCAGCCGCTCGACATCGTGCAGGATCAGGCTGGCGCGTTTGTAGGTGGCGAAGCGGCGGGCAAAGCCGATCGTCAGCGCGTACGGGTCGAGCAGCACACCGGCGGCGATGATCTGGACCGGATGGACCCGCGCTTCGTGCCACTGCACCCGGGCTCGCTCGCGCATGTAAGCCGCCAGCTTGCGTTTCAAGTGCCGCCGCACCGCCCACAGTTCCTCGTCCGGGATGCGATCGATCGCCTCCCAGGTCGCCCCGTCGTCCACGCGGTCGTACCAGCCGGGATCGAAGTAGCGGTCGAAGAGCAGCCACATGCGACGCGCCAGCCACGTCCCGGTATGGATCCCGTTGGTGATGTGGCCGATCGGCACCTGTTCGACCGGCAGGCTCGGCCACAGGTAAGACCACATCTTACGCGCCACCCGGCCGTGCAGCTCCGAGACGCCGTTGGCGCGGCCGGCGGAGCGCATGGCCAGGACGGCCATGCTGAAGGTCTCGCCCCAGGGTTCCTTGTGCCGGGCCAGGTCGAGGAATGCCTCTCGATCGAGCCCGAGTTGGGGCCAGAACGCCCCGAAGTACTTGTCCATCAGCCACAGCGGGAACTCGTCGTGGCCGGCGGCGACGGGGGTGTGGGTGGTGAACACGTTGGAGGCGCGCACGCGATCGGACGCCTGGGCGAACGTCCGCCCGGCGGCCACCAACTCGCGCGCCCGCTCGAGCGCCAGGAAGGCCGAATGGCCTTCGTTCATGTGCCAGACCGCCGGGTTGTAGCCCAGCGCGCGCAAGGCCCGCACGCCGCCGATCCCCAGCAGGATCTCCTGCGAGATGCGCATCTCCATGTCGCTGGTGTACAGCCGGGCCGTCAGGCTGCGGTCGGCGGGTTGATTGGCCTCGACGTCGCTGTCGATCAGAAACAGCGGCACGCGGCCGACCTGGATGCGCCACAGCCGGGCGTGTACGGGCCGACCAGGCAGATCGACCGTGATCATCAGCGGCTCACCGACCGCGTCGACCACCGGGTAGACCGGCAGGTCGGCGAAGGCCAGCGGGGTGTAGCGCGCTTCCTGCCAGCCGTCGTCATTCAGACGCTGGCGGAAGTATCCCTGGGTATACAGGAAGCCGACGGCGACCAGCGGCAGGCCGAGGTCACTGGCTTCCTTGAGATGATCCCCGGAGAGTACGCCCAGGCCGCCGGCATAGATCGGGAGCGACTCATGCAGTCCGAACTCGGTGGAGAAATAGGCGATCGGCTGGTTCATCCGATCGGGATGGACGCGCGGGTACCAGGCCTGCGCCCCTTGGGCCATGTACTCGTCGAAGGCGCGCAGGACGCGATCGTGGAAGTCGAGGAAACCGCGATCGTTGGTGGCGCGGCGGAGCGTCTCGGGCGGTACCTGGCGCAAGAAGTGAACCGGGTTGTGCGCCGTTCGCTCCCAAACCTCGGCGTCGAGGTAGCGGAAGATGCGCGCCGACTCCGAGTGCCAGGTCCACCACAAGTTGTAAGCCAGATCGGCCAGCCGGCGCAGGCGGCGCGGCAGGTTGAATCCATTCGGCGGGGTGAGCGACAGGTTGCGATCGGCGTCCATGGGGCCCGGGTCGAGGACGTGCAATCATACCACGCGGCGGCCCGCAGGCCGCCCGGGAGGCGACCGGTGAGCCTCTGCGTCGTCGGGCGTGACCATTTGTACTTGCCGCACGATGGCCGGAGACCCATCCTCTAACCCGGGGAATCGGATGGTGCGCAGCGAGCCCCCGTCGGCGATCCCGATCGGGGCGTCCGGGGCGATGAGGAGGCAGAGATGAAGCAGATGACGGAAGACAACCTGGAGGCCGCCTTCGCCGGCGAGAGCCAGGCGCATTTGAAGTACACCAACTTCGCCGAGCGGGCAGAGAAAGAGGGCCGGCCGAACGTGGCCCGGCTGTTCCATGCCGCGGCGTTCTCCGAACGGATTCACGCCAGCAGCCACCTGCGCGCCCTGGGCGGGATCGACGACACCCTCGCCAACCTGGCCGTGGCCATCGAGGGCGAGACCTTCGAGGTGGAGGAAATGTACCCGGCCTACACGGCGGAAGCGGAAGCCCAGGGCGAGAGCAAGGCGCTGCGCTCGATGAACTGGGCGCTGAAAGCCGAGGTCGTCCATGCCGCCCTGTACACGCAGGCGCACAAGGCGGTGTCCGACGGCAAGGACCTGGCGACCTTCGATCTCTGGGTGTGCACGGCCTGCGGATTCACGATGGAGGGGGAGCCGCCCGACGTGTGCCCGGTGTGCGGCGCCAAACACGACAAGTTCCGCAAGTTCTAGTTCACCGATCGGGATTTCGACCTGGAAGGCCGCAGGCTCCGGCGCATGCGCCGGAGCCTGCTCTTTGTTCTCCTCGTCGCCCGCCATCCATCCGGGAGTCTCGGAACGGCGTGCCGTCAGGCGACCTCACCCCAGGCCATGAAGAGCACCCCGGGGCCGAGTCGCTCGACATGCAGATCCCGAACTCGTTCGGCCAGCAATCGCCACGGTCGGTCTCGATCGAGGCTCGAGACGGCGAAACGCTGAAAGACCGCACCCACGACCGGGTTCAGGATGCGTCCGAGCCGGCCGGATGCCAGCACCGGACCGACGGCGACGACGCGCCCGCCGGGCCGCACGTGGGCAAGGCTGCGATCGAGCCCGGCCGGCGAGGTGAACACGTCATGCATGGCGAAGAGCAGCAGGGCATCGAACTGCTCGTCGAGGCGCAGGCTCTCGGCCGCGCTCTCGATCAGACGGATTCGAGACCAGCCGCGCCGCTGGACGCGGGTCCGGGCGGCGGCGATCATCTCCGGGCTGAGATCGACGCCCACGACCTGCCCGGTGGAGCCGACAGCCTCGAGCAGGAAGGGGAAGTTGGCGCCCGAACCGCAGCCCACCTCCAACACGGACCCACCCGGCACCAGCCCGAGCCGCCGGACTGCATCTCGGCGAATCGGGAAGGTGAAGAAGAACAGTCCATCGGGAAGCTGGGCGACCCGGCGATAGCGGGCGATGATCTGCGCGTGGGGATCGGGCGTATCGGTCAACGAGCGCCCTCCGGGGGAACCCCTTCGAAGAGATCGGTCTCTCGCAGGCCGGGCGAGGGAGGAGGATAGGCGCGGGTGAAGGTCTCGCTGCCGCCGGCCAGGCGGAAGAGCAAGCCCAACAGCCCGGAGGTCGGCGGGCCGCCCTGGCTGGCATGGCAGGCAGTCGCCTGCGCCTTCGCCTCGGCGACCTGGCGAAAATCGATGAACGCGTGAAGGGGGAAATCCTGGTTGGCGATCTCGGCCAGGTCGATATCCCCGTTGCGCCCGAAGCGCCGAGGATCTCGGCCGAGAAGCGGCATCACCCGCACCGCCAGACGGAAGAACCGCCGTCCGAACGTATGGTAGTAGAGCTTGAGCGGCTGATAGGCCGGCCCGCGGTCCGGGAAGCGGGCAGGGTCGCCGCTGGCTTCGAAGGCCGCCAGGGTCGCGCGGTGGATGGCGATGTGATCGGGATGCCGATAGCCCCCGATCGGGTCAAAGGTGATCACGACCTGCGGGCGCAACCGACGGATCAACTGCGTCACCTGCGCCGCCACCTCGTCGATCGGTGCGGCGGCCAGGGCGCGCGGGTGGTGGTTGTCCTCCGAGCCCGGCATGCCCGAGTTCGCGGTACCCGAGGAAGTGAACGCCGGTCAGGCCCAGATGTCCGGCGGCGCAGCGCAGCTCGTGCTCGCGCAGCGCGCCGACATCGGCGTGCCCGACCAGCAGTTCGTCGGAGACCGTCCCGACCTCGCCCCGCGTGGCACAGGCAAGATGCACCTCCACGCCGCGCCGGGCATACAGGGCCAGCGTTCCTCCGGGGCCGAAGCTCTCGTCGTCCGGATGGGCGAGGACGGCCAGCAATCGGCGTCCATCGGCAGGCAGCCCGCGTGCCGCGCTTCATCCTCGAGTCTCCCCAACCACCTGTACCAGGACCTCTCGCTGCCGCGGGCGGACGTCGAAGTCGAGGAAGAGCACCTGCTGCCAGGTGCCGAGCGTCAGCCGCCCGTCGATCGACGGGGATGCTGAGCGACGGGCCGAGAAGCGCAGCCCGCAGGTGCGCATGGCCGTTCCCGTCGCTCCAGCGCAGGTTGTGACGGTAGTCACGCTCCGGCGGAGCGATCTCGTCCAGCGCCCGGCGCAGGTCTTCGAGCGCGCCGTCCTCGTACTCGATGGTCGTCAGGGCGCTGGTGGACGACGGGGTGAAGACCGTGGCCGTCCCCGCGCGGACTCCCGACCCGGAGACGACCTCCGCCACCCGCTCGGTCAGATCATGCGGATCGGCGTTGCCACGCGTGTTCAGGCGTATGCGGCCGGTGTGGACCATGGGGCACCTCGATTGGGAAGGAGCGGTCAGCGATCAGCGGTCAGCAATGCAGCAATTAGCAGCCAGCAACTAGCAACTAGCGACATGCAGCTAGCGATTGGCACAGATGCGACCAGGAGAACTACAGCTGGTGACCAGCGATTGCCGTTGCGCTGCCATTGGCCAATTGCCACCTGCCACTTGCGATGGGAACAGACACCGGTCCTGCCTCAGCCTCCGACCGCTGACGCTGAACGCTGATAGCTGACAGCTGGCCGCTGCCCTACTCCGGCGAAGGCGGCGGAGTGACGACGAGCTCGCGTTCGGAGCGGGTGTGCCCGGGGCCCGTGCCCTTGGCCAGGTACTGGGCCTCGTCGGCGCGGGACAGGATGTCGTCGATCGTGGAATCGTCCGCGTGGAGCTGGCTGACGCCGGCGCAGAAAGACAACATCGGGACGGCCGGGCCGAGCTGCTGGCCGTAGGCGGTGAGCGACTTGCGCAGTTTGGCGGTGACGTTGTGGGCGCCTTCGATGCCGGTCTCGGGCAGCAGAACGACGAACTCGTCTCCGCCGATGCGGGCCAACAAGTCGGTCGAGCGCAGCACGGACTTCATCGCCCGCCCGGCCCCGGTGAGGACCTCGTCGCCGAACAGGTGGCCGAAGCGGTCGTTGATCGCCTTGAAACCGTCGAGGTCGAGGTACAGCAGGCTGAGCGGCCGCCGGTAGCGGCGGGCGCGCGAGAACTCGCGCCCGAGCTGCTCCATCAGCCAGCGCCGGTTGGCCAGGCCGGTCATCGGATCGGTATGCGCCAGTTCGGTCATCTGCTCGGCCTGAACATTCAGGGCCGAGATGCTGCGCCGCATGTAGCTGGAGTAGAAGTTGAGCACGGCGGCCAGGGCCACGGCCACGATGGTGTTGCTCAGCAGGAAGATCGCCCCGGTCGTTGGATCGAAGGGGTGGACCAGGGCTTCCGGATTGCCGCTGGCGTACAGCCAGGTGCCGATGTTGGCCAGCGTCGTCAGTCCGGCAAACAGGTAGGCCGGGCCGCCGCCCACCATGGCGCCGGCGGCGACGATCGAGATCAGGAAGGCGACGTTGACCAGGTAGATGTCCCGCGGGACGAGAAACGCATTCACCAGCGGGTAGAGGAAGAAGCTGATCGCCAGCAGGTACCCGACGACCGTCGTGCGCCCTCTGCGCACGAAACCCTCGGCCACCCCCAGGATGGCCGCCAGCACGAGCATCGCCACCAGGTCGTAGCGCCAGGCATGGTCGGACTCG
The DNA here is from genome assembly GCA_963818575.1 of uncultured Chloroflexia bacterium. GTDB lineage: Bacteria > Chloroflexota > Anaerolineae > Anaerolineales > E44-bin32 > DYJB01. The sequence continues at coordinate 13,951 of CAWFSV010000018.1, read as the reverse complement.
GGCCGCAGCAGCTGCACGATCAGGATTTCGGTCAGCAGCCAGCAGCTGAGCAGCACCAGGGAGACCCGCACGGCCGCCCGCGCCAGCTGGACGCGGTAGGGCTTCTCGTCGGGGTCAACGCGGGGGGCCAGGGAAGTGAGCACTTGGCGGAACACTCGGCGCATGCGTCCTCAACCTCGCCGCTACTCGGCGGACGTGGGGGCGGTCAGACCGAGAATATTGTAGCCGGAATCGACGTACACCACTTCGCCGGTGACCGTGCGCGACAGATCCGACGCCAGCCAGACGGCCGTTCCTCCGACGTCCTCGATGGTGATCGGGCGCCGCAGCGGGGCGATTTCGGTGAAGGCACGGTACAGGCCCTTGAACCCGCTGACCCCCGCGGCCGACAGTGTCCGGACCGGGCCGGCCGAAATGGCATTGACCCGGATGCCCTGCGGGCCCAGCTCCGCGGCCAGGTAGCGCACCGAGGATTCCAGTGCCGCCTTGGCGACGCCCATGACGTTGTAGTTGGGCATCACCTTCTGGCTCCCATAGTAGGTGAGGGTGAGCATCGAGCCGCCGCCCGGCATGAGCGGGCGGGCGGCGCGCGCCAGGGCGGTGAAGGAATACACGCTGATGTCCATCGCCGTCTGGAACCCGGCCCGGCTGGTTTCGTAGTACGGGCGGCTGAGCTCTTCCCGGCCGGCGTAGGCCACGGCGTGCACCAGGATGTCGATCGTCCCCAGCGCCGTGGCGGCCTTGGCGAACACCGCCTCGATGTCGGCGTCTTTGCCGACGTCACACGGCTCGACAAAGTTCGAGCCGACGGATTCGGCCAGCGGCCGGACACGGCGTTCGAGCGCCTCACCGGCGTACGAGAACGCCAGCCGCGCCCCGTGCGCGTGGAGCTGCTGGGCGATCCCCCAGGCGATCGAGTGATCGTTGGCCACGCCGAAGATCAGCGCCGTCTTTCCATCCAACAGGTTCATGCGAGTTCTCCTTGGCCGAAGGTCAGGCGCCTCCCGCCGGGCGGAGGGAGGCCAGGGCGGACGGCCGGATGAGGAAGCGCCATGGGAGGCTGCGCCACGGCTCCGGCACATTGTATAACCCCACCCGCGGGCCCTTGGACACGTCGGGTTCCGGGAATGGCGATGCCTGTTTCCAGGAACAGATGCGCTTCGGGCGAGCACAGGTCCTGGCCGTCAAACCGCCGGTCGATGCCCAGCGCCTGGCACAGCCGTGCGGGCCCGCCCGTCAGGTCGCGATCCCCCGCCAGCCCGCGACGGCGACGCATGGCCACCTGTCCCTCGACCGGCAGGAGGGCGCGCAGCAGTACAGCCGCAGGGAATCCCTCCGCTTCTGTGACCACGTTCAGGCACCAGTGCATGCCGTACGTGAAGTACACGTAGGCGCGTCCGGCCGGGCCCCACATCGAGGCATTGCGCGCCGTCCGCCCGGCGCGGGCGTGGCAGCCCAGGTCATCCGATCCGATGTAGGCCTCGGCCTCGACGATCAGCCCGCTGGTGCGGGAACCGCCGCGCTCGATGCGTACCAGGCGCGCCCCCAGGAGATCCCGGGCGACGCCAACGTCGGTCGTTGGAAGAAGCGGCGCGTGAGTCGGCGCGGCATGCGCGCAGATTGTAGCCTGCATGGGATGTAGGGCCGCACCGGAGGCAGCGAGCCGCATCCTCCCCGAGCGGGTTCAGTCGACCGCTCGGGAGCTGGCTCGCCCGGCTTCGACGGACAGGAAGGGCGCGACAATGGACGGCGCGCGTCGGCCGTCCGGTGGGTACGATCGGCGAGATGGTTGGAGTCGCGGCCGATCCTTGCTGTACGCGGGGCGATCCCTCGCGCAGGCCGCAGACGCATTCATGCTCGGTGCCCGGGGTACGCCGCTGGCGATGGAGCCGCGCGCCTCGCTTCGGGGAGTTGGATACACGGTGGGGCAGGCGCAAAGTTGAGGCGGGTGTAGGGAGAGGAGGGTCCGATGCGTATGCGGGCTGAGCAGGGATTGACCTTCGATGATGTGCTGCTCGTGCCGCGGCACTCGCGGCTGGTCAGCCGCGGCGACGTCTCGCCGCACACCCTGGCGGCGCGAGGCATCCCGCTGGCCATCCCGGTGATCAGCGCCAACATGGACACGGTGACGGAAGCGGAGATGGCGATCGCCATGGCGCGCTGCGGCGGGCTGGGGATCATCCACCGCTTCATGCCCATCGAGCGCCAGGCCGGGGACGTGGCGCGGGTCAAGCGGGCGGAGAGCTACATCGTCGAGGCGCCGATCACCATCGAGCCTCAGGCCACCATCGCCCAGGCGCGCCAGGTGATGACCTCCGCCGGGATCGGGGGGCTGGTCGTCGTGGACCGGAGATGCGCGTCCTGGGAATGCTCACGCGGCGCGATCTGATCTTCGCGCCGGAGCCCGCAGGAGATGGTCAGCGAGGTCATGACGCCGCGCGAGCGCCTGGTCACCCTGCAGGCGCCGGGCAATCTGGCGACCGCACGCGAACAGCTCTACGCCCATCGGCTGGAGAAACTGCCGCTGGTGGATGAACAGGGCCGGCTGCGCGGACTGATCACGGCGCAGGACATCATCAAGCTCGAGCAGCATCCGCAGGCGACCAAGGACGCCAAGGGCCGGCTGCGCGTCGGAGCGGCCGTCGGAGCGCGGGACGAGGACGTCGAGCGTGCCGAGGCCTGCCTGCAGGCGGGCGCCGACCTGTTCGTGGTCGACATCGCCCACGGGCACTCGGAGAACTGCCTGGGGATGGTGCGGCGGCTGAAGGAGCGCTGGCCGGAGGTGCCGATCGTGGCCGGAAACGTCGCCACGCCCGAGGGCGTGCGCGATCTGGCCCGGGCCGGCGCCGATGCGGTCAAGGTCGGCGTCGGCTCGGGCTCGATCTGCATCACGCGGGTGATCACCGGCTTCGGCGTGCCGCAGCTGACGGCGATCCTGGAATGCGCCGCCGAGGCGCAGGCGTTGGACCTGCCGCTGATCGCCGACGGCGGGATCCGCACCTCCGGCGATGCGATCAAAGCCCTGGCCGCCGGAGCGAGCAGCGTGATGATCGGGAGCATGCTGGCCGGGACCGACGAGGCTCCGGGTGCGACGGTGATCCGCGACGGACGCAAGATGAAGGTCGTGCGCGGCATGGCCTCGCTCACCGCCAACGCCGACCGGATGGTCATTGAGCGCGGGGCCGATCTCGAACCCGGAGATTGGGAGCGAATCGTCCCCGAAGGCGTGGAGGCCGTCGTGCCGCACCGCGGCGCCGTGGCGGAAGTCCTCGAGCAGCTGATCGGCGGGATCCGCTCGGGGATGTCCTACGCCGGCGCGCAGACGGTCAGGGAGCTCTGGGAACGGGCGGAGTTCGTGCGCGTCACCGGCGCCGGGATGAGCGAGTCCGGAGTGCATGACGTCGAGCCCATCGGGTGACCGGCGGGCCTGAGCGCCATGCGAGGGTGCCATTCCCCGTCGGCTCCGCCCTCACGATGGCACCGGCGTGGGCGGCAGCATTGCGGGACGCGGACTTATCTGATACAAATTCTCAGGAACCGTCGTGCGGCTTGAGATCGGAGGCGCATGCGCCCCATCTCCCGAGCCGCAGCGTGTCCCATGCTCGGATCAGAACCACCGGGAGCCGGGATCCTGTGACCTCATCTGAAATCGACCTTCAGCCCCTCCAAGCGTGGCTCGGGCAACTCCCGAGCCGCGACCGGTCTCAGCTGCTGCCGACACTGATCGAAGCCCAGCGTCAGTACGGCTGCCTGGAACCCGGGGTGCTGACGGCCATCAGCCACGCGCTGCGTGTCCCCGAGGCCGAAATCCACGGCGTCGTGAGCTTCTACACTCTTCTCTACGATCGTCCCACGGGACGGACCGTGATTCGCGTGTGCACGAGCCCGCGCTGTGCCCAGGCGGGGGGCGAAACCGTACTGCGCGAACTCTGCCAGCACCTCCAGGTGCACCCGGGGGAACCGACGGCAGACGGCGCCTTCGAGATCGAAGAAGTCCCTTGCCTGTGCTTGTGCGACCACGCCCCGGCGGCGCTGCATGGCGACCTGCCGGTGGGTAACCTGCACGGTGTTCCCGTGGCTCAGTGGCTCGGCGATCCGCAGGAGATCGGGCTGGGCGAGATCCGCGGTGCGCCGCGCCGGCTGACGGCGCGCTGTGGCGCCATCGATCCGACCGACGTGCAAGCGTATGCGGCGAGCGGGGGGTACGCGGGGCTGCGAGCGTGCGTTGGGCAGCCTGACGCCGCAGAAGGTCATCGACGAGATCGAGGCCTCGGGATTGGACGGGCGCGGCGGGGCGGCCTTCCCGACGGGACGCAAGTGGGCGCTGGCGGCATCCGGCGAGGCGCCGCAGCGCTACGTCGTGTGCAACGGCGATGAGTCGGAGCCCGGGACGTTCAAGGACCGCGTGCTGCTCGAAGGTGATCCTCTGGCGGTGCTGGAGGGCATGACGCTCGCCGGCTATGCCATCGGCGCCTCGCAAGGCTACCTGTACGTGCGCGGCGAATACCCGCGCGCGCAGCGCATCTTGCGCCAGGCGATCCAGGCGGCCCGCGACGCCGGCTTCCTCGGGAACCGCCTGCTCGGCAGCGCCTTCAGCTTCGACGTCGAGCTCCGTTCCGGGGCCGGCGCCTACATCTGCGGGGAAGAGACGGCGCTTCTGGAATCGATCGAGGGTAAGCGCGGGCTGCCGCGCCTCAAACCGCCGTACCCGGTAACCCACGGCCTGTTTGGGATGCCGACGGCGATCAACAACGTCGAGACGCTGTGCATGGCCGCCTGGATCCTGGGGACACGGCGTGGAAGACCACCGTGCCGTAGGCGTTCCGGATTCGCCGGGCACCAAACTGTTCTGCCTGTCGGGCGATATCGTCCTGCCGGGCACGTATGAGGTGCCGTTCGGGACGACGCTGGGCGAGCTCCTCGATCTGGCGGGAGGCGTGAGCGGCGAGCTGCAGGCGATCTTGCTGGGCGGCGCCGCCGGGGCCTTCGCCGGACCGGAAGCGCTCGACCTGCCGCTGACGCACGCCAGCTTCCGCCAGGCCGGGCTGCCGATGGGCTCGGGCGTGATCATGATCATGAACCAGAGCCGCGATCTCAGGCGGACGTGCTATCACCTGGCGCGCTTCTTCGCCCATGAGTTCATGCGGCAAGTGCTTCCCCTGCCAGCTCGGCACCCAGCGGCAGCTGGAGATCGTCGAGCGACTGGCGCATGGCCGGCTGCACCCGGGGGACCTGGAAGCGCTGGACGACGTGGCCTTCGCCATGACCGAGACGTCGATCTGCGGACTCGGCGTGACGGCCAGCACCGCCATCCTCTCCGCCCGCCGGCGCTGGCCGGCGGTGTTCCAACCGCAGGCAGGCTGAGGCCCATGCCCGGGAACCTTCGGTCATGAGTTCGAGGCGCCGGCGCGGCCCGGTGGTAGATCGACGGGAGGCCGATGGCCGAACGCATTGAGCTGACGATCGACGGCCGGGCGGTGCAGATCGCATCCGGGGCGACGCTCCTGGACGCTGCCCGCCAGGCGGGGATCACCATCCCCGTGCTGTGCTATTCGCCCCGAACGACGGCCAACGGCCTGTGCCGGATGTGCGTCGTCGAAGTCGAAGGCGTGCGCGGGCTGGTGGCGTCGTGCGTCACGCCGGCGAGCGCCGGCGCGCGCGTGCACACCGAGTCCGAAAGGATCCTGCGGGCGCGGCGCACGCTGCTCGAGATGCTGGCCTTCTCGGTCGACCTGTCCGAAGCCCCGGAGCTGCAGGCGCTGATGACAGCCTATGCCTGCCGGCCGGAGAGATTCGACGGCGGCGAGCGGCGGCGACCGGAGCTGATCGACGACAACCCGATGTACATCCGCGACTACGCCAAGTGCGTGCTGTGCTGGCGCTGTGTCCAGGTGTGCGCCCGGGACGCGCAGTTCACCTTTGCGCTCGACTTCACCGGCCGCGGCCACGCGACGCAGATCGGCACCTTCCTCAACCGGCCGATGCCGGAGACCACCTGCGTGTTCTGCGGTCAGTGCGTCGACGTGTGCCCGAGCGGGGCGCTCAAGCCCAGGCGCGAGTGGCTCCTCGAGCAGGGCATGTCTCCCGAGGCGATGTTGCAGGCGACCCTCTCGGAGAAGAAGAAGCGCCGCAAGAGCTAAGGCCCTGGCCGCCGGGCCGGGGGGAGAAAGTTGGAGCAGGCGTGATTCGTCCCGATCGCATCGTCACCACCGTGTGCCCGTACTGCGGCGTGGGGTGTAACCTCGAGCTCTCCCTGCGCGACGATACCATCTATCGCGTCTCGTCTCCGGCCGACAGCGTCATCAACCATGGGAACCTGTGCGTCAAGGGGCGGTTCGGCTACGACTTCGTCTACCACCCGAAGCGCGTGACCACCCCGCTCGTGCGCCGAACCCCGCAGGCGCCCGGCCGGCGCACGCAGGCCTTCGATCGCTCCGAATGGCGCCCGGCAACCTGGGACGAAGCGCTCGACCTGATCGCCGACCGCCTGACGCAGATCTACCGGGCGGAGGGTCACCATGCCCTGGCGGCCTACAGCTGCGCCAAGGCGACGAACGAAGACAACTACCTGCTGCAGAAGCTGTTCCGCACCCAGTTCCGCACCAACCACATCGACCACTGCACCCGCCTGTGTCATGCCGGGTCGGTCGTGGCGCTGCAGATGGCGCTGGGCTCGTCGGCGATGAGCAACACCGCCGCCGAGGTGATCGAGAACGACGTGTTCATCGTCACCGGCTCGAACACGTCCGAGACCCATCCGATCATCGCCCTGCAGATGAAGGCCGCCGTCGAGAAACACGGGGCGCGGCTGATCGTCGTCGACCCGCGGCGGATCGAGATGGTCAACTGGGCGGCGCTGTGGCTTCCGGAGCGGCCGGGCACCGACGTGCCGGTCTTCTCGGCCATGGCGCACGTGATCCTGAAGGAGAAGCTGTACAACGAGGAGTTCGTGCGCTCGCGGACGGAAGGCTTCGAGGCCTTCGCCGCGTCGATGGAGTCCTTCACCCCCGAGTACGCCGAGGCGATCTCGGGCGTGTCGCGCGAGCTGATCGTGGAGGCCGCCCGGATGTACGCCGGTGCGAGCAACGCCGCCATCTACTGGGCGCTGGGCATCCCGGAACACTCCCACGGCACGGATAACGCCATGAGCCTGATCCACCTGGCGCTGCTCACCGGGCACATCGGCCGGCGCGGCACCGGGTTGAATCCGCTGCGCGGGCAGAACAACGTGCAGGGGGCGTCCGATGCGGGGGCGATGCCGTGGCACTACCCCGGCTATCAGCGGGTGGACGATGATGCCGCGGCGCGCAAGTTCGAGACGGCGTGGAACATCGAGCCGGGGGGCCTGAACCGCGCCCTCGGCCTGACGACGACCGAGATCATGTCGTCCGTCGGCCCGGGAGGCGTCCGCGCCCTGTACATCATGGGCGAGAACCCGATGATGTCCGAGCCCAACCTCAATCACACTCGCCGGCAGATGGAGCAGCTCGAATTCCTGGTGGCGCAGGATCTGTTCCTGAACGAATTGGGCGCCTTCGCCGACGTGTTCCTGCCGGCCGCCTCCTGGGCCGAGAAGGACGGGACCTTCACCAACACCGATCGGCGCGTGCAGCGCGTCCGCCGGGCCCTGCCGCCGCGCGGCCAATCGCGCCCGGACTCGGAAATCCTGTGCGACCTGGCGCAGCGCATCGAGCGTCGCCTCGGCTCGCCGACCGCCGGATGGACGTACGCCGGGCCCGTCCGAGGTGCTGGAGGAGATGGGCCGGCTGGTGCCCGAATATGCCGGCGTGCGCTACTCGCGCCTGGAAGGGGAAGGACTACAGACCCCGGTGTGGGATGAGCAACACCCGGGCACGCCCTTCCTCTTCGCCGGCTCTTTCCCGAGCGGACGGGCGAAGTTCTTCCCCCTCGAGTATCGGCCGACGGTCGAGATGCCGGATGAGGAGTACCCTCTGATCCTGACCACCGGGCGCGTGCTCGAACACTGGCACGGCGGATCGCTCACCCGCAACTCGAAGTTGGACGACTTGTACCCGGAGGCGGTCGTGGAAATCCATCCGGCAGATGCCGCCCGCCTCAAGCTGGCGGATGGACAGGCGGTACGCGCCTCGTCGCGCCGCGGCTCGGTGGTCCTGCGGGCTCGCGTGACGCAGAAGTCGACGATCGGCGTGGTGTTCATCGCCTTCCACTTTGCCGAGGCCGCAGCCAATCTGTTGACCATCGACGCCCTCGATCCGCTGGCGAAGATCCCGGAGTACAAAGCCTGCGCCGTACGCATCGTTGCCGCGCGGGAAGAAGAACTTCGCCGCCCTGAGGTCCGGCTCAATCGCGGCCGATGGTGAGATGACCGCTCGCGGCTGACACCTGGGCTGGCGGTTGCCGGCTGGTCGGCGTTGCGACATACTGCAGGGTGCGAGAGCACCCTGACGTCGGACGGAGCATGATGGCGAACGCCTACGCACTGAGTGTCATTCTCTCGGCCTTCCTGCTTTTCCAGATTCAACCCATGATCGGCAAGGTGATCCTGCCCTGGTTTGGCGGGACGTCGGCCGTTTGGTCCACGGTCTTGCTCTTCTTCCAGTGCGTCCTGACCGGGGGCTATGCCTATGCCTACTGGCTGCTCGGCCGTCTGCGTGGCCGCCGGCAGGGGATCGTGCACCTGATCTTCCTGGCGATCTCTCTGGGCCTGTTGGGGATCACGGCGTTGACCTGGACGTCGCCGCTGACGCCCGATGCCGCGTGGCGTCCGGCCGACAGCACGCTGCCCGTCTGGGGAATCCTGCGCCTGCTGGCGGTCGCCGTCGGGGTGCCGTACTTCCTGCTGGCATCCAACAGCACGCTGATGCAGGCGTGGTTCGGACAGGAGCAGCGCGCTCGGACCCCCTACCGCCTGTATGCGTTGTCCAACGCCGGGTCCCTGGCGGCGCTGATCAGTTACCCGCTCGTATTCGAGCCCCTCCTGACGCTGCGAGCACAGGCCTTCTTGTGGACCGCGGGCTACGCAGTCTTCGCGGTCAGTGCAGCCGCCCTGGCGCTGAGAGCGTACCGCCGGGCTCCGGCGGTCGCCGAGGCGAGCCACGGCGATTCGAAGGAAGGGGAGGCCCGCCCCGGCCTCGGGCTGCACCTCTTGTGGGCCGGGCTGGCAGCCGTGGCATCGGTCACTGCTGATCTCGGTGACGAGTCAGACCACGCAAGAGGTGGCCGCCGTCCCGTTCCTGTGGGTCGTCCCGCTGTCGATCTACCTGCTGACCTTCATTCTGGCATTCTCGGGCGGGCGCGGATACTCGCGGCGAGCCTACCGGATCGCCTACTTCGGGCTCGCCTTCGTCAGCGTGTGGATGCTGGCGAAATCCCCCCCGTTCGCCATCCTGACCCAGATGCTGATCTACGCCGGGCTGCTGTTCGTGGCGTCGATGATCTGCCACTGCGAGCTGTATGGGCTGCGTCCGCCCGCGCGCTCCCTGCCATCGTTCTATCTGATGGTAGCCGTCGGAGGGGCGCTGGGCGGTATCTTCGTCAACCTGGTCGCACCGTTCGTCTTCCCCTCCGGCTTCTGGGAGCTGCAGTGGGCGGTCGTCGCCTGCGGTGTGCTGCTGACGGTCGTGATCTTTCGGGAGCGCCCGGCATCGCGACGGCGTCAACGCAAGACGGCCGGGCGGAGCGTTGCACAGGGGCGAAGGCTCCGGCCGGACATCCTCGCATCGGGGGCGTTGTTGCTGCTGCTGAGCGGACTGGTGGTCGCCTTGATGGCCGCGTTTGCCTCGAGCACGCTCGCCGTGCGGCGCGGATTCTACGGTGTGCTGCGGGTGTGGGAGATCCATACCGAGGAGCCGGCCCTCCGCGCCTATCAGCTCACCCACGGCCGGACGGTGCACGGGTTTCCAGTTCGAGGCTCCCGAGCTGCGCGATGTGCCGACGACCTACTACGCGGAGACCAGCGGGGTCGGGCTGGCGCTGCTGAACCACCCGGCCCGCCCGGCGAGCCTGCGCATCGGCGGATTGGGGCTCGGTGTCGGGGTGATCGCACACTACGCGCAGCCGGGGGACGTGTTCCGCTTCTATGAGATCAACCCGGACATGATCCGCTTCGCCGAGGGCGAAGGCGGTTACTTCTCGTTCGTGTCGGACTCCAAGGCGGAGACGCAGGTCGTGGCAGGCGATGCGCGCCTGTCGCTGGAGAACGAGTTGTCCACCCCGGGGCCGCAGGACTTCGATGTCCTGGTGTTGGACGCATTCAGCGGGGATGCGGTTCCTCTGCACCTGCTGACGCGGGAGGCCTTCGAGGTCTATCTGCAGCATCTGGCACCGGACGGCGTGCTGGCCGTCAACGTCTCCAATCGATACTTCGATCTGAGCCTGCAGGTCTACCGCCTGGCCGAAGCGTTCGGCCTTCAGGCCATGAAGATCGAGGATCGAGGGGACGGGCTGCAGAGCTACGACTCGATCTGGATGTTGCTGGCCCGCGATCGCAGGCTGCTCGACGCGCCGGCGCTCGCTGCCCGGGAAGCCGCTGCGCCGGCGATCCCCGCCGGGCTGCGACTGTGGACGGATGACTACAGCAATCTGCTCCAGATCCTGCGGTGAGCCGAATTGAAAGCGGGGACGCGTGGTCGGTCCTCCGCTGGAGGCTGCCCGCTGACCGGGGCCCGCGGCAGGGCGCCTGCGGACCGGCGATCGGCGAGCCCAGCTCGCGCGCCCAGTGTGCGCGGGTTCGTCGATTACAATCTCCCCACTACGTAGACCCTATGGAGGCAGAAGGTATGAATGCACGTCGGGTGTCTTGGATAGCGGTTCTGGTCACGCTTCTCGGCGCGACGCTGGCGTGTGCCGGGAGCGTCAGCACCGCCAACGTGGCCGATGCCTGGATGTCGACCGATGAGGCCGGCACCAACCGAACAACCGTCTTCGCACAGGATGCCGTGTTCTATGCCCAGGCGGACCTGAAGAATGCGCCGGACGACACCATCTTGAAATCGGTGTGGACTGCCGTCGACGTGCAGGATACCGAACCGGGCCTGGTGATCAACGAGACCGAGGTCACGACCGGCAGTGGCCTGGTGCACTTCACGCTGAGCAATGACAGCCTGTGGCCCACCGGAACGTACCGGGCAGAGATCTACCTGGGGGAGGAGCTGGTCAAGACGATCGACTTCTCGGTGCAGTAGGGCGAGTCCGAGCCGTGACTGGATGCATAGGCGTAGGGACGCACCGTTCGTGCCGCGAAGCCCGGCGTGCCGCCGTTTCGCCCCTGCGGCCGGGCTCGCGGCACGACGGGGGGCGAGGCATCCTTCGCCCTCCGGTTGGCGAAGCCAGGGGGACCATGGATCGTGCATGCCATCCGCGCAGACGGAGTCCGCTCCGCCTGCGCGGTTTCGATTACGCGCAGCCTGGCGCCTACTTCGTCACCGTGTGCACGCACAGGAGGGAATCCCTGTTCGGAGTAGTGGTCGACGGAGTGATGCGGCTCTCGGCGGAGGGCGAGATCGTTGCCGAGTGCTGGAACCTGGCTCTGCCTCCCCGATCACTATCCGGACGTGCGATCGACGTCTTCGTCGTCATGCCGAATCACGTACATGGCACTCGTGGTCCTCCGCGGGCATCGTAGGGGCGGGTTCAGCCTCGCCCCTACGTCATCGGGAGGCTCCCGAGGCGGGTGCAGTCATCCTTGTCCGCGATCGTCGGGCCTTCAAGTCAGCCTCGGCGCGACGGATCAACGACCTGCGCGGGACGCCCGGCGCGCCAGTCTGGCAGCGCGGGTTCTACGAACACGTCATCCGCACGACGCGGACCTCGACCGATTCGACAATACATCGAGGCCAATCCGAGTTGTTGGCCGTCGACGAGGAGAATCCCTTCCGCCTTGTCCCGTAGGGGCGAGTCTCACGACCCGCCGCGACGCAACCCGATGCGTCACTTACCGGGCGTGCCGGTCTGGCAGCGCGGGTTCTATGAACATGTGATTCGCGATGAGGAAGACCTGGATCGAGTTCGCCGGTACATCGAGGCGAATCCGATTCGTTGGGCCGACGACGAGGAGAATCTTGAGCGCCGCATCCCGTAGGGGCGGGTTTCAAACCCGCCCCTACGTCACGCGAGGGGATGCGTCGGGGCCTGCCGGCCTCTTCGGTGGCAGCGGTCGTCGGCGGAGTGCAGGGTTCCGAAATTGGAGGTGCGGGACGGGGCGTGCTGTCGAGAGGGCGGGTGACCGCGGTCAGGCCGTGGTCGGCTGGGTGCGCTGGAAGCGCAGGTCGCGGGCCAGCATGCGTTCGAGCCCGTCCTGCAAGGACACGCGTGGCACGTAGCCGAGTTTGGCACGCGCCAGCGTCAGGTCGGCGCACATGCGGGACGAGCCGGCGTCCTGGTCGTCCTTGTAGATCCACTCGGCGCCGCCGCTCATCACCTCGAGCACACGCTGCGCCAGATCGCGCACGCTGGTCTCAACGCCGCTGCCGATGTTGATCACCTGGCGGTTGACGGTCGGAGCCGTCGCCGCGGCCACCAGCGCCTCGACCACGTCGTCGACGTAGACGAAGTCGCGGGTTTGTGCGCCGCGACCGTGGATGACAATCGTGCCGCCGCGCGACGCCTGGCGCAGGAAATGCGGCACCACCGGCGGGTGGGCGGCCGGAAGCGGCTGCCCGGGCCCGTAGGCGTTGAACACTCGCAGTGCGACCGTCTCGATCCCCCATAACGTCCCGATGGTCCGGACGTAGAACTCGGCCGCCAGCTTGGAGACGGCGTAGGGCGAACGCGGTCGGGTGCTATCGGCTCCACCAGCGGCTGCTGCTGCTGGTCGCCGTACAGCGCCGATAGGTGCATACGCCTCGACGCCCGGCTAGGCGAATGCGCTCAGGCCGTGGTCGGCTGGGTGCGCTGGAAGCGCAGGTCGCGAGCCAGCATGCGCTCGAGCCCGTCCTGTAAAGACACGCGCGGCACGTAGCCGAGTTTGGCACGCGCCAGCGTCAGGTCGGCGCACATGCGGGACGAGCCGGCGTCCTGGTCGTCCTTGTAGATCCACTCGGCGCCGCCGCTCATCACCTCGAGCACGCGCTGCGCCAGATCGCGCACGCTGGTCTCAACCCCGCTGCCGATGTTGATCACCTGGCGATTGACGGTCGGAGCCGTCGCCGCGGCCACCAGCGCCTCGACCACGTCGTCGACGTAGACGAAGTCGCGGGTTTGTGCGCCGCGACCGTGGATGACAATCGTGCCGCCGCGCGACGCCTGGCGCAGGAAATGCGGCACCACCGGCGGGTGGGCGGCCGGAAGCGGCTGCCCGGGCCCGTAGGTGTTGAACACACGCAGCGCGACCGTCTCGATCCCCCATAACGTCCCGATGGTCCGGACGTAGAACTCGGCCGCCAGCTTGGAGACGGCGTAGGGCGAGCGCGGGTCGGGCGCCATCGGCTCCACCAGCGGCTGCTGCTGCTGGTCGCCGTACACGGCGCCGGACGAGGTCAGCACGACGCGCTTGACGCCCACATCGCGCATCGCTTCCATGACGCTGACCGTCCCGCCGACGTTGACGGCGTTGTACTCGCGCGGGTACAGGACCGATTCCTGGACCGAGACGCGCGCCGCCAGATGGTAGACGCAGTCGATGTCCTGGAGCAGGGTCCACAGCTTCGGGCGGTCGACGACATCCCCGCGGGTGAAGAGCACGCCGGGGTCCAGCCGTGCGGGATCGCCGGCCGAGAGGTCATCCAGCCCGCGCACCTGATGCCCTTCGCGGGCCAGGCGGTTGGCGAGGGCGGACCCGAGAAACCCGGCGGCGCCGGTCACGAAGAAATTCATGCGGTCAGGACGGCTTTCCCGAAGTCTCAAGCCCCGGCGGACGCCGGGGAGCAAGATTATAGCATGCCGGCCGCCGGTTGGCGGGGACCCACACCGGCTGGTAAGATGCCGCCATGTCTACCGCTCGGCTTCGCCGCAGCTTCGGGATCGGGGCCAG
>CAWFSV010000017.1:0-63672 GCA_963818575.1 uncultured Chloroflexia bacterium | reverse complement strand
ATGGAGGGCGCCGGGTTCAAGGTCGTCAACCTGGGGATCAACAACGATGCCGATGCGTTCCTGGCAGCGATACGCGAGCACAAACCGGCCATTCTCGGCATGAGCGCCCTGCTGACGACGACCATGCCGTACATGGGTGTGGTGATCAAGGCCGTGGTGGAAGCCGGATTGCGCAAGGACCTCATCGTCCTGGTCGGTGGGGCGCCGCTGAACGCGGCGTTCGCCGAGGAGATCGAGGCCGATGCGTACTGCCGCTAACGCGGCCTGTCGCTGTTGAGACGGCCAAGAAGCTGATCGCCATCCGTCGCCGATAGGCGGGAGGAGTGTCCGATGGGTGCCTGGGAGAAGCTTCTGAGCCAGCCGGGACTGATCCTGGCGGACGGTGGGATGGGGACGATGCTGATGGAGCTTGGGCTGCAGTTTGGAACCTCGCCCGAGCTGTGGAACGTTGAGCACCCGAATCGTGTGCGCCAGGTGCATCAGGGCTACGTGCAGGCCGGATCGCGGATCATCCTGACCAACACCTTCGGCTGCAACCGCCTGCGGCTGGGACTGCACAACCTGCAAGAACGCGTCGTGGAGTTCAATCGGGCGGCGGCACAGCCTGTGCGAGACGAGATCGAAGCCGGCGGAGGTCGCGGCGTCGTGGCCGGAGACATCGGGCCGAGCGGCGGCATCCTGGCCCCGTTGGGCGAACTGGAGCCGGCAGAGGCGACGGCGGCATTCGCTGAGCAGGCCAGCGGGCTGATCGAGGGCGGGGTCGACGTCATCTGGATCGAGACGCTCTCGAGCCTGGAGGAGACGCACGCCGCAATCGACGGCGTGCGCCAGGCATCGGCGGACATTCCCATCGTCGCCACGATGACCTTCGACACGCGTGGCCGGACGATGATGGGCGTCACGCCCGAGCAGGCCGTGCGTGAGATGGCCGGATGGGGCGTGGAGGCGTCGGGTGCCAACTGCGGCAACGGGCCGGACGAGATCCTGGCGGTGATCGGCAAGATGAAGGTCGCCGTGCCGCAGGCGACACTGGTCGCCAAGGCCAACGCCGGCGTGCCGAAGTTGGAGAAGGGGCGCGCCGTCTACGGCGCCGGGCCGGAGGCGATGGCGGCCTACGCCACCGCCGTGGCCGATGCCGGAGCGCGGATCATTGGAGCGTGCTGCGGCAGCACGCCACGGCACCTGGATGCTATGGCCGCCCGTGCTGGACGGGAGGTCTGGCCGCCTGATGCCGGATAAGCAGGGGCGCACGAGAACGGCGCTGATCGCCTGCGGCGCGCTGGCGCGCGAGGTGTTGGCGCTGCGCCAGGCGCATGGCTGGGCGGCGGAGGTCCTGGCTGTGCCGTCACTGCTGCACAACCACCCCGACCGAATTCCCGCGGCGGTCCTCAAGCGGATTTGCGAGGCGCGACAATTGTCGAGCGTGATCGTCGTCTACGGCGACTGCGGGACGGGCGGCGAGCTCGATCGCCTGCTGGCAGCCGAAGGCGTGGAACGCATAAGCGGGCCTCACTGCTACGAGATGTACGCCAACGGGCGCTTCGAGCGCCTGATGGCGGAGGGCCGGGCACGTTCTTCCTGACCGACTACCTCGTCGGATCGTTCGACCACCTGGTGGTTGAGCGGCTGGGGCTGGATCGCCATCCGGAAGCCCTGGCTGTGGACTATTTCGCCAACTACACCCGCGTCGTCTACCTGGCTCAGAATGGCGGATGCGGCGCGCTTGGCGCGCGCCCGGGCGGCTGTGGAACGGCTCGGCCTGCCGCTGCAGGTGGAACCGGTAGGGTACGGTGCGCTTGAGTTCAGGCCGGTGGAGATGATGGACGGATGACCACGACATGCGAGATCGTGTACTGGCGGGATATCCCGGCTCAGGTGAAGGCCAGGGCCGGTCGGCAGCGGGCGACGAAACCGTTGAGCGAGCGCTTTCAGCAGGCCATCGACATCGCCGCCATGCGCCTGCTGGTAGAGCGGCACCGACGACTACCTGGCCGAGTGGGCGACGTGGCCGAGCCGGTGAGCGTGAAGGAGGAACCGGAGAAGGCGGTGGAAGCACTGGCCGCGGAGTTGGAGCGCGCCTTCACGCCGGAACGGCTCTCCATCCTGGCCAACGGCGGAAGGGGCGGAAGGGCCGACCCGTGCTCCCTCTCTCGCAGGGGCGCAGGTCCCCTGACCGGGGCAGGGAAGAGGGTTAGTGTGAGGGACATGTCCTGGATCCAGAATCATCCCGCCGTCGAGGTCGCCTACGCGAGAACGCACGCGATGCTGCGGCCGTTTGGCCGCTGGTTGCGGCGGGGCGGGGCGGTTGAGCGGCTCTTCGTTGCCGGCGAGAAACTGACCAAAGGGCCGGTCTTCGACTGCCGCATGTGCGGGCAGTGCATCCTGCACAAACGGTATGACTTGCCCGATGACCTGCCCGAAGACGATGCGTAATGGCCGCGTGCGGCGGCGTGCGGCCGGACGGGATTGCGAAATATATCCCGATGGTCCCTGCGTGTGGGTGCAGGCTTGCGAGCGCTCCCTCAAGCATGCCGACGTTTGGGCAGCGAGATCGTGCGCGTCCAGCCGCCTGATCGACCACAGGCTGGAGGGCAGCTCAGCCTGGATCAACGATGCCACTGGAGACGTGGCGCAAAAGGTGGCTGGGGTGGGGAGGATGCATCGCCGGCCGCACGCCTGGAACGTGTCTTGCGATCGGGACGCTTTGCCGTCACGGCTCGTAACCCCCACCGACAGCGCCAATGCCCAGGCGGTGTAGAGCCGCGGATCGGTGCTCTGCGACGGTGTGCGATGCCATCAATGCCACCGATGCCTCCGGCGCTAACTGTCACATGTCCAGTGTAGGCGTCTGCGCGCTGCTCACGCGCGCCCGCCGGCTATGAGCCGGTGTCCAGATGTCCTGCCGAGATCGCAACCATATTGCCATCCAGGGCGACGTGCTCGGCGCGGCCGCCATGGGCGTGAAGAATGTGTTGTGCCTGACCGGCGATGATGTCCAGGCCGGCGACCAACCAGAGGCCAAGCCGGTCTTCGATCTGGACTCAATCCAGCTGTTGCGCACGGCTCAATGGCGCGACCAAGACTGGTTCCTGAGCGGCCGCGGACTGCAGGCACGCGCCGCACTTGTTCCTGGGTGCGGCGATCAATCCCTTCGTCCCGCCCTACGAGTTCCGGCAAGCCCACCGCCTGGCCAAAAAGGTCGAACGGCTGGGGCAAACTTCATCCAGACACAGTTCTGCTTCGATGTGCCCGCTTTCGAGAGTTCATGGCGCAAATCCGGGACCTGGGGTTGCATGGGAGGGTGTGCCCTCCTGGTGGGTGTCGATCTCCTGCGGTCGGAAAAGGCGGCGGAATGGATACGGACGCATGTCCCTGGGTGGACATTCCCGACGAGGTTGTCCGGCGCCCGTTGGCGAACACGCCCGAAGGAAACGCACCATGAGGGGCGGACGCATCTGTGCGTCGAAATCATCCAGCAGGTGCGTGAGCTCCCCGGCGTAGCTGGCGTGCATGTCATGGCGTACCGTCAGGAGGAGCTGGTCGCTGAGATCATTGCCGAAGCCGGATTGTTGCCCCGCCCAAGGCAGGTTTATACTGCAGAGGCTGGCCAGCCTCCGGCGCCCGAGAAAGTTCAGGCGCATACCTCCAGCTGGGGGTTGGGCAGACTAAAAAGGAGAACGTTTTGCTTGAAACGATTTTGAGTTCAAAAACCCGCTCGATCATCATTGGACCGGACCATCCATTTACCATCATCGGTGAGCGGATCAATCCCACCGGTCGTCGAACGCCTGGCGGTTGAGATGGCTGCTGGTGATTACTCACGCGTGATCAGCGATGCTCTGGCGCAAGTTGAAGGCCGGGGCGCATGCCCTGGATGTCAATGCCGGCATCCCCCTGGCGGATGAACCCGCCGATCATGGCCGAAACATCGCGCTGGTGCAATCGATGACCGATGTTCCGCTATCGCATCGACTCTGTCGTATCGTGGCGCTTGGAACCGCGGTCTGGAAGCCTACGAAGGGAAGGCGTTGATCAACTCCGTCACCGGTGAGGAGGAGCGGCTTGAATCGGTCCTGCCCCTGGTCAAGCGAGTTGGTGCGGCGGTCATTGGCATCTCGAATGACGAAACCGGTATCTCAGAAGACCCGGATGTGCGCTTCGCCGTGGCGAAGAAGATCGTCGAGCGCGCCCACGATCGGCATCCCGCGCGAAGACGTGCTCATCGACCCGCTGGTCCTGCCAGTGGAGCGGTGGGAACTGCGGGCCCGGCGGTCTACCGCCTGCTGCGTCGCCTGCGCGAGGAACGACTGGCGAAACACCGTGTCGCGCCTCGAACGTCTCCTTCGGCCTGCCGGACCGTGTGACGTTGAACGGCGCCTTCCTGACGATGGCGATCGCCAATGGGTTGACCAGCGCCATCACCAACCCGCTCGAGGACAGCCTCCGGAAGCTTGTCCTGGCCGCCAACGTGATGATGGGCCACTGATCAGAACTGCATGCGCTGGCTCAAGGCGACGCTACGCGAGGCAGCCAAGGCGGAGGGCGGGGCCGAAGGCGAACGCGCCCGGCCAGGCGAGAGCGCCGGCGCGGCACGCCGTCGTAGACGATACCTATCGCCAGAGGCTCGACGAATCCGCGGACGAATGATGCGGCAGCCGGGTCCTACGCATGCAGTGTCCTGCACACCCGCGTTCTTGATGCGCAAGGACACTCGGGCTCCCGGGGCTCGACCTCGGGGCTTGCCGGATCGGGAACCGTCCTCATCTGCGTTCGTGTCGGTGGAGGCGAGCGATGCGGTCGCTTGAGATAGCTATCCCTGTCTTGCTCGTGGCCTACAGCGTATGGCCGGTCGTGACCGGCCGACGCCGGCCCATGCCCATCCAGGCCTTGCCGCCCCTGGCGCTGGTCCTGGCGATTCTGCACCTGGCCCTCGAGGGTTACCGGTGGCAGATGATCCCGCTTATCTCCTCGTGCTCGGGACCTGCAGCTTTGCCTTGCCGCGCTGATCCGCCTGGATCGAGGTGTCTTCCGCGGCCCGTTCCTGGAGAGGGGTTGCGCTGATCGGCCTGACTTTGCTTGTGGCTGCGGCGACTGCGCTGCCAGCGCTGCTGCCGGTGCTGCGGTCCCTGCGCCGAGTGGGCCCTATCGGGTTGGCACATCACGGTGGAATTGGTCGATACCGCCGCGTGAAGAGATCTACTCCGGGAGGACGGACGAGCCGCGCCGGTTCCTCATCCAGGTCTGGTATCCGGCCGTGCCCAAATCGAACACCCGCCCGGCTCCTTGGATGGAGGATGCGACGATCGTCGCCCCCGCCATCGCCGAATGGCTGGACCTGCCCGGCATTTCCTCGATCACCTGGCGCTGGCAGGCGTACCTCCTCCTATGCCGGTGCCCCTGTCGATCGTTCCGGTTCACCTTTCCCGGTGCTGATCTTCTCGCACGGGTGGGGTGGGTTCCGGGCGCAGAACACCTACCAGATGTAGGAGCTGGCCAGCCATGGGTACGTGGTCGTGGGCATGGAGCACACCTACGGTGCGGTGGTGACGGTCTTTCCGGATCGGCAGGTCGCCCCCAACAATCCGGCGGCCCTGCCAGACGGCGTCCCCGATGCCGAGTACGGAGGCGGCAGCGGGCCGGTTGGTGGCGCAGTGGATCGGCGACATGGCCTTCGCTCTCGGCACACTCGAGGATTCGGAATGGGCCGATCCTGAGGCAGGCGGGCTTCACGGGGACGCTCGAATCCGGCCTCCGTCGGGGTCCTGGGACGCTCGACCGGCGGCGCGGCCGCGATCGAGTCTGCTCCGCCGATCCCGCGCTCGCCGCGGCGGCGTGGCCATGGATGCGTGGATGACCCCTGTCACCGACAGAGACGCTGTCGGTCGGCGTCGACAGGCCCTTCCTGTTCCTGTTCAGCGAACTGTGGCCGACCGAGAAAACCAGCCGCGGTTCCGACCGACTGCAGCAGACCAGCAACCCTGCGGATCGGGTCGCGAACGATCCTCGGAACGGGTCACTACGACTTCAGCGATCTGCCGGCGTTGTCGCCCCTCGCGCCCCAGCTGGGGCTTCTTCAAAGGACCGATCAACGGCGCGCACGTCCAGCACATTGTCAACAAGTACTCCTTGGCCTTCTTCGACCGGGTCTTGAAAGGCAAGGCGACGACACTCCGGACGGTCCGTCAGCGGCCTCTCCGAGAGGTGGTGCGTCCGACTGAGGACGGGTGGCGCAGACCGCGAGCGCGCAGACGCCCGCCGCTTGCGGAACCTGCACAGTCACGATCTCAGGGGTAAGGAAGGACCCGGCTGCGCATGCACGCCGGGTCCTTCGATTACCGGACGGTAGGATCGAGCCTAGTCCGCCGGCTGGGCGCGTCCCGAGCCAGCGTGGGAACTCGGCCCGATGCCAGGATGCCCTCCGCCCGCGCCACCGCCCCTGAGGCATAGCCCCAGAAAGTCGTAGTCCAGCTTCGAGACCTTGGCCTGGAAGGCGCCCCACAATGTCCAGCCGACGTCCGACATCAGCGCATACAGGCGCATGCGCGCCAGGAGATGGCGCGCCGGCTGGCCGAAGTAGGCCTGGCACAGCTCGGCATAGCGCGGTTCGTCGCGTACTGCAGCTCCTGGCAGGTGTTGCCCAGCTCGAAGCACGGGTCATTGTTCCCGCTGTACTCGAAATCGATCAGGCGCAGCGCCTGGCCATCGTCGATGTAGTTCTCGGCCAGCAGGTCGTTGTTGCAGGGGACGGTCGGCAGGCCTTGAGCGCCGACGGCCTGCTCGATCCGCGCCACCGTTGGAAGACGGTCGCGGTAGGTATCGGGGATGCGGACGTCATGCTGGCTGACCATCTGCAGGTAGAACTCGATCAGCCGGAACATGTTGAAGTCATGCAGGAAGCGCGGGCCGGCGTGGAGTCGACGCACAGAGACGGCGATGCGCGCAGGCATCCCGGGAGCCTTCAGGCTTTCGATCGACATCGTGCGGCCAGGGATGAACTCGAGCACCATGACGTCGAACTCCGGCAGGTAGTGGATCACCCGGGGGCCGACGCCGGCTTCGGCTGCCGCACGCTGTTGTGGTACTCATTCTTGCGATCGATGGCCAGCAGTTCGGTGCTGGCCCCCGGGATGCGGACAAAGTACGGCGTGCCGTCGACCGCGACCCGGTAAGTTGGTGTTGGTCAGGCCGCCGGACAGCGGCTGGACGGCGACCGTCCGCCCTTCCAGGCGGGGATCCGGGCGATGACCTCGTCGATGGTGATGGTCATGCAAGCCTCCTCAACCCAGGCTGCCTGGCGGAAGGGCAGGGGCGACCCATGGGTCGCCCCTGCGCTGATATGCGATCCGCGAACCCCTATACCCGCAGGCGATCGCCCTTCGGATCGTACAGCACATCGTCGGCCACTTCGGCCGGAGACTCGCTTCCCGAAGATCTCCACCTCAAGCTTCGTGCCGGTCTTGGCCAGGGCGACGGGCAGGTAGGAGTAGGCGATGTTCCGCTTGACCGTGAAGCCGTAGCCGGAGCTGCGCAGGCGGCCGACCACGTTCGCGCCCTTGCAGCACAGCCTCGCCGCCGTAGATGGTCAGGTAGTCGTCGCCGCCGATCACCAGCGTGCACAGCTTCTGGGTGATCCCCTGCTCCTTGATCTTCGCCAGCGCCTCGCGCCCGACGAAGTCGCCCTTGTTCAGCCGCACGCAGAACCCCAGGCCGGCGAGTAGGGGTTCTCGGTCATGGTCACGTCCATGCTGTAGTAGCGGTAGCCCTTCTCCAGGCGCAGGGAGTCCAGGACCTTGTAGCCTCCCGGCTCGATGCCGAACTTCTGGCCGGCGGCGTACAGGGCGTCCCACACCCGGATGGCCCGCTCGATGGGCACGTAGAACTCCCAGCCAAGCTCGCCGACGTACGTCACGCGCTGGGCCAGCACCGGCACGCCCTGGACATCGATCGTGGCCGAGCTCATGTAGGGGATGGCCTGGTTGGAGACGTCGCTCTTGGAGACCGCCTGCAGCACGTCGCGCGCCTTCGGCCCCCACAGCCCGAAGGTCGCCAGCTCCTCGGTGACATCGCGGATCTCGACCGGCGGGTCGTCCGGGCGCACGCCCATGCGGACGAAGCCCAGGTCGTTGCCGATGAAGTTGGAGCCGGTGACCAGGCGGAACCGGTCTGGCGCCAGCCGGGTGATCGTCACGTCGGCCTCGACGTTGCCCCTGGTGTTGAGGAACTGGGTGTAGACCGCCCGCCCGACCGGGACGTCCATCTGGTTGTCGGCCAGGCGCTGGAGCAGGGGCAGGGCGCCGGGGCCGCGCAGGTCGATCTTGCCGAAAGACGACATGTCGAAGATGCGCCACGCGCTCACGGCAGGCGACGTGTTCCTGGCCGACGCGCTCGAAGTACGGCGGACGGGTCCAGCCCCACTCGCGCTGATCGGCGCCCATGCGCCGCGACGGTTTGCCCGGCTGGAAGTAGTTCACCCGCTCCCATCCGTTCTTCTCGCCGAAGACCGCCCCGAGCTCCTGCAGCCGATCGTGGACCGGGCTCACCCGGTGCGGTCGGGCCCACTCGTTCTCGTCGTTCGGGTAGCGCAGCAGGTAGTAGTACTTGACGCCCTCGCGCGTGCGCTCGGCGGCGTAGGTTGGGTCGGAGTAGTAGCGGCCAAAGCGCCAGGCGTGGAAGCCGAAGACGTCCAGCGACGGCTCGCCCTCGACGATCCATTCGGCCAGCACCTTGCCCATGCCGCCCGCGCCGCCGTAGCCGTTGAGCGAAAGGCCGGCCGCGCACCAGAAGCCCTTCACGCCGGGCAGGGGTCCCAGGAAGGGCCGGCTGTCGGGCGTGTAGGCCCCGGGGTGCCGGACGATCGTGACGATCTCGGCCTGGTCG
The DNA here is from genome assembly GCA_963818575.1 of uncultured Chloroflexia bacterium. Classification (GTDB taxonomy): domain Bacteria; phylum Chloroflexota; class Anaerolineae; order Anaerolineales; family E44-bin32; genus DYJB01. The sequence continues at coordinate 54,795 of CAWFSV010000017.1, read as the reverse complement.
AGGAACGGGATACGCCGGATGGTGCCCTCCAGCAGCGGCTCGAACGCATCGTAGTCGCCAGGCAGAGCCTTGCCGCCGTGCTCCCAGGGCACGCCGTCCACCCAGCGGGCGGTCGGGGTTGAGTTCGTAGCCGCCGACGACGATCCCGCCCGACTCCTCGCGCAGGTAGACCAGGTTGTCGGGGTCGCGCACGCACGGGGTCTGATGCGGGAGCTCCTTGCCCGGGACGGCCTTGAGGGCGATGTGCTGGTGATCGACCGGCGTGGTGGGGATGTGCAGGCCGGCCATGGCCGCCACCTGCGGACCCCACAGGCCGGCGGCGTTGACCACGATCTCCGTCCGCACGTCGCCCTGGTTGGTGCGCACCTTGCGGATCTCGCCCTGGGGCGAGAGCTCGAAGCCGGTGACGCGCGTATCGGTGTGAACCGACACGCCCATCTCGCGGACCCGGCGGGCGAGGTCGGTGGTCGTCAGATACGGATCGAGGTGGCCGTCGCGCGGCAGGTAGATGGCGCCGTACAGGCTCTCCTTGGAAAGGGATGGAAACAGCTTGAGGGTCTCGTCGGGAGAGATGACCTCGCATTCGAGCCCGATGGCCTTGGCCTGGCTGATGTTGCGCTGCAATTCCTTGAGCTGCGCCTCGCTGGACGCCAGGCGCAGGCTGCCGACGTGCTGGATCAAGCCCAGCTCGCTGAACAGGTCGATGCTGTACTTGCGGATCTGCATCAGCGTGGGCGAAGTGTGGAACTGCGTCACCAGGCCGGCGGCCCAGCCCGAACTCGCCGCTGGCAATCTCGCCCTTCTCGAGCAGCATCACGTCCTTCCAGCCGAGCTTGGCCAGATGGTAGGCGACGCTGACGCCCATGATGCCGCCGCCGATCACGACGACCCTGGCTTGATCCTTCATGCCGACCTCCGAACAGAGAGTGGTTGTGGCGGACGCATCCGGGGGCACCCCTGCGGCACCCCGCCGCCGGGCGAACACGGCGGCGGGGTACGCGGCAGAGGCCCGGCAGGGCGGCAGGCCCTCCGGCCAAGCGGACAGACGACTACTCGGGCGGGATCTCCTTGAAGGCGAAGTCGACGTTGATGCCGCGCGTCTTCTGGCGGTTCTTGACGACCAGGTACCAGACGGCGGACAGGATGATGATCCCGAAGGCGATGATCTGCGCCCACAAGCCCGTCGGGAAGTCGGCGAAGTTCCAGTTGCCGAGCACGCCCAGCGACGGGGCGAGCAGGAAGGCGACGACCATCGCCATGCCGAAGCCGCCGCCGATCATGCCCAGCGCCGAGAGCCACGGCGCCTTCTCGCCCGTCAGCCAGCCCATGATGTGGTTGCGCATCGGGTACAGGAAGGCCACCACCGCAGCGATGGCGCCCAGGCGCACGAGCCAGATCAGGACGGCGCTGGCGAAGGCCTGCGGGGCCAGGACCCAGGCGGTCCAGATGAACGCCACCACGCCGAGCAGGGTGAACAGCAAGGCGACCAGGCCGTTGACCGTGTACTTGGCGCCCGGCGAGGCTTCGTAGACGTCCTTGGCCCGGTAGGGCAGCAGGGCGCCGGCCAGGCAGGTGATGATGAACACGTAGCCGCAGCCGAAGGTGACGCCCAGCGTCAGGCCCGACCCAGCCCGGCACCAGGTTGTAGGCGAAGATGACCGGGATGCTGGCCAGGAAGTAGGCCACGTGGGCGTTGACCGGCGTGTGGTAGCGCTCGTTGACCTTGCTGACCCACTCGGGCAGCAGGCGGTCGAGGCTCATGGCGACCATCACGCGGGTCATGCCGATGTAGCAGTTGTGGACGATCTGGTGTGAGTTGAGGATGTAGCCCAGGCCGATGAGCAGGACGACGATCGGGCTGGCGGTGACGGCCACGGCGATGATGTTCGGCCACAGGTAGAAGCCGCCCACGGTCGCCTCGGGGATCAGCGACCAGTAGCCGGCGCCGGCCACGTACAGGAACTGCGGCCCTGCCAGCCGCTCAAGCCCGGCGGCGATCAGGGCCAGCAGGATGCCGGTCACGATCAGCGAGCCGACGATGATGATCGACTGGTTCTTGAACGAGCGGGCGTCCTTGATCTCGCCGTTCTGCTGGGCCGAGTAGGTAGCCCACTGGAGCGAGGTCCAGGCGATGGGGGCCACGAGCAGCGTGGCCAGTAAGGAGGGCGGCGGGTTGAGGTCGATCCCGGCGGCGGCGACGGCGTCGACCGCCGTCTGGTAGAAGTTGGCGCCGCCGCCGGAGGCCGCGGCGAAGGCGTTCAGCCGCTCGACGAACTGCGCCGGCGGGGTGAAGAACAGCACGGCGAACATCACGCCGAAGGCGATCAGCACGACGTACCACATCACCCACTGGAGCCGGACGTAGTTCTTGAAGCCGGAGCACAGGATCACCAGGGCCACGAAGGCATTCAGGATGCTGGTGATGATGATCCCGGTCGACTGGGTGAACCACACGCCGAGGTTGGAGAGGCCGGGGCTCTGCAACGTCGCCCCCAGTCCCAGGAAGAGCGGGGCGAAGCCCAGGTAGGAGAGCAGCCAGCCGGACAGAGCGACCCACTGCAGGATCCAGATCACGTAGCCGGACATCACCACGGTGAAGGCCGTGCCGCCGCCGAAGACGCGGCTCTCGAAGACGTAGTCACCGCCGGAGCGGGGCAGGGCCGTCGACAGCCAGACGTAGGCGAAGGCGATCGGGATCTCGATCAGCATGGCCAGCAGGATGCCCCACACCAGCCTGCCGCCCGGCAGGGCACCCGGCGCCCACAGGTAGGTCCAGGGGAAGATCAGGCCCATGGTCAGGATGTTGTAGACGAAGGCGGAGTACGGAGACATGACCCGCACAAGGCCAGAGGCTTTGCGGGTAAAGACCTCAGGGATTGCGGTCGCAGTTGCCATCGCATTTCCTCCAAAGGATCAGGCTTTCCATGAAACCGGCATGCACCCAGCGTTCGTGCCCTCTGCACCTCCTTGGCACTGCGGGCAGGCGAGGGTCTACCCGGAAGTCATCTGATAGCCGTCAACCTTACCATCTGTGAGATTGATCAGCGCTCCCCTGAGGCGACCCTCGCCGTACTCACTCCCGGGGTTGATACACAACGTGCGGCCGAGGCGCGCCGCGGCGGCGGATTCGTGAATGTGGCCGTGCAGGCCGAGGACCGGCTGGTGGGTCTCGATCGCCTTGCGCACGGACTGGCTGCCCGCGCCGTGCATGACCAGTTGCCCGGCTTTGACGATCGGCGCCGGCGGATCGGTGTTCCAGTCCAGCTCGGGGCAGGTGTCGAGCGTCGAATCCTTCGGGCGGATCGTGGAAGTTGAACACGCAGCCCTTCATGTCGGTGACCTTGGCGATCATGCCGTCGATGATGCGGCCCAATTCCTCGTCGGTCACCTCGCGCGGCGTCTTCCACGGCGTCGGCGTGCTGTTGCCGACGCTGATCATCGTGTGCCGGTCGTCGATCGGGACGACGACGCCCTCGCAGTCGATGAAGGTCTGGGCGCCGGAGGTCTTCATGACCTCCAGCACGTCCGGGTAGTCATCGTTGCCGCCGGTGACGTAGCACTTGATGCCGGTGCCGCCCAGCCGCGTCTCGGAGAGCTCGATCCACGATTCGAGTCGCTGGCGGGCCAGCGAATGGAACAGGGCGTCGACCTCGGCCGGATCGGCGGAGAGGGCGCGGTATTCCTCCTCGGTCATGACCTTGGCGTAGAAGCCGAGCATGCCGATCCGCTCCAGCAGCGCCTTGAGTGCTTCTTCGGTCTCGATGATCTCCGTCGTGCCCTGCAGCGTGGCGCGGTAGCGGCCGGCAGCTTCCTGGATGATGGGGACGGCGATCTTGCCGATGATGTCGCCGCCCATCACCAGCACCTGGGCGTCGTAGAACTTGCCGGCGTTGAGGAACTTGCGGAAGGTGCGCTCCGAGCCGTGCAGGTCGGTGGCGAAGAACAGCCGGGTGGTCTTGCCGGAACGCCTTCTTACCGAAGGACGGCATGCCGGTCTCCTGGGCCTAAGGCTCGGGGGTCTCGTGGCCGTTGCCGCCCGCCTCGGGGCCGGCCAGGACGACGTTGACGGAGCGCGCCTTGAGCTCGGCGCGCAACTCGGGGGACAGCCCGGTGTCGACCACCAGGGTGTGGACCTGGTCGAGCGAGGCGATCTCGAAGTTGGACACCACGCCCCACTTGCTGTGGTCGGAAACGATGACCACCGGGCCGCGCGTGCGGTCGACCATCGTCTGGGCGATCTCGGCCTCGACGCTCGATGGGGTGGTGCAGCCGTACTTGAGGCTGATGCCATCGACGCCGATGAAGCTGATGCCGGCGCAGAACTGGCGCAGCTGGTCGTTGGCAAATCGCCCGACGGTGGACACCGCCCGCGGCCGGAAAGCTCCGCCCAGCACGATGACCTCGAAGGGTGTCTCGCGGGCGTCGGTGGCAACGGTGATGTTGTTGGTCACCAGGATCAGGTTGCCCAGGTCGGTGCGGGTGCGCAGGGCGCGCAGCACCTCGGTCGTCGTCGTGCCCGAGTTGAGCAGGACGGTGTCCCCGTCCTTGACCATCGCCGCCGCCGCCCGGCCGATCCAGCGCTTTTCTTCGGGGTGGGACAGGGCAGAATGGGAGTAGGCCGGTTCGAGCGGCATGCGCTGGCTGAGAATGGCGCCGCCGTAGGCCCGTTCGACGACCCCCTGGCGCTCGAGCCACTCGAGGTCGCGGCGGATGGTCGCTTCCGACGCTCCGAGCATCTCCGACAGCACCGACGAGCGGACGATCTGGTGGATTTCCAGATACTCCCGGATCATCCGATGGCGCTGGGCAGGAATCAGCGTCTTCGTCATCATCTTCCTGCAAACGTTTTCACGAGCTGCTGCGGTGGATGGAGATAACCCGTCGTGAGCGCGCAGGTTCATTATGAGGGATTCTGACGTGATTTGCAAGCACGGCTCGAAACGCGGTCCAATCCTGGGGTCCAAGGCCGTGAAAGGGTCTTGGAAGCCCGGTCCGCGTAGGACCAGAATACCAGACGGATGCGCGAGTGGCCGCCAGGCTCCCAATTGGATCCGCCAAGGCCCTGAACGGCGATGATTGGGTTTGAAAGGGATTGTGCTCCCCCGAGCTTTCGGCTATAATCCCTGCGTTAGCAACCGTTTGCAGGCCACCTTCCTTCCAGGGTCATCGCCATGTCCGAAGTCGACGGTCGGGATGGGGCAGCAGGACCGGGCAGAGCGCGAGCGCTTTGAGAACGAGGTGCGGCGCATCGTCGAGGCCGGCAGCGCCGCCGGCGTCACCTTGCGCCTGCTCGGCTCCCTGGCCTTCCAGTTCCACTGCCCGGAATTTGGCTTCCTGCAGGAGAAGATGGGCCGCGCCTACACCGACATCGACTTCGCCGGCTACGGGCGGGAAGCCAAGAACGTCCGCGCCCTGATGGCCGGCCTGGGCTACGCCGAGGACAAGGAAGTCTGGGTGGTCTCCGAGGGCGGCCGGGCGATCTTCAACCACCCCGCGCTCAAGCTGCACGTCGACGTGTTCTACGAGAAGCTGGACTTCAGCCACGTCATCCCCTGGGCCGGCCGCCTGGAGACGGACAGCCCCACCATCCCGCTGGCCGAGACTGCTGCTGGAGAAGATGCAGATCGTGCAGATCAACGAGAAGGACGTGATCGACACGATCATGCTCCTGCTCGAGCACCCGCTGGGGAGACCGACCGCGAAACGATCAACATGAACGCGTGTCGCCAAGCTGTGCTCGGAGGAATGGGGGCTGTGGCGCACGGTGACGATGAACCTGAACAAGGTGCGCCAGCTGGCCGCCGGCTACCCCCAACTGACCGACAACAGAAGAACGACGTGGCGATCCAGATCGATGGGGCGATGGCGCACATCGAGGCGTCGCCCAAGTCGATGGCCTGGCGCATGCGCGCCCGGGTCGGCGACCGGGTGAAGTGGTACAAGGACGTCGACGAGGTCATGTAGGCGCCCTGCGACCGGCGCCCGGCCGGGGAGGCCCGCGATGAAGAAGATCCGTGCGCGACCTGATGCACCGCGGCCTGATCACCTGCAAGACCACCACCACGCTGGGCCAGGTGGCCACGCTGCTGACCGAACACCACGTGCACGCCCTGATCGTCACCGACCGTGACGGCCGGCCGGTGGGCGTGATCAGCGACTTCGACCTGCTGGCCGGGGAATGGCTGTCGACCGACGAGGCCAGCCTGGCGACGATGCGCCCGCTGACCGCCGGCGACCTGATGACCACCCCGATCGACATGGTCGAGGCCGACGTCCCGGCGCACCTCGCCGCCCACCGCACTGGTCGATGAGGGCATCAGCCGCCTGCTGGTGACCGAGAAGGGCAAGCCGGTCGGCGTGGTGTCGATCTCCGACTTCGTCGCCAGCCTGGCCGAGACGCAGACCGTGAAGCGCGGGCACGGTCGAGGACGTGATGTCGCGCGCCATGCTCGTCACCCGGCAGGAAACCCCGATCGTGGACGTGGCGCGGATGATGACCAGCGCCCACTTCCGCTCGGTGATCGTGGTGGAGGACGGCGGCAAGCCGATCGGCGTGGCCAGCGGGCTCGACCTGCTGTCCTTCTGCAGCGAGGAAGGCTGCCACAACGTTCCGGTGGTCCAGGCGATGCACGATGCCCTGACCATCCCCCCGTCGGCCAGCCTGCGCCAGGCCGCCACGCTGATGATCGAGAAGCACCACCACCGACTGGTGGTCATCGATCCGAAGGCGCCGGACAGCGTCCCGCTGGGAGTGATCTCGAGCTTCGATATTGTGGCCGAGATGGCGCAGGCAGGGTCGGTCTGGCAGCCGTAAAGCCCGTGCGCCGGCCCAGGGGCCGGCGATCTCGGGCGTTGTGACACTCATCACTTGACCGGCTCGTACGGCGGCAGTAGGTTGAGCCAGAGCCGGTCAGACCCGCCGCAGGCCCCATCCGGAGGGCTGCGGGCTTGTCGTGTTCGGGATGGCGGCACGTCACGCACACTGGGGGTGCCACGCGTGGGACGACCTGCGAAAGGAGGTGGCCACCGACACACCTGAGGAGCGGATCGCCCGGGGGCCGGGAGCCAGCCATCATCCTGTCTTCGCATTATCTGGCCCAACCCCCACCCTCCCGGGAGGACCGTATGGCGCGGCCCCGGGGGTATGCCTGACCTTCCTACACTGAGGAGAAAAGCTCATGGCTGACATGAAGGGCAAGACCCGCGAAGAGGTTATTGCGGCCGACGTCAAAGAATTGCACAAGCTCGGCTACGCCCAGCAGCTGTTCCGCGAAATGGGCGGGTTCTCCAACTTCGCCATCTCCTTCTCGATCATCTCGATCCTGACCGGCGCCATGCTGCTGTATGGCTACGGCCTGAAGTTCGCCGGCCCGATGATCAACACCATCGGCTGGCCGATCGTCAGCATCTTCACGATGTGCATCGCCGCCTCGATGGCCGAGATCGCCTCGGCCTACCCGACCGCCGGCGGCCTGTACTTCTGGGCCTCCAAGCTGGGCGGCGTGGGCTGGGGATGGTGGACGGCCTGGATGAACATGATCGGCCAGATCACCATCACCGCCGGCATCAACATCGGCGCCGCGATCTACTTCGTCGGGCTGCTCACCCGGTCGTTCGGTATCGACCCGGCGGCGCCCGTCCTGGGCGGCCTGTTTGGGTGGACCTGGACGTCGTGGGGCTTCTACATCTTCATCATGGTCGTGGTGATGATCCCGCAGGTGTTGATCAACATCTACGGCATCAAGCTGACGGCCAAGATGAACGACTTCAGCGTCTACTGGCACATCGGCGGCGTGCTGCTCATCGCGCTGCTGCTCACGGTCTTCGGCAAGAACCATCAGCCGTTCTCGTTCGTCACCCAGTATGTGACGACCGTCAACCCGCTGGACGCCTCCTCCGGGACGTTCGCCGACGGGACCTCCGGCCCGGCGCTGTTCCTGGGTGCGCTGGTCCTGAAGTCGCCGCTCTTCGCCATCTTCCCCGGGCTGGTGAACCTGTACAAGGTGGCGCCGTTCGCCCTGGTCTTCCCGCTGGCCTTCCTGCAGGCGCAGTGGACCTACACCGGCTACGACGCCTCGGCGCACGTGGCTGAGGAGACCGTCCTGGCCCGCCTGAACAGCGCCTGGGGCGTGTTCCTGTCGGTGGCCGTCTCGGCCGTCGTCGGCTACATCGTCCTGATGGCCTTCACCTTCAACATCCCCGATATCGCCGCCACGGCGGCCGATCCGTACCCGGTGCTGTACATCGCCTACGCCGGGCTGACGCAAGTTCTTCGCCGACGTGATCGCCATCGTCGTCTTCGGCGGCATGTGGCTGTGCGGTCTGGCGACCGTCACCAGCATGTCCCGAATGTTCTTCGCCTTCGCCCGCGACGACGGCATGCCCTTCTCGTCGGCCTTCCGCTTCATCCACCCGACGCTGCGCACGCCGACCAAGTCGATCCTCATCACCTCGGTGCTGGCCGTTCTGACCTGCATGTACGCCGCGGCCTACTTCGTCGTGACGTCGATCTCGACCATCACGCTCTACATCGCCTACAACATCCCGGTCTTCCTGAACGTGCGCAACAAGCTGATGAAGAAGGGCACCTTCACGACCAAGGAGAACGCCCCCTGGAACCTGAAGGGCTGGGGCCCGCTCCTGAACGTGATCGCCGTCGTGTACACCGTCTTCATCTGCATCGTCCTGCTCCTGCCACCGAACGAGCTCGTGCTCTGGTCGATGGTGGGCTTCGTGGTCATCCTCACCGTCTACTGGTTCGCCTGGGCCCGCAAGAACTTCACCGGGCCGAAGGCGGCGGCGGAAGCGGATCTGCGTCGCATCGAGGCCGAGTTCGCTTCAGCGGCCAAGGGCGGCGACTAGCCATCGCTGAACGCCAGGGGCCGGCCCGCCGCCTTCGGGGGCCGGCCCCACCTTCAACCGGCTGACGCCAGGAGCAATCCAATGGGACTGACACTCGAACAAGCCATCGCCCGGATCCCGTTCCTCAAGGACGCCAAGGACATCAAGACGACGGAACTCAAGGGCGGGATCACCAACCTGAACTACAAGATCGAATTGGGCGGCAAGGCGTACGTCCTGCGGGTCACCGGTGAGACCACCGGCCTGCTGGGGATCAAGCGCGACGTCGAGTATGCCTCGAACAAGGCCGCCGGCGAGCTGGGGATTGCGCCCGAGGTGTACTACTTCATCGAGCCGGAAGGCTACCTGGTGACGCGCTTCATCAAGGGCAAGGTCATCCCGCCGGCGGAAATGGCCACGCCCTACAACATCCGGCGCGTGATCCGCAAGCTGCGCATGTACCACACGCGGGCGCCCGAGGTGAAGGGCGAGTTCAACGTCTTCCGCCGCGTCGAGCACCTGATCAAGATCTCCAAGGAACACAACAGCAAGTTCCCCTTCGACTTCGACTGGATCATGCAGATGATGCACGGGGTCGAAGAGGCGCTGCTCAAGGACCCGTATGTGCCGACGCCCTGCCACTGCGACCTGCTCAACCTGAACTTCCTGGACGAGGAAACCCCCGGCGAGATCGGCGAGATCAAGATCCTCGACTGGGAATACGCCGGCATGGGCGACATCTTCTTCGACCTGGGCAACTTCTGCCACCATCACCGCTTCAGCGATGAGCTGGTGCAGGTGCTGCTCCAGGAGTACTTCGGCGAGGTGACCCCCAAGGTGTTCGCCCACCTCAAGCTGATGTGGCCGATGTCGACCATTCACGAGGCGATGTGGGGGACGACGCAGACGGGGATCTCCACGCTGGACGAAGACTTCCAGGGTTATGCCGATCTATGGTTTGCCCGCACGCGGGAAGCCATGATCGATCCCCGCTGGCCTCAGTGGCTAAAGGACGTAGCGAAGAAATGACCAATCTGCCCTCTCAAGCGCGAGTCGTCATCATCGGAGGCGGCGTCGGCGGCACATCCGTCGCCTACCACCTCACCCAGATGGGGTGGAAGGACGTCGTCCTGCTCGAGCGCGGGGAACTCACCTGCGGCTCGACCTGGCATTCAGCCGGCCTGGTGGGCCAGCTGCGTTCCGACTTCAACCTGACGCGCATGATGAAGTACAGCACCGACCTGTACCGGCGGCTCAAAGAAGAAACCGGGCAGGACACGGGCTGGCGCGAGGTTGGCGGCTTGCGCTTGGCATCGACCCCGCAGCGGATGGAGGAGCTCAAACGGCAGGTGGGATTCGCCCGCTCGTTTGGCATGCCGCTGGAAATGATCAGCACGGCCCAGGCCAAGAAGATGTTCCCGCTGATGAACGACGAGGGCGTGCTGGGGGCGGTGTTGACCCCGACGGACGGCAGCATCGATCCGACGGGGCTGACCATGGCACTCGCAGCGGGCGCCAAGAGCCGCGGCGCCCGCATCTTCCTCGACACCGAGGTCACCGGCATCACCACCAAGAACGGCCAGGTGGACGAGGTCATCACCAATCAGGGGCGGATCAAGACCGAGATCGTGGTCAACTGCGCCGGCCAGTGGGGCGGCGTCATCTCCAAGATGGTCGGCATCACGCTGCCGATCGTGCCCTTCGCCCACCTGTACCTGATCACCAAGCCGGTGGAGGGCCTGGACCACAACGCGCCGACGATGCGCGACCCGGACCACCTGGTCTACTGGCGCGAGGAGGTCGGCGGCTTCATCACCGGGGGCTACGAAAAGAACCCGCGTGCGCTGCAGATGAGCGACATCGCCGGGGAGTTCAAGTACAAGCTGTTCCCGCCGGACTGGGAGCGCTTCACGCCGCTGATGGAGAACTCGATCCTGCGCGTGCCGGCGGTGGAGAAGGCCGAGATCATCCAACTGCTGAATGGGCCGGAAGGCTTCACGCCCGACGGCGAATTCCTGCTCGGGCCGACGGACGTGCGCGGCTTCTGGGTGGCGTGTGCCTTCTGCGCCCACGGCCTGGCGGGCGCCGGCGGGCTGGGCAAGGCCATGGCCGAGTGGATCATCGAGGGCACGCCGGAGTGGGACTGCTGGCGGCTGGACGTGCGCCGCTTCGGTCCGCACTACGCCAGCCCGCAGTTCATCTGGAACCGGACCTTCGAGAGCAACACCAAATACTACGACATCCACCTGCCGGGCGAGGAGCGCGAGTCGGAACGGCAATTCCGCCTCGGGCCGGCCTACGGCCGCGAGAAGGACCTGGGGGCGCACTTCGGCGAGAAGTTCGGCTGGGAGCGCCCCAACTGGTACACGCCGTATGAGCAGGCTGCCAAGCACGGCTACAAGCCGCGCGGCTGGCCGGGGATCCACTGGTCGCCGGCCGTCGGCCACGAGCACCTGCAGACGCGCGCCGTCGCCGGACTGTTCGATGAGTCGTCCTTCAGCAAGATCGAAGTGCGCGGGCCGGGGGCGCTCAAGCTGCTGCAGTACTTGTGCGATAACGACATCGACAAGCCGGTCGGCAGCTGCATCTACACCTCGATGCTCAACGCCCGCGGCGGTATCGAGTGCGACTTCACCGTCACGCGCACGGCGGCCGACCGCTTCCTGATCATCACCGGCACCGCCTTCGGGCAGCACGACCTGTCGTGGATCCGGCTGCACATGCCGACCGACGGATCGGTGTTCGTCGACGATGTCACCTCCACCTACGGCTGCTTTGGGCTGTGGGGCCCGAAGGCGCGCGACATCCTGGCCAAAGTCACGCCGGACGACATCTCCAACGCCGGCTTCCCCTATATGACGGCCAAGCGCATCAGCGTCGGCACCGTCCCGGTGCTGGCGGTGCGCGTGACCTACGTCGGGGAACTTGGGTGGGAGTTCTACTTCCCGATGGAGTACGGCGCGCGCCTGTGGGACACGCTGTGGGCGGCCGGCGAGCCGGAGGGAATGGTGGCGGCCGGCTACAAGGCGATCGACACGCTGCGCCTGGAGAAGGGCTATCGCTACTGGGGGCCGGACATCAGCCCGGACTATACGCCCTTCGAGACCGGCATGGGTTTCGCCGTCAAACTGAGCAAGGGCGACTTCCTGGGCAAGGCGGCGCTGGTGAAGCAGAAGGCGGAAGGCATCAAGCAGAAGCTGTGCTGCTTCTCGCTCTCCGATCCGACCGTGATCGCCCTGGGCAACGAACCGATCCTCAAGGGCGACAAGGTCATCGGCTGGATCACCTCGGGCGGCTACGGTTACAGCGTCAAGAAGAGCATCGCCTTCGGCTACCTGCCGATCGAGGACGCCAAGTTGGGCAACGAGTTTCACACCGACTGGTTTGGGGAGCGGATCGCGCTCAAGGTCGAAGCCGATCCGCTGTACGACCCGAAGGGCGAACGCATCAAGTCCTAGCTGCCGCTCGGCCGCAGGCAGGACCAAGGGCCCGGAGTCGCCCGCCTCAGGGCCCCGGGCCCTTTCGGCCTGTGGAGGCCGGACAAGCGTCAGCCCCGTGAGGTGAGTTTGGGGACGGAGGCGCCCCCTCCGTCCGGTGTTAGGATTGAGGGACGGGCGGCAGGCCCGGCACGCTTCGACAAACCAAGGCAGGGGAAACCCTAGCATCGTCCGCAGGAGGACAACTCGATGGCCGAGAGTGTATTGGAGCGACTGCAGAGAGCCAATCCGGACGCCGAGATCTGGTGGGACTCGTCCCCGTTGGTCTTCGACGGCTGGGTGAAGAAGAACGTCGACGCCGCGGCGGCCGGGCAGAAGAAGGAGCTGGAGGCCCAACTCAAGCGCCTGTTCGTCTGGGACGACATGGGCAAGAGCGTCTTCCGCGGCTGCACGACCAACCCGCCCCTGTCGCTGACGGCGATCAAGACCGACCCGGCGATGTGGGAGAAGTGGGTCGACGAGGCGATCAAGGCCAACCCCGGGATCCAGCTCAAGGATCTGTGGTGGATGACCTACAAGGAGATCGTCAAGCGCGGGGCGCAGAAGCTGCTTCCGCTGTTCGAGGCCTCCGGCGGCCGCTACGGCTGGGTCTCCGGCCAGCTGGACCCGCGCCTGTTCACCGAGAAGGAAATCATGTACGGGCAGGCGGATGAGCTCCGTGCTCTCTCGAAGAACGTGATGATCAAGGTGCCGGCCAGCCAGCAGGGCGTGGACGTCGTGCGCCACCTGACCTCCAAGGGCATCTCGACCAACGTCACGACCTGCTTCACGCTGCCGCAGATCATGGCCGTGGCGCGGGCCGCACAGGAAGGCCTGGCGGATGCGGCCAAGGCCAAGACCGACACCTCCGGCTGGCGCGCGGTCATCACGCACATGCTCGGCCGGCTGACCGAGCGGCCGATCCTCCCCGAGCAGGCCGCCTACTATGGCGTCAACTGGACCGAGGCCGACCGCAAGTGGTTCGGCATCGGCGTGTTCCGCCGGGCGTACCGCATGCTCAAGGAAGGCGCCTACCCGAGCAAGATGTTGATGTGCTCGGTGCGCACCGGACCGCTGGTGAACGGCAAGATGCGCTACTGGGACGTCGAGGAGATTTCCGGCGGCGATATCGTCTATACCCTGCCGCCGAGCGCGCTCGAGCCGATGTTCCAGCTCGGGGACGCGCTGGAGTTCCGGGAAACGGCCATTGAGGAGGAGATCCCGGAGTCGACGCTGGAGAAGATCTACCAGATGCCCTTCACCATGCAGGCCTACGAGCCGAACGGGCTGTCGCTCGACCAGTTCAACACGCACCCGTCGACGATCTTCACCGTGGCGGAGTTCTCCAAGGCCGTCCAGGGCGTGGAGGACTTCTGCAAGGGCCGGATGGAGAAGGCCGGCATCAAGGTGGCGTAGAAAGGCGCGGACTCCCGCTGCCCCAGGATCCAGACAGGGGCGCACCGCGCGGTGCGCCCCTGTTCCATGCGCCGCCCATGCCGGCCGAAGGTCTTGCGCAGAACCCGATCCGGACCGTGGGCGCCCAGGTGAGTGACCGACGATGATCGAGAAGAAGATGCTGTTCACGCCCGGGCCGGTGATGACGTCGGAGGCGGTGAAGGCCGTCCTGCTGCAGCCGGATATCCCGCACCGTCAGCCGGTCTTCGAGCAGTACGTCCGCCGCATCCGCGCAGTCTCTGCTGCAGTTGTCGGGCGCCGACGACGGGATGACGGCCGTCGTCGTCAGCGGGTCGGGGACGGCGGCCAACGAGACGGCGCTGTCTTCGATCGTGCGGCCGGGCGAGGCGGTGCTGCTGCTGACCAACGGCGAGTTCGGGGAGCGGCTGCGCGGAATTCTCGAGGTCTATGGCTTTCCCCTGCACGTCCTCGACTTCGGCTGGGCGGTGCCGTACGACCAGGCAGCCATCCGCCAGACGCTGGCCGAGCATCCGTCGATCGGCTGGGTGTGCATGGTCTACCATGAGACCAGCACCGGGATGCGCAATCCCGTCGGCGCCGTCGGCGCGCTGACGGCGGGTGCCGGGCGCAAGTTGTTCGTGGACTGCGTCAGCGCCATCGGCGGCGAACCGTTGGATGTCGTGCGCGACCGATTGACGTGTGCACCGGCGTGCCCAACAAGGCGATCGCCGGGCTGCCCGGCGTCTCCTTCGTGATTGCCCGCCGGAGCAGCGTCCCCGAACTGGGGAAGGATATGCCCCGGCGCAACGTCTACCTCAACCTGCAGAAGCACATCGAGTGGTCGGATCGGGCCGAGCAGACGCCCAACACCCCATCGGTGCAGATGTTCGTCGCACTGGACGCCGCGCTGCAGGAGCTGCTGGCCGAGGGCCTGGAGGCGCGCATTCGGCGCTACCGCGAGTGCGCCGAGATCCTGCGTGCGGGCGTCGAACGACTCGGATTGCGCCTGCTGCTTCCGCTGGAGCACCGCTCCAACACGGTGACGACAGCGTTCCTGCCGCGCGGCCAGCGGGTGGACGAGTTCATCGAGGCCATGGACGCGCAGGGCTACGTGCTCTACCCGGGCAAGGGACCGCTGCTCGAGCAGAACTGCTTCCAGATCGCCAACATGGGCTGGATCCAGCCCGAGGACTGCCGGTCCCTGCTGAGGGTGATCGAGACAATGCTGCGCGAGATGGGCGCCCTACCCGCCGGGGAAAGAAGCGCATGAGCCTGGCGGCCGCCGAACAGCGCCGGCCCGGGATCGTGATGGACCTGGACGGCACGGTGTGGGTGGGGGGCCGCATGATTGCCGGCGCGCTGGAGTGCCTTCGCTGGCTGAGGGAGACGGGCTTCCCGCTGGTCTACCTGACCAACAACCCGGTGCGGCCGGAAACCTATGCCTCCCGGCTGACAGCGCGCGGCCTGCCGACCGAGCCGGACGATGTGATCACGGCTTCCACCATCCTGAGGGACCACCTCAGGGAGGTACTGCCGCGAGCCCGGCTTTTCGTGCTGTCGGACCCGGATGTCCGCGCCCAGTTCGAGCCGGACTTCGCCTTCAGCGAAGATCCAGCCGCCATCGACGTCGTCATCGCCACCTCGCCCATGACGCTGGACAATGCTGGCCTCACCATCGCCTTTCGTGCCCTGCGGCGCGGGGCGCGATTCATGGCGACGAATGCCGACCCTTCGTGGGTGTCGCCGGAGGGCGTGGAGGTCCCGCACGCCGCGGCGGTCATCGGCGCGCTGGAGGCCAGCTCCAAGCGCACCATCGAGCTGGTGGCGGGAAAGCCTTCGCACCTGGCGGCCGAACGCGTGCAGCGGCGCCTCGATCGCCCGCCGGCGGAGATTCTTGTCGTAGGGGACAACCTGCACACGGACGTGCGCTTTGCGTGTGAGAACGGCATGACATCGGTGCTGGTGCTGACCGGCGTAACGCAGCGCGATGACCTGGGGCACTCGAGCTGGACGCCCGTGCCATGTGCTCGACTCGATCGCCCGGCTGCCGGCGCTGCTGGAGGCGCTGCGGGCAAGCGCGTAGGCGGCCTGGGCCCGGTGGAAACGGAATCAAAGAGAGGCAGGGAGCGATCCCTGCCTCTCCGGCTTTCACGGCTCGGCGCGGGCTGACTAGAGGAAGTACTCCTTCACGGCCGAGATGAACATGTCGTTCTCTTCCTTGGTGCCGATGGTCAGCCGGAACCAGCCGTCGCTGCCGTACATCGGCTCCTGACCGCGCAGGATCATGCCCTTCGACTCGGCCAGCTTGATCATGCCCTCGCCGGTCTTGCCCGGGGCCTTCGAGTCGAACAGCATGTAGTTGCCGCGGGTGGGGAAGGCCTTGACGTTCGGGATCTTGTTGACCTCGCGCATGATGCGGTCGAGCTCGCCGTTGTTGAAGTCGACGCGTGCCTTCAGGCCGGCGGTGTCTTCCAGGGCGGCCAGCCCGGCCCACATGGCGATGGTGCTCTGGTTCCACGGGATCAGCGTGGCGGCGATCTGCATGATCACGTCCTTGTCGCCCAGCGCATACCCGAAGCGCATGCCCGCCAGACCGTACGCCTTGGAGAGCGTGCGGGTGATCAAGACGTTCTTGTGCGACTTGATCAGGCCAACCTGCGACTTCTCCTTGACGCCGGCGTACTCGACGTAGGCCTCGTCGATGATGAAGGGGATCCCCATCTCGGCGATCCGGGCGAACCCGGACGACTCCATGAAGTTGCCCGTCGGGTTGTTGGGGTTGGCGACAATGATGACTTTGGTCTTGGGCGTGACGGCCTTGAGGATCGCCTCGGGGTCGTACTGCAGGTGCTCGTCCCCCCACTTGTAGACCATCGGGACGCTGACCATCTTGCCGCCGGCGATGAGCGTGCGCAGTTTGTAGATGCCGAAGCAGGGCGTGTGTTGAATGACTTCGTCGCCGGGCTGGACGAAGCTGCGCAGGATCATATCGTAGACTTCGCTCGAGCCGTTCCCGAGCAGCGTGTTCTCAAAGCCGGGCAGCCCGTTCATCTCGGCCAGCTTGCCGCGGACGGCGAAGCCCTGGTCGGCGTAGCGGTTGGCCATCTTGGCATACTTCATGATGGCCTCGAGCACCTTGTCGGAAGGCGGATTGGGGTTTTCGTTCGACATCAGTCGGTGGAGCTCAGGACGCTTCCAGGCCAGGTCGATGTGGGGTGAGTAGTACATCTTCTGGCCCTTAAGCCATGGGACAAAGTACTCGGAAATGTCAGGCATGGTCGATCCCTCCTTGGGGGGTGGGTTTGCTTGCGGATGGACAGCCGGTGTTCATGGTGGACGAACGGGGCCATGATAGCACAGCAGGCATCCGCCGCCGGGAACCAGACACGGGAAACAGCAGGCGCCCACTCGGCCGGCCTGCTGCCTCACCGACCTTGAGGGTAGGCGCGCGCGGGGCGGGTGTCAATTGACGTTCGTCCGCCGGGAACCTGTGGAATGACGGAGGCGGCGACGGGCGTCCCGTGGCGGGAGGCCGCGCGCCGCTCCCCGCGGCGTTCGATCGATCCTGTCGGGACGATGGCGAGCAACCAGGTGCCGTTCGGTTTCGTCCGGCGCCGGCTAGACCATGTGCTCGATGACCGCATCGCCGAATTCGGAGCAGCGCAGCAGCGTGGCGTTCTCCATCAGGCGATGGAAGTCATAGGTCACCCGGCGTGAGCCGATGGCGCCCTCGATGCCGTGCAAGATCAGATCGGCGGCCTCCGGCCAGCCCAGGAAGCGGAACATCATCTCGCCGCTGAGGATCACCGAGCCGGGATTGACGACGTCCTTGTCGGCGTACTTGGGCGCCGTGCCGTGGGTCGCCTCGAACACGGCGTGGCCCGTCTCGTAGTTGATGTTGCCCCCGGGAGCGATGCCGATGCCCCCCACCTGGGCGGCCAGGGCGTCGGACAGATAGTCGCCGTTCAGATTCATCGTGGCGAGGACGTCGAACTCGCGCGCCCGGGTGATCGTCTGCTGAAAGGCGATGTCGGCAATGACGTCCTTGATCAGGATTCGCCCGGCGCGCACGGCTTCGTCCTGCTCCTGGTTGGCGGCCGGTTCGCCGTGGGCCTGGCGCGTCCGTTCCCAGGTCGCCCAGGTGTAGACGCGATCGCCGAACTCGCGTTCGGCCAGTTCGTACCCCCAGTTGCGGAAAGCGCCCTCGGTGAACTTCATGATGTTGCCCTTGTGCACCAGGGTCACCGATCGCCGCCGGTTGTCGAGGGCCCATTGGATCGCCGCCCGGACGAGCCGGTCGGTCCCCTGGCGCGAGATCGGCTTCAACCCGAAGCTGGCGCTGTCGGGGAAGCGGATCTTGGCGTATTCCTCGGGGAAGTGCTGCCGAAGCAGCGAGGCGAACTGGGCGTTGGGCTGGCTGCCGGCCTCGAACTCGATTCCGGAGTACAGGTCCTCGGTGTTCTCGCGGAAGATGACCATGTCGACGTATTGCGGGCGGCGGACCGGCGAGGGGACGCCTTCGATGTGGCGGATCGGCCGCAGGCAGACGTACAGGTCGAGCGCCTTGCGCAGGGCGACGTTCAGCGAACGGATCCCTCCCCCGATCGGAGTGGTCAGCGGGCCCTTGATGCCCACCCGAAACTCCTGAAAGGCGGCAACCGTCTCGTCGGGGAGCCACGACTGGAACTGCTGGAACGACTTCTCGCCGGCGAAGACTTCCATCCAGGCGACGCGCCGACGATCGCCGTAGGCCTTGCGCACGGCGGCATCGAAGACGCGCACGGAGGCGCGCCAGATGTCGCGCCCGGTCCCATCGCCCTCAATGAAGGGGAGGATCGGGATGTCGGGCACATCGAGCTTGCCGTCACGCAGGCTGATCCGCTGCCCACCGGAGGGCACGCGGGCGTAGGTGTAGGTCA
Source organism: uncultured Chloroflexia bacterium (assembly GCA_963818575.1). GTDB lineage: Bacteria > Chloroflexota > Anaerolineae > Anaerolineales > E44-bin32 > DYJB01. Next base: position 36,143 of record CAWFSV010000017.1, on the reverse strand, counting down.
TCCACTGACTCCAATGACCGGGCGGGATAGTGCAGAGGAAGAAGGTCCGCGTCGGGGATTATAGCACCTGGGGATTCGCGCGCTCGATGATCAGCCGGCGCACCTGGGTCCGTCGCTTGCCGGTGCGCAGTGCAGCACGTGCCGGCGGCTCCAGGGCCGGGGGGACTAGAGCCGCCGCGCGTATCCGTCGGGCCGGGAACGATGCCAGTCCCAGGCACTGGCGATGATCGACATCGAGCTCGGGGAATCGCGGCTTCCATCCCAATTCGGCACGGATGCGTTCGGCCGAAGCGACCAGCCGAGGTGCGTCCCCCGGCCGACGATCGACCTCGACGGCTGGGATGGTGCATGGCCGGTTACCTGGCGCGCGGTCTCGATCACCTGCCGCACCGAATAGCCCTCGCCGTTCCCCAGGTTGAAGACCAGCCGATCGCGCGTCTCGAGCGCCTGCAGTCGCCAATAGATGCGCGTCGATCAGATCCGAGATGTGGATGTAATCGCGGATGCACGTGCCGTCCGGGGTGGGGTAGTCGGTCCCGAAGATGCGCACTTCGGCGCGCTTCCCCAGCGCGACCTGAAGTACGAGGGGGATCAGGTGGCTCTCCGGTCGGTGGTCCTCGCCGCGATCAGGGAGCGAACCGGCAGCGTTGAAGTAGCGCAGCGCGGCGAAGCGCAGGCCATGGATGTGCCGATACCACTCGAGCGCCTGTTCCATCATCAGCTTGGAATGCCCGTAGACGTTCGCCGGGCCGAGGGGTGAGTCCTCCGACAAGGGCGTCTCGCTGGAGGCGTATACGGCGGCGGTGGACGACAACACGAATCGGCGCACGCCCGCCTGCACCGCCGCCTCCAACAATCCGAGCGACAGGCTCAGGTTGTTGCGGAAGTACTTGCCGGGGTCCTGCATGCTCTCACCGGCTTCGATGAACGCGGCGAAGTGCATGACGGCGTCGACCGGATGGTCCGCCAGCGTCTTGCGCAGCAGATCGGCGTTGGCCAGGTCGGCATGCACGAAGCGCACCTTTCCGGGGATGGCGGCGCGGTGGCCGGTGACCAGCGAGTCGTAGACGGTGACCTCGTGGCCGGACTCCAGCAGCCGCTGGGCAGCGGCCGATCCGATGTAGCCGGCACCGCCGGTCAGGAAGATGTGCATGTCTACCCCCGCGCCGGGCGGTGCGGCCCGGCCTGCCAGTTTCCGATGTCGAGAGGTTCTTTCGAGAGACGCCGACTATCCGTCCAGGACCTCCAGATGAGCCAGGGACGCGGCCAGCCACTTCAGGCCGCCGAGTTCGAACTGGACGGTCAGCTCTTCCTCGCCGTCCGCCAGCCGGGATTCAAGCACCATGCCCTCGCCGAACGAGGGATGGCGCACGCGCATACCGGCGCGGTAGCGCGCTTCGATCGGGGTCGGCGCCCGGCCCTCCCAGCGCGTCTGGCGTTCGTATACGGCCTGGGCGCGGGTCAGCCGGGTGGGCGCGTCGCCGTCGATCCGATCCGCCGGCAGGTCGCCGAGGAAGCGCGACGCTTCGGTCAGGGAGGAACTGCCGGCGGCGTGGCGGCGGAAGGCGCGGACCAGGAAGAGACGGTTCATGGCCCGGGTCAATCCGACGTAGAACAACCGCCGTTCCTCGGCCATCGCCTCCGGGTCGTCGTACGAACGCTGGTGGGGAAGCAACCCGTCGTCCAGCCCGACGATGAAGACCACCGGGAACTCGAGGCCTTTGGCGGCGTGCAGGGTCAACAGGGTCGGGGCGTTTTGCGAGTCGGTCAGCGTATCCTGATCCGAGACCAGGGCCACGTTCTCGAGGAAGATCTCCAGACCGAGGGCGGGATCCTCCTGGGCCAGGGCGAGGAATTCCTCGACGTTGGCCCAGCGGTCTTCGCCTTCCTCCGTCCCGTCGTCGATGAACTCGCGGTAGCGCACGTCGCGCAGCACGCTCTCCAGCAGCGTCGCCACGGGTGCGGTGGCAGCCAGGCTGCGCCACGCCGCCAGCCGCTGTCCAAACTCGGCCAGCGCGGAGGCCGGGCGCGTGCCGAACGCCGGACGGTACACGGAGTCGCGCCCGGACAGATCTTGCAGGATCGACGCCGCGCTGCGGTGATGCTGATCAGCGAGCGCCAGCATGCGTCTCGATCGTCTTGGCGCCCAGGCCGCGCGGCGGGGTGTTGAGCACGCGCAGCAGGCTGACCTGATCGGCGGGATTATGGATCAGACGCAGATAGGCGATCAGGTCCTTGATCTCGCGCCGGCCGTAGAAGCGCTGGGCGCCGACCAGGCGGTAGGCGAGATTGTGGCGGAGGAAGGCCTCCTCCAGCGAGCGAGACTGGGCGTTGGTGCGGTACATGACGGCCACATCGCCCAGGCCCCAGTCCCCCGCCGCGACGCCGGTGACGAGCGTCTCGATGACATACTGCGCCTCATCGGCTTCGTCGTAGGCCTCGTGGATGGAGACGAGCTCGCCCTGGCCGCGATCGGTGAACAGCCGCTTGCGCGGCCGTCCCGGCTGCCGGTCGATCACCCCCATGGCGGCATCCAGGATGGTCTGCGTCGAGCGGTAGTTCTGCTCGAGCAGGAAGACCTGAGCGTGCGGGTAGTCCTCCTGGAAGCGGCGCACGTTGCGAACGTCGGCGCCGCGCCAGCGGTAGATCGACTGATCGGCATCGCCGACCGCATACAGGTCGGGCTGATCGCCTGCCAGGTGCCGGAGCCACTGATACTGGACCGTGTTGGTGTCCTGGAACTCGTCGACGAGCAGGTGCGGGAAGCGGCGCCGGTAGGCGAGGCGCACCTCCTCATGATCGCGCACCAGACGCACGGCGCACAGGAGCAGGTCGTCGAAGTCGAGGGCGTTGTTCTGCAGCAGCAGCTGCTGGTAGCGCTGATAGGCGCGCTTGGCCACCTCACCAATATAGCTGCTGGCGGCGAAGTCCTCCGGTTCGATCAGCTCATTCTTGGCGCGCGAGATCAGCGCCAGCACCTGGCCCGGAGAGACCTGCTTCGGGTCGAGGTTCATCTCCTTGAGGCTTTGGCGGATGAGCGAGAGCTGGTCGGTGTCGTCGAAGATGACGAAGTCGCGGCCAAAGGGAAGCCGTTCCGACTCGCGGCGCAGCATGCGGGCGCACAGGGCATGGAAGGTCCCCAGGCTGACCGCCTCGCGTCCGGACGACGGAGCGACCAGCATCTCGAGCCGGGAGCGCATGGCCCGGGCGGCCTTGTTGGTGAAGGTCACGGCCATGATCTGGGACGGGGGGACGTTGAGATCCTGCACCAGATAGGCGATGCGGTGTGTGAGGACGCGCGTCTTCCCGGATCCGGGTCCGGCAAGGACGAGAATCGGTCCGGGCGGCGCGGTGACCGCCTGGCGCTGTTGGGGATTCAATCCTTCGAGCAGGTCCATGGGCGGATGGATTCTAACATCGGAAGGGGGAGCGAGGGGAGCAACGAGCGAACTGGCAACCAGCAGCTAGCGACTAGCGGCTAGTCGCTGGCTGCTAGTCGGCTGATCGCCAATTGCTGATGCTGATTGCTGACCGCTGACTGCTACCTCTACGGCCGCGGGGCGATGTCCAGCGTCCCCGTACCGGCCAGCAGCCCGCCGAGCGGATCGTTCGGGAGCGCCATCACCCGGCTGTCGGCGAAGTAGGGGAAGTCGAAGTGAACCTCATCGCCGGCGGATTTCCCGGGGAGCGGCATCAGGCGCGCCGTGAGTTGCTTGGCGTGGCGCAAGCTGATCGCGGCGACATCGATCAGGACGGAGGCCAACGCCGCCGGCGAGGCATCGCCCGGCAGGGGTAGGGTGTCCAGACCAGTGCCGCACAAGGTCGAATACAGGAGGAGATCCGTCACCGTCAACTGCCCGGAGGCGGCGCGGGCGGCGAGGATCGAGTCCTCCAGGACCGGCAGGAACAGGCCGCAGAAGCCCGTGCGGCGAAACTCGGCCCGGTCGAGGCAGTCCGCCAGGAAGGCGGCGGCAGCCGCCGATCCAAAGGCGCCGACGGCCGAGGGCCCGAAGGCTTCGATCGCCGTACCGAGTGAGCGGACCGGCTCAGGGTACGGCGCCAGCGAGAAGTCGATACCCAGGAAACGAACATCCGCCTGGGTCAGGACGGGCTGCAGCAGCCGCGTGAAGGCCGCCCCATGGGCTTCGATCATGCTCACCAAACGGCGGCGCGCCTTGGCCGGGGAGGTGACCTCGCGCATCGCGTCCACGGCGAGCTCGGCCGCCTCGGTCGCCACGGCGATGGCCGGGGAGCCGCGGTCGGCGTAAGCGGCCGGGAAGAATGGCGAGCCCGGCGCCACGCAGGCCAGCGCGGCGAAGCGCAGGTTGGCGAAGCCATCCGGGGTGAGGGACGAGGCGCGGTGGATGACATCGGCGGCGGCATGCGCCGCTGGGAGCGACAGGCCGGCGTCCGGGCTGGCGATCAACGCCGAGGCGAAGACGTTTTCGGTCGCCGCCAACAGGTCGGGGATGACGGCGTAGCCCGGGAGCTCGTCGGGAAGCGCCGGGCCCACCGCGGCGTAGTCGATGCCGTGCACGAAACACTGGGCTTCGAGCTGGCGGGCCAATTCGGGGCGATCGGCCGGCACCACCGGCCGTTCCATCTCGGACGGCGGCGGGGTGGCCACGCGCAGGGTCTGCACGACATAGCCTGCATCCTGCAGCGCCTTGCGCGCCGAATGCAGTGCCTCCGCCAGCAGGCCGATGCGGCGGGGATCGATCGGCCAACCGGGATCGAGGAAACCGGTCAGGGCGCGCACATTCATGGCAGGCCTCGCTGGCGGGCGATCTCGAACAGCAGGATGGCGGCGGCGGCGGAAGCGTTGAGCGACTCGGTCTGTGTGGCCGTAGGAATGTGGACGCGGCGGGCAGGGAGAGCGCGGACGGCGTCGCTCGGGCCACGCGCCTCACTCCCGATGATCAGCGCGCACGGCGGGCGCCAATCGACGCGGGCGTAGGGGGTTCCGGCCCTGGCCTCGGCCAGCCACAGGTCGAGGCCTTCGACCGCCGCCGGAAGATCGCCGGGGGTCACCGTCTGGAGCGGCAAGTGAAAGTGGGCGCCGGTGGCGGCGCGGACCACCTTGGGATTGAAGGGGTCGACGGTGTCGCCCGTGAGCAGGACCAGCTGCACTCCGGCGGCAAGCGCCGTGCGCAGCATCGTCCCCAGGTTCCCGGGATCCGACAGCCCATCGAGGACCAACGCCAGGCCGAGGGGCGACGGCGGCCGAAGTTCCGGAAGCCGGATGACGGCGACCAGTCCCGGGGGTGTCTCGGTTCCGGAGCAGGCGGCCATGACCGCCGGCGACACCGCCTCGGTCTCCGCTCCCAATTTCGCCAGGCTGTTAACCAGACCCCGGCCGCGTGCGTCGAGATCCTCGGTGTACAACACCAGGCGGGCCGCAGCCCCGGCCGCCACCGCCTCTCGCGCCAGGTGCAGCCCTTCGATGACGAAGGCCTGCTCTTGTTCGCGGGCGCGCCGGCGGGCCAGCAGCCCCCGAACGGACTTGACGCGCGGGTTCTGCGTCGAGGTGATCATACCGGGAGCACGCTTGTCGGCCAGCGATCGCGGAATGCAGCCGCAAAGACCTGGACGCTCGGATCATCGATCAAGGTGATGTGGACCTGGGTCAGCGCGCTGGTTGGATGGGCCTCGAAGAAATCCGCGATGGCCTCGGTCAGGATCCGGGCGCCGCGGGCCTTGGGAAAACCGAACACGCCGGTCGAGATGGCGGGGAGAGCAAGGCTGGAGAACCCCTGCTCGTCCGCCACGCGCAGCGCCCCACCGACCGCGGCGCGGAGCTTGGCGTCTTCGTCCCCCTCGCCCCACACCGGCCCGACGGCATGGATGACGTGCCGGGATGCGAGTCGCCCGGCGCCGGTCAGCGCGGGGGTATCGTGGCTCACCGGCCCGTGGGCCCGCACCCATGCATCGCTCTCGTGCTGGATCAGGCTGCCGCCGCGACGCACGATGTCGGCGGCCACGCCACCGCCGTGCTCCAGGTACGCGTTGGCGGCATTGACGATGGCGTCCACGTCTTCCTCCGTCAGATCCCCGTGGATCAACTGCAGGACCTGGCCGGTCGGCCAGCGGCGTTCGGCAACAAGCTGAGGCATGCGGTCTGCCCGGTGAGGATGGATGCGATTCTATCACCGGGAACTGCGGGCGTCGCCGGTTACAATCCCGGCAACGTCCGCGTGGGCGGTGCCGCGGGTGCGGAGAGGGGCGGGGCAAGGAGAAGATCGATATGGAAGTCGGTGTGGGTTGGGAGGCGCTGGCCGAGGCGGTGCGAACCGGCAACACAGCACGTGTGCGGGACCTGGTCTCAGCTGATCCCGGCTTGATAGGCGGCGCACGCTCCATCCGGTGAATCGGCCGTGCTCCTGGCGGTCTACCATGGGCAGGACGAGGTGGCGCAATGGCTGGCGGACGCGGGCGCGCCGATCGATCTGCATGAGGCGGCCGCACTGGGATTAAGCGACCGGGTCGCATCGCATCTGGATGCGCAGCCGCAGGCAGTGGACGCCTACTCCTTCGACGGATGGACGCCGCTGCACCTGGCGGCCTTCTTTGGTCGGACGGCGACGGTCGAGCTGTTGCTGGCTGTCGGCGCGTCGGACAACCTGCTGGCGCGCAACGGGCAGGCGAACATGCCGCTGCACGCGGCGACGGCGGCGCGGCGTGTGGACGTGGTCACCTTGCTCTTGAAGCACGGATCCGATGTCAACGCTCGCACTGCAGGCGGGTGGACGCCGCTCCATCTGGCGGCGCACGGGGGTTATGCGGAGTTGGTCGATCTGCTGCTCGAGTGGGGGGCGGCGCCGGAGTCTCGCAATGCCGAAGGCGTCACGCCGTATGACCTGGCCGTCGAACAGGGTCACAGCGAAGTGGCCGCGCGCCTGCGAGTCCACGGTGTCGCTCCAGGAGGGAGCACCGGCTGAGGCGCGGCAGGAGCCGGCCCACAACCGGGTTCCCTCCAACTCCCGGGACCGGGGATCGCGCCGGCGCGCGGAGATACCAGCCGGTGCGTGCCGCTGGAGTGAGCCGCCGATTCGCCCGGAGACCTCCATGCAGGCAGACCGCCCGGCGAGGCTTGCACGACTCGAGGCTTCGCCCTAGAGTCTCGGTGCCTGGTCCAGCCAGTTGGCAGGTGATCGGGTTCGATATTCGATGGGGGCGGCGATCCCGCGGGGTGATGTGATGCTCAAGAAGGATGCTGGAACGAAGGCCCTGGCCGTGGCAGGGACTGCGCTGGCCTGGTTTCCGATCCTGGCGCCGTTCGTGCTGGGGCTCGTCTTTCGGGTGGCAAGAGGCTGGTTCCGGTTCGACTATCTGATGCCGGCTGAGCTCTTCCCGTCCGCCCTGGTCGGCGGCGGGTTGTTGCTCTGGGCGGCGATCCGGGTGCGATCGAACCGTCGCTTGATCGGCTGGTCGCTCGCCGCCGCCGTGTGTATGTTGGTCGGTGGTCAGGCGCTGGCCGTCCTTACGGGACTGGCCTCGGGGGAGGCTGAGCCGGTCGGCTTGTGGTGGGCGCTGGTGGTCCTCTCGCTGGTCGTCTATGTTGTGTCGGTGGCGGTCATGGGGGCAGGTGGAATTCGCCTGCTGCGAGAGCTATTCTCGCCTCGCCCGCAGACGGGCGAAGGAAGCTGAGTGTGCGGGGTTGAAAGCGCGTAAGTCTCCACGCCGCCTGATCGGGATGAATGCCGGGGGCGACCCAGCTGCAATCACCGATCTGGCTGAAGCCTCCGACCGACAGGCGGCAAATCCGGCGAGAAAGGCAGACCACCGTTGCAGACCGAACTGACCCAACCTGGTCCTCTGCTGGATACACACGGCCGCCTGGCGCAAGTCGGCTGGTCGCGCCGGCCGCTGCTGGACTGCAATCTCGAACAGGCGCGGTTCTACGCGCTGCGGCCGCTGCAGCGATTCCGCCTCAAGCGCTGGGACTACTACGCCGTTTTCACGCCGCAGCGCTTCTTCTCGGCGACCATCGCCGACCTGGGGTATGCCGGCAACGTCTTCGTCTACACGCTGGACTTCGCCAGCGGGGAGCTGCACGAAGAGGGGTTGGTGATCCCGCTGGGGCGCGGAATTGAATTGGAGCGCAATTGCATGACGGGAGCGGCCGCCTTTGTCAGCCCCAAGGCCTCCCTGCGGTTCGAGGCCGGCCCGCAAGAGCGGCGCGTGAGCGTGCACTGGCCGGGGTTTCATGCGGGTCGCGGCATCCGGGCCGAGATCGTGCTGGCCTGCCCGCCGGAGCATGAATCGATGAATGTCGTGATCCCCATCGGCGAGCGGCGCTTCTACGACAACACCAAGATCAACTGTCTGCCGGCGCAAGGCATCCTTGCATACGGCGATGTGCGCGAGGAACTGCGGCCGGAGACATGCCTGGGCTCGCTGGACTGGGGGCGCGGGGTCTGGGAGTATCGCAGCTACTGGAATTGGGCCAGCGCCTCCGGCTATCTGCCGGCGCCGGACGGCCGCACGTTTGGCTTGAATCTCGGATGCGGCTTCGGGGACCTGCGGATGGCCACGGAGAATTGCGTCATCGTCCAGGGGCGCTTGCACAAGCTCGGCGCCGTGCGCTTCGACTACGCCGCCGGCAACACCATGCTCCCCTGGCGGTTCACCGACGACGAGGGGCGATTGGACCTGACCTTCACGCCGTTCAAGGACCGCACGGCGCAGACCAATCTCGGGATCATCTTCAGCGAGGTCCACCAGATGTTCGGGCGCTATCGCGGGCGCGTGGTCCTGGACGATGGCCAGCCGCTGGAGGTGCGCGACCTGATCGGTTTCGCCGAAGAGCATCACGCGCGCTGGTGAGCAGAGGACGTCGCTATGGCCGGAGCGTGGCCGGCCGAAAAAGCAACGGGCTCCCCGAAGGGAGCCCGTTCTGCTGGAGGCGGGAAGGGAATGCTTAGCTGCGGGAGGCAGCAACGATGGCGGCGAAGGCGCCGGGATCACGCACGGCCAGGTCGGCCAGCATCTTTCGGTTGAGGTCGATGTTGGCCACTTTCAGGTCATGCATGAACCGGCTGTAGGACGTGCCATGCAGGTGGGCGCCGGCGTTGATGCGGGCGATCCACAATCGGCGCAGGTCGCGCTTGCGTGTGCGCCGATCCCGGTAGGCATACCATAGGCTCTTCATCAGCGCCTCGTTGGCGCGGCGGAAGAGCAAATGCCGCGAGCCGTACATGCCGCTCGTCTGGCGCAGGACCTTCTTGTGCCGGTGGCGGCTGACCATCGCGGCTTTCACACGTGCCATGCTTCACTCTCCTGCGGTCCCCTGGGCGCCGGCGTCGCACAGGACGCCTGTTGTGTGCACCCAACGGCCGCCAGCCTGGAACGAATTACTTCGACTTGCCGCCCCGATCGGCGCTCGGATTCGCCTTGTACAGATGAAGGTACGGGGCCAGGCGGCGTACGCGTTTCTTTATGCCGGGTCCCTTGACCTCCACCATCTCGCTCAGCAATCGCTTGGCGCGAGGGGAGCGGCGGCGACGCAGGTGGCTCTTGCCACCCTTGGTGCGAACGAGCTTGCCGGAGCCGGTCACCCGGAACCGCTTGGCCGTCGCCTTGTGCGTCTTGAGCTTGTACTTTCCCGTCTTGGTCGACTTGCGAGGCACAGTCCTACTCCTTCCCTGGTTTCGCCGCCTCCCAGCGGCAGACAACACCGCGGACCCCCGTGCGTCCGCGGACGGTCTCGTGCACTGACGTACGTCCGACTCAGGTGGCGGCCTTGGCCGGCTTCCCCGGTGCGAGGGTCATCAGCATCGTCCGGCCTTCCATCATCGGCGCCTGCTCGATGGCGGCCACATCAGCCAGGTCGGCGGCCACGGCGCGCAGGTCTTCCAGGGCGATCTCCGGATAGGTGATCTCGCGTCCCCGGAAGCGAATGCGCACTCGGACCTTCTTGCCCTCCGTCAGCCACCGCCGGGCGTCGCGGATCTTGAAGGAGCGGTGATGATCGGAGGTCTTGGGGCGTAGACGGATCTCCTTGATCTCGATCTTGGTCTGCGCCTTGCGCGCCTCGCGTTCCTTCTTGGCCTTCTCGTACAGGAACTTCCCGTAGTCGAGGACACGGCAGACGGGAGGTTCAACGTTCGGGGCGACTTCCACCAGGTCGAGGCCCGCCTGCTGCGCGATCTGCATCGCTTCGCGGGTGGATACGACCCCCAGATTTTGCCCGTCGGGCCCGATGAGGCGCACTTCGCGGACCCGAATGTCGTCGTTTACGCGTAGGTCTGAGGCGCTGATGTCCCGCTCCTCCTGGTCGAATCACGTTGTGCCGCCGTATGCCGGTGCGGCACGTCCAGCCATGTTACCACGGGTCCAATCCGGGCGTCAACCAAACACCCCCAGGGCTTTGGGCGCGGGAGCGTTCCTGTGGGGCACAGGAGCACCCCTGGCAGTCCCGCAGGACTAGCCGTTTGGTCCGGGGGAATCGGGCGTAACTTTGCGGCGGCGAAACCGACCAACAGAGGAGCCCACGCCACCGGCTCCGTGTTTCCAGCCGGATCGGGGTGGCGCCGCCCCGATCGATTGGGCAAACCGGTCGCTGGGCGGACGATCGGCCCTGTGCAGGTCGCGGCCTCCGTCGAAGGGCCGGTGGGCAGCCAGGGGCAGTCTCCGGCCCGGGCGCGGCCGGGGCGCCAGCTAAGTGACGCCGCAATCCAACGGGCAGTTGCCGTCCAGTCGTTCACTCGCTGGGCAGACCAGAAAGGCAGCCAAATTATGGTCAATGAGGGTCTTACTGGGTCGGAAGCGGGGGTTGCGGAATACGCCCACTCGCCTATAGCATGGAGTGCCTGAGGGAAGGCGGGGGGAAGACTGGCGATGCTCCGACAACTCCTCCGACGCGACGCCGCAGTGCGCCGAGCGCTTGTTTCCGCCTATGTACAGCCGGAGGCGGTGCGCTGCGTGCAATGCGGGTTGTGCTCCTACAACTGTCCGTTGGGGATCGATGTGCGCGGGCATGCCGTCGCCGGGAAGGCGGTGGTCGATGACCACTGCCTGACCTGCGGCGAGTGTGTGGCCCGCTGCCCGCGGGGAGTGCTGCGGTTCGAATCGAGTTCGCTGTTCGTTCCCCCGGAAGGCGGCGCCTGACATGGCGCGGCAATTTGTCCTGGTCGGGAATGGGCCGGCGAGCCTGGCGGCGGCGGAGGCCATCCGGCTGTGCGACGCACAGGCGGAGATCACGATTCTCGGCGACGAGCCGCATGCCTTCTACTCGCGACCCGGGTTGGCGTACTACCTTGCAGGCCACATTCCCCAGTCACAGTTGTACTCGCGGCCGGACGAGGAGTACCGGCGGATCGGCGTGCGGCGGCAGACGGCCAGGGCCGTCGGCCTGCAGCCGCTCGAGCACCGCGTGCTGCTGCAGGACGGCCGAAGCCTCTCCTACGACACCGTGCTCCTGGCCGTCGGGGCGCGTGCCGTACGTCCCAAGGTGACGGGGATCGATCTGCAGGGCGTGGTCACGCTGGACACGCTCGAGGATGCGCGGCGCATTGTTGCCCTGGCGCGCCGGGCGCGTCGAGCCGTGGTCGTCGGCGGAGGGATCACGGCCCTCGAACTGGCCGAGGGTCTGGCGGCGCGGGGCGTCGAGACGCACTACCTGCTGCGGCGCGACCGCTACTGGTCGAACGTGCTCGACCCCGACGAGTCGGAGCTGGTCGAGGCGCATCTCGAGCAGGAAGGCATCCGCCTGCACCACAACACCAACCTGACGGAGATCCTTGGGCGCCGCGGGCGCGTCGTCGGCGTCGACCTGGCGCCGGGGGGCAAGATCGCCTGCGACATCGTGGCGGTGGCCGTTGGAATCGAACCGCGCATCGAGCTGGCGAAGGCGGCCGGACTGCAAGTGAGACGCGGCATCGTCGTGGATCCGCATCTGGCGGCTTCGGCCGATGGGGTCTTCGCCGCCGGCGACGTGGCCGAAGTGCTCGATCCGGACACCGGGGAGTATGTGCTTGACTCGCTCTGGTGGCTGGCGATCGAACAGGGCAAGGCCGCCGGTTCGAACATGGCCGGCCCACGCCGCGCGTACCGGAAGGGTACTCCCTTCAACGTCACCCGCATCGGCGGCCTGACCACGACCATCCTCGGCTGCGTCGGGCAGCCTACGCCGGATGATGACCTGATCGGGATCGCTCGCGGCGACAGCGAAGCCTGGCGTCGCCAGCCGGATGCCGCCTCGGTGGAGGCCGACGACGACTCCAGCCGGCTGCGCGTTCTGGTGGGCCGCCAGCACATCCTGGGCGGATTGGTGATGGGGAACCAGCGGGCCTCGCGCCCGCTGCAGGACTTGATCTCGAATCGGGTTGACGTTACCGCCGTGCGCGATCGGTTGCTTTCCAACCGGGAGGGACTGTTCCCCGTGATCGAAGAATCCTGGGCATCGTGGAAGCGAGGCGGCCGTGTCCTCTAGGCGCGAGCTGTGGCTGTCGTTGGTCGCCGTGATTGCCATCACGGGCCTGTATTTCGGCGTCAGCATTCGGCTGGGCGTGCCGGAGGCACGCGGGCTGTTGGGCCACGGTCTGGGGATCCTGGGATTCACGTTGATGATCGCCACCGAGACGCTGTACTCGATCCGCAAACGCGCCACCCGGCGCGTCCCGGGACGGATGAGCGACTGGCTGCAATTCCATATCTTCACCGGGATCGTCGGTCCCTACATGGTCTTCCTGCACAGCGCCTGGGCCTACCGAGGGCTCGCCGGGATTGTGCTGCTGATGACGGCCGTAGTCGTCGCCAGCGGGTTCGTGGGCCGGTACATCTACACCGCCGTACCGCGGACGGCCGACGGCCTGGTGCTGGAAGCGGAGGCGATCGAGCAGGCGTTGCGGCAGGCGGAAGCGGACCTGAGAGGAATCCAGGTCGACGAGGCCGGCGTGGGCGGCGCAAGCCCTCGGCACCGGCGCGTCGCTGGTGCTGGGGCGCGGGCTGCAGGATCTGCGCGAGCGGTGGCAGGCATGGTCGACCGGCCGACGGCTGGATCCGGAAACGCGCGAGCAGGCCAGCCGCACGGCCATGGCGCAGCGCCGGCTGCGGGACCTGAGACGCCAACTGGCATCCCTGGCCACGGCGCGCCGGCTGCTGGCCGTCTGGCACACCGTCCACATTCCGCTGGGCATGGCGCTGTTCGTGGCGGCCTTCGCTCACGCCGGCGCGGCGTTGTACTACGCCACGCTGCTGCGTTAAGGAGGATCGGGTGCGGCGACCACTCGGGTGCATGACGGCGACGGGGCTGCTGGCGGCGGTGATCACCGCCGTGACGGTGGTCGGCGCGGCGGCGTTCAGCGGCAATGCGATCTTCAGCTCCGGAGAATTGAACGGCACCGTCGGCCAGACGGCCCTCGGCGGCGTACGATCTCATGCCGAGCTGGCGCAGCGCTGTTCCAGCTGCCACGCGCCGGCCTGGGGCGGCGAGCGCATGGGCGATCGGTGCCTGGACTGCCACGGCGATGTTCGCGCCGAGATGGAGGAGCGGGCCAGCCTGCATTTCGGGTTCGCCCATTCGGGCAACTGCCGCGATTGCCACACCGAACATCAAGGCCCCGAGGCGTCGCTGACCCGCGCCGACATGAACGGGTTCCCGCACGATCGGGTCGGGTTCTCGCTGCGAACGCATCCGCCCGTCGGCGAAGGCGGCACCTTCCTGTGCACCGACTGCCACCACGTCAGCCTGCGGTCCTTCGATGCCGCCAGCTGCCGCGAATGCCATCAGCTCCTGGACGCCGCCTACCTGTCGGACCACGAATCCGTCTTCGGCGACGGGTGCGTGGCGTGTCATGACGGCGTCGACCGCTACGGCCGAGACTTCGACCATCAATCGGCGGCCTTTCCGCTGATGGGGAAACACGCTGCCCTGAATTGCGGGAGCTGCCACGCCGGTGCGACGACCGTGCTGGCCCTGCAGCAAACCCCGGCCGCCTGCGTTGACTGCCACCTTCGAGGATGATGTCCACGAGCGTCGCCTTGGGCTGGCGTGCGGCGAGTGCCATAACCCCGGCACGTGGCAGGAGGCGACCTTCGAGCATGCGCGCTCGGGTTTCGTGCTGACCGGCAGTCACCTGCTGGCCGATTGTCAGGGCTGTCATGTCGACCGCAAGTGGCACGGCATCCCCACCGAGTGCACCGACTGTCATACCCAGGACGACCCACACGGGGGCCAGTTCAAGGTTAGCTGCGGTGAATGTCACCGGACCTCCCGTTGGAGCGACCTGACCTTCGACCACGCGAAGACCCGCTTCCCCCTGACCGGGGCGCACCGTCCGGCTGCATGTGCGGCGTGTCACCCGGGCGGTCAGTACGTCGGCACGCCACGCGATTGCGTGGGCTGCCACCGGGACGATGACAAGCATGCAGGCGAGCTGGGCAGCGACTGTGCCGCCTGCCACCGGGCGACGCGCTGGGACGATGTGACCTTCGACCACAACAAGTCGGCGTTCCCTCTGGTGGGATCTCACCAGCAGGTCGCCTGCTCCGCCTGCCATGCCGGTGGTCACTATCGAGGAACGCCGACGAGCTGCGTCGGCTGCCATCGGGAGGATGACAAGCACGGCGGCCAGTACGGAACCGACTGCGCTGCCTGTCACCGTGTGACGCAATGGAGCGACGCAACCTTCGATCACAATCGATCGCGCTTCCCGCTCACCGGTGCCCACCGCAGCACGGCGTGCTCGCAGTGCCATGGGGGCGGAACGTTCCAGGGGACGCCGCGTGCCTGCGTCAACTGCCATGCTGAGCCGGGGGTGCACGCCGGCCGCTTTGGCACCAGCTGTGCGGACTGCCATTCGACTTCCGCCTGGTTGCCGGCAGGCTACAACGGGCCGCACTCCTTCCCGATGAACCACGGGGGCGCCGGAAGCAGTTGTTCCACCTGCCACCCTTCGTCGCTGACCTCCTTCACGTGCACCAACTGTCACGAACACAGCGCCGCCAAGATGCAGGACAAGCACAAGGAGGTCTCCGGTTTCTCGATGGGGAGTTGTTTGAACTGTCATCCGGGCGGAGGAGGAGCAGACGACGACTAGGGGATTCCGGCCACGCCGGCGGAGCTCATGCAGCGCTGGTCAGTCGTTGGATACGAGTTGCGGCGGGCAGGAGTCTCCTGCCCGCCGCTGGTTTCTTCCGACACGCCCCCGAAGGGGGCTTGAACAAACGGTTCGATCGGTTCCAGGTCCTCTGCGCAGGCGAGAGCCTGCGATCCCCTCCGGGATCCCTCGCCGCGGATCGCTCCTAGCTCCATGCCTCGGGTCTGTGAATTGGGCCTTTCCTGTCCTTGAGCACGGCGGGGAATTGACTGGCGGCGAGAACGCCATGCCGGATCTGCTTGACGAAGGAAGCATGTTTGAGCAGCATCTGGCTGGGCGTCTGCTCATGGGGATTGAGGATTCCAACCGGGAGCCCGAGTTCGCGTCGCACGATCTTGATCGGCTCCGTCAGATCCGAGTCGTTCGTAACCAACACGGCGACGTCGAACAACCCCTGGTGCGCGTCGTGGATGAGATGGGCGGCAATATTCACGTCGGAGCCCTTCTCTTCCGTCTTGATGACCCTGGCAAACCGTGATCCTCCGGGAGCCGGCTCGGCCAACGGCATGGGCACATCGTGGGACAGGAAACTCCCGTAGATGATCTCCACGCCCGGGAGTGTGCGAAGCGCCCTCAGGTAGATCTGTTGTCGGGTTGGCTTGTCGGGGTCGTCTGGACGTGCGCTGACCCGGGCGGTGAAGTATTTGACCTTGTCGATCCGGTGGCCCGGGAGCAGTAGTTCGCAAAGCCGCCGGACATCGAGCCACTTGAGCGCCGTGCCCTTCACCGCTCCGTAGTAGAGGTTGAAACCGTCGATGTAGACATGGGTTCTGGGCGGCATCGATCCCTCCCAGCAAGCAGAGACCGCACTCTTGCGAGTACGGTCTCGCGGCCTGCCCCCGAAGGGACAGGCGGGATGAAAGGATTCTAGCATTCCCTGCCGGCTTGTCAACCACGGGGCCGAAGCGTCCGGCGCGTGCCCGTGAGCGGTGAGCCGGGTTCCGCGCGTGCCGTCGGGGAGAGTCTGTCGGCACGCGTGGCGAGTACGGCGTTGAGGGCATCGCGCATGATCAGCGGCGATCGGTCGTGGGGACGCGGTAGACGCTGGCGGCTGCCGCCGGGATCGCCGGACCGTACGCAGGGCCGGGCGCAGCAGCGATGGCGACCGCGGACGGCGAGATGCGCCAGCAGCGGCGCATGGCCGTCGACGCCCGGCGGCGGCAGCGTCCCCGGAGGCCCCCAGTAGCCGGCATCCCCGATCAACCACAGGTCGAGCATGCGCCGGTCGACGCCGACCGGCAGCAGCAGGCTTTCGACGGCGCGCAGCAGCAGCTCGGTGTAAGCCTGCGGGTCGTAGGGCGGACTGTCTTCGACCAGCTCCCAGGCGCGCGCCTTCTCCGGCCCGGGGACGTACACGAAGCGCAGGCTCTCGCCGGGGCTGAATTGGACGCCGGCCTGGGTGAGCTGTTGGGCGACGCGGGCGGCGGCGGTGCGCACGACGAACTCGGACGGCTCGCGCGCCAGCCGGTGGGTGACGACCAGATCCTTCAACGCCACCTGACCGGTGCGCAGGGTGTGCAGGCGGCGGCGCACGTAACGGATGGCATCCGGCACCGTCTGGCGGAACCCGGCGACGTCGCGGCCCTCGGCCAGGATGTCGAGCATGCCGAGCTGCGTCTCGCGGATGAAGCGCGGCGTATCGTGGCGGCGGGCCTCGATGCCGCGCACCTTCACCGACCCGTCGTCGAAGGCGCCGAAGTAGCGGTTGGCGACCGAGATGCGCGGCTCGACCCGCGACGGCAGAAAGGCCACCCAGCGGTAGACGCCCTCCAGGCCGATGTGCAGCCCGGTGCGCTGGTGGATGTCCTCCAGCAGCGCGTCGTAATCCGGCCGCAGATGCGCCCCGGGTTTCTCGATCCACAGCCCGTCGACGTACAGGTGCAGGACGCGGAAGCCGCGCTCCTCGACCAGCTCCTTGGCGCGCAGCAGCACCTCGCGCCCGTAGGCCGTCACCGCCTCGTGCGCCTCGATCCGGCCGAAGCGGGCGTTCTTGTAGCCCAGGTAGCCGAAGCAGGTGACCAGCAGCCACTTGTGCGCCGAGTAGCGCCGGCGGTAGATCTCCTTGCGCGGGTCGTCCTCGGGCAGCTGGCGGATGAGCGCTTTGTAATGGAAGCGCTTCTCGAGCAGCGGGGCGAGCGTCTCGGGCACCAGCCCCTGGCGATGGGAGCACACCGGCGTGCCGATCTCGGGCACCGGCGTTCCCTCGCAGCACGCCGCGCCGACCGTCTCGGGCGACAGGTTGAAACGCACCATGATGCTCGGGTACATGGCCGAGAAATCCAGTTCGGCGACGTGCTGGTGCAGCCCGACGATCGGGTTGTAGACCAGCCCGCCCTTGTCGGCGACGAGCAGGTCGCCGACGGTCTTGAGCGACTCGGGCTGGCGTTTCTGCCACGGGACGAGCACGCCGCGGCGCCAGGCGGTGTTGACCTGCATGGCGCTGATGCCGGTGCCGGTGGAGACGCGGGCCACGGTCTGCACCGGCAGGCCGGTGAGGCGGGCGATCTCGAGCGAGCCCTCCAGGCCGTAGTCGTCGGCCAGGAAGGCGTTCTGGCGGTCGATGTGCCAGCGGCCGTAGAGCAGGTGCTGCTCGTTGCGGAAGACGATGCGGCCGTAGGAGAAGTACGAATGCGCCGCCTTGTGCGCCACCGTCTGTCGGAGATCGCGGTTGAGCGGCAGCGGGATATGAAAGTGTTCCGAGAGCGCCAGCAGGCGGGGCAGCAGATACGAATCGCCGTAGGCGGTGACGAGCAGATCGGGATCGTGCTGCTCGAGCAGGTGACGCACGCCGAGGACGAGCTGGCGGCTGTGGCGGCGGGGAAAGATATGCTGGCGACCGTCGACCTCGACCAGCAGGTCGCCGCGGTGGCCGCGCGACGGGTCGCGCAGCTCGCCGGCCAGGCGCAGCGCCATGACCCTCAGCGGCGGCAGCCGGTACTCGGGCTCCCAGGGGGTATCGAGCGGCTGCAGGTCGACGATCCGCCCGGCCTGGTGTTCGATGGCGCAGTAGGCCAGCGGGAAGATGCCGCGCGTCAGCACGTAGCGCTGCGGCAGCGGGATGTCGGCGTCGTAGTAGGTCAGGTGGGGAAAGGCGTCGGCCGTCTGGCGGAAGAGGCGCGTGAAGGCCGCCGGCTGGCTCACGCCGACCTCGAGCACCTCGACGGCGCGATCGAGGAACAGGTCGGTGCGCTCGGTGCGGCGCAGCGCGATCGGGGAGAATGCCTGGGCGCGCAGCCAGACGCACAGGTCGTGCAGGTCGGAGCGCGGGCCGCGAACGTAGAATGCGGGCGTCAGGTCGTCGTGCAGCGCGTGTGCGCCGCCGTCGGCGTCGATCCACCAGGTGGTCATGCCGGCGTCGGATGGATAGGCGTCGAACAGCCAGGCGTAGAGCGTGGTCACGCGTCACCTGCGTGCGGGCGAGCATCGGGTGTGGTGAGGGGCGAAGCACCGTTCGTGCCGCGAAGCCCGGCGGCAGCGCCGGCCCGCCGGGTGCGAGACGGCATGCGTCGCCCCTACGGTGACCCTGCCGGGCCTTGCCCCTGTGTGTCGGCGATCCAGGCCTCGAGCTGACGCTGCAGGTCGAGGACGTGTTTGTGTTCCTCGACCAGCATGGCGAGCAGCAGCGTTTCGAAGGGCAGCAGGTGGGAGGCGTAGGCCGCGGCGGCCAGGTGATGGCGCGCGGCGGCCAGCAGGTCGTCCAGGGCGAGCTGATCCTCGCGGCGCAGGGCGCGGCGGAAACGGCCGAGCAATTCCTGCTCGGCGAGGAACGCCTGAGTAATGGAAGGAAGGGTGCGTCCCATGGAGGCTTAGGCCCACGGCAGGCCGGGCTGGGTGACGGCCGGCGACTGCGGAGGCCGGAGCAGCCAGGCGGCATCGGCGGCCGCCTGCAGGCGGTCGAGCAGCGCCCAACGATCCTTGACCAGCGTCTGCGGCTCGCGGGCGCCGACGATCACCGGGCCCGCGGCGGCCAGGCGTTTGAGGTGGGCGAGGGTGACGGTGAGCAGGCGCTCCGAGTCGGCCAGGGGGACGCTCTCGTCGTAGAACGTGGCCAGCAGCTCGAGGACGAACAGCGGCTCGGGGCCGGCCGGAGCGTTCTCGATCAGCTCGGCGAGCTGGAAGCAGGTGAAGGCGCGTGACAGGCGAATGCGTCCGAGCAGCGCGTGCGGATCGGCCGGCAGGCGCGGGTGCAGGCTGCCGGCGAGCTGCCGCGCCAGGCGGGCGACGTAGTAGCCGTCGAAGCGGTTGCCGCCGTCGAAAATGCACACCGGCTGACCGCGGCCGGCGAGCGCCGTGGCGACGGCCAGCAGCGTGCGGGCGGTGGTCTCGGCGCCCCAGAACAGCGACAGGCGCGGCTGGACGAGCGCCTCGACCAGCGCCGGGTCGGCGGCCGGGATCGGAAGATCGGAGGGGGCATAGGCGAGCAGTTGATGCGACACGGCTACCTCGCTCGGGTGGGATGCGGCGACGGCGTCTGATGTCATCAGAACGTTTGTTCTATTTCTACCTCAGGATCGGTGGATGGCCATCCCACCAGAGGTTGAATTGCTCAGGGGACGGTGCATCCCCCGCGCGGGGGATCAAGGTGGAGAAACCGCCGGGATTCGCGGGGACAGAGTGCCCCCCACCCCACCCGGCGAGGCTTCACCTCCGGACGTCGCTGACTACAATCCCCCGGTCGGGCATTGGCCACCAGAACCGGTGAGCCGCCGATGGCCAGGAGGATCCCCATGGGAGCTGAGACAGCCCTGCAGCCCGTCCTCGGATTCGTCCGGGCGCTCAAGCGCAACAACAACCGCGATTGGTTTCAGGCGCATCGGGACGACTACGAGGTCGCTCGCGCCCACTTCGAAGACTTCGTGGCCGCCCTGCTGCACGAACTCTCCCGCACCGAGCCCCTCACCGGCGTCAGTCCCAGGGACTGCATCTTTCGCATCAACCGCGACCTTCGCTTCAGCAAGGACAAGACGCCCTACAAGCCCTACATGAGCGCCTACATCGCTCCCGGCGGGCGCAAGTCCCGACGCATGGGCTACTACGTCCACATCGAGCCCGGGAACACCATGCTGGCTGGAGGCCTGCACGAGCCGGATCCGCACCAGCTGGCCTCCTGGCGCGCGGCGATCGATCGCGACCCTCGCCCGTTCAAGAGGATCGCCGCCGCCGCAGCCTTCCGCAGGACCTTCGGCGAGGTGCGCGGCGAACGGCTGAAGACCGTTCCGAGGGGTTATCCACGCGACCATCCCGAAGCGGATCTCCTTCGCCTGAAGAGCATCACCGTGATTCGGCAGATCCCGGACGCACAGGTCATCGCGCCCACGTTCCTGCACGAGACGCTGAAGACCTTCAAGGCGATGAAGCCCTTTCTGAAGTACCTGGAGTCGCTGCCGTAGAGCGCCCCGGGCGCTTGGCCTGGCGGAAACGAGCCGGCCGGATCACCCTCCGAGCCCGCATCCGGCGCGGCGCCCCGGGAGTTCATCAGTTCTGGGGATGACAGCTCCCCCAGCCTGAGAGGACAGTAGGCTTGCTGACTCCGGTATGCTGCGCAGCGCAGTGCTGCAGCAGGCAACGCACTTCCGGCGGGCCCGGGCTCGAACCAAGGGGCCCAGAGGTGACACAGCATGCCGACATCGGTGAACCCGATCTCGCTTCCGATGCCCCTGGGCATGGGCACCGTCAACGTCTACCTGCTTCGAGCCGGAGACGCCTTCGTGCTGGTGGACACGGGCGCGCCCAACGCGCGGGGCCGTCTTCACAAGAACCTGGAGAGCCTCGGCTGCCTGCCCGGCAAGCTGAAGCTGATCGTCATCACACATGGTGACTTCGACCATACAGGCACCGCCGCCTACCTGCGCCGTGCCTTCGGCAGCCGTATCGGCATGCACGCCGACGACGCGCCGATGGCCGAGCGCGGTGACATGTTCGTGAACCGCAAGAAGTCGAACGCCCTGCTGAGGGTCTTGGTCCCAAGGTTGATCGGGTTCGGCAGGGCGCAGCGCTTTGCCCCCGATGTCCTGCTCACCGAGGGGTCTACCCTGGCCGAGTACGGCCTGGACGCCCGGGTGGTCGCCATCCCCGGCCACTCGAAGGGCTCGATCGGGATCCTGACGGACGAGGGCGACTTGCTTTGCGGTGATCTCTATGAGAGCATCAAGCGGCCGGCGCTGCAACTCCTCATCGACGACCTTCCGGCCGCGCTGGCCAGCGACGCCCGCGTGCGCAGCATGGGAATCAGGATCGTGTATCCAGGGCACGGCGCCCCCTTCTCACCGGATCAACTGGCCGGGACGGCGATCTAACATCGACACCCGCCGGCGACGGCAAGGTTAACTCCCAGGAGAGCCTTCGCCCGGACGCCGGCACCAACAAGGATGAATAGAGTGTGACCATGACCGATGCCATCATCCAGGTCCAAGACTTCCGCAAGACCTACGGCTCGTTCGTCGCCGTCGACGGGATCAGCTTCGACGTCCAGCGCGGCGAGATCTTCGGACTGCTGGGGCCCAACGGCGCCGGCAAGACCAGCACGCTCGAGAGCCTGGAAGGGCTGCGTCGGCCGGACGGAGGGTCGCTGCGCGTGGCCGGCGTCGACCCTGCTCGCCAGGCCCGTCAGCTGCGCGCCGCTGATCGGCGTACAGCTGCAGACCTCGGGCCTGCCGGACAGCTTCCGCGTCGACGAAGCGATGCGCTTCTTCTGCGCCTATCACGGCGTCGCCGCCCGCGACGACTTGATCGAGCGCGTCGGGCTGAGCGACAAGCGGGCAACCCAGTACCACCAGCTCTCGGGCGGGCAGCAGCGCCGGCTGGCGCTGGCGCTGGCCGTGGCGCACAATCCGCCGGTGGTCTTCCTCGACGAGCCGACCGCCGGATTGGACGTCGCCTCGCGAGTGATGCTGCACGACCTGATGCGCGAGCTGCAGGCCGGCGGCACGACCATCCTGCTGGCGACGCACGATATGGCCGAAGCGTCCGAGATGGCGACGCGGGTCGCCATCCTGCTCAAGGGAAGGATCGCCGCCACCGGCACGCCGCTGGAGCTGACCGCCACCGGCGCCGGGCTGACGAAGATCTCGGTGTCCACCGAGGCCGACTGCCTGGCCAGGCCCGAGGCCGCCTTCCCGGCCGTCCGGCAGATGCAGCGGCTGGGAGGACTACTTCATCTACTTCAGCACCGACGTCGGCCCGACGGTCTCGGCGCTGATCACCTACATCCAGGCCCAGGGCGATCACGCTGGTGGACTTGCGCGTCGAACGCCCGACGCTGGAGGACCGGTTCCTGGAGATCACGACGAAAGGTGCCGCCCGATGAATGCCTTCGCCTACCATTTCGGCTTCGACTTCCGTGTCGGCATCCGCAACAAGACGCTGATGCTGATGAACTACCTGTTTCCGCTCGGCTGCTACGTCATGTTCGGGGCGCTCCTGGGATCGATCAACCCCGGGTTTCTGACGACGATCGTACCGGCCATGTCCGTGTTCGCCGTGTTGAGCGGCGCGCTGCTGGGGATGCCCGATACGCTGGTGAGCGCACGCGAGGCGGGCATCTTCCGCTCGTACAAGATCAACGGCGTCCCGGCCCTGTCGATCCTGGCCATCCCGGTGCTGACCAGCATGCTGCACGCCCTGCTGGTGACGGTGATCATCGCCCTGACCGCGCCGGCGCTGTTCGACGGCGCAGCCCCGGTGAACTGGGTGGGGTTCCTCCTGGTGTTTCTCGTCTCCGCCTTCGCCTTCGCCGGCATCGGCGCGCTGATCGGCGTGATCTCCAGCAGCACGCGCATGACCGTCCTGTTCTCCCAGCTGGTCTTCCTGCCGTCGATGATCCTGGGCGGGCTGATGCTGCCCTTCAGCATGCTCCCGCCCGCGCTGGCCAAGGTGGCGCTGGTGCTCCCGACGACCTACGCCATGGACGCCTTCGGGGGATTGGCGATGGGGCAAACGGCCGGCACGCATCCGTGGCTGTCGGCCGGGATCCTGGTGGCGGGAGGCGTGCTGGCCTTCGGGATGTCCATCTTCCTCTTCAGTTGGGACAGCAAGAACGCCACGCGCAGGGCACATCCGGCATGGGCCGCGCTGGCGTGGCTGCCCTACCTGTTCGGCCTGGGCTGGTCGCTGCTTGGGTGATCTGCTGACGGATCGGGACGTCGTGGCCGGGTGCCGCATCGCTGCCTGCGGCGGGCGTGAGGTGGAATGACCGGTGAGAGCTTCGAGGGCCAGGTCAACAAGATCTGGTCCTCGCACTTTGGATGCGCCCCGGAGGATCTCCAGCGCGCCGGAACGACCCTCGTGCCGCGGGACAAACTGGCGGGATCGGGTGCAATCCACATCGCTCACCTCCGGGCCCACGCCTTCATCGAAATCGATCCAGCGCTCGAGACGGAGCTGACGGGGCTCTTGCATCGACTTGGACACGAGGCGAGCCTTACGGCGGCGAACCTATCGGAGTCGCTCCCGGCCGAGCGCGTGCGGACGGACGACCGCGGCTTCATCTTCCACCTGGATCCGGATCGTCTGATCGTGCACACGCCCGCGCCGCCCATCCGATGCTGCGCGCGCTGACGGGCTTGGACCAGGCGGCCCTGCAGGCGCTGTTCGATCGCTGTGCACGGCGGACGAGGTGGACGATGCCTACGTCGAGGCCGGACACGAGATCGCCTGCGGCTGCTTCGTCGGGGAGCGCATGGTCGCCTGCGGCAGCGGATACCGGCGGCACGGATTCATGGACCTGGGCGTGCTGACCGATCCCGCCTTTCGCGGCCGGCGCCTGGCGCCGGCGATCGTCTCGGACCTGGCGCGCCGGGCCATCGACCTGGCAGCCGTCTGCATGTACCGCTGTGATCAGACCAACACGGCTTCCCGGCGAGTGGCCGAGGTGGCAGGCTTCACGCGCTGCTTCATCACGGAGACCTTGACGCTGGCGCCTGCGTGAGGCCGTCGAGCCCCAGGGGCACGCCACTCGATCAGGATGAGGTCGGGTGGTCTGCGAGTGGACGACCGAGGCTACTCAGCGCCACTTCGTACGCCGGCCTTCGATCTGCCAGTTGGCGCGAGAGGAGGGCGAGTTGACTCGCCCTCCTCTCATGAGTCCGGTGCGGAGTTCAGGCCGGTTGGGATTCGGCCAGCAGCCGTCGCAACTCCAGGTGGTCGGCATAGACGCCGCGATACTCCGGGGGCAACAGGGCGGCGATGTGACACATGACCAGGTCGGTCTGCTGGCGCAGGCCCAGGCTGCGATCCCCGGCGGGCAGCGGCGGGAGCCTGAAGGGCGGGCCCATGCGCACCGTGACGATCGGCCGGCGCAGGCGCAGCCAGCCCTGGACCACCCGCTCGGTGCCGAAGTGCGCCATCGGTAAGATGGGCGCGCCGCTCTGCTGTGCGATGTAGGCCACGCCGCTCTTGCCGCGCGCCAGGCCGCCGGTCTTGGTGCGCGTGCCCTCCGGGGCGAGGCCGAACACCTTGCCCTGCTTCAGCCAGGCCGACGGCGCCCGCCAGGGCGTCGCGGTCGACCTGACCGCGCTGGATGAAGATGCCGCTGCCCATGCGCAAGATCGTGCCCCAGATCGGGTTGTAGCGGTACTTCTCCGCCGCCCAGCCGCTCAGCTGCGGCCCACCGATCAACGCGTACAGGATCGGAGCGTCCCAGAAGGCCAGATGGTTGGCGACGATGATGTACGGGCCCTGTGCCGGCCGGTGTTCGAAGCCGATGCAGTGCACATCCACCAGGAGGCGCACCAGCCCGCGGATGAGCCAATGCAGGAAGCGTGCGATCATGGAATTCCCACCCTGAGATCGGCACGATTGTAGGCGGATTCCAGCAGTGCTACAATCCGCCCGAACCGACGGAGGGGCGCATGATCCAGGTCGAGGCGGTCGATCTCAACAACAAGGGGCAGGTGAAGCGTTTCCTGGAGCTGCCCTTCCGCTTGTACCGCGGCCAACCGTTGTGGGTGCCGCCCATCCGCATCGATGCGGCGGCGATGCTCAATCCCCAGGAAGCACCCGTTCTACGAGCACTCGGACGCCGAGTTCTTCGTCGCCGCGCGCGACGGCGAGGTGGTCGGGCGCATCGGGCTGCTCGAGAACAAGCCCTACAACCGCTACCACAAGAAGCGCACGGCGCAGTTCTACCTGTTCGAATGTGTCGAGGACCTGGAGGTGGCGCGGGCCCTGTTCGACCGCGTGCGCCGAGCGCGCCCGCGCCCGCGGTCTGAACCAGCTCGTCGGGCCGAAGGGTTTCGGGGCGCTCGACGGCTACGGCATGCTGGTGGAGGGCTTCGAGTTCCGCCCGGCGATGACGATGATGAACTACAACCCGCCGTACTACCCGAAGTTCGCCGAGGCGCTGGGGTTCCGCAAAGAAGTCGACTTCATCTCCTGCTACCTGACGCCGGAGAAGTTCAAGCTCGACGAACGCATCCACCGCATCGCCGGGCGAGCGGCGGCGCACAGCGGGCTGCGGGTGGTCCGCTTCCAGACGAAGAAGGAGCTGCGCGCCTGGGCGCCGCGCATCGGCCAGGCCTACAACCAGGCCTTTGTCAACAACTGGGAGTACTTCCCGCTCAGCGATCGCGAGATCCAGTTCGTGCTCGACAACGTGCTGACGGTCGCCGACCCGAAGCTGATCAAGCTGATCGCCCACGGCGAGCGCGTCGTCGGGTTCCTGTTCGCCTTCCCCGACGTCTCGGCCGCCATCCAACGCAGCGGCGGCCGGCTGCTGCCGTTCGGGATCGTCGACCTGCTGATCGAGTTCAAGCGCACGAAGTGGGTGGCGCTCAACGGGGCGGGCATCCTGCCCGAGTTCCAGGGTCGTGGCGGCAATGCGCTGCTGTACTCGGAGATGGAGAAGACGGTGCGGGAGGCGGGCTTCCGCCATGCCGACCTGACCCAGGTGGCGGAGACGGCCGTGCAGATGCGGCACGACCTGGTCAACCTGGGCGGAGTGCCCTACAAGAACCACCGCGTCTTCATTCGCGATCTGTGAGTCGGGCCAGGAGGAGCGCCATGTTGGACCGGATCTTCCGCGCCATGCGTCTCGATGGCTCCGTCTTCAAGGAAGTGGCAGGCGACGCCAGGTACAACGTCGAGGCGATCGTTCTCGCCGTGCTGGTCGCCATCCTCGCCGCGCTCGGCCAGGGATTGGGCGCGCTGTCCGGCGGCCGGCCGGTGGTGGCATTCTTCCTGGAGTTGGGCAGCAACCTGCTCCTCGGATGGCTGCTGTGGGCCGTGATCGCCTACGTCGTCGGACGGGCGCTCGGCGGGGTGGGGACACTCAGCGGGATGACCCGGGCGCTGGCTTTCGCCGGGGCGCCCCGCTTCCTGCTGCTGCTCGGCTTCATCCCGTGCGTCGGGTGGATCTTCCGTTTCGCGGCCTGGCTCCTGACCCTCGTGGCCGGGGTGATCGCGCTGCGCGAGACGATGGGCTTCGACACCCTCAAGGCTGTTGTGACCGCCGTCCTGGGCCTGTTCCTGTATGTGGCAGCCAGCATGATGCTCGGGATCTTCGCCGCCGGCGCGGGAGCGTTGACCCAGTTCCAGATACGCTGATCGAGGCGGAGTTCCCCGCACCAACCCCATGCGCCTTCCGTGAGGAAGGCGCATGGGGTTCCCGGGGCGATGGTTGCAATCTGCCTAATCGCCTGGTGGACGATGATCGAGGAACCAGGCGCATGCGAAATCGGTTGCGGCGCGGATCGAGAAGAGCCGCGACGGGCCGGAGCCGACCGGGCCGTGGCGCACGCCACCGGTCGCCTCGAACGCCAGACCGCAGGCGGCGAAGTCATCCGACTGGTAGTCGACATTGCGATACGTCTTCCACATCCGACGGCCATCTACGAGCAGGGGCGCGCCTTGAAGGATGAAGTCGTAGCGGCCCGAGCGAGACTCGGCCAGGTGGAAGCTGGTGTTGCTGTCGAAGCCAACCCCGAGCAGCAGGACCTGCCCGTCGAGGTCGACGAGGCGCTGCAGCGGGGAGTCTTCGCCCAGGCTGTGTTCGAGGCTGTGGCCCGAGGTGACGGTCCGGGCGTGCTTGCCCCACGCGGCGAAGGAGTTGACCGGGTGGTTGCTGCGCAGGACATCCGGCCAGGTGCGGAACAGTTCGGGGATGCACCCCATCCCACGCGTGGGTGTGAGCGCCGGGTCGAAGGCCGGCATCGTCTCGCGGATGACCGGCCACCAGCCCTGCGGCACTGGCGGGTGCTGCCAGTACCCGGGGTCGGAGAGATCGCCGGAGTGGGCCGGCATCACCAGTGTGCCGTCCTGCGTGAGCACGTCCTGCAGCGCCTGGAGGACGGCCGTGGGCCCGCCGCATACCCAACCCAGAGAACTCAACGACGAGTGAACCAGAAGCGTGTCTCCGGCGCGCACCCCGAGCCGGCGAAGGTCAGCCGCCAGGCTGAGGCGCGTGCGCGGCTCAGGCGCTTCTTCAATCGATCGCGTTTCGCTCACGTGCCTCTCCTCTTTCCATTACCATCCTGCTGGATGACGCACCTGCGCTCGGAGGAGGTGAACGCCGGCGAGGTGGTCGCTGGGCCTGCTCCGAACAAACCGGTGTGGGTCGTACGCAGTCTACCGCCTGGGCAGGACCTGACCGTCCGGGCGGACCTCGGCGACAGCCGAGATGCCCGAGTAGGCGATGGCCAGGACCTCGGCCTCGATCGAAGCGCCGGCGTCGAGGTGTCCGCAGGTCCCGCGCTGCCTGGCCACCTCGAGATCATACGGGTAGCCGGTGGAGGCCTCCAGGATGAGGGTGTACAGCCCGCGCCATCCCCCGAGCGCGCGGAAGAGCCATACGTGAGGGAAGATCAGCACGCGGGAAGGCAAGGGCGAAGCCGATCCCGGCGGCCTGATCGGTGGCCGCGTACCAGCCCTCCTGGACGTCGATGAGGTAGTGCATGTCTGCGACGACGGCGTCGGGAGGATCCACGCGGCGCAAGTCGACCTTGCGGCCGTCGCGGTCGATGGCATACGGCCACGTGAAGGCGGCGTTTCCCTCGAAGCGGTCTTCCCTCCAGGGATCGGTGATGCCGCGGTCTGCCGGGACCTCCAACCGCGTATGCTCGGAAACCGCAAGCGCCGGATGGATGTTCCACAGGAAGTCGATCGGGTAGGGCGCACGGTTGGTGTAGGTGTAATGCAAACGCAGGAAAGGGTCATTGCCCTCCAGGCTGATCACCTTCTCGAATCGTGTGGGCAGGACCCGGCCATAGGTTGTGAAGCGGGCGGAGCAGCGCTTCGGCCCGTCCTCGAGGACCTCCCACTCGGACTCCTGCGACCAGACTTCGCCGTGGTCGGGCAACAGGTCGCCGTTCGGTGCCGGGCGCGGCAGATCGTTGGGGAGGAGCTCGTCCCAGCCGCCCGACCAGTTGTCATCGAAGGAGGCGCCGAATGCCTGCCGGGCGGGAGGCAGGTGGGGATTGTGCCACAGCAGGTTGTGACCGCTTGGCCGGTGGACGAAGTTCCAGATCTTGGCGCCGACCTCCGGGAGGAGTTCGACCGACACCTGATCGTTCTCGAGACGGAGTACGCGCAGGTCACGAAGGGTACCGTTCGGATCCATGCGAACCGTCACGCGAAGTCTCCCGGCAGGGGATGTCCATGACCTGAGGGCCCATGGACCCAACGCCATGGAGGGAGCTTACCCCAGGAGGGGTCGCAGCGAAAGCACGGGCCTATTCCGGGCGAGAGGCTGATCCTGAGGAAGAGGATTGCATTATGAAGGTGCGGGGGCGATGCATCCATCGCCCCCGCACGTGCGTTTCACTCCAGGGTCAGGACGAAATCGAGCTGCAGGGCAATCAGGTCTTCGACGCTGAGCACCGGACCGACACGCGGCAGCGTCATCCCAAAGTCGGTGAAGGTGATGCTGGTCGTCGCCGTGCCGGTAAGTGACTGGCCGGCGATCTCCGCTGTCACCTCCCAGGTGACCGGGCGGGTGACGCCGTGGACGGTGAGGTCTCCGCTGAGCTGGAAGGCGACCGGCCCCGAATCGGGCAGGGGCGACGGCAGCCCTGCGGCCGCGGTTGGCACGAAGACCGCCTCCGGGTAGGTGCCGGTCTCGAGCGTGTTGCGCTGGATGTAGCCGTCGCGGCGATTGTTGTCGGTGTGCAGCGTCGTCAGGTCGACGACGAAGTGCGATTCACCCGCCACCAACTGGCCATCGGGCTGGATCAGGAGGGCGCCGCTGACGGAAGTCGTCGTTCCGACGGCGTCGCTGGGGAGATCCAGGCCGACGAGCTGCTCGCGCACGCTGAACTGCGCCTGGTTGCCCTCCGGTGCCATGACCAGGCGGAGGGCGCCCTCGGGCTGCGAGGCGGCCGAAACGGTCGTGGGCTCGAGCGCGGGAAGCGTGGCGGTCGGCGCTGTGGGCGGCGCCTGCGTGGGCAGAGCCGTTGGATCGGGCGCGGGCGTGGCGGAAGCACAGCCGGCGATCAGGACGGCCAGGAAAGGAACCAGGCCGAAGACCAAGCGATTGCGAACCATAGCAGAACCTCCCAAACAGAATACCTGCGACGGGTGCATGGTGGACGCCAAGGATGTGGCGGCCGCCATCACGCCCGGCGGCCGAACCAGAACCTGTGCCATTCGCCGGCGCTGGATTGAAGCGCCAGAAAGGTGTACAGGCTGGCGGTGAAGAAGCCGAGCGTCATCATCAGCACCACCCAGACGAGCGAACGCGGCCAAGGAGCGCTCGCGGTAGACGATCCAGGCCGAGAAGAGCGTGAAGCCGACGTACAGATCGACGAGCGAGACGATGCCCCAGGGCATCGCCAGCAGACGGCCGGCCCTCGCCGGCGAAGTCGCCGACGGTGAAGCCGTAGATCAGCACGCCGGTCATGGACAGCAGGCCGAGCAGGGAGAGGACTTTGGCGATCTTCATGTGGGTCTCCGTGAGGTTCACCGGCCGGCGGCCGGGCGACGCGGGAACCAGGGCACGAAGGCGCTGGTCGTCTGCGCGTACTCGCGGTAGCCGGGCTTGGTTTCGATGAGTGTCTTCTCGAGCAGGGCGACGCCCGAGACGCGCACCAGCAGCAGCGTCATCAGGATCGGGCTGAAGCCCGTCCACCAGCCGCCGGCGCCGGCGGCGATCAGGAAGTAGCCCCACCACTGGGCGGCGTCGCCGAAGTAGTTCGGGTGACGCGTGTAGTGCCAGACGCCGGTCGTGAGCAGCTTGCCCTTGTTGGCCGGGTCGCTCTTGAAGCGCTCGAGCTGTGCGTCGCCGGCGGCCTCGAAGTAGAAGCCGAAGGCCCAGACGAGGACGCCCAGGGCGTCGAGCAGGCCCAGGCGTGCCGGCGCCGGGCTGAACTGCACAGCGATCAGCGGCGTGCTGATGATCCACAGCAGGATTCCCTGCAGGAGGAAGACCTTGAAGAAGCTGTACCACCACCAGTTGCGGCCGCTTTCCTGGCGCCAGGCGGCGTAGCGGAAGTCCTCCGGCTTGCCCCAGTTGCGGCGCAGGATGTGGATCGACAGGCGCAGGCCCCAGATCGTGACCAGCGCCGCCAGCAGCAGCTTGCGCGGCAGGAAGCCGTCGGGCGTGAACAGGAAGGCGGCCCAGGCGACGATCACGAAGCCCGTGCCCCAGAAGATGTCGACGATGCTCGCGTTGCGCAGCGCCAGGCTGAGCAGCCAGAGCAGGATCATCAGGCCGAGGACAACGCCTCCGGCCAGCAGATAGAGGCTGAGGAAATCCATGAGTTACTCCGTGAGTCGGGCACGCGTTCGTCGGGCTAAAGAACCAGGATCACACCCAGGACGATCTCGGTGATCAGGCTGATGACGTTGGATTGGACGACGGAGCGGTCGACGACCATCGAGACGGCGCGCACCGCGCCGATCGCCAGGTAGCCGATGCCGAGCATCAAGTAGGCGACCGGGCCGAGGAACAGCGGCGCCACGCCGAGTGCGATGAACAGCGCTCCGAGCACGGCGCGCAGCTCGGTGATGCCTCGCCCGCCGACGGGCTGCAGGCCGGTGAAACCGGTGATCTTGGTGGGAGCGAGGAGCGAGAACAGGCCGGTGGCGGCGGTGGCCAGGGCGGCGATGATCTGCAGGATCTCAAGCACGTTCATGGAAAGCTCCTTTGCGGCGGCGGGGCTAGAAGCCGCGCCGCTGTCCGGTCCAGGGCGGGGGCGTGCCGGCGCGGAACTCGGCCACACTCGGGCCGGACAGGCGCGCCAGTCGCCATGTGCCGTACAGGTAGGTCAGGATGAGCAGGACGACCGTTCGCCGGCCAACCGGTGAACAATCCGAGGGTGGCCATGCGCGCCGCGTCCTGAAGCTGGAGCACCCTCCACTGTAGGAGGGCTTGGGCCAGGAAGTAGACCGCCCAGGCGAGCGTGGCCTCGGTATAGGCCGGGCGGACGCGCGGATGCCAGTACCAATTCCGTGGCCAGCGCCGGACGAGGTGCGAGGTCCAGGCGACGAGCGGGCGGCGGAGCAGGATCGACAGCAGGCTGACCGCCGCCAGGGCGAGGTTGGTGATCATGTCGGGCAGGAAGAAGATCTCGGCGCGGCGGAGCACTTGCGCCAGGACGAACGACAGCAGCGATCCGCCGAGGCCGATCAGGGCATAGGCGAACGGCTGGCGTTGGAGCAGGCGCAGGACGACGAAGCTGCCTGCGGTGCCCAGGGCGGCGATCATGCCGGCCAGGTTTCCGGCAAGGCGTTGCCGACCAGGAAGGCCAGCGGCGGAAGCATGGCATCGAGCATTCCGCCGCGCCCGAGGACGACCGTCTGGAATTCTTCGATCACTTCGCGCGCCATGTCCTTTCTCGGCCGGTGCGATTGTTCGTTGATCGTTCACGGCAATATTATACCATAGTGTATAGGTTTTGTCTATATATATACTTGATGAGACTGCGGTGCGGTCGTGGCCAGCCTGGTTGATCAGCGCAGTGGCAGATCGAGGTCGAGAGGTAAGCGAGCGGGGGCAGGAAGCGCTTCGGGCGCGGCCTCTGGCCAGCGACGCACACCCATCTCGCTCAGGCGCAGGCGCAGCTCGGCCTTGCTGCGCACGCCCAGCTTCTCCAGCGTGTGGCGGATGTGCGTCTTGACCGTCTCGGGCGAGACGACGAGCGTGGCGGCGATCCGCCGGTTGGTGTGACCAAGCACGACCCAGCGGGCGACCTCGCGCTCGCGCGGTGTCAGGCGGGTGAGCGCCGCCTCGGCCCGCAGGCGCAGGCTCTCCTGCTCGACGGCCTGCATCAGCAAGTCGTTGGCCAGGATCTCGGCTGGCAGGTCCTGCGCCTGAGCGGCGCGCAGGAGCTGGTCGGCGAGCGCGCCGTCCACCTCGAGCACCAGGCGCGGGCCGGGCAAGGGGGGAGAATCAGGCCAGCCGGGAGCTTGGCGGGACCACACGTCGGCCTCCTTTGGGCAGCACGAGTATATCGAACAAATGTTCTGATGTCAATTCCCAGGGCTCCAGTTAAACTGCAATCGGCCCCCGGAGGCTCCCATGCGCTCGCTGCCTCGCCTGCTGCTCGCCGCCCTGCCGATATTGCTTGCCTGTTCGCTGGGCTCCGGCGCCACGCCTACCGCCGTGCCGGCGCCGATCCCCACGACCGGCCCGCTGCCGGGCGAAACGCCCGCCTCGGCCGAGCCGGCCGAGGCGATCCGCATCACCGCACCGGGCCAGAGCTCGCGGCTGGTAAGCCCGATGAACGTACATGTGACGACGACGCTGCCGGCCTTCGAGAACACGCTGACGCTGCGCGTGTTGCTGGATGACGGCACCGACCTGGTTCCACCCCAGGCGGTGATCGGCTCAGAGATCGAGGGCGGAGCTCTGGCCTTTGACGCGACGTTGAGCTTCAGCACGACCGAAGAGCGACCGGCCTTCCTGCAGGCCTACCTGGCCAGCCCGCGAGACGGCGGTGTGACCCATCTGGCGTCGGTCGTCGTGACGGTCTTGCCGGAGGGCGCCGCCGATGTGCGCCCGGCGGTGGACGAGGAAGCGGAACGGCTGCAGATCAACCTGCCGGCGGCGGGCGATACGCTTCGCGGCGGCGTGGTGCACGTCGAGGGCATCGGCGTGGCGAGCTTCGAACAGACGCTGTTGATCGAGGTGGTGGACGCCTACGGCGTGGTGATCGGGCTGCAGCCGGTGCTGGTGCAGGCGCCGGACTTCGGCCTGCCGGGACCGTTCGCCGCCGATGTGACCTACACACTGACAGCGGCCGGGCCGGGGCGCGTGGTCGTGCGCGACATCAGCCCGGCGCACGGCGGCGACATCCACCGCAGCAGTGTCGAGATCGACCTGGCGCCTTAGGGCGCGGCGGATGAGGCGGCGTGAGATGAGCACTTCCCGACCTTCCTCCGGTGACACGCGGCCGACCGAGCGCGCCCGAAGTGCGAGCCGCGCGGTGGCGCTGTTCGTGCTCGTGCCGGCGATCCCGGCGCTGCTGCTCTCGGCGCTGGCATTGGCGGCGTTCTACCTGGCGCCCGAGCGCTTCACGGCGCTGCTCGAACGCCTGCCGGGGACCGAGTTCCTGCGCGTGGCGCTGATCTTCTCGCCGGCGACGCTGTTCGGCGTCGTGCTGTTGGCGGCGCTGTATGCCCTTGAGCCGGCGGGACCGCGGCCGGCCGAAGAACCCTCCGTGCCGCGGGCAGGCATGCCTGCTGCCGCGCCTGCTGGCCTCGGCGGCGCTGGCCGTTTCACTTCCCTTGCTGCTCCTGTCGGCCGCCGGCTGGGTGTTGTCATTCGTTGCCCCCGGCCGCTTCGATCTGCTGGTCGAACCCCTGCCGGGGACCGCGCTGCTGAAGGCGGTGCTGCCGTATGCGTCGTTCCTGTTCCTGGCCCTCAGCGCCGGGGCGGCGCTGGCGCTGGCGGGCGGCCCGACGCGACGCCGGTTGCACCTGCCGGACGTGACACGCTGGTCGGTGCGCCTGGTCCTGTTCGCCGCCCTGCCGCTGCTCGGCCTGACGCTGGGCGGGCTGATCCTGTTCTATGCACAGCCGGAGTGGGGCGACCGGTTGGTCGCCAAACTCGGCGTCACCGCCTTCGTCAAGCTCGGCCTGGTCTTCGGCCCGGCAGTGCTCGTCGCCCTGGTCGTTCTGGCGTCGCTCTATCTGGCGCGCCCCCGTGCGGCGGATGCGATGCTCGAAGGCGCAAACGAAGCACCGATCATGCCGCAGCCCGCGGGCCGACGGACATGGTCAACCTGGGCCTTCATCGCCGCGTTGGCGGCCAGCAGTATGATGGCCGTCGGAGTGACGTTGGTGGTGGTCTACCTGCTGCTTCGCTAGGCGGGATGAAATGCAGACGGCCGACTGGATCGCCGAGTTCCCGTTTGTCCTCAGCCTGATGGCCGGGGCCGTGGCGTATGCCGGCGCGCTGCTCCTGCGACGGGGGCTGGCGCTGGCGGCGGTCGACCGTGTGCCCGGCTGGCCGGCAGCCAGCCTGCGCGCTCTCGGCCTGGCCTGCGTGCTGGCTTCCTTTGTGTGGGCGTGGACGCTGGGGCCAAGCGTCGGACCCTCCGGGGTGATCACCTCGATGGGCACCTACTCTCCCACGGCGCTCACCCGCACGATTCTGACGCCGGCCGTGCTGGCGCTGACGGTCGGGAGTGCCCTGCTGATCTTCGGCGGATTGGCGCTGGCCCTGTGGGCCCTGATGGCGCGCCTGCGCAACGGCACCTATGGGCGCTCGCCGGATCGGCTGGCGGAGTGGGCGCCGTACCGCGTGATCCGGCGACCGATGACGTTGGGTATCGGCCTGGCGCTGCTCGGCGCCACGCTGCTGGCCGGGACACTGACTGCCTGGGCGTGCCTGATCCTGGCTGCCGGGATGGTCTGTGTGCTTCAGGAGTTAGACGACCGCGAGCTGCGCTCGCGCGTCGCCTGGGTGGCCGAGCAGCACCGGCGCATCCCGCGGCTGATCCCTCGACGCGTCCCAGGCCGCGCCCATCAGGGCTGACGCCGGGAACGCAAGAGTCGAATCAGATGTTAGGCGGTATCCGCACCTAAGGGCGAGTGTCGAACCTCAATGACATTCCACTTTATGGAGTTATGTGCGTGCCGGGAGGGCCACGTTCTCTCTATCATCTCGAATGCGCGGTGTTGCGATAGAAAGCCAAAGACCCTTCCCGTCGCCGGCCCCGGTTGACGATCAACCCGCGGCATCAGGAGGCCTCGGTCCTAGGTGGCTCCGATCGATCGCCACCGCAAGCGAGCGCGTTCCTAGCCAGCTGGCAATCGGCCTCGCCGGCTTGCTCCTGGCCCTGATGGTACTCCTCGAACTCCGCTCAGCAGGGGGAGTCCCCTCCATCCCTCTCTACTTTCTGCTTCCCGTGTCGCTAATCGCCTGGTTTGCCGGCTGGCGTCCGGCGTTGCTCGCAGCCACCGCTGCATTCGCAGTCACGCTTGCCATCACGCTTCTTGGCGGAACTCATACCAACAGCTCCGCGATAGTGTTCCTTCTGCGTCTGCTCACGGTTGCCTTCGCGGCTGCGATCGCCCGGGCTCTCAGCACCGCCAGGCAGATCGTTGATCTTTTCTATCGGAATCCCGGCTGGCGCGCCATGCATCGATCCATCCGGGTAGGCACTCGACTGCTTGTGGTCCCGATCCTTGAAATCGAGGATCCAGGGCAGGCCATGGAACTTGACCCGGGTGTCCTACCCCTCTACATCCAACCCGGAATGGCCTTCGGGACCGCCTCGCATCCAACAACCCGGATGTGCCTGGAGCTGCTGGAACAGTTCATGCGAAGCGGAGCCACGGTCCTCGACGTGGGCTGCGGCACAGGGATCCTCGCCATCGCCGCGGCCAAGTTGGGAGCCACGCGCGTCTACGCGATCGACACCGCAGCCCGCGCAATCAAGCTGGCGCATGTGAATCTGGCGCACAACGGGCTCTCCGACAGGGTGACCCTCATTCATGGGTCCTTCGACATCTTCAAGCCCGAGGTTCTCCTGGATTCCTTCAACATTGCGGACGACTCTGGCTCTCCTGCAACGCCTCCCACTGGGCACCGGTTCGACTTGATCTTGGCCAACTTGCTGGCCGGAGTGATCAAGGACCTTCTCCAATCAGGAATTCCTGCGCTGC